>CANBCZ010000001.1 GCA_947367255.1 uncultured Alistipes sp.
GGCTATACCTATATATATAATAATATAAGATACCCCCTATTTTTGCTGTTTGCGCAAAAAAAAGTCACCACTTATCGCGGTGACTTCTTGTTGAAATTTTTTTGGTTTTGACCTTTTGGCTGCGGTCTGTTATGGTTATTTTTGTCTCCGTTTGGAGCAGTTTGCGGCTTTCCGCCCGGTCTGTTGCCACCAAACTGTGGAGGTTGCTGACCCTGCTGTGGCGGGCGATTTTGAGGTTTGTTGTCGCCAAACTGCGATGGTCGCTGTTCGCCCTGAGGCTTGTGGTTTGGCTTGCTCCCCATATACTGCGGTGGTCGCTGACCCTGCTGTGGAGGGCGGTTTTGGTGGTTCGGGCGATACGCATTACCGTTTGGTCTTGGCGCGTTGTGCGGTGGTCGCTGTGGGGGACGCTGCACCTCGTGGCGTGGACGATTGCGGTGGATATCTATATATCCGGCATAGAAACGCTCGTAGTTGCGGTAGTGCGACTCCTTGTAGCGAACGGTGTGACCATATCTGTCGGTGATGGTTGTCACGGCATTGCCAAAGATGTTGGTCGAGAACTTTATCTGCTCGATAATCACGCCGTAGCCATCTCGTATGGTGATGATTGTAGCGCCAAGGATGTCGGTGTGGTAGGTAATCTGCTCAATTTGACGACCATAGGCGTCGGTTACAGTCACTACAGTATCTCCGAGAACATCTACCTCGACCCTCTCTTTGCGGGTTAAACGACCATAGTTGTCAGTGTATTCGATAATTCTGTTACCCAAAACATCGGTATAGGTGCGAGAGTTATAACTCTGCGCAGAGGCAAGTTGAGCCGCAAGGGCAGCAAATGCCAGAACGAAAAATCTTGCAGTCTTCATAACGTTTTAGTTTTTAAGGTTAGACTGTGGTTGGCTCTCGTATATATAACGCACAAGGTCGTGTAAATATTGTTTTTGTAAAAAAAATGACCGGATTAGGTATTTTTACGGAACAACTTCTTGGAATATTAATTACCTTTGTATAATTAACTAATACTATAAACATTTTGATATATGGTAGATATTTTTGAACGTCTGGAGAAGAATAGTGGCGGACCTATCGGTCAGTATATGCAGAGTGTACACGGCTACTTCGCATTCCCGAAGCTCGAGGGTGAGATTGGTCCTCATATGAGCTTCCGAGGTAAGATGATGCTCAACTGGAGCCTTAACAACTACCTCGGACTTGCAAATCATCCGGAGGTGCGCAAGGCAGATGCCGAGGGTGCCGCACAGTTCGGTATGGCTGCGCCTATGGGTGCTCGTATGATGAGCGGTCAGACCAAGTATCATGAGCAGTTGGAGCGCGAGCTTGCCGAGTTTGTGGGTAAGGAGGATGCCTTTTTGCTCAACTTTGGTTATCAGGGTATGATCTCGATTATCGACTGTCTGCTCACTCCGCGCGATGTTGTTGTCTATGATGCTGAGGCTCACGCTTGTATTATCGACGGTCTGCGTCTGCATAAGGGTAAGCGATTTGTCTTTGCTCACAACGACGAGGCATCTCTGCGCCTGCAGCTCAAACACGCTACAGACCTTGCTGAGGAGCAGCGTGGTGGTGTGCTTGTTATTACCGAGGGTGTATTCGGTATGAAGGGCGATCTGGGCTTCCTCGATGTTATCGTCAAGCTGAAGGAGGAGTTCAACTTCCGCCTGCTGGTGGATGATGCACACGGATTTGGTACTATGGGTCCCGGTGGTCGCGGTACTGCGGCTCACTTCGGCGTTGTCGATGGTGTAGATGTCCTCTTCAATACCTTCGCAAAGTCCATGGCAGGTATCGGCGCTTTTGTGTCGGGTCCGCGTTGGCTTATCAACCTCTTCCGTTACAATATGCGCTCGCAGCTCTATGCAAAGTCGCTCCCTATGCCTATGGTTATCGGTGCCCTCAAACGCCTTGAACTTATCCGTAACCACCCTGAGTATCAGGAGAAACTGTGGGAGATTACCCGCGCACTGCAGAGTGGATTTAAGGAGAACGGCTTCGATATCGGCGTTACTCAGTCGCCTGTGACCCCTGTATATATGAAGGGCGGCAATGAGGAGGGTACAAACCTTATCGTCGATCTGCGCGAGAACTATGGCGTCTTCTGCTCTATCGTAATCTATCCCGTTATCCCTAAGGGTGAGATTATCCTGCGCGTAATCCCTACCGCTGCACACACCATGGAGGATGTAGAGTACACCATCAACGCCTTCAAGGCTGTTCGCGATAAGTTTGAGTCGGGGTATTATAGTTCGATGCCGATACCTATGAAGGCTGATCCGGATTTCAAGGTTCGATAATCCGTATGCATTTGCCGTGAAAGGCACGCATCTGCGGCACATTCCTAAAAAATTAGTGGCGGCTGTACTTTTTAGTACTATCCGCCACTAATTTTTTTGCACAATATCCCGCAGCTACGCACTTTTGACAACAAATTGTCGTAAAGTGTAGGGTGGTTGTAATGAACTTGGTAGTTTAAGTACCCCCCCCTAAATCCGAATTTAGAAGTGTGCGACGCTCTTGCCGACAATCGCTGACAACAGATTATTAGCTGCCGATGAAGCGCCGATGCGGAACAGGTCTGTGGTCAGCCACTGCTCGCCCAAAATCTGCTCAACGATAGTGTAGTAGAGTGCTGCATCCTCAGGAGTCTTTACGCCACCTGCAGCCTTGAAACCTACCTTTGTGCCGGTCTTCTCGTAGAAGTCCTTGATAGCCTGGCACATAACTACTGCAGCCTCAGGGGTTGCGGCAACGTCGATCTTACCGGTAGAGGTCTTGATAAAGTCTGCACCTGCTGCCATAGAGATAAGTGACGCCTTGCGGATAAGCTCAGGGGTCTTGAGTGCGCCGGACTCGATAATAACCTTCAGAACCACATCCTCATCCATCTCCGAGCGGATCATCTCCACCTCGTTTGCAGCCTCGTCGTAAGCGCCTGTCAGCATCTTGCCGACATTAAGAACGATATCCACCTCATCGGCACCATTCTCAACTGCCATAGCCACCTCGAGCATCTTTACCTCAAGGAAGGTCTGCGATGCAGGGAAGCCGCCACCAACGCTGGTAATGCGCATAGGTGTACCGTCTACAGCAAGACCTACTGTCTCGACAAATGACGGATAGACGCAGATAGATGCCACATTTGGTACATCCGGATATGCCTCATTGAATGTTACGGTCTTCTGTGCAAATGCTGTAACAGACTCGACAGAGTCGTTGCAGGTGAGGGTTGTAAGGTCGATAGCCGAAAGACAGAACTTGTAGACCTCGACATTCTCATTCTTTGCAGCTGCGGTCTTTGCCTGTGCAACGATCTCTGCAACCTGCTCTGCGCTCATTGCAGGTGCGTACTGGTTAAGGATATTGCTATACTCCATAGTTATACTGTTTTATTCTATATTTCTTACTCGTTTTTCCCACTCCCAAGCAGCCTTGAGTGTCTGCTCCAGAGTGCGCTCGGCGTGCCAATTAAGCTCTCTGTTGGCAAGGGCGGTGTCTGCCCATACGGCAACAACATCTCCTGCGCGGCGTGGTGCTACCTTATAGTTGAGCTTCAGGTTATTCACCCTCTCGAAGGTCTTGACAAGCTCGAATACCGATACTGCACGACCTGTGCCGACATTGAATATCTCGTAGTTGTTGGCTCCTCTGCCCTCGACCATACGGTCTATGGCTGCCACATGTGCCTTGGCAAGATCGACAATGTCGATATAGTCTCTCAGACAGCTGCCATCTTCGGTAGGGTAGTCGTCACCGAAAATGGAGAGGCACTCGCGTACGCCCGCTGCGGTCTGGGTGATGTACGGCACGAGGTTCTGCGGAACACCGCGCGGAAGTTCGCCGATAAGTGCGCTCGGATGGGCACCGATAGGGTTGAAGTATCGCAGGGCAATACCCTTCAACTCCGGATATGCGGCAACAGAGTCGCGGAGGATATCCTCGCACATCTGCTTGGTGTTTCCGTATGCGCTTGTAGCGGGCTTGCGCTCGGTGGCTTCGGTTACAGGCAGCTCCTCTGCCTCGCCATAGACGGTAGCCGAAGAGGAGAAGACGATGTTCTGTCTGCCATACTCGCGCATAAGCTCGATGATGTTCATAAATGAGAGCAGATTGTTGCGGTAGTACTTCATCGGGTCTGCTACAGACTCTCCCACAGCCTTGAACGCTGCAAAGTGGATGACTGAGTCGAAGTTGTACTGCTTGAACAGCTCGGCAAATGCCGCCTTGTCGCAACAATCGACATTGATAAACGGTACCTCTACGCCGGTAATGGCGCGAACGCCCTCAACACCCGACATATCCGAGTTTGAGAGGTTGTCGGCAATAACTACATCATATCCTGCCGCAATAAGCTCTACGGCAGTGTGTGAACCGATATATCCGGCACCACCAGAAACGAGAACTGATTTCTTATCCATTTTTTCGCAATTTGGTACAAATGTAATAAAAATTTTCTATCTTTGTCAATAAATTATCATAATATTTAGTACATTATGAGCAATATAATTACTGCACAGAACATTACCAAGCGTTTTACCGAGCATACGGCACTTGATAATGTCTCTGTAGAGATTCCGACAGGCTCGGTCTATGGTCTGCTCGGTCCGAATGGAGCAGGAAAGACAACTCTTATTCGCGTAATCAACCGTATAACCGTGCCCGATGAGGGTCGTATTCTGTTTGAGGACAAGCCGATTACACAGCAAGATATATACCGTATCGGTTATCTTCCCGAAGAGCGAGGTCTATATAAGAAGATGAAGGTGGGCGAGCACGCACTCTTCCTTGCTCGTTTGAAGGGACTCTCTCGTTACGAGGCGCTGGTGCGTCTGAAGGAGTGGTTTGTCCGCTTCGGCATTGAGGATTGGTGGAACAAGAGGGTTGAGGATCTGTCGAAGGGTATGGCGCAGAAGATTCAGTTTATCGTAACGGTACTCCATCAGCCGAAGCTCCTTATCTTTGACGAGCCCTTCTCGGGTTTTGATCCGATAAATGCCAATCTGCTCAAGGAGGAGATTCTCCGACTTCGAGATCAGGGCGCAACGGTAATCTTCTCGACCCACAATATGTCGAGTGTGGAGGAGATTTGCGACCATATAACGCTGATTAACAAGTCGAAAAACATCCTCTCGGGTCGTGTGGACGATATTCGTCGCAGCCACGGCAACAACATCTTTGCCGTTCAGTATCGCGGCGAGGAGAGCGCTTTTGCACCGCTTGCAGAGCTCTGCCATGTGCTTGAGAGTGACTATGACAAGATTTCGGGGCTGACATCGGCAAAGATTCATATCGAAAAGAATGAGGATATTCGCAGCGTAATTGCGGCGGTAAATGAGGCGGTTGAATTGCGTAGCTTTACTGAGATTATCCCGAGCATGAACAATATATTTATCCGCGCCGTAGAGGGCAGCTTAAACAAGTAGAGGTATGAGAAATATAGGTCTTATCATAATGCGCGAATTTAAGGAGCGCGTATACAAAAAGTCGTTTATCATCACCACGCTGCTTATGCCGTTGCTTATGCTGGCGCTCAGTGCGGCTCCTGCAGTGATTATGTTCTTCGTGCGTGGCGAGACAAAGGCTGTCTCGGTTATCGACCAGAGCGGAATTGTTGCACCGCAGTTGGAGAGTGGTGACGATATTCAGTTTGTAGTTATCGAGGATGGCGACCTGCAGACAGAGCTTAAAAAATCACTCGAGAGCGAGGAGTTTGGTGTGCTGTTTATCGGTAGCGATATAGTTGAAAATCCTAACAATATACAGCTCTATACAAACCAATCATCCTCGATGCTTATCGAGGAGGCGATAGCCGGTCAGGTGGAGGAGATTATCGAGGCAGAGCGACTCAAAGCGCTCAATGTTGGCGATCTGAAGCGTATTTTGGAGCAGGTTGAGGTGAATATAAACCTCTCGACCTTCCGCAATGGCGCAGAGCAGAGCGAGGCGACCTCATCGGCTGCATCGAGCTTTGTGGGTATTGCACTCGGCTTTGTGCTCTACTTCTTCCTTGTGGTCTATGGCTCGATAGTTATGCAGAGCATTATCGAGGAGAAGAATTCGCGAATTCTCGAGGTGCTTGTCTCGACAGTTCGTCCGTTCGATATGATGATGGGTAAGATTTTGGGCGTTGCCTCGGTGGCTCTCACGCAGATCGCTATTTGGGGCGTGCTGCTTATCGTTATAAGTGCGGCGGTTATCCCTGCCGTAATGCCTGACGATATTTTGGCAGGTGTTGAGGCGGTTAGAGCGGGTGCAGATGCTGCGGCAATGGTTCCGGATATGGATATAGAGGCGATAGCTGCGCTCTCGTCAATTATGGATACGGGATATATCTCGCAGATTGTACTGCTTCTGCTGCTCTTTATGATGGGCGGATTTCTGCTCTATGCGGCGATGTATGCAGCTATCGGTGCAAGTGTAGATCAGGTGCAGGATGCACAGCAGCTCACAACGCCTGTAATGATTCCGATTATCTTCGCCTTCATTATCCTTACAATGGTTATGAACGACCCGAACAGCCCGCTTGTCGTCTGGTGCTCGATGATACCGTTCACCGCTCCAATTGTTATGATGGGTCGCATCCCGAGCGGTATTCCGACTTGGGAGGTTGTAACCTCGCTGGTGCTGCTCTATGCAACATTTATAGTTATGGTATGGCTTGCCGGCAAG
Organism: uncultured Alistipes sp.; assembly: GCA_947367255.1. GTDB lineage: Bacteria > Bacteroidota > Bacteroidia > Bacteroidales > Rikenellaceae > Alistipes. Next base: position 6,688 of record CANBCZ010000001.1, read on the forward strand.
ATATATCGTGTGGGTATATTTATGCACGGTAAGAAGCCGACATTTAAGGAGCTTTACAAGTGGATAAGATATTAAGCCGTCTAACAAGGGTATTTCTGCGTTACTCTCGGCTCGAAAATCCTCACATACGCTTTAGTATGCTGCGGTTTTCTTACCTTCGAAAGCCTTGAACTACCGCTTGTTATACAACTTAATGAGTATAAGGGAATGTTATAACCCACAACAAAAAAGAGGACAATTTGTCCTCTTTTTTTCTATGCCAATGGCTGACAGTTCTACTTCTGTGACTCCAAAAACTCCTTGGTAACCACCACGCGGATTGCTTGCGGGATAATTTCTATATCGACATCTGTTCCGCCCATAAGCTCGCCATCGCACTCTAACTTGATTGGCGGGGTAGACTCTATGTGGATATGTTTGCCCTGTGCGTGGCGGATATGACCGATAGAGTAGATGCCACCGTTGAAGAGTCTGCGCAGACGGAAGACGATATGCCACCAGTGGAGCGGCTTGATAAGGGTTATATCGAGCAATCCGTCGTCGGCAACTGCCTTTGGCAGCTGCATAACACCTCCACCGTTATATTTGCAGACACCTGCAGCAATGCTGAAGAGCAGGTTGTTGTATATCTGCTCGCCATCGACCACAATCTTTACACCCGATGATTTATACTGGCAGTATGCCTTGAGTATGCCGGCAATGTAGAGCCAACGACCCTTAAATCCCTTTGCCTTCCAGTGGTTGAAGATTGAGATTACAAAGGCGTCAAAGCCCAGACCCGCCACATTTACCATATAGCGAGTCTGAGTAAATTTGGACTCTGTGTATGTCACTGCTCCCACATCCTGCAGGAAGGTCTTGCCCTCCTTGATGGCGCGGATAGCCTCGGAGTAGTGTGACGGGATGCCGAAGGTTCTGACCCAGTCGTTTCCTGTACCTACAGCGATAACTGCGAGGCGGATATCCTTCGGTTCGCATACCTTCTGTATAAACAGTCCGTTTACCACCTCATTCAGCGTGCCGTCGCCACCGACAACGATAATCTTGCGATAGCCCTTGTTTACCGCCTCTACGGTAAGCTCGGCGGCGTGGTACTTATGCTCGGTAAATACGGCGTCGTGGTATATCTGATTGTCGCGCAGCAGCTTGGCAATCTTCGGATAGTCCTTCAGTCCGTATCCTGCACCCGAGGTGGGATTTACGATAACAAACCAGTGGTCGGGGATTATCTGTTCGTAAGTCATACTAATTTATAGAGCCTACTTGAGTGGTGCGTTTGCAAGCGTATGGAGCAGAAACGAGTAGAACTTCTCGACAGATGCAATCTCCACCTTCTCATCCGGAGAGTGTGGGAAGCAGATTGTCGGACCGAATGAGATCATATCCAGACCCTCATACTTGCCGCCGATAATACCGCACTCAAGACCTGCGTGGATAGCCATCACAGCCGGCTTTACGCCATAGAGTGACTCGTATGATGCGAGCATAGTGTGGAGGATTGGTGACTCCATATTAGGTTTCCAGCCGTCATAGTCGCCTGTAAGCTCGACTGTCGCACCTGCAAGCTCGAATACACCCTTGATAGCCTCGCCAAGTGCGTGCTTCTCGGAGTTTACAGAGCTGCGGAGCAGACACTGAATCTTTACGCTCTTGCCGTCAGATACCACGCGAGCGAGGTTTGAAGAGGTCTGCACAAGACCCTCCATCTCGACAGACATCTTTACAACACCATTTGGCGCGCCGATAACTGCCTTTGCAAGCTTGTCTGCAACGCAAGCAGGGATAATCTCTGCAGGAGCAGCAGTAGGAGCGAGCTTTACTGATATGCTATCCTCGATATTTGCAAACTCTGCAACAAGTGTCTTCTCAAATGCTGCAACCTCAGCCTCGAAAGCTGCTGCATCTGCCTGAGCAACGAGGACTACGGCTGTAGCCTCGCGAGGGATGGCGTTGCGTAATCCGCCGCCATCAACTGCTGCCAGACGAACATCACAAGCGGTGTGGTTAAGCAGACGGAAGAGCTCGCGGTTGGCATTTGCACGCTGGTAACCGATCTGAATACCCGAGTGACCGCCCTTAAGACCCTTAACCTCAAGGCTATAAGCTGCATAACCTGCAGGGGCAGCCTCGGCAGTATAAGGGAGGGTGATGTTTGCATCCAGACCACCTGCGCAACCTACATAGAGCTCGCCCTCGGTCTCAGAGTCGAGGTTGAGCAGAATATCGCCCTGAAGTACTCCGCTCTTAAGACCGAAAGCACCATCCATACCGGTCTCCTCGGTAGCGGTAAAGAGTGCCTCTACAGGACCGTGTACAAGCGAATTATCCTCCAAAATTGCGAGAATTGCCGCAGCACCGATACCGTTGTCGGCACCGAGTGTAGTGCCATTTGCAGTTACCCAATCGCCATCGATATATGCCTCGATAGGGTCGTTCTCAAAGTCGAAAACCTTGTCGTTGTTCTTCTGCGGAACCATATCGAGGTGTGCCTGAATGACAATACCCTTACGGTTCTCCATGCCGGCTGTAGCAGCCTTGCGAACATATACATTGTTTGCCTCGTCTACAGCGTACTCAAGACCCTGTGCCTTGGCAAAATCTACTACATACTGACGGATCTTCTCCTCGTGGTGTGATGGGTGCGGAATGTTACAGATTGCCGCAAAATGTTTCCAAACAAGCGCCGGTTTGAGCGCGCTAAAATCTTTGTTCATTGTTATAGTGTTTTAGTTATCATTGTTACTCTCCTCTTCTCTGCGCTGGCGACGCAGTACATTCTCCAACTCGTCCTGACGGTCAAAGGCATCGACAATATGCTTCACAAGTTCGTGGCGCACAATATCCGTACGATCAAACTCCACGAAACCGATGCCGTTTATGCCGCGAACGGTATTCATCGCGCGAACAAGTCCGCTGTCACTCTTGCGTGGCAGATCGACCTGCGTAACATCGCCCGTAACGATAAACTTGGCATTGCGACCCATACGAGTCAAAAACATCTTTATCTGCGAGCGAGTGGTGTTCTGAGCCTCATCAAGGATTACAAAGGCGTTGTCGAGCGTACGACCACGCATATAGGCAAGTGGCGCAATCTGCACCGTTCCGTCCTCGATAAACTTCTGCAACTTGAGCGGCGGAATCATATCGTTCAGCGCATCGTAGAGCGGCTGCAAGTATGGATCGAGCTTCTCCTTCATATCGCCCGGCAGAAATCCGAGCTTTTCACCTGCCTCGACAGCCGGACGCGTAAGTATCACGCGACGCACCTGACGATCTCTGAGTGCACGCACTGCAAGGGCAATAGCCGTATAGGTCTTACCCGTACCGGCAGGACCTGTGGCAAAGATAAGGTCATTCTTGTCGTAGAGCGAAACGAGCTTGCGCTGGTTCTCTGTGCGAGCCTTTACCACGATGCCGTTGTTGCCGTAGACTATCGCCTCATTGTCGCGAATAGGGGTGCCGCCCTCCTTTGGAGCATCACCCGTTGTGAAACCTGCCGCAAAGGATTGATCTACAACCTCCTTCGAGATGTGACCATAGCGGTCGTAGTAGTCGATGAGCGACTGCATACGGCGCTCGAAACGCTCAATATCGCCCTTGGCACCGAGCACCTTGAGGGTGTGTCCGCGCGCGATAATCTTGAGCTTCGGATGCAATGCCTTTATCTGCTCGAGATAGACATTTTTTGCTCCATAGAGCTCTCTGGTGTCGATATTTTCGACCGATATTGTTTTGCCTTCTGTCTCTGTCATTAGAACAATATTCCTACTTTTAGTTGTGCGTTAATCATTGTCGTCTTTATGTACTGCCCCTCTATCTTTGCGTCGTAGGAGATGCAGTTTTCCATAGCCTTAAATCCGCTCGAAACCCTCGCATCGACAAGCAACTTGTCAAAGAGGCATACGCTCACGCCCGCAGCATACGAGACGGTCGGATTTACCGGACCGAAGAGCACCTTCTCCTGATTGCGGTCGAGGTAGGTCGGGTTGTCCATAACATTGAACACGGGACCTACATTGAACCTCACAAGACCCACGCGCAGCGATACAAGTACCGGAATCTGCAGGGTGTTGCAACGAATATCGGTCGCAAAGTTCTGCTTCTCGTCCGTCAGGGCAATCTTGTTGAAAGAGTAGAGAATCTCGGGTTGTAAACCGAATATGCCGACAATCCTCAGCCCCATATGTACACCCGCCGTAAAGCCTGTGTTTGCCTTCAGTGCAACTGATGTGCCTGTAGTGTCAAACTTGGCAATGGGATGATTTACTCCCGCCACCACGCCAAACTCGGTCCTTACGCCCGGCACCCCCGCCTGCGCAATACCACCCAACACTATCGCGGCAATCAATATAAGAAGAGACCTCTTCATAATGCCAAAAATAGTAAATTTTTGTGAAACAAACGCCATTTTTCTACGAAACTTACTCAAAATTTTGTACTCCCGTTGCTTTTCATTACCTTTGCAGCGGATTTAGTCCATTACCATCCGGCAGGTAAGAGGAAGAACGTTTCGCTTTGCGAAACAAAGCCTCCCTTTGCCAAAGGGAGGTTTGGAGGGAATGTCAATATGACAGCATTCAGAGAATGCTTGTTATTGGGGTAAATACCTCGAATATATTATAAACCGTTAAAAAGGGGGTATTTACCCCAATAACAATTATGAGTCTTGTAGCAATCGTAGGTCGTCCGAATGTGGGTAAGAGTACCCTCTTTAACCGTCTGGTGGGTCAGCGTCAGGCTATTGTCGATGCCACTGCCGGTACTACACGCGACCGTCACTATGGTAAGACCGACTGGAATGGTCGTGAGTTTTCGATTATCGATACAGGTGGTTATACTGTAAACAGTGAAGATATTTTTGAGGACGAGATTCGCCGTCAGGTGTTGCTCGCTATCGAGGAGGCGGATGTTATCCTCTTCCTTGTTGAGGTGGGTACAGGTGTTACCGACCTGGATATGATGATGGCGGAGATTCTGCGTCGTGCAAAGAAACGCGTGATTCTTGTCTGCAACAAGGTCGATAACTACGAGATGATCTACAACTCGCACGAGTTCTACACACTCGGTCTGGGCGATCCGTTCTGCATCAGCTCTATGTCCGGTAGCGGTACAGGTGAGCTGATGGATGAGATTCTCAAGCTTCTGCCTGAGGATTGTGCTGCCGAGCAGCTGGAGGATCTGCCACGCATTACCATTGTAGGTCGTCCGAATGTTGGTAAGTCATCTATGACCAACGCACTGCTGGGTCAGGATCGCAATATCGTTACAAATATCGCAGGTACCACCCGCGACTCTATCCACACCCGCTACAACAAGTATGGTATGGACTTCTATCTTGTCGATACTGCCGGTATGCGTAAGAAGGGTAAGACGATGGAGGATCTGGAGTTCTACTCCGTTATGCGCTCTATCCGCGCTATCGAGGCGTCGGATGTCTGCGTGCTGATGCTCGACGCACAGCAGGGTATCGAGTCGCAGGACCTTAATATCCACAACCTTATCGTACGAAACCGCAAGGGTTGCGTGATTGTGGTAAATAAGTGGGACCTTATCGAGAAGGAGAACAATACAATGAAGGAGTGGAAGGAGTTCTTGGAGAAAAAGCTCGCTCCATTTAGCGATATTCCAATCATCTTCACCTCTGCACTCCACAAGCAGCGTATCCTCGATGTGCTCCAGACCGCTATCCGCGTCTGCAATTCGCGCTCTCGTCGCATCCCGACCTCGGAGCTCAACGACTTTATCCTGCCAATTATCGAGCAGACCCCTCCACCAACCGTGAAGGGTAAGTATATCCGTATCAAGTACGCAATGCAGCTGCCAACCCCAACTCCGCAGTTCGCATTCTTCTGCAACCTTCCGCAGTATATCCGCGAGAACTATCGCCGCTTTTTGGAGAACCACATCCGAGAGCAGTATGATTTCTCTGGAGTGCCTATTCAAATCTACTTCCGCCAAAAGTAATTTGTTGTGAAAAGCCCGCATCTGCGGCATATCCCTCAAATCTCCGAATGGGAAATACGTTTAGTATGTCCCATCCGGAGATTTTTTACGATATACCGCACCTACAGACTTTTGACAACAAATTTGCATCTCTTTAATTAAGGTGGATATAGGGAACTTAAGGAGTTTGAGGAACTTAAGAAAAAATCCCTAAATTCTCTAAATTCTCTAAACTCCCTAATCTCCCTATTTACGGTAAGACGAGCTAATAGCCAATAGCCCTTCCCCATTTTAGTCCGCAATCTCGATAATATCTATCTCCCAGCCGAATAGGTCGGTGGCGCACTGCTGTTGCAGAGTGTTGATTGTAGAGATAGATGTTGTGTCCGAGAGCATAGCATTTACAAAGCTCTCGACATCGGGGTAGGTGTTATTGACCTTCTGTGCAAGGCAGCGGTAGAAGGCATTTTGCTGCACGCGATCAAGACCCGATGGCAGGATATTGGACTGTACAAGCGAGTTGTAAGGGAAGAGGTGGCGCATATTACGCACATCGGCATTGAGCTGATCGACAATGGTCGTTACCACATAGACCTGCACCGTATCGTTTACGGCAGGCATCTCGATAAATGTTGTGTAGACGGGGAAGTTCTGCTCTATTGCAGCCGCAACCTCATCTGCAAAGAGCATATACTCAGCCTCGGTAAGATTTTCGAGGTAGACCATCTCTCGATAGTCACGCAGCATATGACGCAGAGCCTGTCGCTGCTCTCTGTTCCACTTTTTCTGCTGTGAGCAGCCAAAGAGTCCACCCAATACAACAACTACAACCGATAATGAAAGTAAAAATTTTCTCATAGTTTTGATGTTTTTTGTTTACAGAGCAGATGTGGGCAATCTTTGTGCCAAGTTTAGCAACAAAACAAAAAGAGAGTATCCGCAGATACTCCCTTCCTATTATGCCAACAGCTAAATCTCTTTACGCAAACGGGCAACTGGTATCCCGAGCATCTCACGATATTTTGCCACGGTGCGGCGGGCGATGCAGTAGCCCTTGTCGTTGAGGATATTCATCAGCTGCTCGTCGGTGAGCGGGTGGCGCTTATTCTCCTGCTCGATGCACTTCTCGAGCAGATTCTTAATCTCGTAGCTCGAGACCTCCTCGCCCGAGGTGGTCTGCATAGCCTCCGAGAAGAGCGATTTTAGCAGGATGATGCCGAATGATGTCTGCACATATTTGCTGTTTGCTACGCGCGATATAGTCGATACATCGAGTCCTGTAAGGTCTGCTATATCTTTGAGAATCATCGGCTTAAGATGGCTGCGATCACCATCCTTGAAGTACTCCTGCTGATAGTCGAGGATTGTCTGCATAGTGCGCATAAGGGTATCGTGGCGCTGTTTTATCGCCGACATAAACCACTTAGCTGCATCAATCTTGCTCTTGACAAACTGCACAGCCTCACGCTCCTGCTCGCTCATACGGCTGTCGCTCTTGCCCTGCATCTGGCGGATGACATCCATATAGTGGCGGTTGATCTTCAGCTCGGGGATGTTGTAGGAGTTGAGCTGAAGGTCGAACACTCCGTCGCGATAGTCGAGGATAAAGTCGGGGATGATGTATGGCGCACTGTCGCTATCCTCTGCAAAGAGGTTGCCCGGTTTTGGGGAGAGGTGCTGTATCTCCTGCACCGCCGCACGAAACTCCTCCTCGGTAACACCCATACGCGAGAGCATACGCTCGTAATGCTTCTTTACAAACTCCTCGAAGTGGTTCTTGAGGATGTCGTAGGCGAGCTGCTTGGCAGGGGTGTCGAGTGTCTGACCGCTCAGCTGCAGCAGCAGTGACTCGCGAAGGTCGCGAGCTCCAACTCCCATAGGCTCAAGGTGTTGGATGATGTCGAGCAGGCGCTCCAGCTCATCTGTCGTCACCTCAATTCCGAGGGTGAAGGCTATATCGTCAGAGAGTGATTGCAGGTCACGACGCAGGTATCCGTCGCTGTCGATACTGCCGACGATAAACTCGGTCAGCTGTCGCTCAATGTCGTTCAGATTCTTGAAACCGAGCTGTTCGATAAGCGATTCTTGCAAAGAACGACCGCCCGAAATCTGGAAATTTCGAGGACGGTCGTCTTTTGAGTAGTGGTTCAGACGAGTCTTGTATGAAGGGGTGTCGTCCGCCTTCAGATACTCGTCCATAGATATCTCTTTTGGCTCCTCGCCCTCGGTCTCGGAGTGATCCTCCTCGAGGACGATGTTCTGCTCAATCTCCTGTTTGATGCGCTGCTCGAGCATAGCTGCGGGTAGCTCCAGCAGCTTTATCATCTGTATCTGCTGGGGCGAAAGTTTCTGCTGCTGCAGAAGTTGTTGTCTTTGTGATAGTGCCATAAACTAACAATTTTTTTCGCCTCAAACCGGAGTCGTAGCCTCTTAGAACTCTGCGTTCTTCGGTGTACGAGGGAATGGAATAACGTCGCGGATGTTACCCATGCCGGTTACGAAGAGCAGCAGACGCTCGAAGCCCAGACCGAAGCCTGAGTGTGGTGCAGAACCCCAACGACGGGTGTCGAGGTACCACCACATATCCTTCTCCGGAATCTGAAGCTCCTCGATTCTTGCACGAAGCTTGCCATAGTCTGCCTCACGCTCCGAACCGCCGATAATCTCGCCGATTTTTGGGAATAATACATCCATTGCGCGTACGGTCTTGCCGTCCTCGTTCTGCTTCATATAGAATGCCTTGATCTCCTTCGGATAGTTGATAAGGATAACAGGGCGCTTGAAGTGCTCCTCTACGAGGTAACGCTCATGCTCAGACTGCAGGTCGCAACCCCAGTGGCAAGGGAACTCGAACTTGCGACCTGACTCCTGAAGAATACGGATACCCTCGGTGTAGTCGAGGCGAACGAAGTCGTTCTCGAGCACGAAGTTCAGGCGCTCGATAAGCTCCTTGTCCCACATCTTGTTCATAAACTCCAGATCCTCGCGGCAGTTCTCGAGTGCATAGCGGATAAGGTACTTGAGGAACTCCTCAGCGAGGTTCATATTGTCCTCAAGCTCGTAGAATGCCATCTCAGGCTCGATCATCCAGAACTCTGCAAGGTGACGCGGAGTGTTTGAATTCTCTGCGCGGAAGGTAGGACCGAAGGTGTAGATCTGACCGAGTGAAAGTGCACCCAGCTCACCCTCGAGCTGTCCTGAAACTGTCAGCGAGCAAGGTTTGCCGAAGAAGTCCTGATTGTAGTCGATAGCTCCATCCTCACCCTTTGGCAGGTTGTTCATATCCATAGTAGTCACCTGGAACATAGCGCCTGCGCCCTCGCAGTCCGATGCTGTGATAAGCGGAGTGTGGAAGTAGTAGAAGCCCTTGTCGTTGAAGAACTTGTGGATAGCATAAGCCATTGCGTGACGGATACGCAACACAGCACCAAAGGTGTTTGTGCGTGGACGAAGGTATGCAATATCTCGCAAGAACTCGAGTGAGTGACCCTTCTTCTGCAATGGATATGTCTCAGGGTCTGCAGTGCCATACACCTCGATAGATGTAGCCTGTACCTCTACGCCCTGACCGGCACCAAGACTCTCGACAAGAGTACCTGTAACAGCGATGCAGGCACCTGTAGTTACGCTCTTGAGCTGCTCCTCGGCAATCTTCTGCAGATCGACAACAATCTGAATGTTGGCAACGCAAGAACCGTCATTGAGAGCAATGAAAGCTACATTCTTGTTGCCACGCTTTGTTCTAACCCAACCCTTTACAACAACCTCTGTGTTGTAGGCGGTAGACTTAAGTAATTCACTAATGCGCATAGTTATTTTGTGTTTAATTGTTTTCTAACCTGCAAAGTTACAAAAAATAATCGTATCTTTGCAAAATAATAGGACAAACAATGAGAAAACTTGCAATATTTGCCATCTTGGTAACTCTCTGTGGTGCTGTTTCGGCGCAGAGGGTGCTTCGCAGTGAATTTACGCTCTACGATACTCGTGAGGATGCGCTCAAGTCAGACCACTCGCAGACGGTAAACCATATCCCGTTTGTGCCGAAGAGCAGCGGGGCTTTGGGTGCGCTCGAGATGTTTGAGATGGAGATTGATGTCCCTGCGTCGTGGAATGACTACAACACATATCTGCACCTCGAGAATATCCGCTCTGGCTACGATGTGGCGATAAATGGTGCCGTTGCCTTCTCATCGGAGGATGGTATCACGCCGTCCGACTACTTTATCTCGCCACGCCTCAAGCAGGGTGCAAATAAGATTACGCTTATCTCCCGTCCGTCGGCTTGTGCAGAACTTGACGAGGGGTTGCAAGTGCCTAAGGGTGAGCGATTTGCAAATTGTTATATCTTCGCGCAGCACCGCACAGGAATCTACGATTTCGATGCGGCAATTGTTGTGGGTGACGATAAAAAATTGCACCTCGAACTCGACCTTATTGCCGACAATAGTTTCAACTTCGAGGAGACCATTTCGCTCGGTTACGACATCTACACTCCCGAGAATAAGTTGGTCGATTATGCCGTTCGCGAGCTGACCGTTCCCGGTAGAAGTCGCGACACTCTCAAGGTGCGTGTCGATTTGGGCGCGGAGCTTCGATACCTCTGGAGCGCAAGCAAGCCGCAGCTCTACCGCTCAACCCTCTATGTTAAGCGAAGCGGTAAGCCGGTGGAGTATATTCCGCTCTATATCGGTGCGGGAAAGACAACCTTTACCGACGGTAAAATCTATCGTAACGGAACAGCGATAACTATCAAGAGCGCTGCCTATAACTCTGCTAAAAACCGTACCGAGACCCGCAAGGAGATTCTTGCCCTTAAATCTAAGGGTATCAATACCTTAAAGCCCGACTCTCCGCAGCCGATATGGTTCTATGAACTCTGCGACAAACTCGGTATGTATGTCATCGAGCGCGCCTCGATAAATCCAGTCTCAAAGGGCGACGACCGTACCGTTGGCGGCACGCCGTCAAATAACCCCGCTCTGCTTGGCGAGTATCTCTCTCGTGTAAAGAGTATGTACTACCGCACCCGCAACCACGCCTGCGTCATCGCCTATACCCTCGGCGGTGAGAAGTCCGGCAACGGCTATTGTATGTATAAGGCATATCAGTGGCTTAAGGGGGTTGAGACGGAGCGACCAGTTATCTGTCTATCCGCTGCCGGCGAATGGAACACCGACTTTTGAAGTGATAGCGGGGCACCTATCTCCGCTAACATATAAAATCAGCAAAGGGCAGTACGCACAAGTACAGCCCTTCGCTGTTTTATATGCCGAGCGGAGTATCTGCCCCACTTTTGACAACAAAATGGGGTGCAAGATGTGTGTGTTTTACTGCAAAAGAGAGTGCGGGAATTAGCCAAAGGCTAATAACTAAAAGTCAAAAGCGCTTAAAACTGTAATTTTTCATCATCGAAAATTGCAGTTTTAAGTAAAAAATATTAAATTCGCAGATTAGAAAATACTACAGTGAAGATATGAATCTTAATCAAATTAAAGAGGAACTTCTGAGGGCTGCGGCGCTTGTTGAGGATTTTGGGGTAAATCATCTCGAGATTGATCGCGATGCAGCACTCAATAAAATTCGCCAAGCCTATGAGTCTCTGCGTTTTATGAGCGTCGAGCAGCTTTGTAAGGAGCCTGCACCATATGTAATGCCAACTCCCGAGGAGGAGGCTGAGCCAGAGGTTGAGGTGGAGTTTATTCTGCCACCATCAACAGAGGAAGAGGATATTGTGCTTGAAGACGAGCCGACAGAGCCGGAGGTTGAGTCGGAGGTCGAAGTCGAGCCGGAGCCCGTTGTTGAGGCTGAACCAGAACCCGAGCCTGAGTCAGAACCCGAGCCCGTTGTAGAGGTCGAGGAGGATTTTGATATTGACGAGGCATTTGAGCCTGAGGAGGATGAGCCTGAGGCAGAACCCGAGCCTATTGTAGAGCCTGAGTCGGAGGTGGTATCTGAGCCTGAGCCTGAGGTGAAGAAGGTGGTTGTCGAGCCGTCGCTCTTTGGCGACTATGAGCCGATAGTAAAGCGTTCGACCCCGTCGCGTCGTAAGATTATGGCGCTCTATGAGGATGAGCCTGCACCTGCACCGAAGGTTGAACCGAAAGTGGAGCCAACACCTGCGCCCGTCGCAGAGTCTGCCCCTGTAGCAGAGCCCGAGCCAACACCAGCCCCTGCACCTGCACCCGTTGCAGAGCCGAAGGTGGAGCCGATTGTGGATAGCGAGAACAAGGTGTTGGGAGAGGTTATCACTCCGACAACAACTATTGCAGATACGATTACTCCCGTAGTGAGTGTAGCCGAGGATCGCCCTGTGGAGACACTGCGTGGTGCGATAAGTGTTGTGGACCGTTTTATGCTTATCAGAGATCTGTTTGACGACGATGCTGCCCTCTATGAGCAGACGATGGATGAGTTGGAGAAGATGGACAACCTTGACGACTGCATTATCTACATTGCCGAGAACTTTGCTTGGCGTCCGTCGTCGGAGGGTGCTAAACTTATGATGGATCTGTTACAGCGCAAATTGGGATAGTATGGCAAAGTTGTATATTGTTCCTACGCCGATAGGAAATCTTGAAGATATAACGCTCAGGGCAATTCGTGTCTTGGAGGAGGTCGATTTTATCCTTGCCGAGGATACTCGCACCTCGTCGGTGCTTCTCAAGCATCTGAATATCGAGAAGCCGTTGCGCTCGCACCACAAGTTCAACGAGCACGCGACAGTTCGTGCCGTAGCCGAGGCTATAGAGGCGGGCAGAAATGTGGCGCTTATCTCCGATGCTGGTACTCCGGGTATCTCTGACCCCGGATTTCTGCTTGTGCGTACCTGTGTAGAGGAGGGTATAGAGGTTGAGACGCTCCCGGGTGCTACAGCCTGCATACCTGCGCTTGTGCAGAGTGGATTTCCATGTGACCGCTTCTGCTTCGAGGGCTTTCTACCGCAGAAGAAGGGTCGTATGAAGCGCCTTATGGAGCTTGCGGAGGAGAGTCGCACAATAGTATTTTACGAATCTCCGTTCCGTGTTGTAAAGTGCCTTGAGCAGCTTGCCGAGGTCTTTGGCGCGGAGCGTAGGGTAGCTGTATCGCGTGAGCTGACAAAGAAGTTCGAGCAGACTGTGCGTGGCACACTTGCCGAGGTTATTGCACACTTCAAGTCGCAGCAACCAAAGGGCGAGTTTGTCATTGTCCTTGCAGGAAAGGGGCTTAAAAATAGGGCTGTAGAGGCTGAAGAGGAGCAGATAGAGGATTATGAGTAGTTACAAAGAGGGTAAGATGAGTTTCGGGGCGCGTGCGCTCTGGGTGTTGTGCCGCGCTGTGGCTATAACACCCAGTTGGTTTCACTACGGCTGTCTGGGTGGACTCGTCTACTTTGTTATGCGATATCTTGTGCGCTACCGTCGCAAACTTATCATCGCGCAGCTTACAACATCATTTCCCGAGAAGAGCAAAGAGGAGATTGCGGCTATATGTAACGACTACTACCACACCCTTGCCCAGACCGTTATAGGAACGATGACCCTTGCCGGTATGAGTATGGAGAAGCGTCTGCAGGTGCTCGATGTGACCCTCTCGGATGAGGTACGAAAGGTTGTTGAGGGTCGCGACTTTGTCTATATGTCGTCGCACCACAACTTCTGGGAGTTTGCGCAGTTCTCGGGCTTGAGGTTTGAGAAACATCTGACAATATTTGCCTATCATCCGCTCTCAAACAAGGTGTGGGATGAACTCTACTACCATCTGCGCGTCAGCAAGGATGGTCTTCCCATTCCGAGCAGTCAGCTGATACGCTTCTTCCTCGAACATCGCCAGAGTGGTGTGGATGGCAAGCGTATGCTCTTGGGTCTTATTGCCGACCAAAATGCCGCACCAAAGGGGGAGGTGCATTGGTATAACTTCTTGAATCGCCCGACAATATTCTTCGAGGGTGGCGAACAACTTGCGCTGAAGTTTCATCTGCCGGTGCTCTACCTCGGTATGAGCTATGTCGCTCCGGGCAGATATAAGGGCGAGATAACTCTGCTCTATGATGGAGATGAGCAGGTCGAGAAGCACGAGATTACCGAGCGATATGTTCGTCAGCTGGAGCGCGATATCCTCCGCGAGCCGTCGCGTTGGATGTGGTCGCACCGTCGTTGGAAGTTCTATCCGGATCCCGAGACGGGCGAGCTGAGATGCAATAGAAAGGGTATGTAACGATGAATAGTGTAGCTGTAGTTATACTCAATTACAATGGCGAGGAGCACCTCAAACGCTTTCTGCCGTCTGTTGTGGCGGGGAGTAGTGGGGCTGATATTGTCGTTGCCGACAATGGCTCGACAGATGGCTCACTGAGGCTGTTGGATGCTGAGTTTCCTACGGTGAAAAAGGTCGTTCTTGATAAGAATTATGGTTTTGCCGAGGGCTATAATCGTGCCTTGGCAGCACTCGACGGCTACCAATATTGCGTGCTGCTCAATTCGGATGTGGAGACTCCGCAGGGCTGGCTTGCTCCGCTTATTGAGCTGCTCGATGCCGATAGCTCGGTGGCAGTTGTAGGTCCGAAGATACTGAGTGTCGCTGAACGGGATAGGTTCGAGTATGCAGGTGCTGCGGGAGGATTTATCGACTACTTGGGTTACCCCTTCTGCCGCGGTCGTATACTCTCGACAACAGAGGTCGATAGTGGTCAGTATGACGACTGTCGCGAAGTGTTCTGGGTCAGTGGTGCTGCATTCTGCGTAAGACGAGAGGTATATTTGGCTTTGGGTGGTCTGTGTGGCGACTTCTTCGCCCATATGGAGGAGATAGACCTCTGCTGGCGTATGCAGCTTGCGGGGTGGAAGATTATGGTTGAGCCGCGTAGTAAAGTATACCACCTTGGCGGAGGTACGCTGCAGAGCAACTCGCCGCGCAAGATATTTTTCAACCACCGCAACAATCTGGCAATGCTCTTCCGTTGTGCAACGCCGTTGCAGCGAGTTGTCGTAGCTATTGTGCGACCTCTCCTTGACCTTGCTGCGGCAATGAGCTACGCCCTGAAGGGGAATAAGGAGGGTGCGCGCGCCGTCTTTGCGGCGTGGAGGGACTTTATCCGTTGGCACAGACGACTCTCTGCCGAGCGTAGAGAGATTAGAGGCGGCGCAAAGTGTGAGTCGCGCTATATATATAAAGGTATGATAGTGGTGCGCGCTATCTTTGGTAAGAGAAAATTTGAAAATATGATGTGATATGAGAAAACTTGTAATTATTCCGACCTATAACGAGAAGGAAAATGTCTCTGCGATGATTGACAAGGTGCTCTCGTTGGATGGAGAGTTTAATATGCTCTTTGTCGATGACGGTTCGCCCGATGGTACTGCCGATATTATCCGTGAGCGACAGAAGGGTTGTCCGGAGCGTATCAACCTTATCTGCCGCAGTGGCAAGCTGGGTCTTGGTACAGCTTATATCGCAGGTTTCAAGTGGGCACTTGATGCGGGATATGACCTTATTTTCGAGATGGATTGCGACTTCTCGCACAACCCTGACGACCTGCTGCGCCTCACTGCACGCCTTGAGAACGATGCCGATGTGGTTATCGGCTCGAGATATGTAAAGGGTGTGAATGTGGTGAATTGGCCTCTCGGTCGCTTGCTGATGAGCTACTTCGCATCGAAGTATGTCAAGATTGTAACAGGTATGCCTGTCTGTGATGCTACGGCAGGATTTGTCGGCTATAAGGCAGAGGTGCTGCGAAAGATTAACCTCGACCATGTGCAGATGGTCGGCTACGGTTTCCAGATAGAGATGAAATATACCGCGTGGAAGCACGGTTTCCGTATTGCCGAGGAGTCGATTATCTTTATCGACCGCTTTGCAGGTACTTCGAAGATGTCGAGTGGTATCTTTGGTGAGGCATTTTTTGGGGTGCTGAAGTTACCGTTCCGTAATGTAACGAAGTAAAAAAAGGGAGGCAATCGCCTCCCTTTTTTGCTTTATGTCAGTCTTGGACTACTCCTCCTCTACCTCAGCCATTGTGTGGTAAACGTTTACAACGTCGTCATCCTCCTCGAGCTTCTCTACGAGCTTCTCAACAGCCTCGCGAGCCTCTGCGTCGAGCTCCTTTGTGTCAGTTGGGATACGAACACCCTCACCTGATACGATCTCGTAACCCTGATCGTCAAGCCACTTCTGGATAGCACCGAATGCCTCGTAAGCTGCATATACGGTAATGCCGTCCTCCTCAGCGTAGAACTCATCTACACCAAGGTCGATCATCTCGAGCTCGAGCTCCTCAGGATCTACACCCTCAGCCTTGAACTTGAATACACACTTGTGCTCGAACATAAATGCCACGCTACCTGAGTTACCAAGGCTACCGCCGCACTTGTTGAAATACATACGAACGCTCGCTACAGTACGGTTTGTATTGTCAGTAGCAGTCTCAACGAGGAATGCTACGCCGTGAGGACCATAACCCTCATATACAACCTCCTTGTAATCAGCTGCATCCTTGTCGGTTGCACGCTTGATTGCACGCTCAACATTCTCCTTAGGCATATTCTCAGCCTTCGCATTCTGCATCAGGATTCGAAGACGAGTGTTAGCCGACGGATCAGAACCACCTGCCTTAACTGCAATCTCAATCTCCTTACCAAGTTTAGTGAAGACGCGAGCCATATGACCCCAACGCTTCATCTTTCGCGCTTTACGATACTCAAAAGCTCTTCCCATAATTGCTATATATTTTGTTATTTTTTTGATTTCCAGACCGCAAAGTTATAAAAAAGTTGGTAATTTTCTTAACTTTGCACTAAAATAGTAAATATTTTCGATATGGATAGAGAAATAGCTCTTGCACTTGAGGTGCTCCGCAGTGGCGGAATTATACTTTACCCGACCGATACAGTCTGGGGAATTGGTTGCGATGCTACAAATGCCGAGGCGGTGCAGAAGATTTATGACCTTAAGAGGAGTGCCGACAAAAAGTCGATGCTTGTCCTCTGTAAGGATGCCGATATGGTTGTCCGCTATGTCAATAAGGCTCCGGGTATCGCCTTTGAGGTGATGGAGATGGCGACAAAACCACTCACCCTTATCCTTCCGGGTGCATCGGGCGTGGCGGCAAACCTTATCCCGGAGGAGGGAACCCTCGGCGTGCGTGTGCCTAACCACGAGTTCTGCCAAAAACTGCTCTACAAGTTCGGCAAACCTATCGTCTCAACTTCGGCAAATATCTCCGGCGAAAAGACCCCGAAGAAGGTCGCCGAGATCTCTAAAGAGATCCTCGAGGGTGTAGATTTTGTCGTAAATCCTCGTTTTCAGGGTCGCCCAACAGGACAGCCAAGCTCCATTATTGCCTTTGGGGAGGATTGTCAGGTGACCATTATCCGCCCGTAGTTTTTGCGTGAAAAGGCAGCATTAGCTGCACATCCCTTAAATCCCCGAATGGGACGTACGTTCAGTACTACCCATCCGGGGATTTTTCGCGATGCACACCTACTACTACCTTTTGACGCAAAAACGGAAGTCGGACTTTTTATGCCGAGCGGAGTATCTGCCCCGCTCTGACAACAAAATTGGTAATCGTAATACTACCTTTTGACGCAAAAACGGATGTCACTTTGATTACCCACAGCAAAGAGTTGGTGTAGTGCAATAAATAGCCAAAAAAATACTATCTTTGTGTAAATTTTAGCACAATGAAGAAATTTCTCTCGATACTAGCCCTGATTTTTACAGCCCTGACAGCCTATGGACAGGCAGAGAAGAGCATTGTTATTGACCAAAATTCGTTCCGCCCCGTGCAGACAGATGCGCTGACAGGTGTTGGCGTAGATGAGATTGTGGTTGATAGTTCGCGTCGTCCTTGTGCCCGTATCAAGGTGAAAATCAATCGTATGACAAGGGCGGAGATTGACCAAATTGAGGTCAAGATAGCCACTAACAACCAGCTGACAAAGTGTAGAACGGCGGATTATGAAACTGGCCTGATTCTCGAGATGACGGCAAAGCCTCAGAGTCGATTTTACTTTGTCCATCCAGAGTTTGGTGAGTCGAACGAGGTGTTGCTCAACCTTGAACCGAACAAGGAGTACTATATTGAGGCATATCTTAATCAGAGCTTCTCGATTGTCGTAAATAGCAATGTTGCAGGGGCCAATGTCTACCTTGACAATATCCACAAGGGGCGTACCGATAGCAACTTCTCGCTGACAATTGCTGAGGTGATGATTGGCGACCACACTCTGCGCGTAGAGTATGGGAATAGTAAGTTCGAGCAGCAAATTACGGTCAATAAGAGCAATATCTTCTTCCGTCAGAATGTAAATGTTGAGGCATCAAAGCCTCAGTTTGTGGTCTTTGTGGTCGAGCCACAGAGTGCGGTTGTGATTATTGACGGCAAACTCTACACACCGCAGGATGGCGTTGTGACAACGGTGCTGGAGTCTGGTAGCTACAACTACTCAATATCGGCAAAGAGCTACCACGAGGCGAAGGGTACATTCTCTGTGGCGGGCGCAAAGGTTGAGAAGAGTATTGCTCTCGACCCTGCCTATGGATGGTTAGAGGTTAAGGGTTCGCAACTTGAGGGCGCGGCGGTATTTGTCGATGATGAGTTTATCGGCACAGCGCCAGTAAAGAGTGGCACTCTCTCAAGCGGAAAGCATACGGTAAAGATTGTCAAGGAGTTATACGACGCCCATACCGCTGTAGTGACAATCTCCGACAATAAGATCACCACCTATAATCCGACCCTCTCGGCAGATTTTGCACATGTTACCATCAACGCAGTTGAGGGTGTGGAGATATGGATTAATGGCGAGAAAAAGGGAACAAAAGTGTGGAAGGGTCGCCTATCAACGGGTGCCTATATCTTCGAGGCTCGCAAGGCGGGACATCGTACAACAACTCTGGCCAAGAGTATCTCGGCAACCCCTGCATATCAGGTCTATAACCTCGAAGCACCAACTGCGATTATGGGAGGTGTCGTGGTGACAACAACCCCCGCTATGGCGGATGTTGCGGTGGATGGCAAATTGGTCGGCAGAACACCGATTTCGCTTGATAATCTGATTATCGGTCAGCATACAATTACAATTACTAAAGAGGGCTATAGTACACATACTGAGCAGATTACAGTCGTACAAGATAAGAGCGTAAATCTCGACATTGCTCTGCATAAGGGCACCAAAGGCCCATATAAAGTCGGCGACTTCTACGACGTTGATGGGGTAAAAGGCGTGGTTATGGAGGTCGATAAGACGGGCTATCGCGGTAAAATCGCAGTGCTGACATCGACAGTAACCGCCGCTGATGTCAAACCGTACAAAGTCGGCGATATAGTCACCATCAACGGCGTGAAGGGTGTTGTCTTTGAGGTTGGAGAGGATGGCTATAGCGGCAAGGCGGTGAGTGCTGCGCAGTCGAGTACAAAACTGATTTGGAGCAACAAGACAGGTACAAAGATTGGGCTGACAGATGCAAAGTATGGATGGACCAATATTCAGAAGTTGAGAACTGATCGTAATGGGGAAGTGCTGGGTACGGCAGATTATCCTGCATTTAATTGGTGTGACAATCTCGGGAAGGGGTGGTATTTACCGGCAAGGGATGAGCTTGTGGCAATCTACAAAAACAAGACCGCTATCGACCGTCGCCTGACGACCAAGTTGGGGTATAATACCTATTGGTCATCTACTGAGTATGGCCCTTATGTGGCATATACGGTGGGTATGAAGTCGGGTCGCACGGCCTACTACGATGGCGAGTGCTATAAGGCAAAGAATAAGTACTATGTTCGTGCTGTAGCAGCATTTGGCAAAAGACGAACATTTGAAGACTTCCCAACAACTAAAGGCCCTTATAAAGTCGGTGATTTCTACAATGAGAATGGCAAGCAAGGTGTTGTCTTCTATGTTGATAAGAGTGGTCGTAATGGAGGTATAGTGAGTCTGACCGAGTCAAAGGAGAGTTTACCTTCTTACTTGTCTTCTAAGTTGTCTTCTTGGTGTCAAAGTCTTGGTGCTGGCTGGGAGTTACCAAGTTCGTCGGTTCTTAAACTACTTGCCGTGAAAGGTACAGTAAAGGATGCAATTAACACAGCCCTTAAAACTTATGGTGTAGAGATTGGCTCTGGTAATTATGCTGGCTCTGGCAGAAAAGGGTATGTTAGTTCGGAGGAGTATAAAGACTATGAATGTGGAAACTACTCAATATTTTGCGCACGCGCTGTTTGTCGATTTGGAGATCAGAAAGAGACAACTCAAGGCCCGTATGCAGTAGGCGACTACTACTGTGAGAATGGCAAACAGGGCGTAGTCTTTGAGGTTAGTGCAGATGGTATGCACGGCAAGATTGTCTATCTAAAGAGGATTTTTGATAACGACTATTGGTTGCGACCAAAGTCTAAAATGAAGTTTATCGGGGCTACAAATGAGGATGACGGCGAGATGAATATGCAGATAATCCAAGGCGTTGAGGGTTGGCGTACAAGTTATCCTCTCTTTGCTGCTTGCGGAGCGTTGGGTAGCGGTTGGTATCTTCCTGCAATCAATGAGTTGAAGAGAATATGGATGCATAGAGATAAAATCAATGTCGCGATAGAGTCAAGAAATATTTGGGACAATCGTGAATATAAATACCAGACAGTCAAGGCAGGAGAGATTTACGGTTCTTCGACCGAAGTAGATAAAAAGAGTTTCAAGAGTTGGGCCACTTATAGAGAAGGGTGGGTCGGCTCGGGGAAAAAGAATAAGTACTCTATTTACGAGATTCTCCCTGTAGCAAAATTCTAACTTGGCTTAATTCTTGCCCACGACAAATTCGTGGGCAAGTTTAAGTATAATATGGCGCTGGTGGCTGCGAATATTCTGTTCGGAGCCAACTTTTCGTTTTATGTCTCGCTGACGGAGTACTACCTGAGTTTTCAGCAGATTTTTATGCTACAGGTGGCAGTTGCGGCGCTATTTTTTATCCCTTTTGCGCTCTTCTCGCGTCGCTCGTACAGGATTACCGTCGAGGATTTCGGAACGATATTTATTGTGGCGCTGCTGGTTATCTACGGCTGGATGTATATGCTACTGTGGGGCGCATCGAAGACCAGTCCGATAGATGCCTCGACAATAGCCACGCTTGGACCTGTCTTTACACTTATTGTGGCGCGAATTGTCGTTCCGCAACCCATTTCGTGGGTCAAGGTTGTGGGCGCGATGGTTGCGATGAGCGGTGCGGTGGTGCTGCTTGTAGATCGTGGGCGAAACCTGCTCGGAACGGCAGATGAGGCGTTTGGAAATGCCCTTGTGCTCTGCGCGGTTATTGCCATAGCGGCAAATACGGTGCTGATAAAGGGGCAGCTGCAACGCTATGGTGCGCCGGTGGTGATGGGGTGGTATTATATCGTCGGTTTTGTTATGGCAGCGCCATTTTTTTGGAGCGAGATTGTAGGGATAAATCCGTTGCGACTGCCGCTGTTGCCACTGCTTGAGCTGCTGTATGTCATCTTTTTGGGCACGGTGCTACCGATGTGGTTGCTCTACTACGGGGCGTCGCACCTGACTGCCGTACATACGGCGCTCTATCGTTATATTCAACCCATTGTGGCGGCGGTGCTGTCGCTACTCAGGGGTCAGAATATAATAGACCGCGCCAATGTTGTTGGCGCGGTGCTAATCTTTACGGGAGTTGTATTTGTCGTTGCGGGTAATATTATCGGTAATCGACTCCTCGCAACCAGACGACATATTACTTGAAAATGCCGTTGAGCAGTGCTGCCAGGCGGTAACCTGCACGAGCCATAGTCTTTTCGTTCATCTGCTCAAGGCGGTTATCCTTCTCGCGTGACATTAACATATCGGGCTTTGCCCACTTGTACTGCGCCGCAGCAAGCGATGCCATATCGGCAGCCCAGTAGCGAACATCACCAGCGCTAAAACGCTCCTTGTCCGCGCCATGACATGTCTCAAGGTCGGCAGCAAAGAGCTCCGGCGAGTATGAAGCGTGGCGGTTGATAAGGTTTGCCTCCCAATATTTACGCCAAGTAACCTGAGCAATCTTCGCCTTCTTGCCGGTAAAACCGTTAGAGATCTGGATGTTGAAGTTACGCTGCGATGTTGGAATATCCTCAAGACGGATGTGCGCGATGTTGTGCATATCGGCAACAAGGTGGATAACACTCTTAAGCGCTGCAACAACGGTCGAATCGCTATGCTCTGCACGGTTTTCCAGAATATCTACACAGCGCTCAATCTGCACCACGCCATCCTTCTTTGACTTTGTGACCGATTTGTGCTCTGCATTAACCTTAATATAGTGCCAAGAAGAGGTATACTTTGTCGCCTCCTCTTTAGCGATAGTCTGCAACCACCACGAGTTTGAGGCAAGGTCGCCACCAAGGATTTTTGTAGCCTCGCTCTTCGCCTCTTCGGTAAGGTTCTGCTCGGCAAGGGTTGCAATACACTGCTGTGCAAATTTGTTCCACGCAGAGGCTGTGCTGATGCACAATAAGCTGATTAGTAGTACTATATATCGTTTCATAGTCGTTACTTTGAGAAAATATCGTTCAACACTTTTGCCAATCTGTATCCACCAACAAGCGCCTGCTGCATAGCAATCTGCTTCATTCGCTCGTGGTTCTGCTCTGAAATCTCGGTAACCTCGCTATGTACAGGTAGCAAGGTGTAAATCTCGCGCATCTGCTCAGCATTTGCAAGCGCCCAGTCGTTTGGAGTACCCTGGCAAATCTGTGCAATCTCTGCCTCGGTAAGGGTGTCGTACATCGCTGCAATCTGGTCACACTTCATACCTTTATTATAATAGCCGATAGAACCATCCCAGAAGGTGTGGAAGCCCAACTTCTTGCCCTTCATCTTCACAGAACGCTGCTTGAGATTTGGTTCGTCAGGGCTGTACTTAGTGTGGGTAGGGCAGTGCATATCGCCAACCATATGTATCAGATACTTGAGGTTGTCGCAGACAATTGAGTCCTTGAGTTTGTGATACTTGCGCATTCTCTTGCAGATGCGGTTAATCTGGTAGGCAGCATTGTTTGTTTCGCCCTTAATCTGTCGGTTGTTCACATCTACCGGAACTGAGTGCCAAGAGGTTGTAGCCTCAAAACCTGGGCAGTTGCGCCAGTAGTCCATCCACGAGGCGTAGTAAGGGAGGTTGTGCTTAAGGTAGCTACGACACTTCTCCTTAGCCTCGTCGGTCAAATGCCTTTCGGCAATAACTGCAATAGTTGCGTGTCCGATATTATTCCACGCCTTTGCACTCTGTGTAGCTGCAAATGATAGCGCTACAGCCGCTAAAATTAGAAATCTCTTCATTGTATAGGTCGTTTATTCTCGGCTTTTTGTATCGATAATGATTGTCACAGGTCCGTCATTTATGAGCGACACCTGCATATCTGCGCCAAACTCGCCCGTCTCGACCTCTGTGCCAAGAATCTGCTGTAGGCGCGCGACAAACTGCTCATAGAGGGGTCGCGAAATAGGCTCTGGAGCGGAACGAATATAGGATGGGCGGTTGCCCTTCTTGGTCGATGCGTAGAGGGTAAACTGACTCACAACAAGCGCGCGACCAGATGCCTGTGTAATGTCAAGGTTCATCACGCCCTTCTCATCGTCAAATATGCGCAGGCGCGAAATTTTCCCCGCGAGCCACTCGATATCCTCGTCTGTATCTGCTGCCTCCACGCCCAGCAGCACAAGTACTCCCGAACCTATCTCTCCCACACGCTGCCCTGCAATATCTACAGAACAACTCTTAACTCGTTGAATTACAGCGCGCATAACTACAATCCGGCTTGAGACTGAGCAAAGAATAACCAGAGGTTGTCATCTGTCGGAACAGGTGCTTCGATAGTTACGCTCTCTTTGCGAACGGGGTGGATAAACGACATACTGCGTGAGTGGAGCGATATGCCACCGTTAGGGTTTGAACGCTTTGCGCCGTATTTCAAATCGCCCTTAATCGGACAGCCGATCTTCGAGAGCTGTGCACGAATCTGGTGGTGACGACCTGTCAGCAGCTCCACCTCAACAAGTGTATAGCGGTCCGAGCAACCGAGAACGGTGTAGCGGAGCACTGCACGCTTGGCATCGCCCTTCGGGGTGTTGTAGCAGTAAGAGCGGTTGCTCTTTCCGTCGCGCTGGATGTAGTGGACAAGCTCGCCACTCTCCGCCTGCGGACGGTTTTCGACAACTGCCCAATACTTTTTGCTTATCTGTCCGCCACGAATCATCTCATTCATACGGGCAAGAGCCTTTGAGGTCTTGGCAAAGAGCACCACGCCGCTCACAGGGCGGTCTATACGGTGCACAACACCAAGAAATACATCAAACGGTTTGTTGTCGCGCACCTTGATAAATGCCTTAATCTCATTCTCGAGTGCCGAATCTCCATTCGGGTCGGGCTGCACAAGGTCACCGCAACGCTTATTTACCACAATAAGGTGGTTGTCCTCAAAAAGTATATCGTTTGGTTGAAACATAGCTAAAGTTGGAAAGTAAATGGGAGCAGAGCTTCGGCATTATCTACAATAGAGGCTGTGCCGTTGCCGCTCATAATCAGACGAATAGGTGTGCCCTGACGACGCTGCACATCGAGGATAACCTGACGGCAGGCTCCACAAGGGTAGCACTCGCGCTCCGAAGGGTCGGATATAATGGCAAGTGCCTCCACAGGGTCGTCGGAGTGTATCGCTTCGGCATAGTAGAGCACGCTGCGCTCGGCACAGATGCCTGAAGGGAATACCTCACTCTCGGAGTTGGCACCGTGGAGAATCTTACCGCTCTTTAGGCGTACGGCAGCACCGACGCTGAAGCCCGAATATTTTGGATACGCCTTCTTCAAGGCAGCCTGAGCCTCTGCGACAAGCTCTCTGTCGGCAGCCGGCAACTGGTCGATAGTGTACTTGTAGTAACCGATTTCGAGTTTTTTCTCCATAATAAAAGTGTTTAGAATACAAATATACAAAATTGTTGCAAAATGTCCAAAAATGTAGTTATTTTTGCGCTATGTATATCTGGGGTGACGATAGACCATACAACAGCTACGCTGCATATTTCAGGCGATTGTTCGGCAGTCGCGTGCAGAAAGTTGCGGTCAATGCGGGCTTCACCTGCCCAAATCGTGACGGCAAAATATCTACGGGAGGCTGCACATTCTGCAACAACTCCGCCTTCACACCCTCCTATTGCCAGCCGACAAAGAGCGTCTCTGAACAGATTGCCGAGGGTATAGAGTTCCATCGTCGTCGCTATCGCACAGCATCTCGCTATCTTGCCTATTTCCAGTCATTTTCAAATACTTACGCGCCCATTGAGCAACTTAAGTCGCTCTACGATGAGGCACTCTCAAACCCGCTTGTGGCAGGTATTGTCGTCGGCACGCGTCCCGATTGTGTGGATGAGGAGAAGCTCGACTACTTCGCTACTCTTGCCGAGAACCACTATGTCGCTCTCGAGTATGGCATAGAGAGTTGCAACGATGCTGTCCTTGCTGCGGTAAATCGTGGTCACGACTTTGCAACTGCCGAGCGTGCCGTTCGTATGACTGCCGAGCGAGGTATCCACTGCGGCGCACACTTTATCCTCGGACTGCCGGGGCAGAGCGATGAGGAGCTTATTGCCCAGACCGACAAGATAAACGCCTTGCCTCTCACTACGGTAAAGTTTCATCAGCTGCAGGTCTTTCGCGGAACAACTATGGCAGAGCAGTACGACGCCGACCCCGAGAAGTTCCGTTTCTGGAGCGTTGAGGAGTATATCGAGCTCTTCTCGGAGATCCTCGCCCGCCTGCGCCCCGATATTGTCGTGGAGCGTTTTGCCAGCGAGGCACCACCCCGCTACCACTACGGTAGAAATTGGGGTTTGGTGCGAAATGAGACCCTCTGGATGATGCTGGAGAAAAGATTATTGGAAAAAAGTGTATATCAAGGCAAAAATTTTGTACCTTTGCAACATTAATAACCCCTTTCTGATATGTTAGAGTTTGGTAAATCGAGCATCTGGACCACAGTCAAGGAGTATGTACTGATGACTGTCGGTATGTTCTGTTACGCCTTTGGTTGGATTGGCTGTATTCTGCCGGCGAAGTGTATGGGTGGTGGCGCATCAGGTCTGTCGCTGCTTATCTACTACGCTACGGGCGAGACTATCTCCATCGGTGTTATGGTCTTCATTATCAATGCTATACTGCTGCTTATTGCAGGATTTATCGTCGGTTGGAAGTTCGGTATAAAGACCATCTTCTGCGTCTGTATGCTCTCGTTCGCAATGTCTACGATGCAGGAGCTTTTTACCCAGCCGGATGGTACAATTCTCGACATCTTCCAGCTCGATAACCGTCTGCTCTCGACAATCCTCGGCGGTATCTTCTCGGGTATCGGTGTTTCAATGAGCTTTGCTCAGGGCGGCTCTACCGGTGGCGTGGATATCGTTGCGATGATTATCAACAAGTACCGCACAGTATCTTACGGTAAGATCGTTCGCGCTATCGACTCTGTGATTATCTCGGGTGCACTGCTGCTTCCGGAGTCTGCACAGATCGGTATCGACGGTGTTGTATACGGTTTCGTTATGACCGCCGTATTCAGCTATGTGGTCGATATGCTGATGACAGGTAACCAGCAGTCTAACCAGATTATGATTGTCTGTCAGGACTATCAGGCTATGGCAGATGCTATGAACAATATCGCACATCGTGGCGCAACAGTCATCGATGCTAAGGGTTGGTATACCAAAAACAGCCATAATATCGTAATGGTCGTATGCCGTAAGCGCGACACCCCAACCATCCTTAAAATCGCCCAGCAGGTAGATCCGGACGCCTTTATTACTATTGGATCGGTTATGGGTGTGTATGGTAAGGGTTTTGACGCCCTTAACAAAATTTAATAGTTTTGCCGTGAAAAGGCAGCATTAGCTGCACATCTCTAAAAGCCCTGCAATGGCTGTACGTTTTAGTACTATCCATCGCAGGGCTTTCTACGCGATGCACACCTACTACTACCTTTTGACGACAAAACGGTGCATATATTATCCATCGCCGAGGCTTTTTGCCGAGCGTGGAAATCTCTCACTTAAAATTAAATTTTGAGTGCAAAGGTTAGGGAGCGTGCAAACGTGGATGCACTTTTGACAACAAAACGGGAGAAGTCAAATAAATAACTATCCGCTATGCGGATACCTCTATCAGGCTAATAGCCAATGGCTAACAGCCATCAACTTATTATTACTATTCACAGCTATTTTATAGCTGCTCATCGCAAAAAAGGATAATCGACATTGGACTTCGGCGATTATTTTTTAACTTTGCTATGTGCATAAGTTTGGACAAGACAAAAACAGTATAAAAATATGAAAAGATTTTGGTCGATTTTTGCTGTCGCTTTAGTCGCTTTAGTGGCAGTAGCTTGTGACGACAACAAGATTGGAAATGAGAACACGGTGCCTACGCCGACTTCGGATGAGGTTACCTTCACTGCATCTGCCGAGGATTTGACTCGTACATATCTCGAGGATGGTGGCGAGGTATTCCACACTAAGTGGGTTGGAAACGAGACCCTCTGTGTAGTATCTGAGGGTAAAGTCTTCAAGTTCGTGAACACCCTTGCAGCGGCGAACAAATTCTCTTGCAAGGAGGAGGGTGTCACCGACTTGGTTGGCAAGAGTGTCGAGATTATCTACACCAAGAGTGGTGAGGCTGATGGCAATGTAGATAGCTCTGCGGGCGCTGCAGGAGCAAAGCTCTCGGCTGTTGTGACCCTTGAGAACGAGGGTAGCTACACACTCGATGTTGTATCGTCATTCCTCCTCTACTCTTCATCTGCAGAGGTGACATTTACTGCTCCTACACAGCTCTTCTGCGATGCGGGCGAGCTCAAGGCTACTATGACCCTCCCTGCGGGCAATACCGTATTTGTGCCTATCGTTGCAACGGCAGATGCTGCGGAGTGTGAACTGAGCTACACTATTGGCAGCGAGGCAGCAGGCAAGGTAAACATCACCCCTGCATACAACAGAATTAATGATCTGGGTGTGCTCACCCCGACAGAGACCCCAGATACCCCGACTCCGGACATCCCAGAGGGCGATGCTGCCATCTTCTTTGTTCCAAATAGCGGATGGCTCTCTGATGGTGCTTGGTTTGCCGCTTACTACTGGAATGACGCCACTTCGGCATCTGTAAAACTTACTGACGATAATGCCGATGGCATCTATGAGGGTGCTATTCCTGCAGGTATGACAGGTATGCTCTTCTGCCGTATGAACCCTGCATATACAGACTTCTCTTGGAACTCGGATACCGAGAATGACCATGTTTGGAACCAGACTATCGATACTACTGTCGGCGTTGCCCCTGCCAACTACTTCTACATCACCGGCTGGGATAGCGGCGAGTGGCACGAGGCGGGATATGTTGTCCCTGAGGCTCCGACCAATATCGTCTATCTCGTTCCAAATACAAGTTGGACTGCCGATGGCGCTTGGTTTGCCGCTTACTTCTGGGGCGACTCTGCTTCAGGCTCTGTAAAGCTTACCGACGACAACGCTGACGGCATCTACGAGGGTGCTATCCCTACAGGTATGACAGGTATGCTCTTCTGCCGTATGAACCCTGCATACTCCAACTTCTCTTGGAACTCTGATGCCGAGGGCGACCATGTTTGGAATCAGACTGCCGATACTACTGTCGGTGTTGCCCCTGCAAACTACTTCTACATCACCGGCTGGGATAGTGGCGAGTGGCACGAGGCGGGTTATACCCTTCCTGATACCCCTGTAACTCCATCGAGTAGCGACTTTGCTCTTGCCGGCACATTCAACGGCTGGGGTGACCTCGCTATGGCGAACAATAACGGTATCCACTCTGTAAAGGGGGTAACTATGGAGGCATACGCCGAGCTGAAGGTTAAGGCTGCAACATCTTGGGATGTGAACTTCGGCGCAGCAGCAGTTGCCTATATGAATCCTAATAACCACATCGTTGTTGCTCAGGGTGGCGATAATATCTCTATCACTGAGGCTGGTACATACGATGTCTACTTTGACCACGCAAAACTCCTCCTCTATGTTGTCACTGCAGGTGCAGACTACACCACAGCGCCTCTGCAGAGCGTAAATGGCAAGGAGCCTGAGATTGTTGCACCGGAGGTTACAGATAATGTTGTCTACTTCAAACCAAACAGCACTTGGGGCGGTAGCGACGCTCGTTTCTCGGCATATTTATGGAACGATAGCGGCAATACATGGGTAAGCGCAGTCGATGCAGATGCTGACGGTATCTACGAGATCTATATCCCTGCCGGCTATGGCACCAATATCATCTTCTGCCGTATGAAGAGCGGTACCTCGGCAAATAGCTGGACCAACAAGCAGTATCAGACCGTAGACCTTCTCATCCCAACCGATGGTAAGAATCTCTTTACCGTAAACGAGGGTGGTGATAAGATTGATGGTGTGTGGTCAGTTAAGTAGGTTTTAGCGTGGCATTTGCCGTGAAAAGGCAGCATTAGCTGCACATCCCTCAAATCCCCGAATGGGTAGTACGCTGAGTACAACCCATCCGGGGATTTTTCACGATGCACACCTACTACTACCTTTTGACGACAAATGAGTGCAAAGCAGTAGCAGAGTGCAAACTCAGAATAATAAATAAACATCCGCCAATAGCCAAAAACCAAAAATAAAACCCCCGATCGTTCGATCGAGGGTTCTATTTTTATAGTCGTATATTACTTGCGCTCACGACGCTCACGACGCTCGCCATCCTTGCCGCCCTTACGCTCAGGACGATCACCGCGTGGCTTACGCTCAGGCTCTACCCAACCCTCAGGCTTTGGAAGAAGTGCCTTGTGTGAGAGCTTAAGCTTGCCGGTCTTTGAGTCAAGACCAATCAGCTTAACGTCGATCTTATCACCCTCCTTAAGACCTGTCTCCTCCATAGTCTCGAAACGCTTGTAGTCGATCTCAGAGATGTGGAGAAGCGCCTCCTTGCCAGGAAGGATCTCTACGAATGCACCGAATGCAACGATAGACTTAATGGTACCATTGTACTGCTCACCAACCTCAGGAACGGCAACAATACCCTTGATACGAGCCATAGCTGCGTCGATAGTCTCCTTGTTAGGACCGAATACATCAACAACACCGTTCTTCTCAGTCTCGGTAATTGTGATAGTGGTACCGGTAGTCTTCTGGATCTCCTGAATTACCTTACCACCAGGACCGATAACGGCACCGATGAACTCCTTATCGATAAGAATCTGCTCGATACGTGGAACAAATGGCTTGTAGTCCTCGCGTGGCTCAGCAATAGTCTCTGTAATCTTGTCGAGGATGTGGAGACGACCCTGACGAGCCTGCTCGAGAGCCTTTGCAAGTACCTCGTATGAAAGACCATCAACCTTGATATCCATCTGGGTTGCGGTGATACCGTCACGGGTACCTGTAACCTTGAAGTCCATATCGCCGAGGTGGTCCTCATCGCCGAGGATATCTGAAAGCACTGCCCAACGACCTGTTGCGCTGTCAGAGATAAGACCCATGGCGATACCTGATACAGGCTTCTTAATCTTAACACCTGCATCCATCAGAGCCATACAGCCTGCACATACAGTTGCCATAGAAGATGAGCCGTTAGACTCGAGAATATCAGAAACTACACGAACTGTGTATGGGTTCTGCTCACCTACCGGAACCATAGGCTTGAGCGCACGCCAAGCCAGGTTACCGTGACCAATCTCACGACGGCTTACACCACGAGATGGGCGAGCCTCACCTGTTGAGAATGGAGGGAAGTTGTAGTGGAGTGTAAACTGCTCAGAGCCCTGAATAAGTACCTCGTCGTACATCTTCTCGTCGAGCTTAGTACCGAGAGTTACAGTAGAGAGCGACTGAGTCTCACCACGGGTAAAGATAGCTGAACCGTGAGCGCAAGGCAGGTAGTTTGTCTCGCACCAGATAGGACGGATCTCGTCAGTCTTACGACCATCGAGGCGCAGACCCTCGTCGAGGATCATATTACGCATAGCCATCTTCTGTACATCATCGTGGAAGTACTTGTGGATAAGTGGAGCCTTCTCCTCGAGCTCCTCCTCAGTATAACGAGCAGCGAACTCAGCCTCGAGAGCCTCGAAAGCCTCGCTACGCTCGTGCTTCATAGTACCGCTTGTAGCGATAGCATAAGCCTTGTCATAGAGCTCAGAGATGATTGTCTGGCGCAGCTCCTCGTCGTTAGTCTCGTGGCAGTACTCGCGCTTAACATCCTTACCCAGCTCCTTAGAGAGCTCAATCTGTGCAGCACAGTGGGTCTTGATAGCCTCATGAGCATACTTGATAGCACCGAGCATAACCTCCTCAGATACCTCGTTCATCTCACCCTCAACCATCAGAATATTGTCGATAGTACCTGCAACGATAAGGTCGAGGTCGCAATCAGCCATCTGCGAGAATGTAGGGTTGATGCAGTACTGACCACCGATGCGAGCTACACGCACCTCTGAAATAGGACCGCCGAACGGAATGTCCGAAACGGCAAGTGCAGCCGATGCAGCAAGACCTGCAAGCGCATCAGCCTGAATATCTTTATCTGCCGAGATAAGGTTTACGGTAACAAAAACCTCGGCGTGGTAATCTGCAGGGAAGAGTGGACGAAGCGCACGGTCGATAAGACGAGCAACGAGGATCTCGTTGTCAGAAGCCTTACCCTCACGCTTCATAAAACCGCCAGGGATACGACCTGCAGCGGCAAATTTCTCCTTATACTCTACCTGCAAAGGCATAAAGTCTGTTCCCTCTTTTGCATCCTTTGCGGCAACAACAGTAGCGAGCAGCATAGTGTCGCCCTGCTTAACAACAACCGAACCGTCAGCCTGCTTTGCCAGCTTACCGGTCTCGATCATAATCTCACGTCCACCCTCCAGCGGGATGAACTTCTGTACAGCGTTGTACAACTTGTTTTCCATAATCGTCCAAAAAATAATATAATCGTCTTAAAAAATCGTCCAAACAAAATGAAGGCAATCCGCAGTTGGCGGTTGCCTCCATTTCTTGCCTCGTATTACTTACGAAGGTTGAGGGTCTTAACGATAGCGCGGTAACGCTCGATATCAACCTCCTTCAAGTACTCGAGCAGCTGACGACGCTTACCTACCAAGCGAAGCAATGAACGCTGGGTACCATAGTCGTGACGGTTGCTCTTGAGGTGCTCTGTAAGGTGGCTGATACGGTACGAAAACAGTGCAATCTGGCTCTCTGGAGAACCAGTGTCCTTGTTAGACTTGCCGTACTGACCGAAAATCTCCTCCTTTTTCTCTGCTGTTAAATAAGCCATTGTGAAAAAATTTAGAAGTTTGTAAATAATTAATTAAACACTTCATCCACATCCCCCTTACTTGAGATTGTGTTAAAGCGGTGCAAAGATATGCATAATTTCTTGATTTAGAAACAAAAACGCCATTTTTTACACTAATAAATATCGTATGCGCGCGAGAATGCACTCTGAGGGGTATTTATTTTGATTTTTTCTCAAGAAAAGTTATCTTTGCATAATCAAAGGCGAGAGAGAGATGTGGCGAATTGTAAAAGCGATATTTACAACAGTGCTCCTATTGGTGACTGTCGGCTGTCAGCCGCATAGCAGATATGTCGTTGTCGAGGGTTATATGCTCGGCACAACCTTCCGCGTGGTGGCAAATACGACTGCGACGCAGAGCGATATATATTGCGCTGCAATGGAGATTGATAGCGTTGCAAAGTCCTCAATGTCAATCTTTAACGACAATTCGCTCATTAGCCGCATAAATGACAACAGGGTAGATACTCTCGATATCCATCTGCTTAGAAATATAGCCGTTGCAGCTCGTGTGAATAGCCTGAGTGGCGGGGCATACGACATTACGATAAAGCCTCTTACCGACGCATACGGTTTTGCCGCAAAGGGTAAAATAGAACATCCGAATATAGACTCCCTGCTGACCTTCGTCGGTTTTGATAAGTTCAGGGTAGACGGTTGTAGGATTGTGAAGGAGGATTGTCGCCTGCAACTCGACCTCAACTCGCTTGCAAAGGGTTATACGGTCGATATGTTTGCCGACTATCTGCAGGGTATAGGTTGTAGTGACTACATTGTCGAGATTGGCGGCGAGATTCGCGCTGCGGGAGTCAATGCGCATGGCAAGAGCTGGCGCATAGGAGTCGATAGTCCGTTTGATGGCAATCAGACTCCGGGCGAGTATCAACAGACGGTGATAAATATCAGCGATAAGGCTGTTGCCACTTCGGGTAACTATCGCCGATATTATACTGATAGTGAGGGTAATAAGGTTTCGCACACTATAAGTCCGAAGACGGGTCGCAGTGTGGCATCGCGTCTGCTCTCGGCGACAGTAGTTGCCGAATTGTGCGTTGAGGCGGATGCTATGGCTACGATGTTTATGGCTATGGGCGATAGGGCGGCAGTCGAACTTGCCGAGCAGCTCAAAGCAGAGGGTGTGCAGGTCTATTTTGTATTGGCAAACGGGGAGGAGTACGAGATCTTCTCGACACTCGAAAATTAGATAGGTTATGGATAAAAGGGTCTTGATACTGTACAATGTCAAAGCGGGTCGCGGTCGTATTCGTCGCAGAATGGATGCTATTGAGAGTCAGTTTGTTGCGGCGGGCTGGACTCCGGTTCCGAAGATGCTGCGCTTTGGCGAAAATCCGTTCGATAACCTTGAGGGCGAGTACGATTTGGTCGTTGTCTGCGGTGGCGACGGTACGATAAATTATGTTGTCAATGCTATGCGCCGCAAAGGGGTGGATTATCCGCTCGGACTCATCCCTGCAGGTACAGCCAACGACTTTGCCGGAGCTATCGGTATGCATCGTAACCCTATCAAGGCGGCGCAACAGATTATCGAAGGAGAGGTTGAGGCGCTCGACTGCGGCAAGGTGAACGACCTCTACTTTGTAAATATCTTCAGCTTCGGACTCTTTACCACCACCTCGCAACATACACCCGACAATCTGAAACACCATATCGGCAAGGCTGCATACCTTATCGAGGGTTCAAAGGAGCTCCATAATCGCGAATATATCCCGCTGCATATTGTCTACGACGAGGGCGAGATGGATGTGGAGGCGGTTATGACGCTGATCTTCAATGGCGAGACGGCGGGTCGTTTTCCGCTTGCGCGAAATGCCTCGGTGCGAGATGGACTGCTCGACTGCGTGCTGATGCGTAAGTGCGGAACATTCGAGGGCGCGTGGGCTGCCGTGAAGTACCTTGTGAATGGTAGGGAGAATGAGGAGGTTGTACATATCCGCTCCTCGAAACTCGCTATAACCTCGCCACTCTCTCCTCTGACCGATATGGATGGTCAGCCGAGTGCGGAGTTTCCGCTCGAGATAGAGTGCCTGAAGGGTGCTCTGAGGGTTGTTGTACCACGATAAAAAGGGGATAAAAAATTCTTTGCAAAATATTTTTATATTTTGGGGCATTTAACGGCGATTTTTCGTATCTTTGTGCCCTATGGAGATATTAGGCAAAATCATCAATACAATTATAGACGGTTACGGAGTTGCAGGTGTCATCTTGTTGGCACTTGTTGTGGCACTTTTTACTATTCAGATTGTGCAGCTCTGCCGTATGTTAATCATTGCAAAGTTTAAGCAGACCTCACGTCCGCAGATCCGTCAGATTCCGCCACCGGTGTCGGTTATCGTGCCGCTCTTTGGCGAGGATGAGGAGTATCTGAAGGGCGATCTGCGTATGTTGCTCAGCCAGAGCTCACCGAGCTACGAGGTGGTTGTGGTATATGTGGGTAAGGAGGACTCCTTCTACGCTACGCTCAAGCATATGCGTAAGTTCTTCCACCACCTCAAGACTACCCAGATCGACTACACTCCGCAGTATCCTATTACGATGAAGCTCGCACTCAATATCGGTATCAAGTCGGCAAGCTACGACCATATCATTATGACCACTCCGGAGACCTGCCCATCGACTCGTCATTGGGTGGACTATATGTCGCGTGGCTTTATGTATGGCGATATTGTGCTGGGTTACTGCAACTGGGAGCAGCGAAATGGAGTGCAAAACCTCTTCTACCGCAAGTATCGTCTGAGCGAGGTGAGAACATACCTTGCCGAGGCTATTCGCGGTCGTCAGTATGGCGCAAGTCGCAACACTATGGGCTTTACCAAGCAGCTCTACTTCTCTGTTCGCGGCTTTGACCACCTCAACCTTACCGCCGGCGAGGATGACCTGTTTGTACAGAGCATCGCTACGAAGGATAATGTAAGTGTGCTGCTCGCTGCGGGTGCACACTGCACCGAGCTGCAGCCGGCAAACTTCAAGATGTGGCTTACCGAGATCTATCGTCAGGGTCAAACCCGCAAGTTCTATACTCAGACCGCCCGTAATGCCGAGGATTGCGAACTTATCTGTCGCGTCTCGTTCTTCGTTGCGGCTATCGGCGCTATAGCAACTCTGCCGTGGGAGCTGAAGCTCTTTGTGCTGCTGCTTCTTGTGGTTCGTTATATCGTTATGGGTGTTGTAAACAAGAAGAGCGCAGCGCGTGTGGGAGAGATGAATATTGCGGCATGGGAGCCTCTGTTCGACTTTGCCGAGCCGTGGATAAGATTTATCATCAGATCGACACAGCCTAAGCAGATTTATAAATGGAGATAAGAGATTATGCGCAGATGGATGACCGAACACTCGTTCGGTTGGTGGTAGAGGGCGACAGCCGCGCCTTTGAGCCGCTCTTTATGCGCCATAAGGATATTATCTATGCCATGCTTGTAAAGCGCTCGTGCAATACTGACGATGTCGATGATATGCTTCAGGAGGCATTTATGAAGGCATTTGTCAATATTGATCGCTATAATCCCGATTACGATTTTGGCGCTTGGATATGCGCTATAGCAAAAAATACATTTGTCGATTTCAACCGTTCGCGCCGCAGCAAGGCGCTCAACCCCGATAATAATCTGCCACTCGACTCTCGCCATACAAAGACGGCACAGGCTACGGCACCAACCCCTGAGGAGAGTATAATCAACGCCCAGCAGCGAGCTCAGATAGAGCGTTATATCGCTACACTGCCGGAGGACTACCGCCGACTCTTTATTATGCGTTTTGTTGAGGAGTATACCTACGAGGAGATTGCCGAGACTCTGCAGATGAAGCTCGGAACTGTTAAGACCCGAATTTTCCGCGTCAGGGCAATGATGTGCAAACTTATTACCGAGGGAGAAAAAATTGACTAAACTATGAATGGAGTAGAGCTGATATATAAGTATTTTGATACTCTGAGCGACAGACAGAGGGAGCAGTTTGCCGCCATCTACGATGTCTATGCCGAGTGGAATGGCAAGATAAATGTCATCTCGCGCAAGGATTTCGACTCGCTCTACCTTAAGCATATCCTCCACTCGCTCGCCATAGCGCGTGTCTGCACCTTTGCAGATGGCGCAAAGGTTATGGATGTGGGCTGTGGTGGCGGCTTCCCGAGCGTTCCGCTGGCAATACTCTTTCCGAATGTGAAGTTTACCTCGGTGGACTCTATCGGTAAGAAGATTACCGTTGTAAAGGGCGTTTGTCAGGCTGTGGGCATTACAAACCTTACAGCAATTAACGACCGCGTGGAAAATATCCCCGAAAAGTTCGACTTTGTCGTCTCGCGTGCCGTAACGGATATGGCTACATTTGTCGGCTGGGTGTGGCGTAAGATTGAGCGTGGCGAGGGTCGTGGTACACTGCCAAACGGTATCCTCTACCTGAAGGGTGGCGACCTTGACGCCGAACTTGCTCAGACAAAGATGTCGTGGAACCGATACAATATTTCCGACCACTTCGAGGAGGAGTTCTTTGAGACAAAGCAGGTGGTCTACACTGCAAAATGATAAGATTACTCACCATACTGCTACTGCTGCTCTCTACTGTGGCGCAGCTCTCTGCCAAGGAGACTATCTCCGCAGCCGAGGGCGCTACTGTCGTGGGTCGTGTGACCTGCAACGGCGAGGCTGTTGAGGGGGTGGTGGTGTCGGATGGCGCTCTTTTCACCACTACAGACAGCCGTGGCGAGTATCAACTGCGCTCGTTCAAACACTACGGCTCGGTCTTTATCGTCACCCCGTCGGGCTATGAGCCTGTGTCAAAGAGGGGTGTGCATCCGCAGTTCTGGGCACCGCTCAACAGCGATAAGATTCAGAAGCTCGAGCAGCACGACTTCGAGCTGCGTAAGGTGGACAATACCCGCCATAGAGTGATGTTTATTGCCGACCTGCACCTCTCGTCGCGCAATGACGATATCCTCCAGTTCAAGCGTATCGTACTGCCGAAGATTAAAGAGGTTGCCGCAGAGACAAAGGATACAATTCCGACCTATACCATTGCGCTGGGCGATTTGTGCCGCAACGACTCGTGGTACTCGCAGGATATAGATCCGACAGATGTGCTCTCGTTGCTCTCGACAATGCGCTATCCGACTATGGTCTATCCCGTTATGGGAGAGAATGAGTATGACGGTGCGGTCCCTGCGGGTGTTATGACCGACCACCTCGCCTCGGAGCTCTACGCTACGGCTTGTGCGCCACGCTTCTACTCGCTCAATATCGGACAGGTACACTATGTAGTGCTTGACAATACCCTCTTCCGCAACGATGCGGGCGATGGTAAGTACCCGACAGAGGTTGTGGGTAAACGCAACTACGACCGCCGCGTGAGTGCCGACTGCCTTGCTTGGTTGCGTCGCGATTTGGAGTTTGTTAAGGATAAGAGCACCCCGATAGTGGTCTGTATGCACCATAGCGCCATTCGCTCATCGAATAAGGGGACGCTTATCAAGGCATTTACAAAGGCAGAGGATACCGACTCGCTCACAGCCTGCTTTGCCGACTTTGAGAGGGTGCACTTCGTTACTGCTCACGCCCACCGTCGACGCGTGTCGTCACCAAAGGAGCTGAAGAATATCACTGAGCATACAGTAACCTCTATCTCGGGGAATAATTGGGAGAGCGCCTTCAATGGCTACCCTCACCTCTGCTCTGACGGTAGTGCAGCGGGCTTCGAGGTGTTCGACATAGACTCCTGCAAGATAGCTTGGAACTTTGTACCTCTGCAGGGCGGTGAGCGTACATTCAGCGCCTACGATATGAATAGCGTGCATAACCACTACAGCACCGACGAGGATACCAAACGAATGATCAAGGCGTGTGAGGGCAAACGCATCAACTACGGTGCGGAGGGTTTTCAGAACTATGTCTACATAAACTATTGGTGCGATGAACCGGGTGCCAAATTGGAGGTCTGGGAGGGCGATAAGAGCCTTAAACCGCGCCGAATATATCAGGACGATCCTCTCTTTACTATCGCTACGGCAGTTATCCGCCAGCGCAATGCACGCGGCAGAAAACTCAATTGGAATAGAAATAACGCACAGCATATGTTCAGGGTCAAAACCGATGCCGACAGCACAGTGGTAAGGATTAAGACTACCGACCCGTTTGGTCGCGTATTTATCGACTCGCTGGTGCGTCCTGCGCCGTTCCCTCCGGCTGCCAAGAGGGGCAATTTTTAATTTATAATTAAAAGAGGTAACTTTGCACGATATGAAGTTTACATTACAATATACAGATAGCAGCAGTAAGGCTCGCGCAGCAGAGATTGTTACCGACCACGGAACAATCCAAACCCCGATCTTTATGCCGGTGGGTACGGCAGCGGCAATGAAGGGTATCTTCCACCGCGATCTGAAGAGCGAGGCTAAGGCTCAGATTATCCTTGCAAATACATATCACCTCTACCTCCGTCCGGGAATGAAGATTCTTGAGGAGGCGGGCGGTGTACATCGCTTCTCGACATGGGATGGACCTATGCTGACCGATAGCGGCGGCTTTCAGGTCTTCTCGCTTGCGGGTTGCCGTAAACTCAAGGAGGAGGGTTGCCACTTCCAGTCGCATATCGACGGCTCGCGCCACCTCTTTACCCCTGAGAGCGTGATTGATACCGAGCGAACAATCGGTGCAGATATTATGATGGCATTTGACGAGTGTCCTCCGGGTGATGCTCCGAAGGAGTATGCGGCAAAGTCCCTCGCCCTTACCGAGCGTTGGCTCGACCGCTGCTTCAATCAGTATCATAAGACACAACCCAAGTATGGTCACTACCAGTCGCTCTTCCCGATTGTACAGGGCTGCGGCTATGCCGATTTGCGCGAGAAGGCGGCTCAAAATGTGCTGCAGTACGATGCCGATGGCTACGCTATTGGCGGTCTTGCAGTAGGAGAGCCGACAGATGTGATGTACTCGATGATTGAGGTTGTAAATGCCGTTCTGCCGACCGACAAACCGCGCTACCTTATGGGTGTGGGTACGCCGATAAATATCCTTGAGGCTATCTCTCGCGGTGTGGATATGTTCGACTGCGTTATGCCGACAAGAAATGGTCGTAACGGTCAGCTCTTCACCTCGGAGGGTGTCATTAATATCCGCAACAAGAAGTGGGAGAACGACTTCTCGCCAATCGACCCGAATGGAACAACCTTTGTCGATACGCAGTACTCGAAGGCATATCTCCACCACCTTGTAGTCTGTGGCGAGATGCTGGCGGCGCAGATAGCCTCGCTCCATAATATCGGTTTCTACCTCTGGCTGGTCGGTGAGGCTCGCAAGCATATTATTGCCGGCGACTTTACGCAGTGGAAGGAGATGATGGTTGTAAAACTCTCAACAAGATTGTAAATTATGCTTCCTCAATATAACAAGCGACCGTCGTGGTTCCCGGGTTTTAAGACTCTGGACAGATATATCATCGGTAAGTTCGTGGGTACCTACCTCTTTGCTATTGCGATGATTATCGTGGTTGTGGTGGTCTTTGACTATGTGGAGAAGATTGACGACTTTACACAGATGCACGCACCTGTGTCGGCAATTATCTTCGACTACTACTTTAAGTTTGTGCCGTTTTTCATAAACCAATTCTCGGCGCTCTTTACCTTTATTGCCGTAATCTTCTTCACCTCGAAGCTCGCCTATCAGACCGAGATTGTGGCTATGCTCTCGGGCGGTATGTCGTTCAAACGACTGATGTGGCCATACTTCCTCGGCGCACTCTTTATTACGGCACTCTCGCTTACGATGAGCCTCTGGCTTATCCCCTCTACACAGAAAGATTGTG
This sequence comes from uncultured Alistipes sp., assembly GCA_947367255.1. Lineage (GTDB taxonomy): Bacteria > Bacteroidota > Bacteroidia > Bacteroidales > Rikenellaceae > Alistipes. The sequence goes on from CANBCZ010000001.1 coordinate 46,765, forward strand.
TGGCATTTGAGCAGAAGTATATCGCCCGTCGTGCTCGTGAGCAGTACGACCGCCATATCTACAGACAGGTAGAGCCGGGAACATTTGCCTATATTCGAGGCTTTAGTAAGCATACATCTGTAGCCTCGTTCTTTGCTCTCGAGAAGTATGAGGGTAGTACTATGGTCGGCTCGCTTGAGGCGTCGGATGTAAAGTTCGACCCTGAGAGCAAGCACTGGACAGCGCAGAAGTATATCGAGCGCCGCTTTGACGCGGATGGCTCCGAGAGTTTTGTTCAGAACCGCAACCTCGATACGGTCATTAACCTCGATGTTGTCGAGCTGGGACGCCTCAACGAGCTGCTCAAGACGATGAATATTGTCGAACTGAACGACTTCTTGGAGCAGCAACAGCAGAAGGGCTCGGACTCACTGCGTCAGATAGAGGTGGAGCACCATACCCGCTATGCATATCCGTTCGGAACATTTATCCTGACCCTTATCGGCGTGTCGCTCTCGTCGCGTAAGGTGCGCGGTGGTACGGGTCTGCATATCGGTATCGGCATTGCGCTCTGCTTCTCGTATATTATGCTCACTCGCGTCTTTGAGGAGTTTGCCAAGGGCGGAAGTATGCCTACGCTGCTTGCCGTATGGTTGCCAAACATAATCTTCCTCTTTGTAGGTATCTACCTCTATCGTAAAGCACCGAAATAGTATGTTGTTACTCGCAGATATTATCGAAAAATGTCGTCGCGCAGAGCGTATCACTGCCGAGGAGGCTCTTGTCCTCTGGCAGCAGGCGTCGCTGTGGCAACTCTCCGAACTCGCCCTTGCTGCCAAGCGCAGGGTCAGTGGAGAGAAGGTCTACTATAACCGTAATTTCCACCTCGAGCCGACTAATGTCTGCCTCTTCGAGTGTAAGTTCTGCTCCTATCGTCGCAAGGCGGGCGAGGCGGGTGCGTGGGACTACTCGATGGATGAGGTGCTGGATATTGTCCGCAGCCGACAGGGTAGTGGTGCAACGGAGATACATATCGTAGGAGGTGTGCACCCGACAAACGATCTCTACTACTATGCCGAGATGATTCGCCGCATAAAGGAGATTATGCCTACGGTGGCAATCAAAGCATTTACGGCTGTCGAGCTCAACTATATGATTCGTCAGGCGGGGCTTACCCTTGAGCAGGGACTCTCGCTTCTCAAAGAGGCTGGTATGGAGTCTATTCCGGGCGGTGGAGCCGAAATTTTTGCCCCAGAAATCCGTACGAAGATCTGCCCGCAGAAGGGTAGTGCCGAGGAGTGGTTAGCCCTTCACCGTACAGCGCACGGCTTGGGTATAGATAGCAACGCGACAATGCTCTATGGTCATATCGAGGGCATCGAGCACCGTATTGACCACCTTATGCGTATCCGCGAGCTGCAGGATGCTACGGGTGGCATAAATGCCTTTATCCCGCTCAAGTTCCGCAGCGCAAACAACTCTATGTCGGAGCTGGGCGAAACTTCGGTTACCGACGATCTGAGAACCCTTGCAATGAGCCGCCTTCTGCTCGACAATGTGGCACATATCAAGGCATATTGGGTGATGTATGGCAAGGCGACTACAGAGCTTGCACTCGCCTTCGGTGCCGATGATATCGACGGAACTATCGACGATTCGACAAAGATCTACTCTATGGCAGGCGCGGCAGATACCCGCCCGACAATGAGTGTTGAGGATATTGAGCGTATCTGCTCTGCGGCGGGCTTTACGGCTGTCGAGCGCGATACACACTATAACGAGATTAAGTAGATTATGGCAAAAAAGACTAATAACAAATCGTGGTTGGCTCGCCTGAAGAGCCGTCCGATACTCTGGAATCTTGTGCTTATAGCAGTGGTGCTTGTGCTGCTGCTTGTGCTCTCATATATCGCTTTGGCTGTAGGTACACGCCACGGTATGCGTCGCACGGTGCCTGACTTTACGGGTCTGGGTCTGAAGGATGCCCAGTACTATGCCGAGCAGCGCGGATTGAAGCTCATTATCAACGACTCGCTCTATGTCCCTGCATATCCGGGAGGTATGGTGCTCGAGCAGTTGCCAAAGGGCGGCGTGGATGTCAAGGAGGGTCGAAAGATCTATATTACTATCAACTCCTTTGCGCAGAAAAAGCTCCCTATGCCTTATGTTGCGGGTCGCTCGCTGCGTCAGGCAAAGAATATGCTTGAGGGTGCAGGCTTCGGCATAGAGAAGCTTGAGTATGTTGAGGATATTGCGACAAACTATGTCCTTGCTCAGTACCTCGGTGGGGTAGAGATTACCGCCGAGAGCAATATCAAGATCGAGAAGGGTACGGGCGTTGTGCTGAAGGTAGGTGTCAGCCCCGACCAGAATATGACTACCGTTCCGCGCCTTATCGGTCGTAAACTCTTCGATGCAAAGGGCAAGCTGTGGGAGCAGGGACTCAATGTCGGCAATGTAACCTACGACGAGGGTATTACGCTGCTCAATGAGGACGATGCCCGCGTATGCCGTCAGAGCATTATGCAGAGCAGTCAGATGCCGTTGGGCTCGGCTGTCTCTATACACCTTACCCTCGACAAGGAGGTTGTTGAGGCAGCAGCGGCGGAGGCGGAGCGTGCCCTTGCCGAGGCACTCAAGCAGCGCGAAAAGGCTGACTCTTTAGCGCGTGCCGAGGCTGATTCCCTGCGTATGTTGAACGCTGCGGCACCACAGGAGCAGGCTGCAGAGGATGAGTTTTTCTTCTAACGACAGATTCTAAATGACAGAATATATTGAAGATATAGAGCTGGATGACGAGGAGCTTATTGCTCCCGCCCCGCGCAGAGAGTTCTTGACAGACGAGAAACCTGACGAGAATGGTCTGTACGAACACTTTTCGATAACAGTGGATAAGGGACAGTCGATGATGCGACTCGACAAGTACCTTGCCACCCATATCGAAAATTGCTCGCGAAACCGTGTGCAGACGGCTGTCGATAACGGTAATGTCTTTGTCAATGATCGCCCGCAGAAGGCGTCTTACAAGATCAAGCCGTTCGACCATATCGTGCTCAAGATGGAGTACCCGAAGTATAACTGTCTGCTCACTCCGCAGGATATTCCTATCAATATTATCTATGAGGATGACGATGTGATTGTTGTCAATAAAGAGGCGGGAATGTGCGTACATCCGGGTCACGGAAACTACGACGGCACCCTTGTAAACGCCCTTACCTTCCACCTCAAGGATAATCCTATGTTCCAGCAGGGCGACGAGCGTGCGGGACTTGTCCACCGTATTGACAAGAACACCTCGGGAATACTTGTTGTCGGCAAGAACCCTGCGGCGTGTCAGCACCTGTCGCACCAGTTCTTCCTCCACTCTACCAAGCGCCGCTATATAGCCCTTGTGTGGGGTAACTTCGATCAGGATGAGGGTACTATTACGGGTAATATCGGTCGCAATCCGCGAAACCGCCACCAGATGTATGTCTTTGCCGACGGCTCGGAGGGTAAGCACGCCGTAACCCATTATAAAGTGCTCAAGCGCTATGGTTATGTAACCCTTGTAGAGTGTCGATTGGAGACCGGACGAACACACCAGATTCGTGTACATATGCAGTATATCGGTCATCCACTCTTTAACGACGAGCGCTATGGTGGCGATAAGATTCTCAAGGGTACAACCTTCTCGAAGTATAAGCAGTTTATCGAGAACTGCTTCGAGGCTATGCCGCGTCACGCACTGCACGCGCGTATGCTCGGCTTTGTCCACCCGACAACGGGCGAGGAGATGATCTTCGAGTCGCAGACGCCTGCTGACTTCCAGACAGTTATCGACCGCTGGGACAACTATGTAAAATCGGCTAATTTATATAACGAGTAGTATGAGTTTTCTCCCGACAACCGTAAAGGAGATGAAGGCTTTGGGTTGGGACTATGTAGATATAGTCCTCTTTACGGGTGATGCCTATATCGACCATCCCTCCTTTGGCGCTGCTGTGGTCTCGCGCCTCTTTGAGGCGGAGGGATATCGCGTGGCGGTTGTTCCGCAGCCAAACTGGAAGGATGATCTGCGCGACTTTAAGAAGTTCGGCACTCCGCGTCTCTGCTTCTGTGTCAGTGCGGGAGCTATGGACTCGATGGTAAACCACTATACGGCAAATATCCGCCTGCGTAGCAACGACGCCTACACCCCTGCTGGTGCTGCGGGCTTTCGACCCGACTACGCTGTCACTACCTATACAAAGATTCTCAAGGAGCTCTTTCCTACTGTTCCGGTGCTTATCGGAGGTATCGAGGCATCACTGCGCCGCGTAACCCACTACGACTATTGGAAAGACTGCCTTATGCCCTCTATACTTATCGATAGCGGTGCCGACTTCCTGCTCTACGGTATGGGCGAGCAGGTTATCCGCGAGGTGGCACGAACAATGCGCAACGGCTTTAATGCCAAGCGAATACGCGCTATCCGTCAGGTCGGCTTTGTGGCAGATAGAGAGTATGTCGAGCGCCTTGATAAGGATAAGACCATCTTCCTGAACTCTTTTGAGCGTTGCAAGGCTGATAAGCGCGCCTTTGGCGAGAACTTCGTTACTGTAGAGACCGAGAGCAATCTGCTCTCTGCCGAGAAGGTACTTGTCGAGCAGACCGGCGAGCGTTATGTGGTTATCAATCCGATGAATGCGGCGCTGACTACCGAGCAGATCGACTACGCCTTCGATCTTCCATATATGCGCGCGCCACATCCAAAGTATAACAATCGTGGCGAGATACCTGCGTGGTCTATGATCCGCCACTCGATAAATATCCACCGCGGCTGCTTTGGTGGCTGCTCTTTCTGCACCATATCGGCACATCAGGGTAAGTTTATATCCTCTCGTAGCGAGGCATCTATTATGCGCGAGGTCGAAAAGGTCGTTGCAATGCCCGACTTCCGTGGAACAATCACAGATATCGGTGGTCCGAGTGCAAATATGTACTGCCTCGGCGGTAAAAACCTCGATATCTGCGCCAAGTGCCGTCGCCCATCGTGCCTACATCCAAAACCGTGTCCAAACCTTAATCGCGACCACCGCCCGCTGATTGAGCTCTATCGTAAGGTGCGCAAGACTAAGGGGGTTAAACACGCATATATCGGCAGCGGTATCCGCTATGACCTTTTTGAGAATAACGACTATCTTAAGGAGGTAGTTCTCCACCACACCTCGGGCCGACTGAAGGTTGCGCCAGAGCATACAGAGGATACCGTGCTCAACCTTATGCGTAAACCATCGTTTACACTCTTTGAGCAGCTAAATCGTGACTTTAACCGCATCTGCCGCGAGAATGGATTGCGCTATCAGCTCATTCCGTACTTTATCTCCTCGCATCCAGGATGCCACGAGCGCGATATGAAGGCACTCTCTGTAAAGGTGCTCGGAAATCTTAACTTCACCCTTGAGCAGGTGCAAGATTTGACCCCAACGCCAATGACTCTCTCGTCGGTTATGTTCTACACCGGCGAGAACCCTTATACCGGGGAGAAGGTTTATGTGGCGCGGTCGCAGGGTGATAAGCGTAAGCAGAAGCAATACTTCTTCAGACATTTGTCGTGATAGCGGGACATCTACTTCCGCTAACCCAAATAAACAGCAAAGGGCAGTACGTCTTGTACAGCCCTTCGCTGTTTTTTGTGCCGAGCGTTGTACCTGCCCCACTCTGACGACAAATGTGTGCACATATTGGGCGGCGTGCAAACTTGCTGCACATCCCTCATAGAGTTTTGCCAATCAGAAGATATTAGGTGAAAAATGCTTAATCCGACGACCAACAAAAAAGACATCCACGCGGATGTCTTTTTGCTACATGTTGATATAACCTTTTAGTGCCTCCACGTACTCTTTGAAGGCCGCTCTGCCTATCTCGGTGATTTTGCAGAGGGTGCGAGGTTTGCGCCCCACAAAGCCCTTTTCGACCTCTATATATCCCGCTTTGGATAGCTTGTCTATCTGCACGCTCAGGTTGCCCGATGTTGCACCTGTGCGCTCTTTGAGATATACAAAGTCTGCAGCCTCAACACCTATAAGTATTGAGATGACTGCAAGGCGCAGCTCCGAGTGCAAGAGTGGGTCTAATGGTTTGAGCATAACTAATTGTTGCTACTTCTTTTGTGCATAATATGTCCGGGGATTACCATCATCACCAGAAATATTAGTGCAAAGATAATAATATCGCTGTAAATTAGCCAATTTGTAGTGCTATGAAGAGCCTCTGTCTCCAGATTTTTCACAACAATATGCTTGATAGGGAAGATTAGCGACAGCAGCATAGCCACGCCTCCGCATATTGTTAAGTTGCGATGGCGACATATAGCACCTGTAATTACCGTACCCATACCCATCAGCAGTACAATGAGAAAGAACATCGACGTTCCATATACAACTGCCGCCACAAAGGCATAGAGTGATGATACGCCAAATACCGCCCATACAGCACTTATGCTGCGATCAACATACGACTTGGGTGTTGGAGCCTCTTTGTGTGCAAGAAGAGTTGTTGCCACTCCGCCAATTACCGGAATCAACCACCACGCCCAAATCAGCATAGGGTTAAGGTTGAGGCACATGACAAAGTACTCAAAAATAGATACCGCAATGGTCGTATATCCCCACGCAAGAAAATATTTACCACTGTTGCTCTCAATCTGATTTGAGGTATCCGCAATCATCTGCGAGATAATCTCTAATGATTTTTCTCTATCCATAATGTTACTATTTAAGTTATTAGACTATTTTCTACTGCAAATATAAACAAGTTTATAATATAAACCAAATTTTTAGAAAAAAATAAGAGGAAGATAGCCCCTCCCCTTATTTTTTGTCTATTACTGAGCAGGTGCGTCGGTGATGCCGAGCTCCTTCTTAACAGCCGCATTAATATCAACCACCTGTGCTGCGTCAGAGTAAACAAATACCATAGCATCGAATACTGCTGCATAGCCAGCTGCCTTTGCAACCTTAGAGATAGCTGCGTCGAGCTTCTCCTGGATAGGTGCTGCAAGCTCCTGCTGCTTCTTTGAGAAGTCCTGCTGTGCAATCTGCTGGAACTCTGCATAGCGCTGCTGCAGACCGTTAAGCTCTGCCTGCTTCATCTGCTTTACTGTAGGGTTCATAGTTGCCTGAGCCTTCTCGAACTCTGCATAGCGGTTATTGAACTCAACCTGAATAGCCTCAAGCTGCTCCTGGAGCTCCTTGCCGAATGCATCGAGGTTCTGCTGCATCTCCTTAGTCTCCGGCATAACAGCGAAGATCTCCTGAGTATTTACGCGAGCGAGCTTCTGTGCAAAAACTGTTGTTGAGCAGAGTACTGCTGCCACAACAAGGGTTAGTTTAAGAATCTTTTTCATAGTAAATTTTATTATTTAAGTTGTTCAATAATCTTATTTGTGTGGTCCACGCTCTCTGAGTGGTAGAGCATAGATGCATTTGCCGCTATGTCGAGAACCATATCATAGCCACCGCTCTTTGCGTAGTTGTCAATAGCTGCAAAGACCTTCCTCTGTATAGGCTGTATAAGCTCTATGCGCTTTTTCATCATCAGACCATCGTTGCCGAATACCGACTCCTGATACTCTGCCACCTTACGCTCCTCGGCAAGTATCTCCTGCTCGCGTGCATAGCGATTGGCATCCGAGAGGTTCTGCTTCTGCGAGATATATGAGTTGTACATACTCTCGACCTTTGCGTATGCGGCATCGATTTTACTCTGGTAATCCTTTGCCATAGCGTCGAGGGCCGAAATGGCGCTGTTATACTCTGCAATAGAGCGGAAAATCTTCTCGCTGTCTACGACAATATACTTCTGGGCAGATGCTGCGCCGATGCTTAGCACTACAGCGGCAAGGGCAATAATAAATCGTTTCATAATACTCCTTTTTATATATAACGCACTATGATTCAAAAATATTGCCATTAGAAGTTCTGACCGATGACAAAGTGGAACTGGCTGCCGCTTGGCTTAGTATCGCCAACCTTAGGATCGAATCCCCAACCCCAGTCGATACCGAGCATACCTACGATAGGCAGATAGAGGCGAACACCGACACCGGCTGAACGCTTGATCTTGAATGGTGAAAAGTCCTTCCACGATGCAAAACCGCTACCACCCTCGAGGAATCCGAGCACATAGATCTGTGACGATGGCTTGAGAATTACAGGGTAACGAAGCTCGACTGTATACTTGTTGTAACCTACAGAGTAGCGTGTTGTCAGCGGGTCGAGATCTCCATCCTCATAACCACGCAGCGAGATGATATCCACACCATAGATGCTATAACCGGTCATACCGTCACCACCGACCTGGAATCGCTCGAACGGAGATACCTTGTTAGGGTTGTAGTGACCCAGATAACCCATCTCTGCCTTAGCCATCAGCACGAGGTTGTTGTTGCGGGTAAGTGGCTGATACCAAGCAGCCTTGAACTGCCACTTGTGGAACTCGATCCAGCGCCAACGATCCTGCTCTGAGAGGTTTGGATCGGTATAGTCCTTGCCATCCCAAGATGAGAACGGAGGTGTTACCTGTACTGAGAATGAGATATCCGAACCGCGACGAGGGTAGATTGGCTGGTCGGTAGAGTTACGCGACATCACGAACTTCGCCGCAAGGGTATTCGCATTACCATTCTCCATGATAAACGATGTATAACCCTTCAGACCATAGCGGAGGTATGATAGCTCACCATAAATCTGGAAGTAAGGGTCTGGCCAGTTAAGACGAGTACCGATACCAATAGCAGCTCCATACGAACGGAAGTATGTTGTTGCTTTCTGCCATGGATAGTATGCGTCGTTAGACTCCGAGAGGTGACCCGAAATGGTGAGCGAGGTCGGCTTGCGACCACCCAACCATGGCTCAGAGAAGCTCAGCGAGAGTGCCTTATAGTATGTACCGTTTGTCTGACCGGAGATAGAGAGGCGCTGGTTCTGACCCATAGGGTAAGGACGCCAAGCATCCTTCTTGAAGAAGTTACGCATCGAGAGGTTGTTCAGGGTAATACCTACCGAACCCACGAAGGTACCCGAACCCCAACCTGCAGCGATATTGAACTGGTCTGAAGCCTTCTCCTCGAGTGGCCAGTTGATATCTACGAGGTCAGATGCACCCTGAACGAGCTTGATGTCCGGCATAATAGCCTCCTCGTTGAAGTGCTGCATACCTGCAAGGGTGCGGATGGTCTGCATAAGCAGCGAGCGGTTGTAGAGCTCGCCCGGACGGGTGTAGAGCTCACGACGGATAACCTCGTCATCCACGCGCATATTACCCGAGATACCTACATTGTTGATAGTAAACTGCTTACCCTCGAATACTCGAATCTCGAGGTCGAGAGAGTCCGGACCGACAATAATCTCGGCAGGCTCGATCTGCGACACGAGATAACCCTCGTTCTGATAGAGGCTTGAGATTGACATATCGTCAGGATTCATCTCCTTACCGATACCGAGTCGCTTGTGGATAGACTTCTTGTCGTACACATCGCCACTCTTTACTGCCAAAAGCTTCTGCAAATGGTCGGTCTCGTAACGAGAGTTACCCACCCAATTTACATTACGGATGAAGTACTTGTTACCCTCGTTCAGTGCGATATGGATGCCGAGTCGCTTGTTGTTAATCTGATATATCGAGTCGGAGAGGATGTGCGCATTACGGTATCCCTTAGAGTTGTAGAAGTCGATCAACAGCTCCTTGTCCTCCTCGTAGTCCTTCTCCATCAGCTTTGTCTGCTGCCAGAACTTGTAGCTCACCTTGTGGGTCTTCTTGAAGGCACGCTCCAGACGCTTGCCCTCGAAGTTGTTGTTACCCTCGAAGGTGATCTCACCTACACGCACGCGGTCGTTCTTGACAACATCGAAGGTTACATTTACGCCCTGCTTGATAACTGAGTCGGGCTCTATAGATGCAGTAACCTCGCAGTTACGAAATCCCTTATCCGAGAAGTGCTGCTTGATGAGCTTGATATTCTTGTCGATAATGTAGTCTGAGAGCTCGTGACCGCGCTTGAGCTTGAGCTCCTCTACAAGGTCGGCACTCTTGCTCTTAGGCACACCGCCCACCTTCCAGTTCATTACACGCGGACGCTCCTTGAGCATAACCTCCAGATCGAGGCTGTCGCCCTCGATAGTGGCACCAATCTGAATATCCTCGAAGTAGCGCTGCATCCAGAGACGGTTTGCCGCATTCTGGATAAACGGACCCGGCAGATATACCGAATCGCCCGGCACCAGACCTGATGCAGAGCGGAGAATGTCGTGGTTGAGGTACTTCACACCGTGAATATTCACCTTGCGGATGTGGTAGAGCTGCGGATTTTTGCTGCTCATATAAGGAGCATTCTCCGGCACCACGAAGTTGTCGTCCGGGTTTTCGAAGATCTCTGTAGGATTACCCTTCTTAGGTGCAGTTGCAGCCTTTGCGTCGCGCAACGACTCGCGTAACTCTGTACGCGCCCTCTTGCGCTCATCGCGCTCCTCCTTCTTGCTCTGCTCTGCGGCTACAGTGAGTGTAGAGAAGAGCAGTGCGGTGAAAATCAGATATTTCAAAAAATGCTTCATCAAATAATATACTTTTTAACCCTACAGCTTGCCATATCGACGCTCGCGACCGGCATAAACCTCCAAGGCTTTATCAAACTCATTCTGCTTAAAATCGGGCCACATAACCTCCGGAAAGTACATCTCCGCATAGCTCGCCTGCCAGAGCAAGAAGTTGCTCAATCGACACTCGCCGCTTGTGCGGATAATAAAGTCCGGGTCGGGAATATCTGCCGTATAGAGGCTCTGCGATACGGTCTGCTCACAGATATCCTCAACACTCAGCTCGCCTGCTGCAACCCTGCGGGCAATAGCCTTTGCGGCTGTTGTAATCTCGTCGCGTGAAGAGTAGTCAAAGGCGAGGACAAGTGTCAGTTCACCGCCCTCGGCTGTCGCGCTCTCGATCTGCTGAAGATGGCTGCATACCCTCTCCGAGAAACGATCACGACGACCAATAGTCACTACGCGTACCCCCTGAGCCTTCAGCTCGGCGGTCTCGGCAATCACGCTCTTGCAAAACAACTCCATCAGAGCATTTACCTCCTCAATCGGACGACCCCAATTCTCGGTCGAAAAGGCGTATATTGTAAGGTAACGAACCCCATTTCTGCGTGCAGCCTTAATAACCTCACGAACAGAATCAACACCCTCTATATGACCCTCATAGCGCTCCTTGCCCTGAGCCTTTGCCCAGCGACCATTGCCATCCATAATGATAGCAACGTGAGTAGGTACTTGCTTTGTATTGCCCATATAACTCGCAAATATAGTTATTTTTTTGTAAAAAATACACTTTTGCGGGGATAATCACACTTTTTAGCGATTATCCACACCCCACATTAACTTATTTCGTAACGTATCGTAGAATGAAATATTGTGTGGCACGGCAAGAGATATGCTTCTTTTTGATATTTTGACCTCTATTTTCTCTCCATCGGCAACGGCAAATGTGCGGTTATCGACCGAAATCGACGCCTCGCCTTTGCGGGTGTGAATGGCAAGAGATATAGTGCTGCTGTCGGGTGCCACAACAGGTCGCAAAGTGAGGTTGTGCGGCGAGAGCGGAGTGAGTATCAGACAGCGGCAGGATGGTGCCACGATAGGACCTCCCGCACTGAGCGAGTAGGCGGTGGAACCCGTTGGTGTTGAGATAATTAGACCGTCGCCGTTGCAGGTGAGAGTCGGCAGTGAATCTATCGCCACATCGACCGAAATCATCGTTGCTCCGAGCCTCTGTACAGCTACCTCATTCAAGGCATAAACGCTCTGTTTTTTGCCGTCGAGAGTGCCACTTACAGAGAGCATCGAACGCTGCTCGATAAGCAGTGAACGACTTGCAATCTGCTCGAAAACTTCGTCAATCTCGGTGCTCTGCGCAAGGGCGAGAAAACCGAGCCTTCCCGAGTTGATGCCGACAACAGATATATCGCTGCCATTCAGACGGTGAACACCCTCCAGAAGTGTTCCGTCGCCACCATAGCAGACCATAACTGCGTCATCAGAGATATTTTCTACACTCTGACCATAGCGATTTTCGGGCGCAATTATACGCTCGGTGAACTTTTCGATGCACTCTGCAGCCTCCTCATTTACAGCCCAATCGAAGCCGTAGCGCTCTATGGCTGCGAAAATCTGAACTATCTTATCTCTGTGTGCCTGACTGAGCGGGCGTGAAAAAAGTATGATTTTCATTTCAACTCTTGAAGAAAATGTTTATCTTTGTGGACAAAGATACAGAATTTTTAGCTGTTATGACAAAGCTGAGTGTAAATATTAATAAAATTGCCGTTATCCGCAACTCTCGCGGTGGCAATATGCCCGATGTTGTGAAGGCAGCTGTGGCAATCGAGCGCTTTGGTGGTCAGGGTATAACTGTTCATCCGCGACCTGATGCACGCCATATCCGTTATAGTGATGTGCGCGAGCTGAAGGGTGTGGTCTCTACCGAGCTCAATATAGAGGGCAATCCTATCGATTCGTTTGTGGAGCTTGTCTGTGAGGTTGTTCCTGCACAGGTCACCCTTGTTCCCGATGCTGCTGATGCAATCACCTCGAATGCGGGCTGGGATACAGTCACAAATCGTGAATTCCTGCAGCAGATGTGCGAAAAGTTCCACCAGTACGGCATCCGCGTCTCTATCTTTGTCGATCCCGATGTGGATATGGTTCGTGGTGCAAAGGAGTGCGGCGCAGACCGCGTAGAGCTCTATACAGAGGCATATGCGCGTGACTATGCTTTAGACCGCGAGGCGGCTATAGCCCCTTATGTCGCTGCTGCCGAGGCTGCTCGCGAGTGTGGTCTGGGACTCAATGCCGGTCACGACCTGTCGTTGGAGAATTTGCGCTACTTTGCCGAGCGTATTCCGTGGTGCGACGAGGTATCTATCGGTCACGCACTGATTAGCGATGCACTCTACTACGGTTTGGAAAATACTGTTCAACTTTATCGCCGTTGCCTGAAAGATGAGTAACCCGCTGTCACTACCAATATTCAAGAGAATCTCGCGTCTGGTCGATAGCCGTGGCGTGCAGGCATTTGTTATCGGAGGATATGTGCGCGACTACTACCTGCGCCGTAAGTGCTCCGATATAGATGTCGTTGTTGTTGGCAGTGGTATTGAGATTGCTCAGGCACTTGCCGCCGAGCTGAAGACTAATGTGGTGGTTTTCAAGCGTTTCGGTACGGCTATGTTGCATCACGACGGTCTTGAAATAGAGTTTGTCGGAGCCCGAAAGGAGTCCTATACTCCCGACTCTCGCAAGCCTCATGTCGAGGATGGAACTATCGAGGACGACCAGCGCCGCCGCGACTTTACGATTAACGCAATGGCGTGGAGTCTCAATGGTGAGAACTTCGGAGAACTTGTCGATCCGTTTGATGGAATGTACGACCTTGAGGATTGCATAATTCGCACCCCTTGCGACCCGGATATAACCTTCTCGGATGACCCTCTGAGAATGATGCGCGGCATTCGCTTTGCATCGCAGCTGGGTTTCGATTTGGAAGATGAAACTTTCGAGGCTATCCGCCGTAACAGGGAGCGTATAAAGATTGTCTCCAAGGAGCGTATCATCGTGGAACTCAATAAGATAGTCGCTTCGCCCGTGCCGTCTATCGGCTTTGAATTGCTGGAGCTTACGGGACTTTTGGAGTTGATTTTCCCTGAACTTCACAACCTCTGCGGTGTGGAGAAGAGGGGTAACCACGCACATAAAGATAACTTCAAACATACACTTAAGGTGCTCGATAATGTGGCACGCAAGAGTGACGATTTGTACCTGCGTTGGGCGGCTGTTCTGCACGATATTGCCAAGCCGCAGTGCAAGAGCTATGACCCTAAAATCGGTTGGTCGTTCCATGGTCACGAGGTTGTCGGCTCGAAGATGATTCAGCCTATCTTCCGCCGTCTGGGACTTCCTTTGGGCGAGCCTATGCGCTTTGTGCAGAAGATGGTCTTTCTGCATCTGCGCCCGATAATCCTTGCCGAGGATGTTGTTACCGATTCGGCTGTTCGTCGCCTGCTCTTTGAGGCGGGAGATGATGTGGAGAAGCTGATGACCCTCTGCGAGGCAGATATCACTTCGGGTATTGAGCAGAAGGTTAAAAAGTTCTTGGAAAACTTCGCTATGGTGCGCGAGAAGATGAAGGATCTCGAGGAGCGCGACCGTATCCGTAACTTCCAGCCACCTATTACGGGCGATATTATTATGCGCGAGTACGATGTTCCGCCGTGCAGCCTGCTGGGTGAGATGAAGGAGATTATCAAAAACGCAATTCTCGACGGCAAAATCCCGAATGACTACGACGCTGCACATGCGATGCTCGAAGAGCTTGCGGCAGAGCGAGGACTAAAAAAGAGATAGGGAACACGAATTGTGTTCCCTATCTCTTTTGCTGTAAACCGCTGATTAGAGCGCGTTTACGTGCAACTGAATTGCGCCTTTGAGGTTACCTGCCTTGTTCTTGTGGATAATGTTGTGCTTAGCCAACTTATCGAGCATAGCAGTTACCTTTGGAAGCAAAGCCTCAGCAGCAGCCTTCTCAGTAGTGTGACGCAGAGCCTTTACAGCGTTGCGAGCAGTCTTGTGATAGAGGCGGTTGTGAGCACGCTTTGTAGCAGTCTGGCGAATTCGCTTCTTTGATGATTTGTGATTTGCCATAATTTTGTTAAATTATTTCAGTTTTTACTAATTATTTTCTCTGTTGTTTTGCAGTTATGGGCTGCCTCCCCTCCTGCAGTTGCGCTCGCAGAACAGCGTTTTGTACTCACCCGTAGGTGGTTTCGGATAGGCTTACGCCCGCTCCTAAAGTCTTTTTCCGTCCCGTAAGAGCACCCACTCGGAGAAAAAACTTAAGTCCCCCCTTTTGTTGGCACCCCTCGTTGTAGCCGATACGAGAGTCGAACTCGTCTTTCAAGAATGAAAATCTTGCGTCCTAACCGATAGACGAATCGGCCTTACCCTAATGGCGAAGTCCACTCCGCGGCAATTAGTGGTGCAAAGGTATTAAAAAAATGGGAAATGACAAGTGAAATGGTGGAAAAATGTGAAAAAAGTGCAAAAAAGAGCTGAAACAGTAGCAGTTAGAGCGAAAAAAGCACTTTTAATATCTCTGCAGCCTCGGCTGTCGGATGTACCGAAATCGAACACTTTTCCATAATCGCCACAGCATCGCAAACAGCAAGCGCTGCATCTATGTCGTGCGTAGAAAATATTATTGTTTTGCCCTGATTATGAGCAAGATCTGCCAATAGTCGGCATATCTCGAATCGTGTCGGAATATCGAGAAAAGCTGTCGGCTCGTCGAGCAGAATGACGGGTGTCTGCTGGGCGAGTGCACGGGCAATCATCACACGCTGAAACTCTCCGTCGGAGAGGGTATCTATCGCCCTGTCGGCAAATGACTCCATACCCACTGCGGCAAGGGATTGATTGATAATCTCTGTGTCCTCTTTGCTGATGCTGCCAATCCAGTTGGTGTATGGCGCACGACCTGTCGCCACGACATCACAACAGCGGAGGTTTGCAACCCTTACGCGCTGCGTGCTGACAAAGGAGATGATCTTTGCGCGCTCCTCGGCAGCTATTGTGTGGAGCTGCTTGCCACCTACGACCACCTCTCCGGAGTTTGGAGAGTCTATCGCCGCAAGGATACGCAGCAACGAGCTCTTTCCCGCACCGTTACGACCTACAAGGGCATTGAGAGTACCCCTTGTGAAGGTACACTCGGCACTGTCGAGCAGTGTGCGAGAGCCAAAGGCTACGGTTATCTTTTCGAGCTTTATCATTGCAGCAGGTTTCGGTTACGGGTTACGATATATACCACGACAGGGATGCCCATCAGTGCGGTTATAGTATTGATAGGCAACAACATAACCTTTGAGATTATGTCGCCCGCGAGTAACATTGCAGCGCCTATTGCGGCAGACGCGGGTATAAGCACGCGGTGGTCTGCCGAGCGGAATAACATCCTTGCAAGGTGCGGTACGGCAAGACCTACAAAGCCAATCGGACCACAGAAGGCGGTGATAGTTCCGGCAAGGAGTGTTGTCGAGAGAAATACCAAACGATATACGCGCTTGAGGTTTATGCCGGCACTCTTTGCGTAGTTTTCTCCAAGGAGCAGCAGGTTGAGCGGCTTTATTGTAATTACTGCCACCGTCACACCGACAACTATTGCCACAAGGATAAATGGCAGCTGGGCTGCAGAGACATCGCCAAGGCTACCCATAGTCCAAACTACGAAGGATTTGAGAGCCATCTCGTTGCTGAAAAATTGGAGAATCTCCACCACAGCACCCAAAGCCGAGGAGAGCATCATACCGAGGATAAGGATGACCATAATATCCTTAATTCTTCTCGATAGGATGATTATGAGCATCAGTACCGCCGCAGCACCAATCCATGCAGCACCGGCAGTACCTATGGCAGATAACACTCCCAGATTTGTAAGTCCCAAAATCGGTGCGCCGAGCAGGAAGAGAGCCACGCCGAAGCTCGCTCCCGAGCTTACTCCGAGCACATAAGGACCGGCAAGAGGGTTGGAGAACATAGTCTGCATCTGAAGTCCCGAGAGTGACAGAGCCACACCGGCAAGCAGTGCAATAACTGCCTTGAGCAGTCGTATGTCGATGACAATACTACGGATTGTCGGGTCGGTTGTCGCTCCTGTAAGTACGCCGAGCATCTGACTGAGCGGCAGATTGACACTTCCTACGACAATGTCGCAGATAAAGAGTGTCACTACAGCTACAGTGAGCAGCAGAAAGAGTATGGTTGTTCTGTTTCTCATTACTCGAGGCGTTTGTAGTAGTACAATGAGTCTGTCGGCGCGTCGTGGTGTAGCAGCTTAATCATATCGGCAAGGAGTATGTCGGCATTTACTGCTCCACCCTCCCAGAAGTCGCTGCCTCCACTCTCTGTTGTGCGCTTGGTGTTGTTATATACTCGACGATTTACAACTGCAGGAACAGTTGAAAACTTCGGATTCTCAGCTTTAAGCTGGTCGAGGGTTGCCGTTTGACCCACATTTATCCATACATCGGCAGCAGATGCAAGCAGTAGTGCCTGCTCAAGAGATATGGGTTTGGACTCGGCACTATCATTCTGCGGATAGATATACTCGCCACCCGCATCGGCAATCAGTTGCACAGCGTAGCTTCGTACAGATGGCATAAACCAGCTGTCGTTATATGGAGTGTTGAGCATCACCTTCGGATGTGCAGAATATTGCGCTGCACTCTGCTTGAGGGTGTTGTAACGCTCTTCAAGGGCGGCAAAATACTCCTCGCCGCGCTCCTGCACTCCGCATACTGCCGCAATGGCTACTATCCACTCCGCCTTGCCGAGAGGTGAGGACTCGATGTAGTCGCCTATATATATATAAGGTATGCCCAGCTCGGTGAGTTTTGTGGTCATCGAGCTCTGATCACCATAAAGACCATAGAGCAGCATAACCTCTGTACCTGCAGCCTTAATGCCCTCAAAGTTGAGCGCACTATCGTAACCAATCTCTATGGCACGCTCTCGGACAGCCTTATTTGTCAGAAATCTTACCCCCGACACGCCCACAATCCTATCTGCTGCACCAACAGCATCGACCATAGCCACATGGCTTGCCGATAGAACGGAGAGCTTTGTGGCAGGTGTATGAAGAGCAATAGCCCCCTTCGGTGCTGCCTGACCCTCGCCGAGCAGATATACTCGCTGCTCAAATGGCTTGTCGCTCTGATATGGATTTGTTATGGTGAGCACCTTGCGCGCTAAAGAGTCCTGCGAGATAGTGAAGGACTTCGCATATTTAGGCGTATATAACGGTGTAAGAGTCTCGTTATCAGACTCTTTTGTAGATGTGCAGGATAGCAGCGCAAGCGCGAGTATGTAGAGCACCCACCTCATTACTTGCCCAACAGAATTTGTGCCTGCTCTATGGCGGCATCTGTGATATTTTCGCCCGAGAGCATCTTTGCAATCTCTGTAATGCGCTCATCTCCTGAGAGTTGGCGCATATTTGTAGTGCTCTCGCTCTTGTATACCAGATAGTGACGGTCGCCCTTTGAGGCGATCTGTGGTAGGTGGGTAATATCTATCACCTGCATAGTTGCAGAGAGTTCGGCAATAACCTCTCCCACAGCATTCGCCACGCTGCCAGATACACCGGTGTCAATCTCGTCAAAGATAATTGTCGGCAGGGCGAGCGAGCGCGATATAATGCTCTTGAGTGCAAGCATCACGCGCGACATCTCACCACCTGAGGCGATCTTCTCTACCGGGCGAGGGGTAAGACCCTCGTTTGCGGTGAAGAGGAACTCGATCTTCTCGATGCCGGATGGACAGAGCGGAATCTGTTCGTAGCCGATTCTGAACTTCGCACTCTCCATACCTACCTTATGCAGAATGCCCTCCACACCACTCTCAAACTCCGGAGTGGCTATGCAGTGTGCCTTGTATATTGCTGCTGCAAGGGTCGTAGCACGCTCTGTGGCAATGCTTACAGCCTTTTGCAACTCTGAAATATTCTCGTCGGCGCGGTCAATGCTCTCCAACTGCTCGGCATAACCGCGATAAATCTCTATAAGCTCTGTGCTGTTCTCCGCGCGGTGCTTGCGACAGAGAGAGTAGATCATATCGAGTCGGTTGTTGTACTTGTCGAGCAGCTCTGGATCGGACTCTATGCTCTCGATAGCCTGCTCGGCAGTGCTATCCAGATCCTGCAACTCGATAACTACAGATGTAAGTCGCTCGGCAGCCGTTTTTGCCTCGGGGTAGTGCTCGGAGATAGCCTTGAGAGCCTTCGCGCGCTGTACAAGCTGAGCGACAACTCCCGCCTCCTCCTCAGAAAGTGACTGATGCAGTGCACCATACGCTTCGGTAATAGACTCGGCATTTGCGAGCGTGGCAATCTTTATCTCCAGCTCTGCCTCCTCATTAGGCTTGATAGCCGCACCTTTGAGCTCGTCTACCTGATAGCGCAGCCACTCCTCCTCTTTGCGTGCCGTAAGGATACTTTGCTGAGCCCTCTGCAACTCGCTTTGTGCCGCTGTAAGTGCTGCATATGCGCTGTTGAACTCCGCACGCAGCTCGGTGCAGCCGGCAATAGTGTCGAGCGCCTCAAGACGAAAACTCTCCGAGGCGAGGATAAGGTTGCTGTGCTGTGAATGTATATCTATAAGGTACTCGCCAAGTGTTTTGAGCGTTGCGAGCTGTACGGGTATATCGCCGATAAATGCGCGGCTCTTGCCTGCAGGGGTGATGATGCGACGAATAGTAATCTGCGGCTCGTAGTCCAGATCGAGCTGATCAAAAATCTGCTCAAGGTTAAGACCGTCGATGTCGAAAGTAGCCTCTACTACGCAGTTCTGAGAGTTCTCCTTTATTGCCGCACCCTCGTTTCGTGCACCCAGCAGCAGAGAGAGTGCTCCGAGAAGGATACTCTTTCCGGCACCGGTCTGACCGGTGATAATGTTGAGGTGAGCATCGAACTCTACCTCAAGGTGGTCGATAAGTGCGTAATTCTCAACGCTAAGCGTGCGTAGCATAGTGCTCCTCTATTTTGTCTACAATCTTCTCGGCTACATCTGCCTTGCTCATCAGCGGTAGGGTAGTAGAGCCCGAGTGGTCAATAAAAGTTACCTTGTTTGTATCCACGCCAAAGCCCGCACCCTTGTCTGTGAGCGAGTTGAGAACGATAAAGTCGAGGTTCTTGCGTGCAAGTTTGCCCTGCGCGCTCTCAATGCCCGCATCGCTCTCAAGTGCAAAGCCTATGAGCAGTCGGTTACCCTTTACGGCACCGAGTGCTGCGGCAATATCCTTTGTGCGAACAAGTGGAATGGACATATCGTCATCCGACTTCTTTATCTTATGCTCTGCGACGGTGGCAGGGGTGTAGTCGGCAACTGCGGCACACATAATCGCGCCGTCCGCCGTAGCAAATGCCTCGGTAGCGGCGTTGTACATCTGTGCTGCAGAGAGTATATCTACACGCTTAACACCCTCAGGTGTCGGAAGAGCGGTGCGACCGGTAACGAGGGTCACCTCGGCACCACGACGGGCAAGAGATGCCGCAATGGCATAACCCATCTTGCCGGTAGAGTGGTTTGTGATGTACCTTACCGGATCTATCGCCTCGATAGTAGCGCCTGCCGTTACAACGAAGTGCTTACCTTGCAGGCTCTTTTTTTTTTCGTCGGATAGTGTTTGCTCGATAAGAGCGAGAATCTGCTCCGGTTCTGCCATACGACCCTTGCCGGTAAGTCCGCTGGCAAGCTCGCCCGCAGGGGAGTCGGCGATAGTTACGCCGTGGCTGCGGAGTGTGGCGAGATTGGTCTGTGTTGTGATGTGGGCAAACATATCGCAGTCCATTGCCGGAGCGACAATGGTCTTGCAACGCGCAGAGAGGTAGGTTGTCAGCAGCAGATTGTCGGCAACGCCTGTAGCCATCTTTGCAATGGTATTTGCTGTTGCCGGAGCAATGACATAGCAGTCTGCCCACTCGCCGAGGCTTATGTGAGAGTTCCACTCTCCGTTCTCGGGGTTGAAGAACTCTACAAGAATAGGGTTCTTCGAGAGTGTAGCCATAGTGAGCGGTGTGATAAACTGCTTTGCTGTTGCGGTCATAACCACCTTTACCTCGGCACCTGCCGTGCGCAACAGACGACACAGCACAGCGGCTTTATAAGCTGCTATGCTGCCCGTAACTCCTAAAAGTATGTGTTTGCCCTGTAACATACTACTTCTCTGACTCGCGATAGTAGAGCTCGCCGTCGAGGAACTCCTCTGTTGCGATAATTGCAGGCTTTGGAAGACGCTCGTAGTAACGAGAGATCTCGATCTGCTCACGGTTCTCGAATGTCTCCTCCATTGTGTCGGCTGTAGATGCAGATGTAGCGAAGTCTGCGAGCTTCTTGTTGAGCTCCTGCTTCAGCTCTGCTGCAATTTGGTTAGCGCGCTTAGCAATGATGTTGATGCTCTTGTAGACATTGCCTGTCTCAGGGTCAAAGTCAGAGAGCTTACGGGTTACCGTGTTGTTGGGAATGTTCTTCTTAATCTCCATTGTGATACGGTTTTGAATTTTATATTGTTATTCTATTTTCTGAACTGTTACTCCTGCTTGTTCTTGTCGATGTAGTCCTTTGCCTCCTTGAAGTAGCGGTCAAGCTCCTTCTTGTACTTCGAGTCGCCATACTCCTCGATAAACGAGTAGTAGGAGTCGAGCATAGCCATATAACGGTCTGCCTGCTTCTCGACAACGGAGTTGTGCGCCAGACGGTAGTTCGATACCACGATGTAGTACATAATCTGCTCGCGGTATGTGGTGTTGTCGTAGTTTTTCAGAGCATTCTTGAAGGCAACTACGGCAGACTTGTATCGCTGAACCTTGAAGTATGCGTAGGCGTTGAGGAAGTTCTTCTCGTGCAGACGCTCTGTCAGCTCTTCGATAATCTCGCGGAAGGCAGGCACGCGTGTAGACTCCGGATAGCGCTCGATAAAGGTGTTGAGCGTAACAATCGCCTTGGCAGTCTGTGTCTGGTCGCGGCTTGGCTCAGGAGAGAGGTAGTACTCGCACATTGCATACATACCCTCGGCATCCTCGATAAACTGTGAACGACCGAACTTGCGACGGAACTCGTCAAATGAGGCAGATGCCTCGTGGTAGTCACGATTCTTGAACTTGCTGCGAGCCGAGAAGAAGGCGATGCTGTCCTCGCGCTCCGAACCGATGTAGTAACCTGCGCAGGCGTCAAACATATCGCTGGCGCGGGTCCACTTCTCAGCATTGTAGAGCTTGAGAGCGGTCTTGTACATCAACTCCGGATCGCCACTCTTGACAATCTTACTCAGTCCTGAACAGGAGAAAAACATAGCCGCTACGGCAGCTACAACTATCAAATTCTGTATAAACTTTTTCATCTCAAAATGGTTACGCGCGTACGCTCGCGGGTACATACGGCGATATAATCGCGCAAAGTTACGAAAGATTTAACGAAAATCCAAAAAGTTTATTGTTTTATTCGGTCATATTTTGTGGTGTGTCATAAGCTGACATACACCCGCCCATATTTTTGTGCCAAAATCTATTGAGTTATGTGTGAAAATATCAAGTTGAACAGCGAGATTCTCGGTCGTAGAGAGTATCTCACCGCAGCGCGATTTAAGCTCTTTGTAACGCTGCTATTTTTGGCAAGTAAAGAGGATTGTCAGGTCGATGGAAAGAGCCTGAAACGGGGTGAACTGATAACATCGATAAAGGCACTTTCCGAGCAAACTTCGCTCACCGTAAAACAGGTCCGTTTAGGACTTGCTGCACTTAAAAAAGCGGGGGCAATAACAACCTGTGCATCTAATCTGCATACGGTTGTAACTATCTGTAATTACGATAATTATACAATTTAGCGTTATGAAAAAATATCTGATTGTTTATGCACTTTTGACAACCGCCATAATCGTTGTCGGAGGTCGAATTTTATGGGGCGCAAATGAGCGTCATAAGAGCAATAGCGAGGCTCTTATGCAGAGCGTGGAACACTACCGAACAGCGGCAAATGAGGCGGCTGCATCGGTGCAGATTTTGCGTCTGAGATGTGGCGAATTTGAGGAACTTCGGGCGGCAGATGCCGAGAAAATTCGCCAAATGGGGCTGAAAATTCGCCGCCTTGAGAGCGCGGCAAAGAGTGTTGTGCAGACAAAGGTCGAGGTTGTTGCACCCGTTCGCGATACGGTTATTGTTCGTGATACGGTGCATACAACAGACACGCTTCGCCTCTTTCGCTGGCAGGACAGTTGGGTTACTATAGATGGCGTAATTGACAATGATTCAGTCACTTGCTCCCTTCGCAGTGTCGATACTCTCCGTCAGGTTGTCTATCGTGTGCCGCGCCGATTTTGGTTTATTAAGTTCGGCACAAAGGCTATTCGGCAGCATATAACAAGCTCCAATCCTCATACCGACATTGTCTATACAGAGTACATAGATATAGGAAAAAGGGGACCGCGTTAGCAGCCCCCTTCATAAGACATAGGTGCAAATATTATCTCTTCGACTTTTTCTCTCTCTTTGGCAGGGTCGAAATATCCTCTGTGCTGTCCACACCACCACCAAGTGCGCGGTAGAGGTTGATAACTCCCTGAATCTCGTCGAACTTGTCGTTTACCTGCGAGAGCTGTGCCGAGAGCAACTTCTGCTGTGCTGTAAGCACCTCGAGATATGTAGACTCGGAGTGGCTCATAAGCTGTCGGGTGCTGTTTACTGCACTCTCGAGCGCGGCAATCTGCTTGGTGCGAATATCGCGCTTCTCGCGTGCTGTCTGGCACTTGTTGATGGCATCATTCACCTCATTTCCTGCGGTGAGCAGTGTGTGCTTGAAGGCTATGAGTGCCTCCTGCTTCTCTGCATCCGAGATCTTTATGCGAGCGTGCTTGCTGCCGGCATTGAAGATTGTTGCCGAGAGCGATGCAGTTACTGACGCCAGCATATCGCTCCATATAGAGGTCAGGTCGAACGAACCGTTGATGTTGAGCGACGGGATAAGTGCACCGCGAGCGATATTTGCTGCATAGAAGGCTCTCTCGAGCTGCTTCTCTGCGCTGCGAACATCAGGTCGGCGGGCGAGCAACTGCGAAGGAGTGCCTGCACTCAGGGCGATGTTGAACTCCTGATCGTGGATTGTTCCTCGCTCAAAGTGCTGCGGTGTTGTGCCGAGCAGCAGGGCAAGGGCATTCTCTGCGTGGATGATGTTGTACTGCAGTGTGAGCAGCGAAGCGTCTATCTCCCAGCTATTTGCCTCGGTCTGTGCTACGGCTGCCTCGTTGGTCATACCGGCGAGCTTCATCGCCTTCATAATGCGGACATTCTCCTTCCACGAAGCGGCTGTGGAGCGCGATGTGGCGAGCTGTGCATCGAGCATTAGCAGGGTGTAGTAGCTGTTGGCTATAGCCGATATGAGCGAGGTCTGCACGCTCTGACGATAGAGGCGACTCTGCTCGTATGCCGACTGCGCACTGCGCTTGCTGTTGAGGATTTTACCCGTAATATCGACCTCCCAGCTTGCAGCTATAGGGAGCGAGTAACTTGCTGATGATCCGGTAGTTGCGCGAAACTGTGGGTTGAACGAGAAGCCCGGGATAAAGGCGAGCTTCGCACTGCGCAGTGTAGCCTCTGCTGCCGCAATTCTCTGGGCTGCAGTCTGCATATCCGGATTGTTGTTCAGTCCCTGCTCGATAAGTCTCTGCAGGTGCTTGTCCTTGAAAAACTCCTGCCAGCAGATGTCGGCAATAGTTACCGTATCGGTTGTGGCTATCTCGGCTTCGTGAATATCCTTGCCGTATATATTCTCGGTCGAAATCTCAGGACGCGAGTACTTTCCGAATACCGAGCAACTGCTTACCAAAAGAGCTGCTGTTACTATATATAAAACTCTCTTCATTACTCTTTCTGTTTAGGTTTTACAACCCTCTCCTGAATGGTCTGGAAGACGATAAAGAGGGCAGGAACGAGGAATATCAGTGCCAATGTTCCGACAATCATACCACCTACAACGCCGGCACCGAGGGTGTTGTTACCGTTTGCACCGACACCTGTCGAGAACATCAGCGGAATCATACCGAAGACCATTGTAAGTACGGTCATCATAATCGGACGGAAACGCTCCTTACTTGCCTCGAGTGCCGCATCGAATATGCTCATACCCTGCTCTCGACGCTCAGCAGCATACTCGGTAATAAGGATGGCTGTCTTTGAGAGCAGACCGATAAGCATAATCAGACCTGTCTGCAGGTAGATGTTGTTCTCAAGACCCATCATATTCGCAAAGGCGAAGCTGCCGAACAGTCCGATAGGAACCGTAAGAATAACTGCAAACGGAACGAAGAAACTCTCGTACAATGCACAGAGTATCAGGTAGATAAGAGCGATACATATCACGAAGATAATCGCTGTGTTGTTTCCGCTCGCCGCCTCCTCGCGGGCAATACCGCCGAAGTCGAAACCATAACCTATAGGCAGCACATCGTGTGCCACTGCATTTACTGCAGCAATCGCATCACCCGATGAGTATCCGTCTGCCGCACGACCATTTATCGAGATCGACGGGAACATATTGAATCGGGCGAGATTCTCCGGTGCATAGATCTTCTTGAGGGTCACAAATTGGCTGATAGGAGCCATATCGTTACCGATGCGGATGAAGATATTGTTGAGTGTCTGCAAATCTACACGATAGCGCGGATCTGCCTGAACCTGAACCTGATAGAGCTTTGTAAATCGGTTGAAACGGGTCGAGAGGCGACCGCCGTAGTAGCCGTTGAGGATGTTGAGCACCTCCTTCGGAGAGGTTCCTGCACGCTTACACTTTACCGCATCTACATCTATCTGGTACTGAGGGAATTTAGGGTTGAACGATGTTCGTGCCGAGCCGATCTCTGGGCGATCGTTGAGCTCTGCCACAAACTGATTTACAACCTGCGCCAAATCCTCGATGCTGCCACCCTTGCGGTCCTGAATATGGAGCTCAAAGCCGTTTGTTGCACCATAGCCCGGAATCATTGCAGGCGAGGTGGTAAAGATTGTCGCATCGTTGATATTTGTCGAGTACTCCTTAATGCGGTCCATAATGTCGAACACGCTGTGCTCCTTGCCCTTACGCTCGTCCCAATGCTTCAGACGCAGGGTAAAGTTACCGTACGAAGTACCCGCACCGGTGGTCATACCGAAACCTGCCATATTGAGGTAGGCGTGACACTCGTCAATGTTGCTGACAATATCTCGGTCGATACGGTTCATAACCTCCTTTGTATGTGCCAGCGAGCTGCCCGGAGCGGTCGAAACATCGATACGCACAGTACCGATATCCTCGCGCGGAATAAGACCGGTCTTGGTGTTGTTCATAAAGTAGACCAAAAGACCCATACCGGCAACAATCACAATGCCGGCAACAACCTTGTGGCGCAAGAAGAAGCTCATGCCCTTCAGATAGCGAGCCGTAATGGCATTGAAACTGCTCTCGAAGGCATCCGACAGACGCCTCTTGAGTGAACGCTTTACAGGATTACCCTCCTCGTCTATCGGCTTGAGGAGCATAGCACAGAGTGCAGGGCTGAGTGTCAGCGCATTTACTGCCGAGATACCCACCGCCACAGCCATCGTAAGACCAAACTGGGTGTAGAAGATACCCGATGTTCCACCCATCAGCGATACCGGAATAAATACCGCCATAAATACGAGTGTCGAGGTAATGAGCGCCGAAGTTACGCTGTGCATAGCATCTACAGCCGCACTGTGGGCATTTTTGTAACCCGCCTCGAACTTGCTCTGCACCGCCTCTACAACGATAATGGCGTCATCCACAACCACACCGATAGAGAGCACGAGCGCAAAGAGTGTCAGCAGGTTAATCGAGAAGCCGAAGAAGAAGAGGAACATAAATGTTCCGATCAGCGAAACGATTGTCGCCACAAGCGGAATGAGTGTTGCGCGGAACTTTCTCAAGAATACGAATACCACCAAGATAACCAGCACAATAGCCTCCAACAGCGTTCTGAGCACATTGTTGATAGAGGCATAGAGGAAGTCGTTTGAACTTGAGAGCACAACCATCTCCAGATCCTTCGGGAAGTCCTGCTTTGCCCTCTCCAGATAGGCGTCGATCTGCTTGATAACCTCTGTAGCATTTGAACCAGGAGTCTGATATACACTGAAAGATGTACCCGGCGAGCCGTTTACCTCACCGATATATTGGTAGGACTGTGTACCCAGCTCAATCTCGGCAATATCCTTCAGTCGCAGCACCTCACCATTGTTCAGCGCGCGGATAACGATATTCTCAAACTGCTCCGGAGTCTCCAGACGACCCTTGTAGCGCATAGCATACTGGAAGGTCTGATTTGAGTTTTCGCCCAGCGCACCTGTTGCCGCCTCGATATTCTGCTCTGCAAGGGCATTCGATATATCGGCAGGGATAAGTTTGTACTGCGCCATAATGTCGGGCTTGAGCCATATACGCATACTATAGTCGGCTCCGCGCACATCGACATCACCCACGCCCGGAATACGCGAGATAGCCGGCACGAGGTTAATCTTGATATAGTTGGCGATAAACGTACGGTCGTATGTGCCGTTCGGACTATATACGGCAATCTGCTCGAGGATGTTGGTCTGTCGCTTACGAACGGTCACACCCACATCTGTCACCTCCGATGGTAGCTGACGGGTAGCACGCGATACGCAGTTCTGGACATTCACCGCAGCCATATCCGGATTTGTACCCTGCTTGAAGAACACCTGAATACTTGCGCTACCGTTGTTAGTTGCGCTCGAGGTCATATAGGTCATATTCTCCACACCGTTTATAGCCTCCTCGAGGGGTACTACAACAGCCTTCTGCACAGTCTCGGCACTTGCGCCGGCATAGTTTGCCTGCACGCGAATTGTCGGCGGTGCAATATTTGGATAACGCTCGATCGGCAGCACTGCAAGTCCGATAATACCACCCAGAACAATGATGATGGAGATTACCGACGAGAGTACGGGACGATCGATAAAGGTCTTGATATTCATACTCTGCTACTCCTCTGCTTTAACAACCTGCTTAATCTTTACCGGATTGCCGTCACGCAGCAGTCCTACACCCTCTACAACGATAGTATCGCCCCTCTCCAGACCGCTCTCAACGACATACTCGCGACCGTTGCTGATGTTAAACACGCCGATAATCTTACTTACAGCCTTGCCGTTTTTTACGGTGTAGACATATATCTTGTCCTGAATCTCGTATGTAGCGGACTGCGGAATTACGATGCAACCCTCAGCCTTGTGCGGCAGGATAATGTTGCCCGAGCCACCCGAGAGCAGCAGACGACGATAGTTCGGGAACTTTGCACGAACAGTCACCGAACCTGTTGTAGGGTCGATAATACCCGAAATAGCCTCAATGCGACCCTTGTCCTGATAGATAGTACCGTCACTGAGCTGCAGCTCTATCGAAGGCATCGCCTTGAGTGCTGCGTCGAGTGAGCCGTGCTCACGAGTGAGCGAGAGTACCTGCGACTCGGACATCGAGAAGTAGACATACATCTCCGAGTTGTCCGACACTGAGGTCATCGGGGTCTGGTCTGACGGACTTACCAGCGTACCTACGCGGAATGGCAGTGTGCCGACAACACCGTCTGCTGGCGATTTTACCAGCGTGTAAGAGAGGTTGTTGCGGGCATTGATCTCGTTAGCCTTCGCCTGAGCGAGGGTTGCGCGCTGCGATGCAAGCTGCATCTTTGCCATGTTGAGGTCGAACTCCGAGATGATGTTCTGCTTGTAGAGCTCCTCCTTGCTCGATGTGGTCAGCTCGGCTGCATCTACAGCTGCCTGTGCCACATCTACATTGGCAATAGCTGTCTGCAGCGCCGCCTGATATGGAGCCTGATCGATGGTAAAGAGTGTCTGGTTGCGCTTTACGAGCGAACCCTCCTTTACATGTACCTCGGTAATGTAACCCTGCACCTTCGGACGGATGTCGATATCCTGCTTACCCTGAATTGTGGCAGAGTAGGTGGACGACAACTTGCGCGATGTGGGCTCCAATACCATCACATTGTACTCGCGAGTACGCTTTGTACTCTTCTCCTCCTCGCAGCCGACAACTACGGCAAGCAGTACGAGTGGGATGAATAGTCTTGAAATAGTGGTTTTAATGCTGGTTTATGTTTTTGTTATTGTTCTCCGTTTGGGAATTTTACACTGCTGTGTAATATCTTTGCGAAGGTACAAAAAAATAGTCACTTCGCCAAAATTGTTCGGTGAAGTGACAAAAAATAGTAGTGAAATGACCTGTGTCGTCGAAGTGCTATTTGAATATAGCCTCAAAAATCTCTTTCGGACTATTTGCAATATACTCCGCACCGCTCTCCTCAAGCTCCTCGCGATCTCTGAAACCCCAAGTAACACCTATCGAGTGAACGCCCGCAGCACGAGCCGTAATGATGTCGATGCCCGAGTCGCCAATCATATATGTATCCTCGGCAGTAGCTCCGCACTGCTCCATAATCAGGTCGATAATTGCAGGGTCTGGTTTGAGCGGGAAGCCGTCGCGATTGCCATAGATAGCCTTAAAAGAGAACTCTCCGAAGAACTTCTCGATTAGTCTGTTTGTTCCCGAGTGGAACTTGTTCGATGCTACGGCGAGTGTCGCGCCCGCCTCTGTCAGCTGTCGTAGCAGCTCGGTAATGCCCTCATAGACAACAGAGTGGGTGTCGATATTCTCATAGTAGTACTCCACGAAATCTTTGCGCGCTGCGGCAACATACTCCGGTGTGCGCAGATTTTCAGGCAGTGCACGCTCGACGAGTCGTGTCACACCATTGCCTACAAAGTGGCAGTAGTCATTGTAGCTATGCTCTGCAAGTCCTCGCTCTCGGAGCATATGGTTACAACATGCGGCAAGGTCTCCAATAGTATTGAGCAGCGTGCCGTCAAGGTCTAAGATTACAAGTTTCTTACTCATCGGATGGTTTTAGATATGTTCTATAAATCAGTAAATTAACTTCTCTGTTATTGGCAGATTCTACCTCGGTCGCTGTTGCGCTCTCAAAAGAGCGACAAAATCCCTCGACCTAATTTGTAGAGTCTCTCTTAACGATTTTATATCCCGTTGCTGCCACCAATATCGAAAGCAGTGGGCTGATGATATTGAACAGGCAGTATGGCAGATATGCAATAGTCGCCACGCCGAGAACGGTCGATTGTGTCATACCGCACGAGTTCCACGGAATAAGCACCGAGGTAACTGTCGCCGAGTCCTCCACCGAGCGGCTGAGCAGACGACCCTCCAGCCCTCGACGACGATAGAGGTCACCAAAGGTGTTGCCCGTAATGATGATGGATATATATTGGTCGGCAGTGGTCAGGTTGCAGAATATACCTGTCGAGATGGTCGAAATGACAATGCTCAGCGGACGCTTTGCAAAGCGCATAAACATACGAGTCAGCGCCGCCAACATACCGCTTCCCGCCATCACGCCACCAAAGCACATCGCGCAGAGTATCAGCCATATAGTGCTCATCATACCGCCCATTCCGCGAGTCGCCACAAGCTCATTGAGCATTGCATCGCCCGTATCTGTAGCTGTCGAACTCGAACACGCCGTCATAAGCGCCTTGAAACTGCCCAAAGCACCCTCGCCACCTATGCTTGTGACAATATCCGGCTGGAAAACAAGCATCGCCACAGCGGCCATAACTGTCGCTGCAAAGAGGGTTATAAGTGCCGGTAACTTCTTGAGTATCAGTACAGCAGTCAATACCGGAACAATCAGCAGCCACGCAGATATGTTGAATGTGCCGTGCAGCGTCTGCGAGATATGCTCTATCTGCGCTGCCGACTCGGGCGCGTGCAGTATAGATACCACAAAAAATACACACGCGGCAATCGCAAACGACGGCACTGTCGTAATCATCATATACTTAATATGGTCAAACAGCGGAACCTTCGCCGCTGCCGAGGCGAGTACAGTAGTGTCCGAGAGCGCCGAAATCTTATCTCCGAAATAGGCTCCCGAGATTATCGCGCCGGCAATCCACCCCTCAGAGAATCCCATAGCCTGACCGATACCCATCAGCGCAACACCTATCGTGGCAATAGTTGTCCACGACGAGCCGGTAATCACCGATACCAATGCGCAGATTATGCAGGCTATGCCCAAAAATATCTTCGGATGGATAACCTCCAAACCATAGCATATAAGCGTCGGAACCACTCCGCTGAGCATCCATGTACCCGAAATGGCACCTATGAGCAGCAGAATGATAATTGCCGATGCCGATGTCCTGATATTCTCGACAATAGCATCCTCCAATGTGCTCCATTTACACCCGCAGAAGACTATGGCAAGCGTCGCCGCTACCGATGAGGCGAAGAGCAGCGCAATCTGACTGCCACCCATAATCGCATCTGCACCGAAACACTTGATAACAAGCGCCAAGGTCGTAATAAGCACTCCAAGCGGAATCGCCGCAATCCAGAGCGGTGTCTGACTCCTATATTTAGATAAAAAATTGGCTATTTTCATTCAACTTCGTAATTTGTTGCAAAGATATGTAAAATTTTGTTACCTTTGCACTCAATCTTGTTGCCCTTGTAGTTCAACGGATAGAACGAAGGTTTCCTAAACCTTAGATAGCAGTTCGATTCTGCTCGGGGGTACATTTGTCGTGAAAAGGCAGCATTAGCTGCACATCCCTCATATCCCCGAATGGGTAGTACGCTTTAGTACAACCCATCCGGGGATATTTCGCGATATGCACCTACTACTACCTTTTGACGACAAATGAGGTTTTATTGTGAAAAGCACGCATCTGCGGCACATCCCTCATAGTCCCGAATGGGAAATACCGCAGTATGTCCCATCCGTGCCTATATCACGATGTGTCACATCTGCATACTTTTGACGATAAAACAGTGCAATGGGGTAGCGGAGTGCAAACTCTACCGACAAATAAGTACAAAAAAAGACATCCAACCGGATGTCTTTTGTCTCAAAAGAGCCCTGTTCGACAAATTCTTTAGATTGAGATATCCAAAATCTCGAACTTAAGTACTCCCGCAGGTACGGTAACCTCGACAACATCGCCCTTCTTCTTGCCGAGCAGCGCCTTTGCAATCGGTGTGCCGATAGCGAGCTTGCCCTCGCGGAGGTTTGCCTCGTGCTCTGCAACGATGGTATAGACAACCTGACGGTTATTGTTATGGTTGAGCAGGGTAACTTTGCTCAGAATCTGAACCTTGCTCTTGTCGATCTTTGTCTCGTCGATGATGCGAGAGTTTGCAAGTGTCGCCTCGAGCTGTGCAATCTTCATCTCGAGCAGACCCTGTGCCTCGCGAGCAGCATCGTACTCGGCATTCTCTGACAAATCGCCCTTGTCGCGAGCCTCTGCAATAGCTGCTGAAGCTGCCGGACGCTCTACTGAACGCAGGTGGTCGAGCTCATCCTTAAGCTTCTTGTAACCCTCTGCTGTTAAATAAATTAG
Organism: uncultured Alistipes sp.; assembly: GCA_947367255.1. Lineage (GTDB taxonomy): Bacteria > Bacteroidota > Bacteroidia > Bacteroidales > Rikenellaceae > Alistipes. The sequence goes on from CANBCZ010000001.1 coordinate 78,805, forward strand.
TTCCTGTGCCATAATATTTGTTTCTCTGTTTATTTGTCGTTGTACGAAACAAAAAAGAAAGAATCTCAGCCTTACGACTGAAACCCTGCAATCCCCTATATTTCAGGACAAAGGTAAATCAAATATTTCTATTTTCAAAATCAATTTCCCTAAATAGATGACTTTAGGTGATTTTGTTGCCTTTTGTTTGCTTTTTAGCGTATAATTTTCTAATTTTACCGAGATTTTGTGCAAAAACAAACAAAAAAATATAGAACTATGGCTCAGTTTAATAAGTATCGCTCGATCTACTCTCATGAGGAGTTGATGGCAAAGTTGCGTCGTCTGAAGCATGTGGCGCTTGATATGGATGGCACTATCTATATGGGTGCGACACTCTTCCCTTACACAAAGCCCTTCCTTGCGGGTGTGAAGGAGTTGGGACTCCGCTACTCGTTCCTTACAAACAATCCGTCGTCAAGTATTGCCGACTATCTGGCAAAGCTTGCTCGTCTGGGCGTTGAGGCTACGGAGGAGGAGATGTACACCACAGCTCTTGCTACTGTGGACTACATCAAGACCCACTATCCTGAGGCAAAGCGTCTCTTTATGCTCGGCACTCCGTCGATGATTTCGGAGTTCGAGAAGGCGGGCTTTGAGAGTGCCGAGGATAGCGCAGATGACCGCCCTGATGTGCTCGTTGTGGCATTTGACAAGACCCTCGCTTACGACCGCCTCTGCCGTGCTGCGTGGTGGATTTCGCAGGGTGTACCATATATCGCGACAAACCCAGACCGCGTATGTCCTACCGATCAGCCTGTTGTGCTTGTGGATTGCGGCTCTATCTGTGCCTGCCTTACACACGCTACAGGTCGTACTCCGGATATCACTCTCGGTAAGCCGGACCCTAATATGCTTTCTGGTATTCTGAATCGCTACGGTTATGAGGCTGATGAGGTGGCTATGGTGGGCGACCGTATCTATACCGATATCGAGATGGCACACAATGCCGGTGCCTTCGGTGTGCTTGTACTCTCGGGCGAGACTACTCTCGAGGTTGCCGATGCAGCACCTAAGCAGCCGCACCTTATCTGCGACAGTATCGAGGTGCTTGGCGAGCTTATTGCTCAGTCGCATAAGGAGTAGTGTACTATGAGAAGAGGTATAAACAGGCTGTGGCGGATACTCTTCGTCACAGCTTTTCTATATTGTGCAACGGGTTGTGGCAGCCGTGATGTGAGTCGTGACCCGAAGGCTGTCGATGCAATTACGGTGGAGTATATCTTTGGCGACCTTGCGGCGGATGTTGTGAATGTAAATGACAATATCACCTCGGTAGAGAGGGTAAAATTGACCCGCCAAGACGGTATTCCTATTGCTATTGTAGATGTTATCTGTGCAGACGGCAGTTATGCTCGTAAGCTCTACGGTTTTAACTTTGAGGATGTCGTTCGTGCTGCCGAACTTATGGAGCAGAATGCCAATATGACAATGGCGGAGGTTGCCGAAGCGTTAAATACTTCGACACTTCAGGCGACACTGCTGTATAATATTGCCCGCAGGGCAAAGGGATTGGATTAATCCTCCCAATGGTATCGTTGGCTTGTAATGCCGAGCAGGGAGAGTGTTCGCTCTGTGACGGTGTTGCAAGCCTCTTTTATTGTTTGCGGATTTGAGTAGAAGGATGGAGATGCGGGCAGAACTATCGCTCCCGCCTCTGTCAGGGTCACCATATTGCGCAGATGAATCAGCGAGAGCGGTGTCTCACGCACAACAAGTATAAGTCGGCGGCGCTCCTTGAGCATAACATCTGCAGCTCGCTCTATAAGTGTCTGAGATACCCCCGAGGCTATACGACCCATCGTGCCGACGCTCGACGGAACAACTACCATAGCATCCCACTCTGCCGAGCCGCTTGCAACCGAAGCGAAGAGGTTGTCGTTTGCGTAGCGGATAATCTTGTCGCTCTTTGGCAGCACTACACCCTCGACCGCAGCCACTGCCTCGGCATTTGTGCTGTGGATAAGGGCAATCTTTTCTACTTGGGTGCTATCTATAAGATACTCAAGTAGTTGGCGGGCGTATATGGCGCCGCTTGCAGCAGTTATGGCAACGATAATCTTCATTATAGGTATGTTCTACAACTCGATAATTTTACATTTCAACCCCATCTCTTTGATCTTTTTCAGGGTGCGAGGCAGGGCATAACTCATATTCTTAAATGCCTTCTCCGAGTCGTGAAAGACAACTATCGAGCCGGCAGTGATGTGGTCGGTGACATTCTTCAGACACTTCTCGGGTGAGAGTGCGCGGTTGTAGTCGCGCGAGACTATATCCCACATCACAATCTTGTAGCGCTCGGCTACAGCTCTCATCTGTGCGGGTGTCACACGGGCATAGGGCGGACGGAAGAGCTCCGAGTGGACTATATCGCCGGCAAAATCGACATCCTCGATATACCTCTCTAACGACATTGACCAACCCTTCTGGTGGGAGTATGTGTGGTTGCCAACCTTGTGACCCTCACTGATAATGAGCTGATAGAGATCGGGATACATCTCTGCATTCTTTCCGAGAACAAAGAAGGTCGCCTTGGCGTTGTAACGCTTGAGCGTCGCCAAAATCCACTCCGTCACGCCGGGCGTAGGTCCATCATCGAAGGTGAGGAAGACACCCTCGTTGTCCTCTATCTCCCAGATGAGGTCGGGCATAAGCCGACGGATAAATTTCGGTGGTTTGATTCTCATCGCTCAAAAACAGCTGCTGTTACGACAGACAAATGTAGTCAATAATTTTGAATTTGCACAAATAATGTATATTTTTGTAGAAAATTATGTTTTTATGAAGTATGTCTCAAAAATTGTAACATTTGCACTTATGTTGCTCTTGGCGGTAAGCTGCCGCGAGTTCCACACCCTTACAAAGGAGGGAAAGAAACCTATTCAGGGTGGCGCATACGAGGTGCTTGTAATCTGTAATAATGCCGAGTGGGAGAGCGAGCTGGGCACAAAGCTCCGCGACCTGCTCGAGCAGCCTATAGAGATGCTCAATCAGAATGAGCCGCTCTTTAATGTGCTGAGAATCACGCAGAACGATTTCCGCCATCTGCTTGTCCAGCACCGTAATATCCTGAAGGTCGTAATCTCTGACAAGGCGGAGCAGGCGCAGATTACTGCCGAGTACGATGTCGATGCAGCGCCGCAGATTGTCCTCACTTTTCAGGCTCCGACACAGAAGGCGGCATTGGAGTACCTCAACACTAACGGCGAGGCACTTGTCAAGGTGCTTGAGATTGCCGAGCGCAACCGTACCATCGCATACGCCGAGAAGCATAATGTCAAGGTGCTTAATGACCTGCTGCACAACGAGTTCGATATAGATGTCAAGATTCCGAAGGGCTATGAGCTCCGTTCGCAGAGTCAGGACTTTATCTGGGCATCCTACGAGTTTCCTGTGGCAAGTCAGGGATTCTTCTGCTACAGCTATCCATATCGTGGCAAGGGTTCGCTCAATGTGGACTACCTTGTGGCTATGCGTAACCAATTTGCAAAGCGTATTCCGGGTCCGAGTGCAGGCTCATATATGATTACCGTCGAGCAGATTCCTGATGCCGAGGGTAAGGGCGAGATACCTCTCCGCCCGCTCTATCGCTCTGTTGTTGTCAATGGCAAGGAGTGGATTGAGATGCGCGGCTTCTGGGATGTCGAGAATGACTATATGGGCGGTCCTTTTGTCAGCTATACCACTGTAAACGACGCTACAAACGAGGTCTTTACCATCGACTGCTATGTCTTCAGTCCGAAGTATGGCAAGCGCAACTTTCTCCGTCCGCTGGAGCACCTTGTACACTTGATTTCATTCCCAAAGAGTGTTGAGCAACCAAAGTAAGCCATACCACTACCTTATTGTCGGTGCGGGGCTCTTCGGCTCCGTCGTGGCTTGGCGTGCCATACAGGCAGGAAAGCGTGTCAAGGTCATCGACCGTCGCAACCATGTCGGGGGTAACCTCTACTGCGAAAATCGCGACGGCGTGGCTGTCCATATCTACGGTCCGCACATCTTCCATACCTCAAATAAGATGGTTTGGGAGTGGGTAAACTCCATCGTGCCATTTGAGCCGTTCATAAACTCTCCGCTTGCAAACTATAAGGGTAAACTCTATAACCTGCCCTTCAATATGAACACCTTCCATCAGCTGTGGGGTGTAACTACTGCCGAGCAGGCACAGGCTATCATCGCAAGTCAGCGCGGGGATATAAAAGAGCCGCAAAACCTTGAGCAGCAGGCTATATCTCTCGTCGGTACCGATATATATAACACCCTTGTCAAGGGCTATACCGAGAAGCAGTGGGGTAGGGATTGCCGCGACCTTCCGGCAGATATTATCCGTCGCCTGCCCGTTCGCTTTACCTACGACAACAACTACTTCAACGATACCTATCAGGGCATTCCGCAGGGAGGTTATAACACCTTTATCGACCGCCTGCTCGAGGGGGCAGATGTGGAGCTTAATTGCGACTTTTTTGCCGATAGAGAGTATTGGGAGTCTGTTGCCGAGAAGATTGTCTATACCGGCGAGATAGACCGCTACTTCGACTACTGCTACGGACATCTCGAATATCGTACCCTCAAGTTTGAGCACGAGCAGCTCGATACTACTGACTATCAAGGCGTTGCGGTTATGAACTTCACCGATCGCGAGACCCCTTATACCCGCATTGTCTCGCATCGCCACTTTGATCCTTCCTGCACCGCACCCCATACCGTCATTACCCGCGAGTACCCCGCCGAGTGGCAGCCGGGTGCAGAGCCATACTACCCGATAGGGGATAGCCGTAATAGCGCCCTTGCCGAGAAGTATCGCGAGTTGGCGGCAGATAGTAACACCATCTTCGGAGGTCGCCTTGCCGACTACCGCTACTATGATATGCACCACATTGTCGAAAAAGCTTTAGAGTTAGAGTTATGAATATCGAACTGATTGTTGTCGGTAAGACCGATATGAAGGAGGTCGCTGCACTTGTAGATATGTATACCAAGCGCATCAACTTCTATAACAAGTTTAACATCACATATCTCCCCGATATCCGCAACTCCAAAAACCTCTCTGAGGCGCAGCAGAAAACAGCCGAGGGTGATGCTATTCTCCGCCTTATCGACGACTCCGACCGCGTAGTGCTGCTCGACGAAAAGGGCGCCGAGTTCCGCTCCGTCGAGTATGCCGAGTGGCTCCAAAAGCGTATGAATAGCGGTATCAAACGCCTCGTCTTTGTTATTGGCGGTCCCTACGGCTTCTCCGAGGCGGTCTATGCCCGCTCCAACGAGAAGATCTCTCTCTCCAAAATGACCTTCTCGCACCAGATTATTCGTGCTATTTTTACAGAGCAGTTATATCGCGCCTTTTCCATTATACACAATTCCCCCTACCACCACGAGTAATTTGACGTGAAAAGTACGCATCTGAGGCACATCCCTCAAATTTCAGCCGCGGCTGTACGTTTTAGTACTATCCGTGGCTGAAATTTTTCACGATGCACCACACCTGCGCACTTTTGACGCCAAATTGGGGTGCAAAAGGGTAGCGGAGTGCAAAAAAATGTTGTTCGCATAATTTTTTCCTCCCTCGCGCGTTTTAGACATAGGTAAAAGTGCAATACCGTACTATTTTAAGCAAACAAGTAAAAAAAAAACACTACTTTGTGTTGCAAAGTACCGAAAAAGTACTACCTTTGCAATATCAAAAGGTTAAAAGGCTATGAAAAAGTTATGGTTACTACTATTTTGTTCGCTCTTTTTTACTGTTTCCTACGCTCAAAGCGTAGTTAGCGGTAAGGTTAAGGATGCGGCGAAGGGCAGTGGGGTGGCGTATGCCACTGTATCGGCATCGCGTGACGGCAGTGTTGTTGCGGCAGTTGCGGCAGATGCCGAGGGAAGTTTCTCTCTGAGTATTAAGCAGAGTGGCGACTACACTCTCGAGATTTCGTCTGTAGGTTATCAGACCTTTACTCGCTCAATATCGGCTGTGGGCAAGTCGATAGATTTGGGAGAGATAACTCTCAGCGAGGGTGTTGAGGTCGATGCTGTTGCGGTAACTGTGCAGAAACCTATCGTTATGGCGGATGCCGAGAAGCTGACCTACTCTGTCGAGGATGATCCCGAGGCGCAGTCGAGCACTCTTGAGGAGATTATCCGTAAAGTTCCGCAGCTAACAATCGACGCTGACGGCAAGGTGCAGATGAATGGTCAGAGCGACTATAAGATTTTGGTAAATGGTCGCGCGGCAGGTGCTATGGGTCGCAACTTTAACGATATAATTAAGTCTATGCCGGCATCCTCTATCAAGCGCATAGAGGTTATTACCAATCCGTCGATGAAGTACGACGCCGAGGGCGCGGGTGGTGTACTCAATATCATCACTTCAAAGACCCGCTTTGACGGCTATAACGGTAATATCAGCCTTGCGGGTGGTAGTATGCTTAATCGCAACTACTTCGGTCAGTTCTCGGGCAACTTCACCGTGCAGAAGGATAAACTATCGCTCTCAGCAGGTCTCTATATGGGTGGCAGCAACTGTGATAACGATGTTACGGGTACGCACGACATCACTATGCGCAACCTTAACGACAATGCTCCATACTCAACTCTCAAGCAGTATAAGGAGAACTATTGGGGTGGCAAAAACCTCTATGCCAACCTCAATATGGGCTATCAGATTGATACTCTGAACCTTATAAATATCGAGGCGAGCTGCTGGCTGGGTAATTGGAACTCGCGCAGCACAGGCACTACCTCATATCTCGGTGCCGATGATGCTCTGCTCGACAGCAACACCTCCCTGCAGAATAGCAAATATCGCTGGAAGGGTGTCGATCTGCTTGCCGCATATGAGCATACATTTCCGGGTAAGGAGAATCATAACCTCACCATCTCGGAGTACTTCTCTGTAACTCCGCCGACAGATAGCTTCAGTAACGAGCATATCCTCTACGCAGATGGTGCTGCAACCGATTTCAATACCTCTTCGCGCGATAAGGGCTTTGAGAATGAGTTGCAGGCGGACTACAATAATCGATGGGGCAAACACTCTTTGGAGGCGGGATTTAAGCACTCTATTGACCATAGTCTGCTCTATCAGGCGGGCTCGATAACCGAGAGTACAACAACCCTCACAAAGAATATCGCAGCCCTCTATGCCGGTTATGCCCTCAATCTGAAGAGCTTCACTGCCCGTGCAGGTGCGCGCCTTGAAGGTGCGTGGTATAACTCCAAGAGTACCTATAACGATAAGGAGGAGAGCTATAAGAGCGCCCTTGTAAATGTCGTTCCATACCTCTCGCTCTCATATAAAATTAAGGAGGCACACAACCTCTCCCTCTCATACTCCGAGCGCCTCTCTCGTCCGGGCGTGCAGTCGCTCTCGCCATATATTACCGAGACCTCGACCTCGCGCAGTTACGGAAATCCCGACCTTAAGACGGGCGTAAATCACACTCTGCGCCTTAAGTATTCGTGGATGAACAATAAGTGGACCGTCTCGCCGGAGCTGATGACGATGTTTTCCAATAACCGCGTGGCGCAGTATACCTTTGTCGATAACGAAGGTATAATGAACCAAACCTACCTCAACCACGGTCGCTCAAGAGCCTACGCACTGCAAACATCGCTCTCTTACCGTCCGTCGCAGAAGCTGCAACTCTCGGCAGACCTGCGTGCCGGATACTTCGAGGATGGTATTCCGAGCGAAAATATCGCCGTTGCCGGCTGGGCATTCTCGGAGAGCGTGAACGCCACTGTCGGACTGTGGAAAGGTGCGCGCCTGACCCTTAGCGAGTACTGCGCAAAGATGCAGCCGCAACAGAATATGGTCGCACAGAATTGGTTCTTCATCACCTCGGCACGCCTTGGTCAGAAACTGCTGAAGGATAAACTTGAGCTCTCACTCTCTGTGCAGAACCCGCATAGCCGCAGCATGAAGCACCACCTCGAGATGACCGCTCCGACCTATATCCAAAATCTCGTTGCCACTAATGTCAATCGCTCCATCCGCCTCTCCGTATCTTATAGATTTGGTAAGCAGGGACTCTATGTCAAGAAGACCAAGCGTAAGGCTGACAGTACTACTGAGGAGATTGGTGGTGCTTCTCAGCAGGGCAATACAAATATGTAGCTTTATCGTGATAATGCGGATACCTGCTTCTGCTAACTAAAAATCCCCGAATGGGTTGTACTATGCGTACTACTCATTCGGGGATTTGAGGGATGTGACGCAGATGCGCCACTATCACGATAAAATACTACTTCTCGTACTTTGCGGCGTATTCGCCTACAATCTTATTGTACGACGCCATAACGGTATTAGGGTTCTTGCCAGAGAGCTCGAACATAAACACACCGCGGTAGAGGTTTGTCTTGAGCAGAGTGCGGATAACATCATCCCACGTAGTAATTCCTGGCTGTGGTACGCCAAGAAGGTCGTGTGAGTCGTTACCAGAGCCGAACTTTGTATCGTGCATATGCACAGTACCGAGCTTTGTGCCAATCTGTGTGAGGAACTCAACAACATTGTAGCCCTTGCAGTTTGCGTGGCCGATGTCGTAAGTTACCCAAGTGTTGTCAATGCCGGTAATTGTGTTGTGCAGCTCCTCGTAGTAGTAGCAGAGGCTACCAACAAGGTTCTCAACGCAGATACGCACACCGAGCTGTGTAGCTACAGGAACCATCTCCTTAAGAGACTTACGTGCCTGATTAACAGACTCCTCGCGAGGTTTGAGCACACCCTTACTTGCATGCAGAACATAGTTCTTACACTCTGGGAAGCACTCTACGCAGAGACGAAGTACGCGCATAATGTTGTTCACGCTCTGTACACGTACAGTCTCCTTACCTGCGATGTTGGTCCAGTTTGCATCCTCGAATGGCAGGTGGATAGACCAAACAGTAAGACCAGCAGCCTTAACCGAATTCATTCGCTGAGTAAGCTTAGTCTTAGTCTCGTCATCAGTCATATTTCTGATGCCGTAGCTATCATTGATAGTAATCTCGATGTACTTAAAACCAGCCATTGCAATGCTTGTCAACTGAGAGTCGAAGCTGCCGCTTGCAATGTTGATAGAGATACCAGGATAGAAACGCAGACCGTCAACATTCTCATCTGCAGCACCCAACGCTGTTGTAGGCTCGATGTTGCGAATAACAACTTCAGGCTTTGGCTGATCCGGAGTAGGATTCTCAGGATTCTCTGGCTGCTCTGGCTCTGGCTTTGGTACAGGACCCCAGTTTGGACCCGATGGCTCTGGCTCTCCGCAAGCAACTACGGCAAGAGCAAGGAGTAAATAGAATAACTTTTTCATACATTTATAATTTTTAGATAGTTTCTCTTTACTTAAGACACATAACAGCTATTTTACACCTAATTGGTAGTCGTAAATTGTAAAAAAATAAAATCTATGATGTTTTATTTGTTAGCTATTGTTTTGATTTTAAGGAGATTTTTGTAATTTTGCGCCCGATTGTATGACATTAACATTAAAACATCTATACAACTATGACAATTACTGCTGCTGATATCAAAATCGGTATGTGCATCGAGATGGATGGCAAGACTTTCCTTGTAGTCGATTTCCAGCACTGCAAGCCGGGTAAGGGCCCAGCTTTCGTTCGTTCAAAGCTCAAGAACCTCGAGAACGGTCGCGTTCTTGAGAACACCTTCTCTTCTGTAGGTCAGAAGATCGAGCAGGTACGCGTTGAGCGTCGTCCATACCAGTTCACTTATGAGGACGATCTGGGTGCACACTTCATGCACTGCGAGACCTTCGAGGAGATTAACATCGAGAAGAGCCTGATTAACAACTACGACCTTATGGCTGACGGTCAGATCGTAGAGGTTATGTTCCACACCGAGAAGGAGACCGTTCTCTCTGCAGAGCTTCCTCCAATCGTTGATATGGAGGTTACCTACACCGAGCCGGGCATCAAGGGCGATACCGCTTCAACCAACTCACTCAAGCCTGCTACCGTAAATACCGGTGCAACCGTTAAGGTACCTCTCTTCATCAATACCGGTGACCGTATCCGTGTTGATACTCGTACTCGTGAGTATTACGAGCGCATCAAGTAATTTGTTGTGAAAATACGGCATTAGCCGCACATCTCTAAAAGTAAACCCCTTTGGGCTGTAGGTTTTACTACTATCCCAAAGGGGTTTCTTTTGTGATGCACGCCCACTACCGCATTTTGACAACAAATTGTTTTGGTGTGATAGCGGGGCACCAAAATTACGTCACTTTAATTATTCGAATTTTGACAACAAATTGATTTTGGTGTGATATTGGTCTGTTTGGAGATTTAGGAAAACCATCGGAGATGGTACGATAAAAAACAGAGCCTACACTCAAGCTCGCTTGAAAGTGTAAGACTCTGTTTTTTATCGTAATAGCTGCTAAGCTATCCTAAATCCTCATACGAATTATTTACTCTACCTCTACAAGGTTAATCTCCTTAGCAACCACAAAGAGTGAGTAGTGGTCTACTACGCGTGGCAGAGAGACTGTCTCGCCCGCCTTAACCTCGCGGTAGCAGATATACTGTGCTGCGATCTTCTTGCCATCCGGGGTGATTGCGCGAAGCTCTGCAGGGGTGATAAGCTTCCAGCCGTGCTTGTCGTGGTACTTGCGAATATCGGCAGTATTGCGTGCAAGGCAGTAGATACGACCGTCTGCGTGTGCAGTAACCTTTGTTGCAGGGGTCTTGTGCTTCTTCTTAGAGATTGCAGTAAGCATCTTGAAGCCCTCGAACTGGCGTGGATATACATCGCTCACTACCTGCTTGAGGTTTGGCCACATATGCGCACCCTCAGTAAGCTCGCCCATAGTGTAGTAGCCCTTCTGAGCCTCTACGGTAACAGCGATCTCTGATGGCTGCTCGATGTATGGGATAGCAGAGAGTGAAGCGTTGTTCTTGTCAGAACGGAATGGGAGTACAGGCAGACCCTCAGCAGAGAAGAGGTTACCTACATCCTCGTTAAAGCAGTAGCGAACAGCCTTTGGTGCAGTTACTCCCTCTGCAGATACAACAACCTGATCACCCTCGATAGTTGCCTCGGCAAGGTAGAACTTGATCTTCTTCTCGTTTGTAGGATCAGTAACACCGATCTGGAAACCGTTGATGCGACCCTCTGCCTTAAGGGTTGTAGGAACGTTGTTGAACGATACGCGGATAGTGTTGCCCACAACAGCGATGCTCTTGTAAGATGGGTGGCGGAAAGTACCTACGCTCTTGCCGTAGTGCTCACCGAGTGCGGTCTGTGCCAGACGGTGTGCAACATCTGCCTTATAGCGTGGGTGGATATCGCCCGGGATATCGAGCTGGTCCATAGTACCTACGATCTCGCAGTGGTCAATCTTGCGAGCTGCCTTCTCCTGTGACTCGCGCAGCTGTGCACCCTTGATGCCAGCGTATGTGTAAGGCACGAGCTGAACGATATAGAATGGCATTGTAGGGTTGTTGAACTCCTCACGCCAAGAGTTTACCAGCACCTCGAGAGAGTGTGCATAGCCGCGTGGTGAAGAGGATACATTTGCGCAACCCTGATACCAGATAACACCTGCGAAAGAGTTGTAACGGATAGGGTAGATATTTGCATTGTAGAGGTGAGACTCCTTGCCCTTCCACACCTTGTGCTTGATCTTTGTGCAGTCGCGCATAATCTTCGAGTCAGCCTCGATAACCTCCTTCTTCATCCAACCCTCGATGTATGTACCACCGAAAGATGCATCAACAAGACCGATAGGTACACCCAGTGCCTGCTGCAGCTCCTTACCGAAGCCGTAACCTACAGCCGAGAACTGTGCAAGGTCCTCAGGGTTACATACAGCCCACTTAGTGTTCTTGCCCTCCTGCTGAGGAATGTCGCGCTGTGGAGTCTCCTTAGCGATACGACCGGTGCAGAGCAGACGGATATTTGTGTTCATCTTGCCCTCGAGCTCGCTCTTCATATCGAGGGTCTTGCGAACAGGCCACTCCATATTACTCTGACCTGCGCAGAGCCATACCTCACCAAAGAGGATGTTTGTAAGGGTACGAACCTCCTTACCTGCCTTGATGGTCACGGTATGAGGGTTGAAGCTTGCTGCAGGGACTGCTACAGGAACAACCCATACACCCTCGGCATCAGCCTTTACGGTAACGGGCTTGCCTGCGATCCAGTCGCAAGAGACAGCAACCTTTGACTTAGGCTTTGCATAGCCCCAAATGTTTACGGTGCTGTTCTGCTGAAGCACCATATTGTCGCCAATAGCAGAAGGAATCTCCAGTGACTTTGGAAGCTCCTGCTCCTGTGCATTAAGGTTGAATGCAGTGAAAATTACAGCTGCAACAACCAAGAAAATTGTTCTCAGATTTTTCATAAAATTGGTTTTTGGTTGATTTTCTGTTGCAAAGATAACGAAATTTTTATACTTTTGGTATAAAATTAGAACTATGAAACGACTATTCTCACTCATATTGCTGCTCTTTTTCTTGGCACTGCCTGTTTTTGCACAGAAGAATAAGCAACTGCCGGAGGCTATGCTCACTCCTACAAAGAGCTTTGCACAGACCCTCTCCGAGAGCTACGACCTCTTCTATCGCAGCGGAGGAGTCTTCGAGAAACTCTACTTGATGACCGATAAACCCTACTACAGCGCCGGTGAGACCCTCTACCTGAGCGGTTATCTTGTCCACGCCACGCTGCTTACGCGCAACTCGGCATCCCGTTATGTCTATGCCGAGCTGATCACCCCTGAGGGACAGCTCGTAGAGCGAATAAAGATTGATGCCACTCAAGGTCAGTTTATCGGCACCTTTGCCCTCAATGCCCGCCTCACTTCGGGTCGTTATACCATTCGTGCATATACCCGCTGGATGACCAACTTCGATATGGGTTATCTCTTCACGCGCGAAATATATATAGGTAACTATATCGACGATGCCATCCTCACCTCTGTAAAGTATACTGTCGAGAGCAACGGAACCGTTACGGGTCGCCTCCGCATCTCCGACCAATTCTCGCTGCCTATAGTCTCTACGCCTGTGCGTTACAGACTTGTCGTGGGCGGCAGATCGCGTTCGCACCAGAGTCGCACAGACCAGAATGGCGAGATCCGCTTCAACTTCAAGCCGTCGGAGGATCCGAACGACTGTATAGAGGTTCGCGTGCACGCCAATAGCCGCGACCTGCAGCGATATATACAGATGCCGTCATTCTCTGACGAGTACCATGTCCACTTCTGCCCTGAGGGAGGTAACCTTGTTGGCGGTATTGCGCAGGTTATCGCCTTTAAGGCGCTGAGTGCTAATGGCAAGAGTTGTGAGGTCAAGGGCGAGCTCTTCAGCTCAAAGGGGGAGCATATCGCCACACTTGCTACCGAACATCGCGGTATGGGTCGTTTTGTTATGCGTCCTACAGTCGGCGAGAGCTACTATGCCGAGTTCTCATCTGCATCGGGCATTACCCGTCGTTTCGATCTGCCGCAGGTGGAGAGTGCAGGTGTTGCGCTGAGAGTTATGCGTCAGGCAGATAGGTATATGGCGCTTGTGCAGTCATCGGGTGTAGATATATCGAACTATGCGGCAGTTATCCACTCGCGTGGTGCTGTGGTAGGTGTTGTGGAGGATCTGCAGCGCCCGATAAAGATATTCAATCGCGAGCTCTTGGACGGTATCGCGCAGATATCTGTTGTTGAGAAGAGCAGTAATACGGTTGTTGCCGAGCGACTCTTCTTTGTTCGCAATGGCTGCTATGCACAGGCTGCAATTACTAAAAATCGTGAGCGTTACAACTGCCGCCAGCATGTTAATATGGATATTGCCGTCACCGACTCGCAGGGTCGTGCCGCATCGGGTAACTTCTCGATGACCGTTACTGACGCCTCTGTCGTTGAGCGCAGCGAGGAGAACGAGAATATCCTCTCCTATATGTTGCTCTCCTCAGATTTGAGGGGCGAGGTAGAGGATCCGGGCAGCTACTTTGTAGATAATAACCAAAAGACGCTCGACAATCTCGACCTTGTGATGATGACCAATGGCTGGCGTCGTTATGAGCTGCAGAGTGTGCTTGCCGGCGAACTGCCACGAATTATTACCCCTATGGAGGAGTCGGAGCGCGTGCGCGGTTCGGTCTTCGGACTTATCGGTAAGGCGAAAAAGCCGAGTGTGGTGCTGATGAACCCAAAGACTATGCAGGTCGAGCAGTTTGAGTTGAGCGAGTATAACAACTTTATTATCGCCGGTCTGGACTGCAAGGAGGATACGCAGTATATCATTCAGGCGCTCAACAAGAAGGGTCGCGATAAGACGGTGCGTATCGAGATTGAGACCGAGAACTTCCCTGTCATCACCTCGTCACACCTGCGCGAACACTACCTCTCGCCGGCAATGCCTATCCCGTCGGCATTCCTTACAAGAGCCAAGGAGCGCTACTTCAACGAGGGTGGCGAGCGCGTGGTAGATATTGAGGAGATTGTCATTATGGCACGCCGCAGAAGCTCCTCATTCTTTGCTACATCTACTGCAGGAAGTATGCTGCATGGCGATCTGTCGCGCTTTGCAACGGTATACGATGCTCTGGCAACCTTCAAGGAGCTCGAGGTGGTCGGTACTATGGTTACCACAAAGCAGCACTACGCCGCACGAGATGTACGCGTGGCATTTGAGGAGACCTTTGACAATACCGACGAGAGTAATAGCGATATGGCATTTCTGCAGACCGTGCCATCTGTCGAGCAGGATGTAAATGTTCCGGATGTATATATCAACGGAAACCTCGCCGATATCTCCGACTTGGGCGACTACGATACAAAATATGTCGAGCGACTCTCCTTTGCCGATGGTCGCGCTGCCACTATGCTCGGTCTGCCGGCAGGTCAGGGCGCAATTCTTATGGAGGTGAGCAAAGAGGGTATGGTCTATACCACCGACTCGGACGCTATGGCGCGCATCCTTGTTCGCGGTAGCCATAAACCTGCGGAGTTCTTCAAACCGAAGTACTCTACCGCTGCCGAACTCTATAACAGCAATAAGGATATGCGCTCTACAATCGCGTGGGAGCCTCTCCTGCGCCCCGCAGCAGATGGTAAAATCGCCGTGGACTTCTATACCGCCGACCGCAGCGGACTCTATGATGTGATTATTGAGGGTGTGACTGATGGGGGAGAGTTATTGTATAGTCATACCCAAATCGAAGTGAGAAAGTAAAGAAAAAGCGAATTTCTTCGTTACGCTTGTGCTCGAAATCCTCATTTACGTCTGAGTAAACTCCGGTTTCTCGCACTGCGCAAGCCTTGAAATTCATCTTTTTCTTTACTTTCTTGTGCAACTTGAGTAGCTCTTGTTATACAGATTATTGCTGTTGGCTAATGGCTAAAAGCAAGCAAAAAAATCCCGAGTCATCAGACCCGGGATTCGTTTATATGTGTAGCAAATACTACTTCTTCTCGAGCTGAGCCTTGAGCTCTGCAAGACCTGCGATGTCACCGAGAGTAGTCTTCTCTACAGACTGCTGGATCTTCTTTACAGAAGACTTTGTAGCGTCTGCAGCTGCCTTGCGCTCTGCCTTCTCAGCAGCAGCCTCTGCACGACGAGCCTCCTCGAAAAGACGGCTGTGTGAAAGGGTGATGCGCTTTGTAGCCTTAGAGAAGTCGATAACCTTGAACTCTGCAGTCTCACCTGCCTTAAGAGTAGTGCCATCCTCCTTAACGAGCTGCTTTGCAGGAGCGAAGCCCTCTACATTCTCAGCAAGTGTTACGATAGCGCCCTTCTCAGTTACCTCAGCGATAGTACCGTTGTGAACAGTATCTACTGCGAACTGCTGCTCGATAGCGTTCCATGGGTTCTCCTCGAGCTGCTTGTGACCAAGGCTGAGACGACGGTTCTCCTTGTCGATCTCGAGAACTACTACCTCGATATCTGCACCTACAGAGGTGAACTCGTTTGGATGCTTAACCTTCTTAGTCCAAGAGAGGTCAGAGATGTGGATAAGACCATCGATACCCTCCTCAATCTCTACGAATACACCGAAGTTAGTGAAGTTGCGAACCTTTGCAGTGCACTTTGTGCCTACAGGATACTTAGTCTCGATGTTCTCCCATGGATCAGCAGTGAGCTGCTTGATACCGAGTGACATCTTGCGCTCCTCGCGGTCGAGGGTAAGAACTACAGCCTCGATCTGGTCGCCAACCTTCATGAAGTCCTGTGCAGAACGGAGGTGCTGGCTCCAAGACATCTCAGAAACGTGGATAAGACCCTCTACACCTGCAGCGATCTCTACGAATGCGCCGTAGTCAGCCATAACAACAACCTTACCGGTTACCTTGTCACCAACCTTGAGGTTAGCGTCGAGTGACTCCCAAGGGTGTGGAGTGAGCTGCTTGAGACCGAGTGCGATACGCTTCTTGCTGTCATCGAAGTCGAGGATAACAACGTTGAGCTTCTGGTCGAGAGCAACAACCTCCTCTGGGTGGCTTACGCGGCCCCAAGAGAGGTCAGTGATGTGGATAAGACCATCTACGCCACCGAGGTCGATGAATACACCGTAGGTAGTGATGTTCTTAACAGTACCCTCAAGGATCTGACCCTTCTCGAGCTTAGACATGATAACCTGCTTCTGTGCCTCGAGCTCTGCCTCGATAAGAGCCTTGTGAGATACAACAACGTTACGGAACTCCTGGTTGATCTTAACAACCTTGAACTCCATAGTCTTATCAACATATACGTCGTAGTCGCGAATAGGCTTAACGTCAATCTGCGAACCTGGAAGGAATGCCTCGATGCCGAATACATCAACGATCATACCGCCCTTAGTGCGGCACTTAACATAACCCTTGATGATCTCGTCCTTCTCCAGAGCCTCATTAACACGATCCCAGCTCTTGAGCTGACGAGCCTTCTTGTGAGAGAGGATGAGCTGACCGCCCTTGTCCTCTACAGACTCTACATAAACCTCTACCTTGTCGCCAACCTGCAGCTCAGAGTTGTAACGGAACTCAGATGCTGTGATAACGCCCTCGCTCTTGTAGCCGATGTTTACGATTACCTCGCGCTTGTTGATCTCGGTAACGGTACCCTCTACGGTCTCACCTACAGCGATGTTTGACATGGTGTTGTCGTACTGCGCTGCGATCTCCTCCTTAGAAACAGGGTAAAGACCAAGCTCGCTCTCAAACGCTGCCCAATCGAAATTCTCGTTTGCTACTTTAATGTTTTCCATTTGTTAAATTTTGCGATACAATCGCCCGTTAAAAGTTAAAAATTAGTTATTAAATGAATCCGCACATGCGTATGTGCACGTACGGACCGCAAAGGTATGTATAAAAAATCGAACTGCCAAATATTTGACGGATAAATATTTGTAACAATGTTGTTTAGAGGGATTTACCTCCAATAGTCGTCCTGTACCATTTGTCGTCAAAGGGTGTTAGAGATGGTATCTCGTGAAAATATCCCCGGATGGGACATACTGAGCGTATTTCCCATTCGGGGATATGAGCGATGTGCCATATATGACACCTTTTCACGACAAATTATACGGTCATAATCTCTTTCTCCTTCTTCTCAAACGCCGCATCAACCATCTTGCTGTACTTCTCGAGCAGCTTCTGAGCCTGGCTCTCGCCATCCTTACTCTCATCCTCAGGCATACCCTCTTTTACAGCCTTCTTGAACGCCTCCACAGCGTCACGACGAGCATTTCGCAGTGAGATACGGGCATTCTCAACCTCGCCCTTAGACTGCTTTACAAGCTCCTTACGACGCTCCTCTGTAAGTGGCGGAATAGAGAGACGGATGTGCTCACCGTTGTTCGATGGGGTAAGACCGATGTTTGAGTCGAGAATAGCCTTCTCGATAGCACGAATCATATTCTTATCCCATGGCTGGATAAGGATGGTCTTTGCATCGGGAACGGTCACACTTGCTACGCCCGACACTGGGGTCTGTGAACCGTAGTAGTCCACGAAAACGCCGTTGAGTACATTTGTTGAAGCCTTACCTGCGCGGATGTTGAGCAGGGTCTCCTCCAAGAAATCTACAGCCTTCTGCATTCTTGCAGAGGCATCTGCCAAAATAGTCTTAGAATCCATTGTTACTGTTATTTTTTGTTTCTACTTATTGTTGTTCAGGGTCTTTTCGATAGTCTTTATAAGGTGCTCAAACTCAGCCTTGTCGTAGCCGATGCTTGCAAGGATAACCTTTCCGTCGGCACCGATAAGGAAGTTGCGCGGGATGTAGTTCTTCGCATAGCGATGGAAGATCTTCTGATCTGGGTCAAGACCCATCGGGAAGGTGTAACCCATACGCTTGCGGAAGGCGGCAACAGTCTGTAACTCCTCGCCACGAGAGATTGGCAGGAATACGAAATCCTTGCCCGCAAAACGGTCGATAATATCTGCCTGTACCCTTGTCAGCTCCTCACGACACGGAGGACACCATGTCGCCCAGAAGTTCACAAGCACCACCTTGCCGCGCAGATCCGAAAGACGAACGCTCTTGCCGTCAAACATCTCTACGACAAAATCGGGTGCCTCCATACCCTCCTTGACAATTGTCGAGGCATCTATCTGCTCCTGTGTCTGTGGCTCGGCAGCAGCAGACGGCTCAGCCTTCGCATCGGTTGGGTTCCAGAAGAGAAGCACCGCTACAATGGCAAGCGTTACAACAAGCATAAGGATAAGGGTCAGGTTGCTCTTTTTTTGTCTACGAGTTTTCATAACTACTTGTTTATTAGTTATTTGTGTACTAAGGTGCCGATGTTCTCACCCTGCAATACCTTCATCAGATTACCCTCGGTATCCATATCGAATACGATGATGTTCAGACCATTCTCCTTGCAGAGTGTAAAGGCTGTCATATCCATAATCTTGAGGTTGCGGGTGTAGACCTCGTCAAATGTAATTGTGTCGAACTTTGTCGCTGTAGGGTCCTTCTCCGGATCGGCAGTGTATATGCCGTCTACGCGAGTGCCCTTGAAAAATCCGTCAGCTTCAATCTCTATGCCACGCAGCGCCGAAGCGGTATCTGTCGAGAAGTACGGGTTGGATGTTCCACCACCGATAATCACTACATAACCTGCGTTGAGATACTCGAGAGCCTTGTCCTTTGAGTAGTACTCGCCAATAGGCTCCATACGGATAGATGTGAGCACCTTGCACTTTACACCCTCATCGGCAAGCACCGCCTGCAGACCGAGGGAGTTGATAATTGTCGCCAGCATACCCATCTGGTCGCCCTTCACGCGGTCAAAACCACGCTTTGCACCCTGCAAACCGCGGAATATGTTACCACCACCAATAACGATACCAATCTGCACGCCAAGCTCAGTCGCCTGCTTAATCTGTACCGCATAACTGCGCAACTGCTCCATCGAGATACCATACTTCTGCTCTCCCTGAAGTGACTCACCACTGAGTTTCAATAAAATTCTCTTATACTGCATATCTTTTGTTTTGTTACTTCGTAACGCTGTTTGCCGTTGGCGGAATTTTAATATAAATACATCTGCAAAGCAAATGGCTAAAGGCTACCGACCAATAACTTTGTACTATAATCTTCCAATAATACTACAAATATACGAAAAAAAATCGAAATCAATATATTTTCTCCTTTTTTCGGGGGCGTAATTAAAAAAAAGTTGTAAAGCGTTGCATGTTTCTGCATTTGTTGCTAACTTTGAACAACCATTGTAATAGGATGTAAACCAAAACCTTACCGATATGAAAAGATTATTTGCATTTTTTGCTTTTGTCTCCATCTTTGCAACAAGTTTTGCTCAGAACACAACAACCGCAGACAAAGAGTTTGAAACTGCGATACAATATCTCAATAACGGAGATTACACCAATGCCTTCAAGCATCTGCTCATCTCTGCCAATCTTGGCAGTGCCCAAGGTCAATGTGGATTGGGAGCCTGTTATATCGAGGGAAAGGGGACAACACAAAATCTAGCAGAGGGTATAAAGTATATCCGCAAGGCTGCAGATCAGAATTTAACTATTGCACAAACCTATTTGGGTTCCTGTTACGCGAGCGGCAATGGAGTACCTCAACGCAACGATATGGCATTTTATTGGTTCAAGAAAGCTGCAGAACTGGGCGATGCCAAGGCTCAATACCTTACAGCGAAGTGTTACCAAACAGGCTGTGGTGTTACAGCACGTAACGACTTAGCCGAGGTATATTTCCGCCGTGCTACCGAGCAGGGACATATAGATGCAACAGCCTCTTTGGGATGTCTCTATTTTAACAGAAAGGAGTTCAATCTTGCTGTAATATATTTCAAGAAAGCAGCCGAGGCAGGAGATTGTTTAGCGCAATTAAATTTGGGTACTTGTCATTATGGAGGATTGGGTGCACCTAAAAACTATACAGCAGCAGTAGAGTGGTGGCAAAAGGCTGCAGATCAAGGAGACGATGAGGCTCAGTGCAATTTGGCTAAGTGTTATAGAGACGGTATAGGCGTAAACAGAAATGCCGAAAAAGAGGCGTATTGGTATCGCAAGTCTGCAGAACAAGGCAATCCCGATGCACAGCACGGTTTGGCAACTTGTTACTACTACGGCAGAGGTGTCCCAAAAGACCATTACGAAGCCGGATATTGGTATCGCAAAGCAGCCAAGCAGGGTGATCAAGACGCTATAAAGATGCTGAAGCAACTTGGCGTTCCGCTCAATTAACGACATACAAAAAAGAGCTCCCGAACAGCCTGCTCGGGAGTTTTTTATTGCTTTTTACAAGGATAACATGCAAAAACAGATAAAAAATAGTATAGATAGTTGTTGTTTGATAAAAAGTTTGTATATTTGCACGCTCTATGGGATAATCCCGTTGAGATAATTAAAAAAGTATTAACAAAATGAAAGTTTGCGAAATCACAGGCAAGGTTGCGATTGTGGGTAACAACGTTTCTCACTCGAACCACAAGACCAAGCGCAAGTTCAATCCAAACTTGAAGACTAAGCGTTTCTGGTCAGAGGAGGAGGGTCGCTGGATCACCTTGAAGGTATCAGCTGCCGGAATCAAAACAATTAACAAGAAGGGTCTTGCTGCTGCTCTTAAGAGCGCTGCTGCTCCAAAGAACATCTACTAAAATTTAAGGACAAATGGCAAAGAAAGGTAACAGAGTTCAGGTGATCCTCGAGTGCACAGAGCAGAAGGAGAGCGGCGTACCAGGTATGTCACGTTACATCACCACCAAGAACAAGAAGAACACCCCAGAGCGTCTCGAGCGCAAGAAGTACAATCCATACCTGAAGAAGGTAACAGTACACCGTGAAATTAAATAATTTTGTAGAGTTATGGCAAAGAAAGCAGTTGCAACCCTTCGTACTGGTGTAGGTAAGCAGTTTACCAAGTGTATCAAGATGGTTAAGTCTGAGAAGACAGGTGCTTACATCTTCAAGGAGGCTATCGTACCGGTAGATCAGGTTGCGGAGTATATGAAGTAGGACTCCAATTTGATTTAAGAGCGCAGCTCTTAGAAAAGGCGGTAATTTTACCGCCTTTTTCTTTTTGCCGTGCATTTGCCGTGAAAATACGGCATTAGCTGCACATCCCTCATATCCCCGAATGGGAAATACGCTTAGTATGTCCCATCCGCTCCTATTTCACGATGCGCACCTACTACCGCATTTTGACGACAAAATAGTTTTATCGTGAAAAGCACGCACCTGCACCACATCCATCATAGTCCCGAATGGGAAATACCGCAGTATGTCCCATCCGTGCCTATCTCACGATGTACTGCATCTGCATACTTTTGACGATAAAACAGTGCACAGATTGAGCGAAGTGCAAGACTCTGGTTTTGATTTTTTTCGAGAATAACCGCTATCCGCAAGGATAGTAAAAATGAAAATAGCACTCACTCAAGCTTGCTTGAAAGTGAAGTGCTATTTTTGTTTTTAGATTGTCGCAGACAACGTTATTCTCGCAACAGCCACGAGCGAAACGGAGTTTCGCAGAAAGCTTTTTGCACGCCCTGCTTTTTCTCGAAAAAGCGGGCAGTACTGTGCGGGCAGTATCGCGAGCCTACTTATGCGCCAGCAGCCACTCGGCGATTTGGATGGCATTCAGGGCTGCGCCCTTCTTGATTTGGTCGGCTACGCACCAGAAAGTCAGGCAGTTAGGGTCGGTAACATCCTCGCGAATACGACCCACATACACAGGCTCTTTGTGGGCGATAAACAGTGGCATCGGGTACTCTTTCTCTGCGGGGTTATCCATTACCACCACGCCCTCGGCAGCCTCGAAAGCTGCGCGAGCCTCGGCAGGTGTTACGGGGCGGTCAAACTCCACCCATATAGCCTCCGAGTGTGCACGCATCACGGGTACGCGCACGCAGGTTGCCGATACCTTGATGTCCGAGTGCATAATCTTGCGAGTCTCGTTGAACATCTTCATCTCCTCCTTTGTGTAGTCGTTCTCGGTAAATACATCGATGTGTGGGATGACATTGAAGGCGAGCTGATATGCGAACTTTTCAACTTTCGGCTCCTCGCCCTGTGCCAGAGAGGCGTGCTGTGCCTCGAGCTCAGCCATTGCTGTAGCACCTGCGCCACTTGCGCTCTGATATGTCGCCACGCGCACGCGACGGATATGTGCAATTTTCTCGAGCGCTGCGAGAGCTACAACCATCTGAATAGTTGTGCAGTTAGGGTTGGCAATGATGCGACGAGGTGCATTCAGTGCATCCTCGGCATTTACCTCGGGAACAACGAGTGGTACATCATTGTCCATACGGTAGCAGCTCGAGTTGTCGATCATCAGCGCTCCGTGCTTTGTTATGGTGTCGGCAAACTCCTTCGATACCGAGCCACCGGCAGATACAAGGGCGATATCCACACCCTTGAAGTCGTCGTTGTGCTGTAACAGTTTAATCTCTATCTCCTTGCCGCGGAATGTGCGCTTCTGACCTGCGCTGCGTGCGCTGCCAAAGAGCAACAGCTCGTCACACGGGAAGTTGTGCTCCTCCAGAATTCTCAAAAACTCCTGACCTACGGCGCCACTTGCGCCAACTACTGCTAATACCATATATTGTAAATTTAAGGTTTTCAGAAATTATTACTCAAAAAACTCATCTTCCAGCTCTGCCTCCTCTACCGTCTCGTCACAAATCTCCTCCTTCCAGAGGGCAGGGCGGGCAAAAGTATCGTCACGATTGATGTCGATGTTCGGGTCGTTGTATGTTCGCACGAGGAAGTCGCCGACAATCGGCAACGCCATCATCGAACCCTCACCGCGTCGGCGCAGGTGTATCTGCTGATCCTCGCCACCAACCCACGAGCCGGCAACAAGGTTAGGTGTTATACACATAAACCACGCATCGCGGTTCTCGTTAGATGTACCGGTCTTACCGGCAAGCTCCACATTGTTTAGTCCGAACTGCCAACCCATACGGCGACCTGTACCGTTTGTAATCACATTCTTAAGCATCGTAATCATCGTATAGGCGGTCTGCTTGCTCACAGCATCCTGCGATGTCGAGCTGAACGAAGAGATAAGGTTGCCTTGACGGTCCTCGATATGCGTTACAAAGAGCGGCGAGGTGTACACACCCTCATTTGCGAATGTCGCGTAAGCGCTTACCATCTCGAATACATTACTCTCGAATGTACCCAGACAGAGGGCATATACAGGGTCTACATAGCTTGCAATACCCATATTGTGGATAAAGTCGGCAACCGCCTCAGGCTGCTTTGCCTGCTTCATAATCCACGCCGAGTAGTTGTTGCGGCTCAGTGCAAGACCCCACTTGAGCGGATGCAGCACACCGTCGTACTCCACATTTCCCGCCTCCTTTGGCGACCACGCAGTACCTACCGATGTCTCGATAGTCACCGGCAGATTTGGAACCATAGTACAAGGTGTCATACCGAGGTGGTCGATAGCAAAGGTGTAGATAAACGGCTTTACTGTCGAGCCGATCTGTCGTTTGCCCTGCTTAGCCATATCGTACTTGAAGTATTGGAACGACGGACCACCGACATACGCCTTTATGTGTCCTGTCTGCGGCTCTATAGCCACAAATGACGCACGCATAATCTTCTTGTGGTGCAGGATAGAGTCACGCGGAGTGAGCAGCGTATCCCTCTCGCCCTCGAATGTGAAGATGCGCATATTGCACTTCTTCTCGAACGATGCGTAGATATCCTTCTCCGATACACCATCCTTCTTCATATTGCGAAAACGGTCGGAGTTGCGCATTGCACGGCGGATAATCTTCTCCACCTCCTCCTTGTCCGTATCGATAAATATGGTGCGGGTGTTTCGTATCTGCTCATCCATTGCCGGCTGAATAACGGTCTGCAGCTGTTTCTGCACTGCTGCCTCGGCATAGCTCTGCATAGAGGCGTTGATTGTGGTGTAGATCTTCAGTCCGTCACGGTAGATGTTGTACTCGCTGCCGTCTGCCTTGCGGTTTTTGTGACACCAGCCGTAGAGTGGATTCTCGTTGTACTGCTTGAGTGCCTGCTCATAGTCCCACTCGGTGTAGAAGTTACGACGCTTAGGCTCTGTTGCCGTCATCACAAGACGCAACATCTCGCGGAAGTAGGTCGCCTGACCGTAGTTGTGCGATATAGGGCGGTAGTTGAGGGTTATCGGCAATGCAGATATCGAGTCACACTCCTCGCGCGAGATGGCTCCTGCACTCTGAATACGGCTCAATACCAGATTACGACGCTTGAGCGCATTCTCGGGGTTACGCACCGGCGAGTAGCGGGTTGGCGCATTTACCACACCCACGAGCATCGCCGCCTCCTGCAGGTTGAGCTCCGATGGCTGCTTGCCAAAGAAGGTCGCTGCTGCGGACTTGATGCCGTAGGAGTTCGAACCATACTCTACGGTGTTGAGGTACATCGCAATAATCTCCTCTTTGGTGTAGTTGTGCTCGAGCTTTATCGCGGTAATCCACTCCTTGAGTTTGTTGCCTATAAGGCGGAGCGTGCGTGCAATCTTGCCGTCATTTGTCGATGTATTTCGCGGGAAGAGGTTCTTTGCAAGCTGCTGTGTGATAGTACTACCACCACCTTGCTTCTGTCCGAGCAGTACGGTCTTGATACCCACGCGGAAGAGGGAGCGATAGTCAATGCCCGAGTGGGAGTAGAAACGTTCATCCTCAACAGCCACAAGTGCTGCTGCAAGTGGCGGCATCTGCTCGCCCGAGATGTTGAACATCATCGTAGAGTCTGCAGGGTAGAGGTCGGCATACTGCACATACGAGCGGTTCTGAACAAAGAAACTGCCCAATACCTTGCCATTGTCGGCATAGACCTCTGTGGCGAGG
The DNA here is from genome assembly GCA_947367255.1 of uncultured Alistipes sp. Lineage (GTDB taxonomy): Bacteria > Bacteroidota > Bacteroidia > Bacteroidales > Rikenellaceae > Alistipes. The sequence continues at coordinate 104,096 of CANBCZ010000001.1, forward strand.
TTGCTCTTCGGATTCTCCAACTCCTCAAAGGATGGAATACGACCAAAAGCACCTACCGCCGCCAGCAGAAGCATTACTGCTGCCGCCGCTACGGGTACCATCACTGCAATCCACATCCAGCGGATTATCTGACTCTTCGTTGTCTTGCTATTACTCTTCTTTGCCATACTCTAAAATGGTAGTCCGAAGCCCGCTGTGAAGTGCATCTTCTTGCCATGAGGCTTGTAGAGGGAGAGGGTGAGCGAAGTTGTCGCTGCAGCCGGCATACGGAAAATGTTAAAATCTATAGTTATATCGCCTCCATAGGAGAACAATTTGTTGCGCTTGTATGCGACATTGACCTTGTTAATCTCGGGATAAGCCTCAAAGAACTGCTTGCCGAACGATGCGTAGTCAAAGCCGACATTTAGCCTTATTCGCTTGAAGTATATCAGTGCATTTATACCTCCGTCGGGATACCAAACGGGGAACTGATAGTTTATGCTTGTCGCCCAATAGTCGCGGTTCTCGACCTCCGCTACCTGAAAACCACGCGGTATCAGACGCGCCGAGTGGAAGTAGAAGTTGGATGCCAACAGATGTGAGCGGAAACCACCTATGCTGTTCTGATAGAGCATCGCCACATTGAGCGAGTGGTGCGGCAGTATACCCGGCAGATAGACCTTGCCATAGAACGATACGAGGTGGTCAAATGCCGAGTTGGCAGGGTTGAGGGCATAGTTTGCCGAGAGCATGTAGCCAAATCGCGGCAGGAAGTCCTTGTGGGCAAGCCTTACCTGATCCTGAAAACCGATACCGCCCTGCAGCAGATGCAGACCCTCGGTGTAGCCTATTGTTGCGAGGTTTGTAATCTGTCCGCCCTCAATCTTGAGCTTGTCGAGCTTCGCCACAAGTCCGTTAGAGTAGTTCCACGCCACATTTGCCACAAGTACGCGGGTGTGGTGTCCGCTCTGGAAGTAGAGCGGCAGCGACGCCGAGAGTCCGACATTGTAGTAACGCTTCTCTTTGGGCGGTTCAGGGAAGGTTATCTCGTACTTGCCCGTCTCGGGATTTAGTTCGTATGTATATGCAGTATATACCTGCTGCTTTCCGCCGTATGAGCCTGTAGCAGTGAGGTTTACGCCAAGTCCGTAGTAGCGTATCGAACCCTTGAAGAAGTGCTTGCTTGCCGGACTCCAGCCCCAAGTCAAAAATCCCTCTGCATCCGAGAGCAGACTCTGTGACATAATTGTCGCACCGAGGTTGAAGTTCATCGCACCCTCCTCCGAGAGCTCAAACGGGTCGTAGGATGCCGGTGCCCACGAGTGGACATTTGCAAGGTGGAGCAGCTTTGAGAAGCGACGCGGACGGTGTTTTTCAACAATTTCTGCCGAGTCTGCTGCGGTGAAGCGTACATTGTCCAGATTTATTACATCCCACTGCTTGCGTGGCGGATTGACAATATTCTTCGGTGTGAGCGACGGGGTTACGGGCGTCAGCGTAGCTGTGTTTACCCTCTGCATTGCAAGCTGGTAGCCGTTGCTGTCGTAGGTTGTCATCACCACTCTGCCGTCAAATGTCGGTGCCGGAGAGAATGAGCCGTATGTCGAGCGAGAGATCTGATATTCGCTGCCTGTGGCAATCTCAAGACAGTGTACCTCATCCTTTCCCGAGGCTATAGAGCCGAAGTAGAGTATTCCGTTGTCGGCACGAAGGTCGGAGATTGTAATATATGCACCCTTTGTGACAGGAGTTGTTGTGCCATCCTCGTTTATGCGACCAATCCACATACCGCTGTCGTCTGTGGCGATAAAGTAGAGAGCCTTTGTCTTATTATCGTACGCCAGCGAGTGAATCTCCCTGCCAAACGGCATACGGGCAATGACGGTTTTGCTCTCTCTATTGCCCTTGACTACCGAGAACTCGCCATTATGGTTGTACTCTACCCACGCGATATTTTTATCGTCGTCAATGGCTGTAGGGTATAGGGCATTGCGATATTTGAATATGCTTCGTGTTTTGCCGTTGTCCAGATCGACATAGCAGAGCTTCGAGTTTACACGCTGCTGGAAGAGTGTCGAGCGACGATACTCGGTCCACCAAATTCTGCCGCCCTGAATTGTCGGACGGGTAGATATCTGACCTATGCGACAGATGCGCTCCTGCTCGCCGGTCTTGATGTTTGTGCGGATAATCTCTGTTGTGGTGTCGAGCGACTCCTTTACGGCAATTATGCTGCGCGAGCCGAAGAATATCGGGTAGCGGTATGTCGTAAAGCTCTTCTGTGCAGGCACTACGACCCTCTCCGACGAGTCGGTAACTTCAGGCAGCGTCTGCCAATAGTTGTGAAGGTTGTCGAAACTCTCGCGCATCAGCTTGCTTGTCGAGCTCTTGTAGTACTTCTTCATGCCGAAGTATGTCGTTGCAAAGACAAACGGGTGGCGCACAGCGTAGTTTACAATCTTGTCCCAGATATTCTCGTCGTACTTCGTATTTGCATAGGATGTTATCTGATAGCCCAGCGCGTAGTGGTCGGGAATACTCTCCTTGTATGAGCCGCAGAACCACTTGTCTATATTGCGATGTGTCACTATCTCCTCGCTGCGGGCACGATAGTCTATGGTAAAAGATGGCTGCAGTCCGCGACCAAATGTAGACATCGCCGTCTCAGATACTACCGCATCGCCCTCAATACCCCATAGCGGCATAAAGAGCAGACCGATTGTCGAGCTCTGCTGACCGAGTATGTAGCTGAAAGCCTTTACCCAGCCGTGGTTGATGTTGTTGTACTGCACCGCGTGACGATACTCGTGTGCGGCGAGCTGCTTGAGCCACGGCATAGAGTAGCTGCTGATAGATGGTGCACTGAGAATCTCCACACGCTTCGGCAACCACATCACCATACCGTTTGAGAGCATATTCTCGGGGTGGATTATAAACGGAATATCCATTGCCCCATATCTGAAGCCGAAGTCTATCGATGGCTGCACCGCCTTTACATAGTGCATCATGCTGTATCCCAAAGCCGTTGCAGATTTCGGGTATATTACCGATACTTCGTCGCCTTTAATCTTTCTCCAAGACATACTTGTCGGGTCGGCACCCCACGAGTAGTATTGCGCCGACGCTGTGCCGCACCAGATAAGTGCAACCAGAGCGATAAGTATGTTTCGAAGAGCTCTCATTATTCAAACTTCAAGTATTTCCAACCCTCTGCGGTGTAGCAACCCACTTTGCCGCTCTTTGTATTGTAGTAAAGCGTACCTACGGGTACTGCATCGGACTCCAGCTGGCTGTTGTGATAGAAGGTTGTTGTAGGCTCCTTGTCAAAACCTCCAAGGGTAAAGGGTACAAACGAAACCGCCCAACGGCGACCGAAATCTACACCCTCCTTTGCATCGTCAGAGCCTACTTTTACCCAACCAAAGTGGCGCTTTGGCAGGTAAAGACCTTTAGGCGAGTAGACCTGTATGCAGGCAATATCCGGAGCCTGCTTGCCAATAAGCATAGTAAGGCGGCAGGTCTCTGATCCGTTCCAACCCTCAAAGAGGTGACCGCCATCGATAAATGTTGTATATGGCTTGTCGGTGCTGTTGTTCCAACGACCCTTGCCACCACGTACGGAGAGCATAGTGGTACTCTCGAGTACACCCTCCACGGTGTTGAATATAGGCTGCTCGGCGGTATTAAAACCGTAGTTGTAGCGCACATCCTGCCACCTCTCCCACTCGGGATTTACGGGCTTTGCAACTACAACGCAACCCTCAACCTGCCTCTCCAGCTCTGCAACCTTCTGCTGCAGTTGCTCCACAAGCACAGCAAGTTGCTTGCGCGAAACCCTCTGTGCTGACACCTCACAGAGCGGAGTAAGCAGCAGTGCTGCCAATATGATTATGCGAAAACATCTCATATCTAAACCTTCTTTGTCTGAGAGTAACCCTCTGCCAGCAGAATGTTGAGCACACGGTCGCGATTCTCGCCTTGAATTATTATCTCGCCATCCTTTGCCGAGCCACCCACGCCAATCTTGCGCTTGAGAAGTTTCGACAACTCGTCAAGGTCAGCCTCGCTGCCCACAAAGCCGCGCACAACGGTCGCCACCTTGCCACCTCTGCCGTGCGTGTCACGCCATACGCGCAACTTCTGCTGCTGCTTGGGCAGTGTCGCTACCTCTTCTGCCTCACCATTATCGTAGTTAAAATCGGGGTTTGTCGAGTATACCACGCCGAGTCGTGCCTTCCAGTCGCTCATTTTTTACAGTTTAATGTTTCACATTAACGATGCAAAAATAAACAATATTTTGCAGAATTGCGGATATTAAACTATATTTGTTACAACAGAAACGCAAAACTATGAGTAAACGTGCCGAAAATAGCGAGAAAAGGGCGCAACTGCGTATCGAAAAGATGCGCTCCAAGGCGCTTGTAACGGGGAAGGTAGACCTTCTGACCCTGCCCGAGCCGCTGCGTGTGGACGATGGTAAAAAACTTGTCCGCGTCTTTGTCGAGGGGTACGAGGATGTGGCATTCTGGCGTGGTATTTTCGACCACTTCACAAATCCATACCTGCGCTTCGAGATCTCTGTGCCTACGCGCGAGGACCTGCCGAAGGGTAAAAAGGTGCTGATAAATAACGCCGCCAACGCCTCGGAGACTCTGCTGCTCTGTATGGACTCGGACTTCGACTACCTGCTCAGCGACGACGACGAGCAGAGCCGCCTCATTGTCGAACACCCATTTATGTTCCACACCTACGCCTACGCCACTGAGAACTACCTCTGCTACGCCCCGTCGCTCCATAATGTCTGCGTCAAGGCTACCAAAAACGATACCCGAATCTTCAGCTTCGAGACCTTTATGGCTGACTATTCGCGAACAATCTACCCCCTCTTTATCTGGTATGTCTACTCTGCATCCCGCCATACCGAAAATGTCTTTCCGCTCGCCGACTTCAAGGCATCCGTAAAGCTCAACTACCTCGATATCCCGAATAACGGACAGGGTACTATCGAGTGGCTTGCTCGCCAAGTGGCACGCCGCGAACAGAGCCTTGTCGAGCAATACCCCGATATGGCAGCCGATATGCCACGCTTTGCCGAGTATTTGAGATCCAAGGGCGTCGAGCCGGAGCTGACCTACCTCTTTATGCACGGTCATACCCTTATGGATAATGTCGTTATGGTCATCCTGAGCGATGTCTGCGAGAAGCTCCGCCAGATGTCCATCGCCCGCATCGTCGCCTCCTCTAAGGAGGGCGTCGCCTTGAAAAACGAGATGAGTAACTACAAAAATACCCTCCGCTCCATCCGCGATGTTCTCCTTGATAATGAGAATTATACCGCCTGTCCGCTCTACAAGATGTTACAACGCGATATCCAAACCTACATAGATTCTGTCGTGAAGCATTTGTCGTGAAAATACGGCATTAGCCGCACATCCCTAAAAGCCCGACAATGGCTGTACGTTTTAGTACTATCCATCGTCGGGCTTTTTACGCGATGCACGCCCACTACCGCATTTTGACGACAAATGCGTGCAAAATGGTAGCGGAGTACATACTTGGATATTTCACGATGCACACCTACTGCTACCTTTTGACAACAAAATCGTGCATAGAGGTAGCGGAGTGCTGGTTGGATTTTATTACTGCGTCAGCTGTACTGCGTAGCCAGGAAACCCGACCTATTCGCGCACCCGGAGCGAAGCGACTAAGCCTCCCTTTTCCAAAGGGAGGTTTGGAGGGAATGTCAATATTTTTTTATTTTTAGGCATCAGCGTGTTTTCGGATTTAGGAGGTCATCGGAGATGACACAATAAAAGTAGATAACACCTTCAAGCTCGCTTGAGAAAGGTGGTATCTACTTTTGTTGTAATAGCCGTAGGATATCCTAAATCCGCAGTGCTAAAACTTAATCACCTCATCCAGACCTAATTCCTTATAGTGAGCCTGCAGCTCCTCGTTTCTATCCGAGAGGATCAGCAGTTTGTCGCCCACGACAAGCTCCGTATCGCCCTGCGGTACGAAGTAGTCGCCATCGCGGCAGACCATAATGACAAGGGTATGTTGCGGCAGATCAATCTGCTTGAGGGTATTTCCCGGTGCGAGCATCAGCTCGTTCACATCGACCTCGGTAAACTCCGACTTCATACGGTCTTGGAAGGCGTCGCCAAACGAACTTTCTCTCTCCTTGCGTGCCACGCCGAGGCTGTTAGCCATACCGCTGACGGTTGTTCCCTGCAGTGTGAGCGAGATTATGGTAACTATAAAGACCACATTGAAAATCAGGTCGGCGTGCGGTACCTGATCCACAAGCGGATATGTTGCAAAGATAATCGGCACAGCTCCTCGCAGACCCACCCAGCTGACATACATTCGTGCCTTTTTGGAGAATTTACGGAATGGTGCCATCGAGAGTAAAACAGCCACAGGACGCGCTACAAAGGTCATAAATAGTGCTGTTACAACACCCAGCAGCAGTGTGCTCGGCTCCATCAGCAACTTGACATCGACAAGCAGACCGAGCATAATGAACATAATAATCTGCACCAACCAAGTCACACCGTCAAAGAATGTGACTACAGTTCGTTTGTGGACAATCTTGCAGTTTCCCACCACAAGACCGGCGATATATACCGCCAAAAATCCGTTACCCTGCACAAGGGTCGTGAAAGAGAATGTCAGAAAGACAAATGCCAACAGCAGTACCGAGTAGAGCGATGCATTTGTCATATTTATCTTGTTTATTGTCCATACGGCGGCCTTTCCAAATCCATATCCGGCAGCCGCTCCGACTACCATCTGCACAATAAACAGTATGATGCTCATACCGATACCCGCCTCCTGTTTGTTTGGCGAGAGTATTGTCACCAGCAGCACCACAAGTATATACGCCACAGGGTCATTCGAGCCACTCTCCAGCTCGAGCAGTGGTCGTAGATTTTCGTTGAGTCCCTGCTTCTTCGTTCTGAGAATAGAGAATACGGATGCCGAGTCGGTAGATGCCATCGTCGAGGCGAGCAGCAGGGCTACCGGGAACGATAGTCCTACGCCCAGCCACGGCGAAATTCCGTATATAAACCCGCCAAGGATAAATGCCGTCAGTAGTACACCCACCGTGGCGAGGGTTATTCCGGGGAGAAGGACCGGTTTGATATCCGAAAATTTGGTATCCATACCGCCCGAAAAGAGGATGATGCTGAGCGCAATCATACCCATAAACTGCGTCAGCTCGGGCGAGTTGAACGATAGTATCTCATATCCGAAGAAGATACCTACGCCCAAAAAGAGCAGCAATGCCGGGGTGCCGAGCCTGTAAGCAACCTTACCGGCAAGCACCGCAACAAAGAGCAGTATAGCACCAATCAACAGAAAATTCTCGGTCGTTATCTCCATCATAAGTTATGTTCTTTTTATGAACACTTGTTTTGAAAATGTCTATTTTTTGTAAATGGCAATAGCCCTTTAGCCCTTTATGACTGTCACTCGGCTCAGCTCGCGGTACTCCAACTCGGCATACTCGAAGAGCTGTGCTGCGGCAAATGACTTGTCGTCAAGCATTGTGAGCAGCAGACAGAGTGCCGAAACCTCGCAGGTCGGAACAGCCAGCAGCGCCTCAAGGTTACCGCTGCCCATAGCCTTGAGCACCTCCGAGCGGCGTGAACGGTCGTAAGAGAGGGTCTTTGTTACCAAAAACTTACCCTTCTCTGTGTGGAAGGGCTCGCCCTTGCCGTTCACTCTGCCCAACAGCCATATAGCTCCACCAATGGCAAGAGCTATGCCGAGCAGGATAACTGCAGAGTTGATGTTGTCAAACTCTGAACCTTTGAGCAACATTGTACTTGCAAGTGGAAGCACAATGCCTGCCACAATAATCAAAATGGGGAGCACGATACTCTTGCGTCGTGCTACAATATAGCTGCACGAGGTGTATAACGCCTCGTAAAATTTAATCTTATTCATCGTTTTTTTTGTTGGTTTGTTGTTATAAATTATAGTCAAAATCAGATAGCTATAATTTTATCACAAACGCAACTGACAGAGCGTGTAGAGGAAGTAGTCTATTGCACGTCTGCCGTAAAGATGATAGAGAGAAAATTGCGTAGAGTAACTCTTTGCAATGCAGAACGATGGTAGCGCCGAAATAATCGTTGTGACTCTCGGCTGATAACCTCTTGTAGCTGAAGATGTTACCGATGTTGTCGGAACGGTTATCGACTCTGCGCGGTGGGCAAAGTTGTTGCAATGACGCTGACACTCGATCTGCTCTGCATAGCGACTTGACAGCTCCTCCGACCCGGTTGTCAAGGGGAGGGACGAGAGCTCTGCACTCTGCACGAAACATACCGAACAGAGATAGAAAAGCAGTATTGTCAGCACTTTACCCATACAAAGTACAAAGATAGTAAAAAATATAAAAATGGAGGGCAAAAAGTCCTCCATTTTTACGCTGAATATGTTATTTTTTTACTTGTCGAAGTACTTGTTGAGCAGATATGCAAGGCGGTATCCTGCGCGAGTCATCTGCTTGTTTACCAACTCCGCAGAGAGCTCTACGGTCTTGTCGTCAAGTACAGGTGTGAGGTGAGGGTTCCACTCATAGATAACCTTGTTGTCGTTACCCACCTGACGCACCCACTCGTGGAGGTCACCCTTTACAATCTTCTTAATCTGACCCTTCTTCAGCACATCGAGCTCGTCGGCAATCTGATCGACCTTCTTGCCCTCGTGTACCAACTGCGGCATCTTGTCATATACACCGTGGAACTTGTACTTCTTGCCGTTGAGGGTGCAAGGCCAGAAGCAGCGAGGACCCGGAACGTAAGAGTGTGTAGGGCAGTGCATATCGCCCACAAAGTGGAGGATCATTCGGAGGTTCATCACCACTGCGCTGTCTGTCAGACGCTCGTACTGACTCAGGTTGTAGTCTGCAATCTTGATTGCGTGGATGCAGTCACCCTTGTAGAGTCGCGGATTTGGATCGTAAATGCTCTGCTCGTCTACATTATATACGTGCCATGCTGTTGTGTAGGCAATAGGCTCGTCGTTGCGGTGAGTATCCATCCATACTGCCTCCTTCTTCAGGTCGTAGTTCATATACTTGGAGATGTTCTCCTTCGCCTTCGGAGTGAGGTTGCGCTGAGCAATCTCCACAATTACTCGGTGACCCACGCCACCCCACGCAAAAGCCTCTACAGAGAGCATTGCGACAGTCAGAAATGTTAAAATTCTTCTCATGATTTTTTTATAATGTTAATAGTCAAAATATTCGTTCAGCTTTGCGGCAAGTCGATATCCCGAGTTACGCAGCTGCGTGTCGATAATAGCGCGCGACTTTTCGTCTGTCTCGGGATCCATATCGTAGGCATACATCGGGTTTATGTCGTAGATTTTTGTACTCACCCTCGCTGCATCGTTCGCCCAGTCGATAATCGAACCGGCAACAACCTTTTTAATCTCCTTTTTGCTCAATATGTCAAGCTGCTCGGCAATCTGATCGTATGAGAGACTCTTGTCGTATATTCGAGCCGGAATCTTGTCGTAAATCGGGTGGAATCTCTCCCACTCCTTGCCACCAAACTTGCACTTCCAGATGGTCTTCACACCCTCGACGTGCGTATGTACGGGACAGTGCATATCCGCCATAAAGTGGATTATCATTCGGATATTCATCACCACCGCGCTGTCGGTCATCTCCTTGTAGTGACCACTTGCAAGATTGTAGTCGGAAAGGGCGAGCGAAAATACCACATCACCACCCTCCGCAATACGATAGTTCGGGTCATAACGGAGATTTTTATCCGTTGCAAATACGTGATAATGAGTGGTATAGGCAATAGGTTCGTCGTGACGGTGCTTGTCCATCCATACGGCATCCTCTTTCAAATCGTAGTCGATGTACTTTGCAATGTTCGCCTTCGCCCTCTCTGTCAGATGACGCTGAGCAATGGCAATTGCAATCTTGTGTCCGACTGTTCCCCAACCAAATGCCGTTCCGACAAACGCTATGGCAAACAGTGTAAAAATGGCTCGTTTCATAGTTTTAGGTACTTGTTTGAAATCATATAAAGGAGGATTTTCAAGGCTTGCTCTTTTTAGTCGGAAGGGAGATACTTCTGTATTTCCCTTTCGTATAAAAAGAGCGTAACGCCGAAAATACCCTTTAGATGATTTCAAATGCGATCTCCATCATATCCGTAAAGGTCTTCTCGCGCTGTTCGGCAGTGGTCTCCTCGTGTGTTACAAGAGAGTCGGAGATAGTGCATATGCAGAGTGCCTCATTTCCGCTTCGTGCTGCGTTCATATAGAGCGCCGATGCCTCCATTTCTACAGCCAGCACGCCCATCTTCTGCCACTGTTTCCACGCCTCAGGGTCGTCGTTGTAGAATATCTCGCTGGCAAGGATGTTACCCACGCGGAAGTTCACACCCATACTCTCCGCCTTCTCTACAGCAGCACGGAGCAGATCGAATGTAGCAATAGGAGCAAAAGTTCCCGGCAGACGGTACTGCGCCGCATAGTTCGAGTTGTCGCACGCACCCTGCGCAATGACAATGTCGCCGATGTGTAAATCCGGATGATAAGCACCCGCCGAACCGGTACGGATAATGCGCTTTACGCCGTAAAATTTGTATAGCTCAAAAGAGTAGATGCCGATAGATGAGATACCGATTCCGTGTCCCATAATAGATACGCGCTTACCCTTGTAAGTTCCTGTATAGCAATACATTCCGCGAACCTGATTTACAAGCTCCGGATTTTCCAAATAACGCTCTGCCATAAACTTGGCACGCAGCGGATCGCCCGCCATAATTACCTTCTCGGCAATCTGTCCAACTTCTGCACTAATGTGTGGAGTCATAATAAGTGAGTTTTTATTATTAGTATATTCTATTTTGTTCGTGTTACTGTATGCAGCACTTTGCCACTCTTGTCTATCATATGCAGACAGAGGTTTTTCTTGCCCGCTGCAAGTACCGAAAAACCGGTCTGACCACTGCAGAACTGCGTGCCGTCAACCTTCTTAACGTCGCGACCTCTTGCAGCTGACGAGTTTACAACGTAGTCAATCTGGCAACCCTCTTTGCGGATGTGCTGGAAGTTGTGAATATGTCCGCAGATGTACATATCGACATTGTCGTACTTGCGCAGTATGCCATCTACACGGTTCTGCATATCTCGGCGCTCCTTGCTGCTCTTGCCCGTGTCGGCATATATCGGATGGTGACCCACAACCACAACCCAATCCTCGGTTGCGGTGCTTAAAACACCCTCCAACCACTCCAACTGAGCCTTGTAGTCCTGCTCCTTTACCCCTGCATAGAACTCGCTTTTGCTCTTGCGGTAGTTGTTAATCAGCGGCGTGGTGTCAATCATCACAAGACGAACCGTCACACCGTCATCCTTGATGACCTTTGTGTAGTACCTTGCAGGCATCGACCAGCGACGACTGATATTTGAGTAGTCCATTACCGCCTGCGTATTGCCGCGATACTCGTGATTACCCAATATCGCGTGCCACTGCACCATCAACTTCGGATGGCTGTAGATAAGCTCGTAGTTTGTCATCCACAGCGGGTCCTGCACGCTCTGCACACCGTCAAAGTGGTGAACATCGCCCGATGCTACAACGCAGTCGGGTGAAATCTTCTCCGCCATACGACCCATAACCTCGGCTATGGTCTTCTGGTCGTAGTAACCGTTGCGTCCAGAGTCGCTTACAACGAACATATTAACTTTTCGCTTCAGGCTCTTCCATCCCTTCGAACTTTGCGCTGTTCCACCAAACGAGATTAACAGTAGCAGTACAAGTGTTGCTAATTTTTTCATAGTTTCAAAAAATACCCTACAAATTTATGAAAAAAGATGGTCAATTGCAAATAGCACTAAAACAAAAAATCCCCGACCTTTCGATCGGGGACTGAATATAGTCAGAACTGATTACTCTGGAAGAACCACGGTCTTAGCCTGATAGAGCTTACCCTCAGCATCAGTCCAAGCAACAGCTACAGTAGCCTCCTCAGGAACACCTGCAAGTGTGCCAGTGTATGTAGTTGCGCTCTGTACAGCCTCTGGATTGATTGTGAGCATATAAGTCAAATCGTCATCATCGTGGTAGTAACGATTTGGAACTGCAATAATCCACATGTTTGTAGCACCAGCACCTGGAGTTACTGTGTAGTTGAGAGTAGCATCTGTAAGTGTAGCCTCGATTGTTGGCTGAGAAGCTGCCCAAGCAGCATCAGTCTCAGCTACGAATGGCTGAGTAAATACAGGGGCAGAAACTGCCTCATAGTAGTTACCCTCGTTATCCATCCAAACGATAAAGATATTAGCCTTAACATCGTAAGTACGGCCAACCTTGTAGTCTGGAGTGATAGTCGCAGCCTCAGTGAATGACTTACTACCGTAGTACTGACCCTCCTTGAGAATCATAAAGTCTACAACGTCACGTGCAGGGCTGTCAATAGGAAGAACATCTGAATCAGGAATAGCAATCCAGTACTTAGTAGTACCAGCAGCAGGTGTAACGTTCAGAGTTACAGCAAAGCTACCGTAGTCGCCATCCCACGCTACAGAGTAGTCAAATGTAGGCTTCATAGCAGCATACTTCTCGTTTGTAGCACGAATGAGTGGGTACTCAGGGAGCTTTGGAGTGAAGTAGTAGAATGATGCACGTGAAGGGTTGCCCTCTGCATCTACAGCAACAACTGCAAATGCATACTCCTCATTTGTTGACAGCTCAGTTACGTTGATAGCACCATCAACCAACTCAGCAGCAGAGATCTCGTTTACATAGTAGCTCTCACCAAGAGCAAGTGTGCCCTCAGCAGACTCCTCGCCCTTCCAAGAGTAACCACCCTTCTCTACAGCCATATAACGGTAAGATACAGCCTCACCACCAGTTGTAGATACCTTGATTGATGCAGTTGTAGCGTCAATCTTACAAGCAGTCTGGTCGATAACAACCTTCAGAGTCTCGTTGTAGTCGAGTGACTTAGTCTTGAACTCCTGCTTGTAGAGCTGGCTATATTTACCCTCTGTGTCAACAGCAAATGCTACAAGAGTAGCGCTAGCACCTGGAGAGAGTGAAGAGATGTAAGCAGAAGCTGTGTTGCCCATAGCAATCTGCTGATACTCAGTGTTGTAAGCAATAACATGTGCGAGCAACTCCTCATCAGTCTTGTACTCTGCAAGCTCCTCGTTGTTTGCAAACCAAGCGTAGATCATAGATGTATTCTGAGAACCGTTGATTGCAACCTCCAGGTTGGTATATGTAGTCTCGCGAGCCTCGAAAGCGAGGGTAGCAGAACCACCAGCAGCGATGTTAGTTGTTGTGTAAGCAAAGGTCTTGATGTCAGCAGCCACATAATCAGTCTCAGCCTTGCCCTCAATAAGTGGAAGGATGTATACCAAGTATGTAGAGTTAGGGTAGATACCGCCCCAAATTGTAGAACCTGGGAAGTCGATAACATTACCCTTGTAGTTAAGCTCTGACATCTGCTCACCGAACATGCCGTAGCCACTCTGCCAGTTACCAAATGCATTCTCGAGCTGAGCCTTAAGCTCAGCCTCCTCGCTACCGGCAAGAACACCTACGATATAGCCAGCGTAACCGCCACCTACAGCAGTAAACTCAACATTGTTGAAGGTAACAGATGTAGCCTCTACATTAACAAATGAAGGGGTGAAAACAGAGTAAACAATCTCATCAGCAGAGTATACGTGATCCCAAGCATCGCTACCAGCAAGAGCCCAAACAACATAAGATACACCTGTAGGGATCTCTACAAACTCAGCAGGGTTGTATACACCAGCGATCATTTCGTTATAGAGCTGCTTGAGAGATACAGTAAGCTGAGGATCAGTAAAATCAGGAGCCATGAGTGAGTAGTCGTTCTTGTCCTTAGCAATCTGCTCAGCGTTGAACTCATCGTAAAGAGCAATACCGTAAGAGATACCAGACCAACGCAGACCTGCGTTGTTGTAGATAGTTACCTCCTCACCAGCGATCTCAACGATTACAGATTTTGCAGATGCAGATACAACAAGCTTACCTACCATACACTTGCCATCGCCACCAGCAGCGTGGATCTTTACAGCACCCTCGAGCTCAGCCTCGCCTGCGTCGATCTTCTCCTGAGTTGGAGCAGTAACAGTGAGGGTCTTGCCGTTGATAGTAGCCTTCCAACCCTCAGGCTTAGCGATAACAGTAAGGTCGTCGATGTTGTCAGCCTTGAGAGCAACAGCTACAGACTCACCTGGAGCAACGAAAGTCTTACCAGCCTGAACGCCGAAGTCGATAGTCTCAGCCTTAGGAACAGAGATAACCTCGCCTGAAGCCAGAGTGAAGTCTACAGAGTTCTCACCATCTACTACACCGATAAAGATGCAAGCAGAGTTGCCGCCCTCCTCAGCCTTCTTCTCTACAACAACCCAAGTGTTACCACCATCTACAGAGAGCTCTACGTCGCCTGTTGCAGGGTTTACGCGGAACTCAGGTGCTGCGTTGTGGGTTACAGGAACCTTGTTGCCGGCGCCGTCTGTAATAGCTACAGCTGCACCATCAACAATCTGTGCCCAGTAGTAAACACCATCCTGGAGAACAACAGTCACACAGCCGTTGTTTACCTCAGCTGCAGGCTTGTACTCAGGATAAACGGTAATCTTCTCACCTGAAGTGAGCAGGATGTCCCAAGAACCGTCGTTGTTCTTTGTTGCAGAAGCAACTACGCTCTTAGAGTCGATCAGGGACTTGAGTGCTGCAACCTCGTTGTCGAGCTTCTCCTCAAGCTTGCTAACCTTCTCATAGAGGTCGGCAATCTCCTGACGGATAGCGGTATCGTCATACGGCTCGGTACATGATACAAAGAGTATCGATGTAGCAACGAGGGTAGCGAACACGCCCTTCAAAATTGCATAAAAGTTCTTCATATTATAAAACTTTTAACTGGGAGGGGTGAATCAGGCGCTCCTCCCTGTAAAATATTCGCCGGCTCCTGATTTGCCGGACTGTTAATTATTTGAGGTGTATTTGTTAATTATCAATTCCTCCTAATTTATAAAATCCACCTTTTTTGGTTTCTTAGGTATCCTTCCTATTTATTTAAGTGATACTACTCTTACTGCAGGGCGCTTGATGCTCTGGAATGCAGGGTGCTCGGTTGCCGCTGCCGCCTTAGCTGTTGGCTTGTAGTTAGGGTAGTAGTCTGTAAGGGTCTTTGCGCTTGTGCCGTCCCAGATTACATACGAGAGCGGACCGCGTACAGAGTTCTTGCTGTATGGGATACAGAGTGCAACCAATACCTGACCTGCAGGCTCCGAGAGGGTAGTGTTGATGTTGTTTGTTGTAAGACCCTGTGCAGAGCAGTATGTGGTCCACTTCTTGAGCATCTCCTCGGCAGTGTAGTAGCTCTCGTTTCCGAGACGGTTGATACCCAGCGCATCGTTGTCCATAGAGGCATCGCCCACCATATACTTCATCTCGGCAGTCTGGTTGTTTGCGGTAAATGTAAATACCACCTGACCGTTTGCGCCGAGCTCGGCTGTTACCTGTGCTACAGGGTTGTCACCATCCTCAACATCCGGAAGTGTCACCTCCTCAAACATCAGCTCGCCCACAACGCCGTTCCAGTCCTCGCACATATATGCATACTTGATCTTTGTGCCCGGCTCAAATCCCGGAAGGGTGTATGTATCCTTGCCGATAGGCTCTGCAGCCCAGTTGTTCGAGATAAGACCCTGCGCATCACCTGGCATACCGAAGCCGAGGAACGAGAGGAATGTATCACGACCCGCATCAGCCGATGGCTGTGCACCGTCAAGTACAGGCTCGATATACTGGAAACGAACACCCGCGTGCTTTGTAAAGTCGTAGTTAAACACGATTGTAACGCCAGTTCTACCATTTGCAGTAAGTGTGAGCTTACAGTCAGATACACAAGCAGAAGGGTTGTCTGTTACAAGCTTCTTTGTCTTGAAAGTGTCTGTAAACTTGACTGTACCAAGCTCCTGAGCGCTGTTACGACCAACATATGCAATAACATACTCGGTGTCAGGGTTTGAGTAGAGAATCTCGTAAGAGGTATATGCAGCGCTGTTGTTGTTAAAGTAGTTCTCGTTGCGAAGACCGTAACCGTCATCGTTGAGTGTACGAGCAAATGCAGCAAGCTCAGCCTCTGTAGCCTTGGTTTTGTAGTACTCGGCATCCTCAGGGGTGATAAACTTGTAGAACATAAACGGAGCGTTGTTCTCCATAACCATCTCGTACCATACATACGATGCGCCCATACGCTCGGTAACAACACGCATAGCAACATCTGCAGGTGCTACTACCGGCTTTGGAAGCAGGGTAAATACCTTCGAATCCATAACCGTTGCAGGGGTGTAGTTCTCGTCGAGTGCAATCGCTGTCGCCATAATAGGCACATCCGACGAAGCATCCTGACCAAAGTCGATGTAGAAGTGACAGCTGTCAGGGTCTGCTGCCGAGATAGGGTCGCCGATAACCGAGTGACGCATAAAGTCGATGTAGAGCTTCTCGCCATAGATCTCGATATATGGCTTGAGGTCATACTCGTTCGAGCACCACTGATAGAGGTACTTACAGTCTGCATTAGGCTTGTAGGTAATCTCCATTGCGGTATAGCTTACCTTTACATCTACATCCACGCGCGGATTACCCACCAGCGGTGCAGAAGGGGTCTTTACATAACAGAGCGACATATCTCCATCTACTGTACCCTCCTTGTCGTAGCAGGCAATAACGATAATGATGTACTCCGAGTCAGGCACTACGCGCACCTGAGAGTAAGATGTGTTCATCCAGTCGAACTCCTTTGCAGCGTAGTCCGAGTGGGTTGTAGGGTCAAATGTAAAACCTGCCGAACCTGTAGTGTTGAAGATCAGATCGCGGATGTATGTATCCACATCGCGAGCCTCAAGTTTGCTCTTGCCCTCAGAGCGCATACGCTCATAGAGAGAGTTGTAGAGGTGTGCCAACGGATATACATCGAGTCGGTAAGACTGTACAGCCTCGCCCGGACGAACTGTAAACACGAAGTTACGGTTCTCAACCTTTGTCACCTCGATAGTTGCACCGTCGCTTGATGCCTCCACCTTGTTCTCATAAGCGGTCACAGGTGTCGGAACTCCCGGATAGATATCTACCGGAGTCTGTGCCGGTTTGTCTGGATCCGGAGTTGGGTTGTCCGGGTTATCAGGGTTGTCCGGATTATCTGGGTTATCCGGATTGTCAGGATTATCCGGGTTGTCCGGGTTGTCAGGATTCTCCGGCTGCTCCTGCTGATTTTCATTCACAGGTGCATTCTCGCCACAAGATACTGCAACGCTCACAGTAAGGAGCGCACAGAGTGCAATTGTTAAAAATTTCTTAATCATAGTACCTATTTTTTATAGTCGTAATCTACACTTCCACCAACAGCACATACGGCTGCATTGATAACTGTCTGACTGTTATCGAATACAAGGGCGCAGAGGGTGCAGTTCTCCTTTTTCCAACTGCTGTCAAGGCTAAATGTATAGCTCTTTGTCGCCTTCTCTGCTGCCTTAATTTCTCCCACGCGGTCGCCCTCATAGAGTGACGATACTAATTTGCGTACCACATGGTCGTGCTGGTAGTTGTTTACATATGTTCCGCCCTTGTTCTGCGTTGCAATAATCTTATCCTCAAGCAGATATAGTGCAACGCGATATGTTCCGCTCTTAGCTGCATAGATCTCTATCTCCGCGCTGCTTGCCGTTGCCGACATCTTAATTCCGCACGGTGCTGCGCTCTCGAATGAGCGGTCAATCATCGGCTGAATCTCTGTGAGTGTACTTGTTGCCTCGCGCATATCGACCAAGAATCCTGGGAATCCGCCGATGCCGAACTTGGTAACAAATGTATTTGTCAGCGCAATACCCATAGGGTCGTCGCCACCTGTAGAGTCGTGGAACGCCATAATGTGTACTGTGTCGTAGCTGTACCAAATCTCAATAAGGTCCTTGAGGAAGATATAACCGCCCGGACACATCGCACACCAAGCACCGGTAAACTCAAATACCGATACATGGCGGTTAAACTCCACATCGGCAATCTCCTCGCCACCATCATCGTTGCCGCCATTGTCGCTCTCAAGAGCATAGTCGCAACTCTTGCCTACACCACACTCGTTGGTGTTGTTGCAGCTGTATGTCACGCCATTGTCGGATGTCGAGAGTGCGGATACCACTACGCGCATATTCTCCGGCTTCCAGTTGCTCTGCAGTGTGGTTGTCACTACTGTAGTCAGCGGAGTATCCACGCCCGCTTTAAGGGTCGCACCACTATTGAACTTGTCGCCGTAGATATTTCCCGAGAGCACCGCACGCACCACATTGTTGTGGGTATATGTGCCCGTAACACCATACTGCTCAGCCACAATGCCATCCTCTACGAGCATTACCAAGTAGCGATACGAGGAGTCGATGTTGGACTGTATTCTCGGAGTAATTGTCAGCTTGCGTGTAGCACTGTCGTATGAGGTCGAGATAGCCACACCGCAGGTCGGAGGGTAGTTTTCGACACGCTTTGCCATCTCGGACTCGATTACCGAGCGGACGCTTGTCATCTCCTCTCCCTCGCGAAGGTCGAGGTAGAACATAGGCAATCCGTTACCCTTCAGTGTCTTGTAGTATGTGTCGCCCATAGAGATTTTCATCGGGTCGGCAATGGTGTAGTCGAGGTGGAACGATACCGGCACAAGTCGGTTAGGCTGTGAGCCCTGTATAGACTTTATCACTGTGCTCAAAGTAGGGCAGTTAGGACAGCCGATAGATGTAAACTGCATACCGAGCAACTTGTGGCGGAAGTTCTTCTTGCCACCGCTCTCTGCCGATGTTGCCACTACGGTAACCTCATCCTCTGTAACAAACTCGCCACCCTTGTAGTAGCG
Source organism: uncultured Alistipes sp. (assembly GCA_947367255.1). Lineage (GTDB taxonomy): Bacteria > Bacteroidota > Bacteroidia > Bacteroidales > Rikenellaceae > Alistipes. The sequence continues at coordinate 123,007 of CANBCZ010000001.1, forward strand.
CGCTGTAAAGGTGTAGTTACCTGCTACGGTGGTTGTAAAGCTGTTTGCACCCGCCGCAAGGGTCATCTTCTCGCCATTGAATGTGCGGATAATGTTCATCGACTTGTCACGACTCACATCCTCATTGCCGTACTTTACGGTAAATGTCGCGGCATCTGTTCCGTTGGCACTTATAGTGTTCTTGTCGGCAGTTATTGTGAGCTTCTTCTCCGGCAGACCGTTGTAGTTCTCCACACCTGCATAGTCGGCACTGCCACCGAGCTTGCAGACATTGGCGTTGTCCACCATAACCATTCCGTTGCGCTTTGTCAGCACAAATACCACAACGCGCATATTCTCTGTGTCGTTGTACTTGACATCCTCAATGACAAAGCTCTTTGTGCGCTCTACATCGGCTACGGTGTTTATCTTGTTCTGACCCATCTCGAAGAAGTTGTCAGACTTTGCCACCACAATATCGTTGTAGATACCATCTACCGCTGTGCCGCCATCGTAGTACTGATTGTCAAGCAATACGGCATATCCGAACTCATACTCGCCACCCGTTACCGAGGTCATTGCCGCCTCGATTGTAAGGGTTGTGCCCTCGAGTTTTGTGCTCTCTATCTTTACACCGCAGGTTGCAGGGAATCTCTGCAGATGGCTCTCGATAAGCGCACCAATCTCACTCGGTGTGCGGGCGTTGCCATTCTGATACTGAAGGTCATATATGCAGGTTGGATATCCCTGACCGCCAAACTTGGCAAGCATAGCGGTTGCAAGGTCAGTATTGCCCTCTGTCAGCTCCCACTGGTCGCCATTGTGAACAGCGAGCACAATCATATTGCTCTTCCACATTGGGTCTACATTCTCAAGACCTGCAGTCATTGTTGGACAAGCAGGACACCACGCACCTGTCAGGTCGTAGATCATAACCTTCTGATTGTAAGGCTCGTACTTCTCGCGGTTTACCGCCTTCACCTGTACCGAGTTTGCCGACTGCTGACCCTTGTATGTGGCAATAAACGAGTAGTCGCCGTTCTTTACGGCAGTGAATGTTGTCGCATAGCGCTCAAGGCGAACACCGCTCTTCTCGTGGATAAAGTAGATTTTTGACAACTTATCCTCATCGAAGGTGAGCTCCTCGCCATCAAGTGTCAGATAGAAGGTGACATAGTCATCGCCATCTGCCTCGATAGTCTGCTTGTCTACGCTCAGTATCAGACCCTTATCCACTGTCGGCTCCTGCTCCTCGGGCTGCTTGTTGTCCTCGACGATAAGGTCGTTCGGTGTGCCGTGACAACCGATAGCAAAGAGTGCCAGCGAGGCAATTGTATATCGTAAAAAGTTCTTCATCTTAGAAACTTGTTGTAATCATAAGGTTTGCACCTGTGTATGCAGGTATGTTTCTGCAGACACCACCCGAGCAGACAACTCCGGCACGGTTTCTACCGTAGCTGAGCTGAATACGGGTGCGAGACTTTGTGTAGCTCACACCGGCATTGTAGTAGTGAATCTTTGTGGCTCCGTGGTTGTACATGTCGCTTGCAAAGATGCTCCAGTGCGGAGCAAAGTTCACCTCAGCAAGTGCCGCCATCCAATCCCTCTTGTCGTGCTTCGAGAGCAGATACTGCAGCTCGAGTCGTGTCGATATGGTTGAGGTCCACTTGTAGAGCATATCGGCTACAAAGATGTTGCTCTTCCATGTGTACGGATTTACACCGTGTGAGTCGTTGTACTCTTGGAACGAGTAGAGGAAGTTGAGCTTGAACTTGCGCGTAAACTGCTTCTCGAGGGTAAAGTTGATGCTCTGCCAGAGCAGGTTGTCCGCCTTTGCCGAACGATCCTTGAGCAGTGAGTAGTAGGTCGAGTAGTTGAGTCCCAACCTCATACCGCGCTTGCCGCCGAGCTTTGTGCGACGAGCCACATTGTAGTAGATATCTACCTGACCACCAATCTCACCCGGAGCGCAGTGGCTGCCAAGAATGGTGCTCGGCTGCACGATGTACGGGTTGAGGTTTGTCAGCATATATGAGTACTGCGCTGTAAGTGCAGGGATGTAGTTGAGCGCATTTGCTGTCGAGGTGTTGCGATATACAATCGGCATATCCATATACTCGAGTCGTCGGGCAGTGATATTTACGCCCAATCCATGACCGCTGTAACCAACCTCTATCAGCTGCGCGTTTCCGTTCTTGATAAGGTCGATGCGAGGGTCGTTCACTCCGTCATACGCGCCGTTAGGGTAGTGACGCTCGCCGGCATCGATATACTCTGCGCGAACAATAAATCCCTTACTCTCGAAGTTCAGTCGTCCCGAGAAACCTGTCGAAGATGGCAGTCCGCCCTCCTCCTTCAGATCTGCCGATATAGCCTCGTGACGGTTGAGCACAGAACCCTCCACAGCGAGCAGTGTCTGCTTCCAGCCGGCAAGTGACGATATTGCAAACGAGAGGTCGGCACCACGCACCTGAGTCGATGAAAACTCCATACCCAGACGCGGCATACCCCATATAGCCTTGAGGGCAAGAATATCCTTGTAGCTGTATGTCACGCGAGCACCGAGCAGTGCGCTGTTCATACCCAAAGTACGGTCCTGATAAGAACGAAAAAGCAGTCCGCTGCCGAACTGATCGTAAAATGTACCTGCCGTAACAGAGAAGTCTTTATCTACCCACGAAGCGTAGAAGTTAGAGAGTCCCGCCTTTGTGAGGTTTGTCGGATATCCCTGCAACACAGGCAGATAGCCCTCTGCCTGAACGCCGGCAGAGAATCTGCCGTGGTAGTAGTCTAACTTGAGGTAGTTGTTGGAACCGAAGCGGTCCTCCGGAACGACTGCGGCAGTTTTGCCATCCTCGACATAGTATATCGAGTTGGTCTCAAAACTGCCGGTCAGACGACCTTTGCGCTCCTCGTCCTTCTCTTGGGCAGTTGCTGCCGATACGAGTAGTGCGAGCGAGAGTAAAATTGTAAGTCTCTTCATATTTCAGTTTGGTCGAAAACTACTTGAGTTTCTTGATTACATCTATCAGCTCCTGCTCCGAGCCGGGAGTATATCCGGTGTGCGAGTATACCACCTTGCCGTTCTTGTCCACAACAAATACCTGCGGAGTGTACGACACATTCATTGCACGCATAAACTCCTGATTCTTGTCGAACAGTACGGTGAAGTCACTCCATCCGTGACCCTCTACCCATGCACGAGCCTGTGCAGAGAATCGGCTGTCGTCTGTAGATATCGCCACTACGCGGAAAGCAGCCTCGTCGAGCCAATCCGGCATAGCGTCGTTTATTGCATCGAGCTCGCGGATACAAGGCTTGCAGGTAACAGCCCAGAATGAGATAATCATCGGGGTCTTACCATCTACCAAAGATGCGGTATTTACAACCTCGCCCTTACGATTTTCAACCTTTACTGATGGCAACTGTGCCTGAGCGAAAAAAGGAACAATAGCCAATGCCAGCATAATGGCAAACTTAATTTTACGCATAATTATCATATTTTTTTGCAAATTGCTACCTCGGAACCAACCTTCACTGTCAGATATCTATCAATCTTTAGATTGAGAAGTGACTTTTTATTTCGCAAAGGTATAACAATTTTGGTTAATAATGCATTGATAATCAAAAAATAATTCACAGTTTTTTAACAATTTTAATAATCTTCTCTGCTGTGCGAAATCTATCGCCTCGGCAAAGTGGATAAAATCATTCTTCTGTGTAATGTTTGTTTTCTGAAATAAAATGTCTATCTTCGTGTAAAATATAACGAAAATTGGAGGCAGAATATTATGGTTGATGTGCGTATTGCGGAGGATTGGAAGGCTATCCTTGCCGAAGAGTTCTCAAAACCCTACTTCGAGCAACTCACAGAGTTTGTTCGTGCCGAGTATGCTGCCGGAGAGGTCTTTCCTAAGGGGAAGAATATCTTCCGCGCATTCGATAAGTGTCCGTTCGATAAACTCAAGGTGGTAATTATCGGTCAGGACCCCTATCACGGTGTGGGTCAGGCAAATGGACTCTGCTTCTCGGTTGCCGAGGGTGTCCCTTTTCCGCCATCGTTGCAGAATATCTTCAAGGAGGTAGCCTCCGATACGGGTGCACCTATCCCTGCAAGCGGCGAGCTCGACCGCTGGGCAGAGCAGGGTGTGCTGCTGCTCAACGCAGTGCTTACCGTCCGCGCACATCAGGCGGCATCACACGCGGGTCGCGGCTGGGAGCAGTTCACCGACGCTGTCGTGCGTGCCATTGCCGAGCGAAAGAGCGGCGTTGTCTATATGCTCTGGGGTAGCTATGCACAGAAGAAGGGCTCTATTGCTGACCCTGTCAATAACTTGATTCTCAAGAGTGTACACCCGTCACCACTCTCATCATATCGAGGCTTTTTCGGCTGTCGTCACTTCTCGCAGGCAAATGCCTACCTGAAGAGCCTCGGAAAGTCGGAAATTGTCTGGTAGTATGAATGTCCCTTATATTGCTGATATAGAACACCTTGCTGCGGACTCTCTGCGCCAAAAGCTGGCGTCGGAGGGGGCTGCATTTGCCGTTGGCTACAACAATTGGGCTGCGGACTACCCGTATACTCCGACAGTTATGGCATACTTGGCATACTCGAAGAGCTCCCTTGCCCTGCTCTTTTCTGTCGAGGAGAGCCACACAAAGGCTGTCGAGATGGAGGATAACGGACGAGTTTGGGAGGATAGCTGCGTGGAGTTTTTCGTGAAAAATCCTGCGGGCGAGGGGTACTATAACTTCGAACTCAACGCCATAGGCACTCTGCTTGCAGCATACCGCACCTCTCGAGAGTGCGCCGATCACTTCACAGCAGAGCAACTTGCTCAGATTGCCCGCTACACCTCTTTCGACCACGCGCCGATAGATATCTGTGGCGATAACCGCTGGTGGGCGGCAGAGCTGATACCGTTTTCGCTTCTCGGACTCTCTGCGGCGCCTGCAAAACTTGCCGTAAACCTCTATAAATGTGGCGATAAGCTTGCACAACCGCACTTTTTGAGTTGGTCGCCTATAACGCTTGATAAACCAAATTTTCACTGTCCCGAATTTTTCGGGGAGATAACCTTTTGTAATGAATAACGAAAAACTTTTTGAGATTGCCTCGCTCTTCGCCTTTGAGGGAGATGTTGTGAGCATAACCCCTCTGGGCGAGGGATTTATCAACGATACCTATGTCGTTACCACTGCGGGTGACAGCCCGAACTATATCCTGCAACGCAAAAACCACTATGTCTTCCCCAATGTGCCGGCTATGATGGGTAATATCGTCGCCGTCTCGGAGCATATCAAACGCAAGGTTGCCGACCCTATGCGTCAGGCGCTCACCGTCACTCTTACCCGCAGCGGAGAGCTCTGCGCCGAGGTGGATGGTAACTTCTGGGCTGCTTGCCTATTTATCTCGGGCTCAAAGTGTTACGACCGCGCAGATAGCACTAAGCTGGCTCGTCAGGGCGGAGCAGGTATCGGTCGTTTCCAATCGCTCCTTGCCGACTTCGACCAGCCGCTGCACGAGACCATCAAGGGCTTTCATAATATCCGCCACCGCTTCGAGCAGTGGGACGCCTCTGTGGCTGCTGACGCTGCAGGTCGCGTGGCAGAACTTGCTGAGGAGATTGAGTGGATCGCTTCACGCCGCGAGAAGATGCTCGGGTTCTGGAGCCTTGTCGAGGATGGTACAATCCCTACCCGCGTCACCCATAACGATACGAAAATCAGCAATATACTCTTTGACCAGACCACCGATGATGTGCTCTGTGCCATAGACCTCGATACCGTTATGAACTCCACCTCGCTCAATGACTTCGGAGACGCCATCCGCTCATATACCAATACCGGCGCCGAGGATGACCGCGACTTGAGCCGTGTCTCTATGAACCTCGATATGTTCCGCGCCTATGCCGAGGGCTTCCTCTCCGAGCGCAAATCTACCATGACCGCCTCTGAGCTCGAGTGGCTCGCCTTCTCCGGTATATACATCACCTACGAGCAGGTTCTGCGCTTCCTTATGGACTACATCGATGGTGATAAATACTACAAAATCGCCTATCCCGACCATAACCTTGTCCGTGCTCGTGCGCAGTATAAGTTGTTGCAGAGTATGGAGGAGCAATATTCCCAAATGCAATCCATCATCTGTAATTTATCGTGAAAAGGCAGCATTAGCTTCCGCTAGCTAAAACTCCAGCAAAGGGCAGTACGCTTTAGTACAGCCCTTCGCTGTCTTTTTACCCGAGCGTTGCTACTACTACCTTTTGACGATAAATTGGTGCACAGATTATTCGGTGTGCAAACTCTGACGATAAAATGCTGCAAAATAACCACTTAACGCAGAAATTACCTCTCCTGTATGCGTTAAAAAAGTAAGGCTGTCCATTTGGACAGCCTTAACCTTTCCGAGAACAGTAATCTTACTTGTTCTTCTTATCGTAGCGCTTTGCGTAACGGCTCATAAACTTATCGACGCGACCAGCGGTATCAACCAACTTAATCTTACCAGTATAGAACGGGTGAGAAGTGTTGGAGATTTCCATCTTATACACGGGATAGGTTTCGCCGTTCACCTCGATGGTCTCCTTTGTCGAAACGGCGGACCTGCACAAAAACACGTGGTCGTTAGACATATCCTTAAACGCCACTAAACGATAATTCTCCGGATGAATTCCCTTTTTCATCTTTCTTGTGTTTTTTAATTAAGTACTTAATGCGGCGCAAAGGTAGTGAAAATATCTCAATTAGCAAATATTTTCGCATATTTTTTGCCACCACGCCGTATTGCGGAGTATCCACCAGATAAAAAATAGGGCTATATATCCGTATACAGCATATCTGTGTTGTACAATAGAGCGCAAACTATCAATATATCTGCCCCTTACAAATGTTGTCAGCACGACTAATAGGAAGTAGGGCATAACCAGCGCCACAAACGGATTTAACCAAAAAGCCCTCTGAAAATCTCCGTTCAGCGCAGAGTGTGCTGCCCTCTGAATACCGCACGACGGACACTCATATCCCGTCAGCAGAAGAAACGGACACTTTGGCGCAAAGTGCGAGAATGTCGGGTCAAAGTGCTTGTATAACAGTACAATACCGACTGCTGCCACAGCGGCAATAGTCACTATTGCTACACGTTTCATACTATAACTCCGATAATCCGATACCTAAAGCCACCAATCCGCCGAAGAAGAGCAGATATATAAACACTCCGGCAATGCAGAGACCCATTCCTATCAGTGCCCACTTCTTAGCATCTTCAGATGCTTGTACAGCCTCATCATATTTCTCTGCTGCCCAATAACTATTTACCTGTGTCGAGCGGACAATCGACACAATACCGAGGGGCATACAGCAACATAGAGTCGTAAGAATCGCCAGCACAAGGTGGTCGTTCGGTCTCTGTGGGGGTGTAGTTGTCATATCTTCTATTTTTTAGTATACCGCAAATATAACAAAAAATCGGACAATATCCGATTTTAGCCGTTATTTGTTCGTTTTGCCACTATCGCAACGAGTATCAGCAGTACCACTGCACCTATTGCCGAGGAGAGTACAATGCCCCACACTCCAAGTCCGTCGTGGCTGAACATCTGCGCAATCCAACTTCCCAACAGCGCCCCGACAAGTCCGACAATAAGGTTGGCTATAAGTCCGTAACCGCCACCTTTAACAGCTGCATTTGCGACAAATCCCGCAATCAATCCGATAATAAAACTCCAAAGCATAATGTAAAATTTATGACTTGTAACAATCAAACTTTACGCCAAAAGATGGACAATTTACCGAATAATGCTTAACTTTGTAGTATGAAACGACTACTTTTGATACTTGTTGCCTCGCTGACCTTTGCGCTCCCTTCGGCTACGGCTCAGATATACGCCAAGCTGAACGCCCTCTACGCAGTTGTGGGTGTTGTAAACCCGCAGGTGGAGGCAGTGGTGGCTCCGCACTCTACGATTGCTGTCGATGCCACCTTCTCGCCGTGGCGCAGTGTGGGTGGTCGTCATCTCTTCTTCGGGATGTTCAATGGCGAGTACCGCTACTACTTCAAGGGTGCAACAAATGGCTTCTATGCAGCATTTAATGCGGGCGGTATGGGCTTCGATATCCATAAACCACAGCTCTTTAAAGATGGTAAATTTCTCTCCTTCCCCGATAAATATGGCAAAGGTTTCGGACTTATTGTCGGTCTCTGCGCGGGCTATCAGTACCACTTTGCCGAGCGCTGGACGCTCGATGCTTTTCTTGGCGTGGGCTTTTTGCGCTCGTGGTATAATGGCTACAACCCTGACGGCTCTGTAATTATGCATCCGCAGGGTCACGAGGATTATCTCCACCCCGATCCGTTCAATGGTTCGAGCGAGATTATGCCATTCAAGGCGGGCCTTTCGATCGGCTACCGCATCTTTAACCCCAAACGCTTGTAGATCATCTCTACGCAACTCTGCGGGTGCGATGTAAGATGCTCAAACGACACCTCGCATAGCGAGCCTTCGGGGATTAAAATCCTATCCTGCTCATACTTGTCGATAACTGCGTCGTAAGTCTTAACTATCTCGTAGTCAAGTTGTTGTGTTGATATATTTTGTAGCGCAACGGCATCTGTCGTCTGTCGGAAAAACTCCTTTGTCGAGCGCAATACATCCCCCTTGTTGCGGAAGATATAGATAAACTTCGCATCGGGGAACATACTTAATAATATAGGTATCCGCGCCGTATGTGGTGGATTTTTCGATAGAAAATGGCTCTTACCTTGACAGTGTAGTGCCGTTCTGATAACCCGTTTCGTGGCACTGCAAAAGTCGCCGATATCCTGTTCCGAAGAGCCGTTGAAGAGGAGATATTTCTCGCGATACAGCCCCATAAGTTGCGGAAAAATCAACGCGTGATAGTAGGCTGCGTGGGTCATATTGGCAATGGCAAACTCCTCCTCTTGCGGCTGCGATATGCTCAGCACAGCCTTGTCCTTCGGTCGTGAGGTCGGCATTACAAGTGCCGCAATGTGGCTCATAATGCCCCTGCCCCGCAACATCAGGTGGGGGAATACGGTCTGATAGGTTGTGCAGTACCCAAACTGCATATCGCGACTGAGCAGGTTGTGGGCAAATGTCGTTCCGCTGCGCCAGTGCCCGATGATAAATATCGGAGCTTTAATCTCTTGAGTATTAAGGTGTTGATATGCGCTGTCGTTGAGTCTGTAGAGCGGAGAGAGGAGCCGCTGACAGAGCTTTGTTGCCCTAAATTTCTCTACCTTGTCTATGTTGATACCCTCGGTTACGCAGTCGAAAGTTTTGCTGTCGGCACCGATAAGTGTCGTTACGGGGAGGTTGTCAAACGAGAACGGCATCACTCTGTGCAGTTTATTGTCACCCCCGTTCGGCTCTCTACAATCTTGCAGAAGCTGTTTAGCAGCTCCATATTCTGAATGGCTATGCCGTGTCTGGAGAGCGATATGTTTATCACACTATTGCCGTCAGTCGTACTCTCTGCCTCTGCACCCGTTATAATTCCCGCCGCCGAGGTGAAGTTTGTCAGTGGGTCGATAATTATAAAGGCTCCGGTGCCCTTGTTGTCGCTGTAACTATCGCATACAAGCGGCGATGAGCAGAGTATCTCTACTGCCGCTATCTGATTGAGTGATAGCGTATTGCACTCTAACTTGTTTCCTGTGTTTATATCGAGCAGATAGGGTATAGCCCTTACTGTTGCCCGTACGGTGAGGGTCCCCTGCTTGAGGTAGTAGAGCTTCTCTCTATCCATCGGCTCCTCGTCCATCCATACGACAATGGCGGATATCTTCTGCCCCATAGCCGGTCTGTGCTGCTCGCTGCGCACAATCATATCGCCCCGCGAGATATCTATCTGGTCGTCAAGCACAATTGTTACCGATTGCGGAGCAAATGCGTATGTCGATCGAATAGTCCCCGTAATAATCTGCGCCACCTGCGAGCTCTTTCCCGATGGCAGAACAGTTATCTTGTCGCCCACGCGGATTGTTCCCGAGGCTATCCTTCCGGCAAATCCTCTAAAATCCTGATTTGGTCGGATAACATACTGCACCGGCATACGAAATGGAGCAGATACCCCACTGCTGCATATCGGGGTACTCTCCAATATCTCCAATAGTGTCGGTCCATTGTACCACGGCATACTCTGCGAACGATTGACCACATTGTCGCCACATAGCGCCGATATAGGGACAATCTTCAGCGAGGCAAACGAAAATCCCTGCTCCGTCGCCCATGCCGTATACTGCTTGGCAATGCTGTTGAACTGCTCTGCACTGTATCCTATGCTGTCCATCTTGTTTATCGCCAGCACAATGTGCTCTATCCCGAGCATATCTATAATGTGGCTGTGTCGTCGAGTCTGGGTGGTTATCCCCTGCCGTGCATCTACAAGGACAATGGCAAGGTCGGCTGTCGAACCACCCGTAACCATATTGCGCGTGTACTGCTCGTGTCCGGGGGTGTCGGCAATTATAAACTTGCGTTGTGCTGTGGCAAAGTATCGGTATGCCACATCTATCGTAATCCCCTGCTCGCGCTCCGCCTTGAGACCATCACAGAGTAGGGCATAGTCCGTGCCGCCACAGCTGCCTCTTCTGCTCTCTTGGCTCAGTGCCTGCAGCTGATCCTCATATACCTGCTTGCTGTCAAAGAGCAGACGCCCGATAAGGGTGCTCTTCCCATCATCCACACTGCCGGCAGTCAGCAGTCGCAGCATATCCTTGCGCTCATCTTGCGCCAAAAAATCCTCAATCATCAGAAATATCCCTCCCTCTTTTTCTGTTCCATACTCGCCTCGCGGTCGAAATCTATCACTCGCGTTGTGCGCTCCGAGCGTGTCGCAAGAATCATCTCCTCGACAATACCCTCTATCGTGTCGGCATTACTCTCAATTGCTCCTGTAAGGGGATAGCAGCCGAGTGTTCGGAAACGAACCTTTCGCCTCTCAGCCCTCTCACGCAAATGCTTTGGCATACGCATATCGTCTACAAGTATCAGATTGCCGTCAATATCGACCACACTCCTCTCTGCTGCAAAGTAGAGTGGCACTACGGGGATATTCTCGTGCCGAATGTACTGCCAAATATCTATCTCTGTCCAGTTGCTCAGCGGGAATACGCGAATACTCTCGCCCTTGCGTATGCGGGTGTTGTATATGTTCCATAACTCGGGTCGCTGACTCTTCGGCTCCCACTGCTGCTGGGTGTTGCGAAACGAGAATATGCGCTCCTTGGCTCTGCTCTTCTCCTCATCACGCCGCGCACCACCAAAGGCGGCATCAAATCCGTACCTCTTCAGCGCGTCGAGCAGTGCGCGTGTCTTCATCAGCTCTGTGTGCACCTTGCTGCCGTGGGTAAAAGGTCCTACACCCTGCTCGTATGCGGTTCTGTTGTACTCTACAATCAGCTCCCAGTCGTTCTCGCGGGCAAACCGGTCACGAAAGGCTATCATCTCGCTGAACTTCCACTTCGAGTCTATGTGCATCAGCGGAAACGGTACCCGCCCGGGGTAGAATGCCTTTTTTGCAAGATGTGCCATTACTGAGGAGTCCTTGCCTATGGAGTAGAGCATTACGGGCGATGAGAACTCCGCCGCCACCTCGCGGATAATCTCTATAGACTCTGCCTCTAATGCCCTCAGGTGGCTCAAATTATAGTCCATATATCTCTTTTATTGTTGAAAAAATTATCTCTGCACACTTTTTGGGGGATACACCCGTCGTATCTATCTCAACTTCAGGCTTTTGTGGCGCCTCAAATGGGGCAGATATTCCGGTAAAGTCACCAATCTCGCCACGCCTTGCACGCGCATATAACCCCTTTGAGTCGCGCCTCTCGCACTCTGTCAGCGGGGTAGATATGTATACCGTCACCATCCTCTGCCTGCCAATAATCCTTCGAGCCAACTCTCTGAGCTCCTCTGTCGGGGAGACGAGCGTGGCTATGACTATTATGGCGCAGTTGTTCATTAACCGACATATCTCGGCGGTGCGCCTGATATTCTCTGCTCTGTCAGTGGCAGAGAAGCCGAGGTCGGAGTTTATACCGTCGCGCAGATTATCGCCGTCAAGGACCGTCGAGAAGTAACCATTTGCCGTCAGCAGCCGCTCTAATGCTGCCGCAATAACGCTCTTTCCTGCACCAGATAACCCTGTAAACCAGAGTGTTATCCCCTGCTGATATAACTGTCGCTCCTTCTGCTCGCGACTCTCGAACCGACTGAAATTTGGATAGATATTTTCCATTAGAACTCCCAAAAAATAGGTATAAAAATCATCGAAACTGTAAATGCAATCACGCTGAGCGGTAACCCTGCGCGGACAAAATCCCTAAATCTGTAGCCGCCCAGACCCTGCACAATGGTATTTGTCTGGTAACCTATGGGCGAGCAGAAACTCGCCGAGGCGGCAATGGCTATCGCGACTAATAGCGGTGTAGGACTTACGCCGAGCTGCGTGGCTGCACTGAGTGCTATGGGAAAGGAGAATGCCGCTGCAGCGTTGTTTGTTATAATCTCCGTAATGATGTTTGTGATGATGTATATCAGTGCCAGCACAAATCGTGGCGAGAGTGTGTTGCATAGCGTAATTACCCCCGCCGCAATGGCATCTGCAAGCCCCGAGAGTATCATCGCTCGCGAAATGGCAAATGCCGAGGCTATTGTCACAAGTATATCCCACGAGATAAACTTTGTGTACCTCTTTGCCGGAAAAATCCCCGTAAATGCCATTATCACTGCCACTATTGCCGCCCAGAAGAGCATATCTGTACCACCTCTTCGACCGACACTTGCCCCGATAACCATCGCTACAAGCAGTAGCAACGAGAGCAGCTGCCTCCACCGTGCTACCGTATGGCTGTGCTCTGTTCCGTTTGTCATAATCAGAAATATGCTCGAACTGCCCCAAGTATCGACAAAGTGGCGCTCTGCCGAGAGTAGCAACTTGTCATTCTCTTTGTAGCAGTAGCTCTCCATATCATCCACAACCTCACCGTCACGCCAAGCGGAGATAATATGTGCTCCATAGTGCTTGTAGAAGTCAAACTGCTCTGTTGTGCACTGTATGCCGGGAAATCGCGAGGCGAGAATTACCTCCACAATGTGACGATTGCTGCTTTTGGGTGTTGGCGCATCATCAGGCAGCAACCGATTTATAAAGAGCACCATATATATTGTACCCGCTAACGCAATTATCGCCCCGACCTTTCCTAACTCAAACATCGAAAAGCCCGACAGCCCCGCATCAATCATCAGTCCGTGTACCACAAGATTTGTCGAGGTGCCTATCAGCGTGCACATACCTCCCAAAATAGCGGCGTATGAGAGTGGAATGAGGAACTTCTTTACAGATACCCCGACCTGTCGGCACCACGCCTTTATGTGGGGGATGAATATTACCACTATCGGGGTGTTGTTCACAAAGGCAGATATGGCTGCCACTGCGGGCAGAATGGCGGCGTAGCTACGAGATATTGAGTCGCTACGGCTCGGAAACAGCCCTCTCATTATCGGTTTTAGACACTCGCTTGCGCGAATACCCTCGCTGACAAGAAAGAGCAACGCTACGGTTATCATACCCCTGTTAGAGAAGCCTGCAAGGGCATCTGATACAGATATAACTCCGGTGCCGAGCAGTACCACAACTACCGAGAAGAGTACCAACCCGGGTCGCAGATACTCCTTTACGAGCAGATAGACCATAACAGCAATGGCGACTATAACTATCAGACAATCTCTCACTTTGCACAGAGTTTTATGGCTGCTACACTCGAAAAAATTGTGCAAAATTGCTCACTGACGCTACTTCGGAGCAGAAAAAGGACTATCTTTGTTATATGAATCGGCGTTACTACTATCAGCTGGCAATTGTTCTGTTCGCCATTGCACTCTACCTCTACTTCTGGTTGGGGTGGATTGCTGTTGCCGTATATGTCGTGGCGGTAGTGCTGCTTGTCGTGTTGCTCTTCAGACTCAAGCGCAGGGATGAGCAGTATAGCGAGATAGAGCCGCTTACGACTGATAAGGTGCTCGCCAAGGACTACGACGCACTCAATTTGGAGCGCCGCCGAGCACAGGTAGAGCGAGTAATCTCTTTTGCGGAGGCGATTAGTAGGAGTGAGCTGGGGATGGAGCGTTTGGCAAAACGCTTTGATGATTGGTATTTGGAGTATGCCCATAGCAAGAAGATCTACCATATAGACCTCTATGACTTTATCCTTGAGCAGTGCAAGGAGCGACTAAAGAGTGCCAAGGCGGACTATCTGAAGGGCGAACTGAGGCTCTCGATAGATATTGTTCGACAGCTTATGCGAGGCAGAACTGTCGAGCAGATTATTGACTCAATAGACAAAAAATAAGTGTGTCCCGAAGGAACACACTTATTTTTTATTTATGACGAATTTCTACCTGAAACCATCATAAGATGTGGTAAAACCATTCTCCTGATATACATTCTGCTCACCACTTACCTCTACGGTATGAGTTGCGCGAACGGTCCAGTTCTTCTCCTGTGCAGGATTGCCACAAGGGGCCTTTATGAACCAATAGTGTTTCATGCCCTTGTTCCAAGTGGTTGTATTCTTGCCCAACTCGTTGAAGAAGAATGCTGTAGAGCACATATCGGCGAGATTATAGTTTACTCGCTGCATTCTGTGCGCTACGCCATCAACAACAAGGTCTACCTCCCAGTTACGGTTGTCGTCGTTCCAGATAGTTGCAATAAAGCAATCCTTCAGATCACTTCGACCGTTGGTCTTGATATTGTTACTACCGCCTGTACCACCGCCTGTCCAAGTGTATGGATACCTGCTGCCGTAGCTGTCATTTCCGTTGTATACTCGGAGCTGATATGTCTCTGGTTTGTTTACAGCCTTTGCAACCCAGTTGTGGAGAGTTGCGCCCTTAACCTCATATATACTGTATCCGTTTGGAGAACCCTCGACACCAATCTGCGAACACCACCAGCCACCACAAGCCGCACCGTGTACGTGCTCGAAGATAGGCTTGCCATTGAGTGTGGTATAAGATGTGTGGTGGAAGTTTTCAGGATAGTGGGTGTGTCCGATAAAGATATGCGCCTCCTTGAACTGAGTAAGAAGCTCCAATACCTCTCTGTGACCCTTATCCTTGTCTACATTTGCACCACCGCCGTTGCTACCACCGCGGAATGGAATGTGTCCGGAGAGGATAACCATCTTATCCTCCTTGTTGTCTACTGCTGCCAGATCCTTCTCAAGCCAATTAATCTGCTTGTCGGTGTAACCGCCGTTGTAGTTCCATGTCTTGCTGTCGCCAAAACCATCAACAGAGGTGCACTGGATGTTGTCCATAACAACAAAGTGAACCTTACCGCGGTTGAATGAGTAGTCAGTAGGACCGAAGTGCTCCACAAAGAGCTCTACAGCCTCATCGTCATTCTGAACCTCGGCGTTGTGGTCGTGGTTACCGATACAGTTAAAGATAGGAATACTATTGCCGTTGCTGAGCTTGATGCTTGAGCAGAGTTTTGCCATTGTAGGCCAGAGGACGTTGTTGTCAAATGTCACATCGCCCAAAGTTATGGCGTATGCATTGTGATAACGGTTACCCTGACTCTGTGCGTTGTTTATAGTTGAGCTGATATCGACAAGTGTCTCGTCGCGGAAACGATTTGCCTCCTTCTCAACCTCGCACTGAGGGTCGCCAATGGCAATAATGGTAAACTCCTCCTCTACAGCGGGCAGCGGAGTGAGTACCCAGTCTGTGCGGTTCTGCTTGCCGATGGCAAGTCTGTTGGTAGAGTAGAATACCGGACGACCACACTCTGGATCTACCGGAACCTCATACTCTGCCGGCACTGAGAACCATACATACTTGGCAAAACGGCTTGACGGAATCTGGTATACACCATTCTTGTCAGTACGAACAACGGTTGCGCCGTTTGTTACAGCCACACCCTCGATTCCTTCGCCTGTCACAGCGTCGGTGATAAGTCCAAAAACATTGTTCTTTGACGAGATGGTAGTACCGTTAATCTCGGTAACCAGAGGCTCCTCAGAGCCTCCGTTACCTTGATTACCGTTATTTGGATCCTCTGTATTAGGATTAGAACAAGCAACCCCGCAGAGCAGGGTTGCTGTTAAAAGATAAAACTTTAGTTTACCTAACATCGTATTTTATTGAATGTTATTACCAACCGTAGTTCTGAACAAGGTTCTTATTTACGTTCATAGCTGTCTGCGGAATTGGATGAACGTACATCTTGTCGTTCCACTCGAGCTTGTAGTTGTAGATAAGGAAACCGTGGTCACCCTCAGAGAATGAGTGGTTCTGGTCAGTAGTTGCACCACTTACGTTGTAACCCAAACCAGCCTCAGGCTTAGTATTGGTGAAGGTATACTTACCACCGTTGTACTCCATACCGCCAACAAGATCCTTAGGTACCCAGATACCCTGCCAGCCCTGGTTGTTGGTCTGACGATCTACGATAAGCTTACCGAGCTTCCAACGATAGAGGTCATCGTCACGAAGACCCTCTGCGAGCAGCTCTACAGTACGCTCACGACGGATCTCGGTAAGAACGTTAGTCAGGTTACCATAGTAAGCCTTCAACCAACCGCAATCCCAAGAACCATCAGGATAGATGTTAGCAACACCTGCACGTGCACGGAGAAGACCGATAGTTGCATCCCAGTCCTCCTTAGAGAGGTTACCGTTGTTAAGCTCAGCCTTAGCCTCAGCATAGTTCAACAGAACCTCACCGTAGCGAAGAATTGGATAGTCGTTATCGTTCTTAGCCTTAGAGTAGTTCTCCTCACGCTCCTGTGAGAACTTAACGTTCTGATAGAAGTTGTAGGTGTAAGTAGTGTTAGTCTGCTTAAGGAGAGTCTCGCCGTTAGTCTTGGTGTACTCATAACCTGGGTGGTGTACACAAGCTGTCAGACGCTTGTCACGACCATTGAACTCCTCGGTGATAGCAACCTTACCCTCGTGGGTGATAGGAGTACCATCAAGGTTGAGGTAGTGGTTGATCATCAGCTTGGTAGGAGATACCTGCTGGTCATAAGTAGAAGAGTTTACAACCCAAGTAAGCTCGTGGAAACGGCTGAGCTCGCCACCATCATAGTCGCTCCACCAGATAACCTCTGGAGAAGAGGCAATGTTGGTGTTGTGGAACAGATCGTAGTAGTCAGAGTGGAGTGAGAACTTGCCGCTCTTCATAAGCTCCTCAGATGCATTAACACACTCAGTGAGGAAGTCGTTTGCAGTCTCGTACTGATTGTTCCAAGCTACGTTTGTAGATGGGTTTACACTGTGATACTTACGGAAAGTACCCTCGTAAAGACATACGCGAGACTTGAATGCAAGAGCAACCCACTTGTTGATTACGCCGTTGAACTTAGTGTCACCTGAAAGGTTAGCGCAAGCGAAGTTGAGGTCCTCGAGAACCATGTGCATTACATACTCACGATCGTCCTGAGTCTTGTAGAGAACCTCGTCCTCAACGTCGAGAGCGTGGTCAATCCAAGGTACATTACCGAAAGTCTGAACCTTTGCATAGAAGAAGTAAGCACGCCACAGACGGGCAACACCCTGATAGTGGTTGTAGATCTCTGCAGAAACATTGCCCTTAGAGCGCTCTGTACCTGCGAGGAAGATGTTTGCACGACGAACGTTACGCCAGCTACCTACCTCCCAACCGGTCTGCTTGTCAGCATTCCAGATACCCGGACGATAGTAGTCAGAAGAGGTCTTTGAGCAGTAGAGGTCAGACCAGCTGTCGCTATAACCAAGACCATCTGCAGTTGGCAGGTACGACTGGATCATACCGTTTGCGAAGAGCTCAAGCTCGAGCTCATTCTTGAAATATGTATCAGCACCCATCTTGTCAATAGGCTCCACTGTAAGGAAGCCCTCGCAAGATACGCCTGTCAAGGCGATAGCTGCTACAGCAAATAAATTTAATATTCTCTTTTTCATACCTATATATACATTAGAATGTGATATTCAAACCGAAAGTGAAGGTCTTGAACATAGGGTAAGAATAACCCTGACCTGAACCACCCAGACCAGTTGCACCGCTGTCGTTAAAGTCGGTATCACCAGCACCGATTACCTCAGGGTCAAACAGCTGAGTGTGCTTGAAGAGAGGAGAGAATGTGAATGGATTCTCTGCAGTGAAGTAAACCTTCAGCTTCTCGATGTGCCACTTCTTAGTAAGAGCTGTTGGGAAGGTGTAGTCGAGAGTAATGTTCTTAACACGGAGGTAAGCTGCATTCTGGAGGTAGTAGTCGTTCTCGTATGCGAGAGGACCTACGTTACGGTTAGCAGCGTATGCTACAGGACGAGTCCAGTATGCACCTGGGTTAGTTACAGTCCAGTTCTCAGTTGAGTAATCAACGATTACACGGTCTGTAGTGTGAACCTTAGGCAGGTAGTCGTATGGACGGTTGTACATACCCCAGAAGAAACCTGACTCCTGATCAGGATACCAGTCACGCTTCATAACACCCTGGAGGAAGATGCTCAGACCGATACCGTTCCAGTTACCAGAGAGGTTGAGACCGTAGTGGAGACGAGCGCGCTCGTTACCGATGATAGCAAGGTCACCGTGATCATCGAGAGTACCCTTACCGGTGTTGATCTGACCGTCACCGTTGAGGTCGAGGAACTTAAGGTCACCGGCAAATGCACGGAAGTTAGAACCGTTCTTGTGGAATGAGTCCTTAGACCAGTTCAGAGCCTCCTCGTTAGAGAGGAAGTAACCGTCGGTCTTGAAGCCCCATACATCACCAAGCTCCATACCCTCGTAGAATGCATAGATATTACCAGACTCGTTAGAGAACTTGTCGATCCACATGCGGCTATCCCAGATAGAGAAGCGTACGCTGTAGTTGAAGTCCTTACCACCAGCCTTGAATGTATCACGCCAAGTCAGAGCTGCCTCCCAACCCTTAGTCTTGAGAACACCATAGTTGATCTGTGGAGAGTTCTCACCGAGGATTGCAGGGTACTCAGGACCTGTAGTAATCATATCGGTAGTATATTTCCAGTAGATATCACCAGAGAATGAGAGTCGGTTGCGGAGGAAGTCCATATCCAAACCGATATCGTAAGTAGTAGAGGTCTCCCAAGTAAGTGATGGAGAAACCATACCGTTGGTAGTTACATAAGGAACCTTCTGACCGTTGATGATCTCAGAGGTCTTGTCTACTGACCAAAGGTCCATAAATGCGTAGTCGTCGATCATTGAGTTACCGAGTGAACCTACGTTAGCACGAACCTTGAAGTTGTCGAGCCACTCGTCAGACCAATCCATCCAAGGCTCGTCAGCAAGACGCCAACCAATCGAACCTGAAGGGAAGAAACCCCAACGCTGGTTAGTAGGGAAGCGTGACTCACCGTCGTAACGACCTGCGAACTCGAAGATATAACGACCGAGGAGTGAGTAGTTGATACGTGCGAATACACCAACAGAGTTGTGATCGTAACCGTCATCGTCTACAGAGTACTCCTGAGAGTCCATCAGCTCGAATGAAGGACGAGATGGGTCCATCAGACCGAGACGCTGGAGGTAGAGACGACGATACTTCTTAGACTCGAGGTTCCAACCTGCCATAACGTTCAGGTCGTGGTTCTTACCGAGCTTAGGAGTCCAAGTGAGGACTGCGTTAGCTGCGATATAGTCGGTGTTGTAACGCCAATCTGACTTGTAAGAAGAGTTGTTGTAGTTCTCAGCGCCACCAGGACCAGAGTAACCGGTCTGGATTGGAGATACGCGGAGCTGAGTGTTGCGATCTGCCTTGTAAGTGAAGTCGCCGACAACCTTCAGTACGTCCTTGATAGGCTCAACAGTCAGAGTAGTAGTGGTAGAAGCGAACATCTTAACATTCTCCTGGAAAGACTGGTCACCTGAGAATGCGCCGTACATTACAGCAGCACCATAGAATGAGAGGGTACCGTCCTCGTTGTAAGGAGTGTAGATAGGCTGACCACGGTGCTCGAACTGACGGAGGATAGGCTGTGCACCACCTGTTACCATTGGCTGGTGGTACTTCTGGTGGAAGATAGAGGTGTTGTTTGCCAATGTCAGCCACTTGAATACCTTAACCTCACCCTTAGCACGGAGGTTGTAAGCGTTATACTGCTCGTTGTTGAACTCGTAGATACCGTCCTGGTTGTAGTAACGACCTGAGAGTGAGTACTTAACGCGCTCAGAAGCACCTGATACTGAGAGGTTGTGAACGTGGCTTACGTTCATATCCTTGTAGAACAGGTCGATCCAGTTGGTAGAACCGTAGTATGCGTAGTTACCAGCCTTAGTATAACCGTGCTCAACACCATAGAGAGCGTAGTTAGGATCGGTCTTACGGAGCTTCATCTCCTCACGGTAGTGACGCTCAACCTGGTTACCGTTCTCATCAACACCATAAACAGTACCAAAGGTATCTGAACGGTTGTTCACGTTACCTGGAAGCTTACCAGTAGAGGTTGGGGTACGAGAGTCGTTCTGGAAGTACTCCTCGAAGTTTGTCAGCCAGATGTGACCATCAACCTCGAGGTGATCCTCCCACTTAGTGGTACGAGTGTTGAGAGATACAGAGCCATTATAATTAATGGTAACCTTGTCCTTAGCAGGAGTCTTAGTAGTAACGAGGATTACACCGTAACCACCTCGTGCACCGTATACAGACGCAGAAGCCGCATCCTTCAGTACAGCGATGTTCTCAACGTCCTCAGGGTTTACAGAGTTAAGGTCACCCTCAACACCGTCGATGAGAACGAGTGCAGAACCACCCTGACCGAGTGAGATGGTCTTACCCTCACCAGAAGAGGCAGATTTACGCATAGACACTGACTGTGAACCACCACGGATGTAGATATCACCACCCTTTGTTGGCTTACCGTCTCGTGGCATAATGTTAAGACCCGGGATCATACCCTGGAGTGAACGAGAAACGTTTGAAGTAGAACGACCCTCAAGCTCCTCACCACCGAGGTTCTCAACAGCACCTACGAGCTGAGCCTTCTTCAGGGTACCATAACCTACGACAACAACCTCGTCTACAGCCTGGCTGGACTCGGTAAGAGAGAAGTCGATAACCGAACGGCTACCAACAGTAACTTCAACAGCGTTATAGCCGAAGAATGAGCACTCCAGAACAGAAGTAGCTGAAGCACTGATAGTGTACTGACCGTTTGCATCAGTAGCAGTACCGGTCGATGTACCCTTAACAACGATTGCTGCGCCCGGCATTGGTGCCTTAGTTGCAGCGTCGATAACTGTACCGGAGATAGTTCGGTTCTGTGCTACTACGTTACCTGATGCGAGCAGAGCGATTGCGCACATAACACCGGTCAGCACCTTTCCGAATCTTCCGGAAATCGATAGTAAGACGTGTTTCATAATTTTCAGTTTGTAATTAATTTTTTAATTCTTCATCGACCACAAAATGGTTTCAGAAGAGCGCACAGTCTGATAAATACACTGAAAATTAGAATAACGGTTTAAGGTTGTTTTTGTTTTTGTTTGTTTGCTTTTTTTTGTTTGTTTTTGTGTCTTTTGCTTTCCTATTCGGCTTGCTTTTGTATCCATCTCTTTTTAAGAGAGGTACACGAACACAAAAGTAGTAAAATTTTCGATATTGGCAAATTTTTTTGGTGTTTTTTTGCTTGCCGCGGGGTGTGGAGCTTATCGAAAATGGTTCTAAATTCTTGGTTGTCACTATATGTCCCTCTCTTAAAAAGAGAGGGACTCCAAAACCTTCTTGTTGGCGATGTCCACTGCCGAATTATCTAAGGTTGCGAGATATATTCTGGTGGTGGACTCGTTATTGTGTCCTAAAGCTCTGCTGATGGTGGTTACGGGTATCTGTTTCGAGTAGGCGATGCTTGCCCAACTATGGCGTGCTACATAGAATGTCAGAGGTGTGTGCAGTTGCAGTATCTCTCCGATTTTCTTTAAGTTTCGGTTTATTTTATGCGATGCACTCAGGTACTCTCGGCGTGTGTTTAACCCCTTGATAATTGGGAAGATATATCTCTCGGATTGACCTTTGTAGCTCTCTATGATGCGTCGCATACACTCCTCTAATCGGATGGTTATCTGCTGACCGGTTTTGCGTCGGCGGTATATCAGATACTCTCCACAGATGTTGCTTGGTTGTAGCAGTGCAATATCCACGAATGCCATACCTTGCGTGTAGAGGCTGAAGAGGAATAGATCTGTCGCCAATTTCAGTGTTTGGTCGGAGTGGCTGTTGAATCCTATGATTTTGCGAATCGAGTCGGCGTCTATTGCTCGTTTCAGTGTCCTGCTTGTGGTAGCTCTGATGTGTCGAAAGGGTGTTGTATCGGATATGAGTCCCTCTTCGACGGCGTGGTTGTAAATTGCTCGTAAATTTCTGATATAGAACGATATAGTGTTTGATGACAGCCCTTTGTCCTTCAAGAAATAGTTGTACCTTGTGATGGTTGCAGCGTCAATATTGCATAGATCTGTAGTGATGTCGCCCGTGAATTTGAGGAAGCTCCTTACGGATGCAATGTAGGTCTCTGCGGTGCGCTCTCTCCCGATACGGCACAACCGCTCTGTGAGTTGTGAAGTGTATTGCAAAAGGGAGATAGTTCTCTTGTTTCTCATAATTATTAAAAATTTTTAATTATTAAAATTTTAACACTTTTTAGGTGTTTGGGGTGTGTTGGGTGTTAAAATAATAATAAAAAGAGGTGGGAGTTAGCGAATTTTTAATAAAAGATTTGGTTTTTTGTAAAATTTGCTTTACTTTTGTCTTGCAGTTTGAAAATACACAACTTCGTAAAGGTTTGATCGGGCTATGGTCCGGCATCTTGCGGGGGTACGAAATCGGGATAACGAGAATTAAGGAGGGGCTGAAAAGTCTTACCTTGATTTTTGTTGTATTTTATTTGTATCAACCAGTAAAAAAAACTTTTATGAAAATCAATCGCAAACTTATAGCTGCATTTGCTATGCTGTCAGTTGTCTTTGGCGCTTGTACTACTACCGCTCCGGATGTAGATTGTGGCGTCAAGTCAGATCTGACTGCTCCGGGTAATGTGGTTTGGGAGGAGTCTGAGTCAGACAAGACCTCTCTTGCTCTTACTTGGGATGCATCGGCTGCCATTGCTGCAGGCGCGACTTCGTTCTCTGCACAGGTAGTTAAACCAAACATGGAGACAATGGGTGAGGGTGAGTTGCACGACTTCATCGTACCTGATCAGTATGACAGCAACACTACTGTCGTTCTCCCTGTAACTTCAAACTACGTTGGTTCTGCAAACGCTAATCCTCAGGATACGGCTTGTGACCAGTACGTATTTAAGAACCTTTCAAACGGTAAGCAGTATATGCTCCGCGTTCGTGCTAACTATCCTATGTCAAACTACTCTGAGTGGGTATGGGTTACTGACGAGGCTGGTGAGCTCGCGCATATTAAAGTAGGTAAGGGTGTTGTTGATCCTACCGAGCTTGATGACAAGATGCCTCCAGTAGTTAAGATCTCTTACAAGACTGCATCTGAGGCTTATGTTACTTGGTCAGTTACTGACTGGAAGAATTTCGCTGCAGATTTCGCTTGTGCTTGGAAAGTTATCCTTAAGAAGGGTAATGACCTCGTTGTAAGCTGGAACATCCCTGCAAACGCAAATATCTGGACTTCTGATAGCTTCGCTGGCTGTACATTCGTTCTTTCGGCTCTTGATCCTGATACTGAGTACAATGTAACTGTTCAGAACATTACTGAGGGCACTGAGCCACTCGAGCCTACAACTTTCAAGACTGAGGCTTCTAAGGTTGTAACTATGCCAACTGCTCCTGCAAACCCAGGTGATGTTATCCTCTATGAGGACTTCTCTGAGCTCTTCATCACTTCTGACCTCTCTCGTGGTGCTTCTAACTACTCTTACGATAAGCGTAACGAGATGCCTGAGCCTTGGATTGCTAAGGGTGAGGATCCTGTTGCAAACGATCCATTTGGTGGTGGTTGCTACCTTGTTGATCCATCTACTGAGGTAGGTATGTTCAACACTATCAAGAAGTACATCGCAGTTACTCGTCTCAATACTTGGGGTATGATGGCTGAGGATGACTCTAAGGGTGCTGTTTGTGCACGCGTAGGTCACGTTAAGATGGGTGCTTCTAAGATGTGTGCTTGGCTCGTTATGCCAGAGATCAATTGCCTCCAGCAGACTGCAACTATCGAGCTCTCATTCGATTCTTGCATTTATGATGAATATCCAGAAGACGCTTCAAAGGGTCTTGACCCAGGTAATATCATCGTTGAGATGCTCACTGGTTGTACTCAGCTCTCTAACGCTGACAATAGCTTCGTTCGTCCTTCAGATCGTATGACTGTTAAGACTATCAAGCTTACTGACGCTTGGACTCGTTATAATGTATCTATCGACAATGTAAACAACGGCGCACGTATCGCCATCGGTGGTAACCGTAATGGTGTTTCTGGCCAGCACCGTTTCTACCTCGATAACATCGAGATTAAGGTTGTCAGCTATGGTGACCTCAAGCTCTCTGCTCCAAAGAATGTAGCTATCGCTCCTACCGATACTACTGCAAAGATTACTTGGGACAAGGTAAATAGTGCTGAGACTTATGTTGTAGAGTACACTGCAGCTTGCGAGGCTTGTGGTCAGGATGTATGGAAGGCACTCCCTGTAACTTCTGAGACAGAGGCTACTATCGAGGGTCTTGCATTCGAGACTGAGTACTCAGTTCGTATTAAGGCTATCGCTGGTGACGTTCAGTCAGAGTACTGCGAGCCTGTAGCATTCAAGACTCTTGCTGAGATTAAGAAGATTGCTACTCCAGAGGTTGCTGCTGTTCCTGGTTTCGGTTGGGTTTGGATCAATGTAACTAATGTACTTAAGGCTACCGGTTATGAGGTTTACCAGAA
>CANBCZ010000002.1 GCA_947367255.1 uncultured Alistipes sp.
CGCTCAACGCCTACACCGTTAGAGATCTTACGGATTGTAAACATCTTGGTCTTGCCTGTACCCTTAATCTGGATAACAACACCACGGAAGCTCTGAAGACGCTCCTTGCTACCCTCGATAATACGGTAAGTTACGGTGATAGTATCACCTGCATTAAACTGTGGAATGTCCGCATCGGTCTTAGTCCACATCTGCTCGTTCACGAGTCTGATCAACGAATCCTTGTTCATTGTTGCAACAAAAATTAAATAGTTTCCGCTCAACATTATCGCTGTGCCCGCCATACCATACAAGGTCACTGCCTTATAATCCCGTGCGATTTTACCCGCACTTTTGACCTGCACCCATTATAAGAGGTTGATACGCAGGCGCAAAGGTATGAAAAAATTGGTGAACCACCAAATTTTATTGTAAAATGCTATTAGCTTTTGCTGTCAGCCTTGCGGAGGTATACACATTATCGCTACAAAACCAATTTGTCGTCAGAGTTTGCACTCCTCTTTATATTTGCACCATTTTATCGTCAGAATTCACGACAAAGCGTTTTGTTGTCAGAGTTTGCACTCCTCTTTATATGTGCACCATTTTATCGTCAGAATGCGGTAGATACAACGCTATCACGACAAAGCGTTTTGTTGTCAAAATGTGTTAGAGATGGTGCATCGTGAAATATCCCCGGATGGGACATACTAAGCGTATTTCCCATTCGGGGATATGAGGGATGTGCCATATATGACACATTTTCACAACAAAACTATAGTGCGTCGAATGCAAAAATATGCGCCTTCTCCGCCCCCCAAGTCTCTGTAACAACGAGTCGCAGCTGCTTAGTCTTAACAGGCTCGAAAGATACCTTACGCAAGCGCAGGTAGTTATTATCCTCTGAGTAGAGGGTCTTCCACTCCTTATCAACCAGCGCCTCAACGCGATAACCCTTAGTCATCATCTTAGGGATCTCCACGCGCTCGGTTGTAGCCTCGAGCTTACGCATACGCTTGCTGCGTACCTTAAGGTCTGAGTCAAAGATCATACGAGCACCTGAAACGGTTACAGGTTTCTTCCAAGTATAGGTGATTGTATTCTCATTTGGAGCTACCCAAACACCGTTGTCCTCACCCTGCCACTTACGGTCGATACCATTACGAAGTACCTCAATCTCCTCAGCCACCTTTGCAGATGCAGTAAGGTCAGATACTGTACGCCAGCGGTAAGGGAGCATTACATCGTCATCCTCAAGCCAAGTCTGAACCTCGCCGATGTATGTCTTGTGTACCTCTGCAGGATCAACGCCCTTCTCGATAGCCTTTGCAGCGCCTGTACCTGCAGCCTGACCGAGCAGTGCGCAAGTTGCCATAACGCGAGTAGCCGAGAGACCCATATGTGTTGCGGAGATATCACGACCTGCGAACATAAGGTTTGGAACATTTACAGAGTAGAGCACGCCAAACGGAATACCGAAGCCCTGTGGCACAGTGTACTCATTAGACATCACGCCCTTTCTGTGGAAAGCATCCGGATGGTGATCATCGAGGGTCCAACCGCCATAAGCGACAACATCTGGGAAGTGACCGCCACTCAGAATATCGTTCTGAGTAAGGATATGTGGACCTACGAAACGGGTATTCTCGCGCTTACCGGGAAGAGCACCAATCCAGTCCAGCTCATAGCCCTTACCACGACCATCTGGGTGGTTCTTCATATACTCCCAGATACCGTAGACAATTCTCTTGAGCTCAAACTGAATATCGTTTGCGTCGGCGATAGTATCGAAGTTACCACCAAACTCGCACCACCAGAAGTTATTGTCGTGTGGATGATAGATACGCTTGTAGTTAAACTTCAAACCCGGAATTGTAGACTTTGGAGTGTCGTAGTTAAAGTCGTCATCGGTAAAGTGGTAAGCCCACTCCGGAGCCTTAAACGGCACATCTACATCGGTCTTGCGGAGCTGGAGAAGGATAGAGTTACCCATAGTCTTGGCATCGTTACCCTCCTGAAGATAGTTTTCGCCAAACTCTGCCGGATTCTCACGACCGTGACGATACTTTGCACCCGAAAGGCGGAGGATACCATCACCTGTACAGTCAAGGAAGAGAGTACCGTTAATAGTATAATCTGTGTAAGCGTTTATATTCCAAGCCTTTACAGCAGCAATACGCTCACCATTCATCACTACATCGTTTACAGATGTATTGAGCAACAGCTTGATATTCGGCTCCGAAATAACAGTTGAGTAGATAACATCATCCCACATAGTGTAACGCTGGAGAGGGTTGTAGTAGAAGTTGCGCAACTGCATCTCCTCCAGAATACCGGTCTCCTGCGTATCATTGGTCTTTGCACCGACAATACCCATACGCATCTCGCTCGATGCATTACCACCAAGCATAGGACGGTCCTGAACAAGGATAACCTTTGCACCGTGACGTGCTGCAGATACAGCGGCACAAACACCTGAAAGACCACCACCGCAGACAACGATATCTGCAGAGAGCTCCACGTGCTTTTTAACGGTAGAGTTCTGCTCGGTCTTCATCTGAGCAGAAGCTGTGAGCGGCATAATAACAACAAGCAGAGCCGCCACCAATTTGAAGATAGATTTCATAGTATTTTTGGTTAAGTTTGTCACAAAGATAAATAATTAATTATTTATTACAAAATTGAGCAGTGCCGAGGCGCACGCTTCCGGCTCCTCAATAAAGCTCATATGACCCGAATTCTCCATCCATACAACCTCTGCCTGTGGATGTGCTGCGACCATTGCCTCAGCAACCTCCGGCACGATATAGCCATCTTTGCGTCCAAGAATAAAGAGCTGCGGAGCAGGCAGATTTCTGAGCATTTCGTTCTGATCTTTACGAGAGATCATACCACCGAGCAGTGCCACAATACCCTCATCCTCAGTAAGATGGACAATCTCTGCAAGATCCTCGATATATGCACTGCAACGGCGACGATTATCAGCCGCAAAGCCCGCCTCCGGAGCACTCTTTGCAAGCAGCTCCTTCTTGCCTGACTTAACGATTGCTATCTCGCGCTCGCGGTTCTTTCTCTTCTCCTCGCTGTCGGCATTAGGCGTCGAGTGGAGCAGCACCACACCTGCAACGCGCTGAGGATGTCGCTCACATACGGCAAGGGCAACATATCCACCCATCGAGTGACCCACAATATATGCCTTCTCGATACCCAGCGCACCGAGTGCTGCATCTACAACATCGGCGAGGTAATCCATCGAGTGCACCTCACCCTTAACCTCTGAGATACCGTGACCCGGAATATCGAGCACAACAACGCGTACACTCTTGTAAATGAATGGAATAAACTCCTCCCAGACAAGCATACTCTCAAGATATCCATGGAGCAGAACAACTGTCTTTTCTCCCTTCTCGGAGTCACAAATATGCAGCGCCGTATCGCCTGCCATTATAAATTTTTCTACCATAATACTCTTATTTATCCTTTCGAGAGTCAAAGTTACGAAAAAAATGTGTAACTTTGAACGATTTATATATTTTGTGCAAACAATGAAGTTGAACTACATAAAATGTCACGGCTCGGGCAATGAGTTTGTCCTCTTCGATGCGGTGGCTGAAGATATGTCGAACATAGAGCTCTCTGCCCTCTCTGAGGCGGTGTGCAATCGCGCTACGGGTATTGGTGCCGATGGTATTCTGCTGCTTGTGCAGAATGATGAGGGGCTCTACGGTATGCGTATGTTCAACCCCGACGGTTCGGAGGCAGAGATGTGCGGCAATGGTATTCGTTGCGTGGCACGACTTGCACAGCACTACACCAAAACTGAGCAGTTTGACCTCACCTCGGGTGGTAAGATATACCCTACAGCGTGCTACAGCCCAATTTTCGGGGATATTCCGACCTATGGAGTGAAGATTGGCGTGCGTCTGTGGAGCGACGACTTTGCTATGGAGCAGTCAGAGTGTGGCGACTTTATCGACCGCGTAATAGAGGAGCTTCACCCTTCACTGCGCTGGACAGCCATCTCGGTCGGTAATCCGCATATTGTCGCAAGGGTCGAAAGGTGTGACTTGGCGCTGCTCGAGCAGTTGGGCAAGAGGGTCAAGACTCTCAAGAGTGTATTCCCTAATGGCGTGAATATCAGCTTTGTAGAGCTGCGCGGAGATAATCACATCTTCGTAACCACATTTGAGCGTGGTGCCGGCATCACCCCATCGTGCGGAACAGCTATGACAAGTTCGGCAACGGCTATGGCTCTGCAGGGAGTATGTAGTTACGAGCGTGATATTACCGTCGAAAATCGCGGTGGCGTTGTGCGTTGCATCTGCAGCAACACACCGTCACTTGCAACTACCCTTATTGGCAACGCCTCATTTACCGAGTGCGGAGAGGTCGATTTCGACGGCAAAAGTTTTGCATATACCACACAACAGATATTTTCGGACGAGATAGAGGCTTGGAAGAGCTTTTTACAGAGCAG
Organism: uncultured Alistipes sp.; assembly: GCA_947367255.1. Taxonomy (GTDB): domain Bacteria; phylum Bacteroidota; class Bacteroidia; order Bacteroidales; family Rikenellaceae; genus Alistipes. Next base: position 4,457 of record CANBCZ010000002.1, read on the forward strand.
ATAGATGAGGAGATTTGGGATTATAGTAACACTGTTTGCGGCGATGACATTTGTGTTGTCGTGTAATGTTACGCGCAATCTCGAGAATGGCACATATCTATTGCAAAAGGTTGATATTAAGACAGATAAAGATACTCCTAAGTCACAACGCATCACTGCCGAGGATGTTACGAAGTATATCCGACAGACCCCGAACAAGCACTTTTTGGGAACCAATTTCTATGTCGAGATGTACAACCTCGCCAATCCGGAGAAGGACAACTGGTGGAACAACCTCAAGCGAAAAATCGGTGAGGAGCCTGTTCTGCTGAGTGTGGATGAGAGCGAAAAGAGTCGTAAAAATCTCAAAATATGTCTCGACCTGCACGGATACTTCGCCTCGGAGGTTGAGTGCGACATCGACACGACATATCGTAAGAAGCGTGCGAAGGTAACCTATGCCCTTAAGCAGAACAAACCGTACATTATCGATGGCATAAGCTACGACTTCCGCGACCGATTCCTCGAGCCTATCTTGTCACCGGATACAGTTAATTGCCTGATACACAATGGAGATATCTACAATGTAGCAACTCTCGATGCCGAGCGTGAGCGTATTGCCACAATGCTCAAAAATCGCGGATACTACAACTTCTCCGTAAACAATATCAGCTATATTGCCGATACTCTCAAGCAGAAAAATCGCGTAGCACTGACGATGATTGTCAAGCAGAAGCTCGCCGGTTATACCAATCGTGGTGAGGCAATGTATGACAACAACGCCGTCTATCGTCTGCGAAATATTGACATACTTCCGGGCTACAATGCCGTTGCGGACAAGTCGCGCAAGGAGTATATGTTTACCCTCGACACCCTCTCCTACAACGGTCTGGAGGTGCTTTTCGATGGTAAGCAGCCATATATACGCCCTGAGGTGCTGTGCCCTGCAGTGGCTCTCTATCCGGGTGCTATATACAACTCGTCGTATGTGCAGCGAACATACAACAATCTGCTCCAGATGGGCTTTAAGAGTGCCCGTATAAACTTCACCGAGGTACCCGATTCGACCGCCACAGACAAGACATACCTTACATATGTAGGCGGCTCGGACTCTATCCTGCTCAACTACACCCGCGAGCAGTATCTCGACTGCAAAATTCTCTGTACACCATCACTCAAGCAGAGTATCAAGGCGGAACTTGAGGGCTCGACAACCTCGAGTTTCTACGGTCTGAAGGCATCTGTAGGTTACCAGAACCGCAATGTATTCCGAGGTGCCGAGCTGTTGGATATTACAGGCTCGGTGGGTTATGAGTATATGCGTGCGCCCGATGCACCGCGTAGAAGCGCACTTGAGTTGGGATTGTCGGCAGGACTCTCATTCCCGCGCTTCCTCGGTATTCACACTACGGGATTGAGCAATATCAGCGCTCCAAAGACCCGCTTTGAGGTGTCGTACAACTACCAAAATCGTCCGTACTATCGTCGTGACCTCTCGAGTGCAAGCTGGTCATACTCTTGGCGTAATCTGTCAAACTCATCGTTTACACTTCGTCCGGTAAATATCAACTGGGTGAATGTCAGCTACATAGATCAGGAGTTCTTCGATGAGTTGAAAAACGAGTACCTCAAGCGAAGCTACGAATCGCAACTTATTGTCGGCATGGCGGGTTCGTACACCTACAACAATCTCAGAGCAGAGAGTTCACTTAACCAGACCCTTGTACGAATAAATGTCGAGCTTGCGGGAAATACGGTCGATGGATTGATGCACCTCTTCTCAAAACCTGTGGAGGGTGGCGACCACTACAACTTCCTCGGCATACGCTACTCGCAATATTTCCGTGCAGATATAAATGCTTCGCAACGAATTATGCTCGGCGAGAAGTGTGCCATTGCCGGTCGCCTCTATGCCGGTATAGGTGTGGCATACGGCAACTCGCAGGCAATACCTTTCGACCGTATGTTCTATGCGGGTGGTAGTAACAGTATGCGAGGCTGGGCACCGCGTACACTCGGTCCGGGTTCGAGTCCGATACCCGAGAATGTGGTATACCCAACCCAGCTCGGAGATACAAAGCTCGAGGCAAATCTCGAGTTCCGTTTTCCTATTTGGAGTATGCTGCACGGTGCAACATTCTTCGATTTGGGTAATGTATGGTATATGGGACACAACGATGTGGACTATCCCGAGAGCTCGGTATTCAAGTTTAACAAGTTCTACAAGCAGCTCGGTTTCAATACGGGTATAGGACTTCGACTGGATATCAAGTTTGCCGTGCTGCGACTCGATTGGGGTATCCAGCTGCACAATCCCAACAAACCCGTTGGCGAGCGATGGATTCACGACTTCAAGTGGAAGAATACATCTCTCAACTTCGGTGTAGGCTACCCATTCTAACAGATTACGAAGATGACACATATAGAATATAAATATCTCTACAAGGTGAACACCCCTGCCGATCTGCGACAGCTCTCTATAGACGAGCTTCCGCTCTACTGTCAGGAGGTGCGCCAGTACATCATTGAGCAGTGTGCAAAAAATCCCGGACACCTCGCCTCATCGCTCGGTGCGGTGGAGATTGCCGTTGCTGTGCACTATGTCTACGATACCCCGAACGACAAACTTGTCTGGGATGTGGGTCATCAGGCATACGCGCATAAGATTATTACGGCTCGTCGCGACGCCTTTACCGAAAACCGCAAGCTCAACGGCATCAGCGGCTTCCCGCGTATGGCAGAGAGCGAGTATGACGCCTTCGGTGCCGGTCACGCTTCGGTATCTATCTCGGCTGCCCTCGGTATGGTCAAGGCGGCAGAGCTGCAGGGTAAAAGTTGTAAGGCTATAGCCGTTATCGGCGATGGTTCTATGACGGGCGGACTCGCCTTTGAGGGTCTGAATAACGCAGGAGCAGACCGCCGCAGCGACCTTCTGGTCATCCTGAACGACAATAATATGGCTATCGACCGCGCTACGGGTGCTCTGAACGACTACCTGCTGCGTATGTCTACCTCAAAGAGCTACAACACCTTCAAGCAGCGCCTGTGGTCGGCACTCTCGCACACTCCGCGACTGTTGCGTCTGTGTCGTAAGGTCGGCAACGGCATTAAGCACGGTCTGCTGCAAAACAGTAACCTCTTCGAGAGTTTCGGTTTCAGATATTTCGGTCGCATAGATGGTAACGATGTCAAGCAGTTGGTGCGTACCCTCTCGGCACTCAAGGATATACACTCGCCAAAGTTGCTCCATGTGCTCACAACAAAGGGTCACGGCTATACCCCTGCCGAGCAGGATCTGCCTGTGTGGCACGCTCCGGGCAAGTTCAACCCCGATACGGGCGAACGCATAGAGTCCAACTCGGGCAAGGATCGCTACCAAGATGTCTTTGGTCAGACACTGCTCGATTTGGCAAAAGCAGATAACCGAGTGGTCGGTGTCACTCCTGCTATGCCTACGGGTTGCTCGATGAATATAATGATGGCACAGATGCCTGAGCGCTGCTTTGATGTGGGCATTGCCGAGGCACACGCCGTAACCTTCTCAGCGGGTCTTGCCGCAACGGGTCAGGTGCCGTTCTGCAATATCTACTCGACATTTATGCAGCGCGCCTACGATAGTATTATTCACGATGTGGCACTGCAAAATCTCCCTGTTGTGATGTGCCTTGACCGCGGTGGTATTGTCGGCGAGGATGGAGCAACACACCACGGAGTCTTTGACCTTGCCTATCTGAGCTGTATCCCTAATATGATTGTTGCAGCACCGAGCGACGAGCTGCAGCTGCGAAACCTTATGTTTACCGCCCTTAAGAGCGGTGTGCCGTTTGCCATCCGCTACCCTCGCGGCTACGGCATGGGTGTCGAGTGGAGAGACAAGGCGTTTGAGCTACAACCTGTCGGCAAGGGTCTGAAGGTCAAAGAGGGCGAGGATGTGGCTATTCTTGCCATAGGTAAAACCCTCACTTTTGCTCTCGAGGCTGCCAAGAGAGCCGAGGAGCAGGACGTTTCGGTTGCCGTTTACGACCTTGTATATGCAAAACCTCTCGACGAGCAGTTGATTGTAGAGGTTGGCAAGCGTTTCGATAGAGTTATTACCGTCGAAGATGGTGTTCTGCGTGGCGGCGTTGGCGAGGCAGTGACAAAACTGCTTGCAGACAACCACCTGCACCCACATATTACAAGCCTCGGCATTGCCGACAAATTTATCGAGCAGGGCACTACAGCCGAGCTCTATTCGCTCTGCGGATACGATGCAGAGGGCATTTTGAGGGCTATTTTGAAGAAAAATTAAAAATTTTCACAAAAAAAGTTGCACGATAACTTTTTTTGCCATATCTTTGCACCGCTATTGAGAAAGATAGCAAGCTTATTGCCCAGGTGGTGGAATTGGTAGACACGCTACTTTGAGGGGGTAGTGGACGTTAGTCCGTGTGAGTTCGAGTCTCGTCCTGGGCACCAAAAGAGGTTGATATTATCAATCTCTTTTTTGTTTTTTATGCAAACTTTAACTACCTTTGTAGTGTAAATAGTATACGATTATTAATACTTTAACATAATGGAATTCGAAGGAACAGTTTTTAGAATTATGCCCGCTACAAGTGGTCAGTCTGCGCGTGGTGCTTGGCAGCGTCAGGAGGTAATCTTCGATATGAAGAGCCAGTCTCAGTATCCGCGCAAGATATGTGTTACATTCTTCAATAAGCCTGAGGAGGTAGCCCGCCTTGTTGTGGGAACCGAGTACACCGTATCTATCGATGTTGAGTCTCGCGAGTACAACGGCAAGTGGTATACCGACGTTCGCGCGTGGAGAATAGTACCGAAGAGCGAGGTCCCGCCAACCCCTGCGGGTGGCATCAACCCTCCGGCATACAACGCTCCGATGCCTACTGAGGAGCCGGCTTATGCTCGTGCAGCGCAGGAGGTAGATGATCTGCCATTCTAAACCAAACAAGAAATAAGGGGTGATTTACATCGCCCCTTATTTCTTGTACTCTTCAAATCGTGCCGCCGCATTTAGGAAGTGTGCAGTAATCCAAAAGACTGTCCACCGCTCGGCATAGCCACCGCGGAGCTTATGGACATTGCTCATATCGCCACGCTGGGCAAAGTTGGTCTGCTGAATCTGCTCTCCCTGTGAGCCATAGGCATCAGTAAGCTGATAGCAACTGCGATACATCACATCAGCAAGGCGGCATAGTCTGTTATCTTTCAGATACTTTCCCATCTTATAGACCTCAGGTGCAAAAAGCACTCCATAGACATCTATATGTTGATTTTGCGCCGAGACAACGGTCCAACCCGTACTCTTGAAACCAAAATCGGCAAGTCGCCCCGCTGGCAGAGGTATATCCCACACAACCACATAGCTCAGGCAGACATCCATTGCGTGCTTTGCCCAATCGAGATACCTCTTCTCCTTCGTGCGCTCGTACATCTCCAAAAATCCCTGGAATGCAGCCCACGAACCCTCCTTGTCCTCACAAGTGGCATCGAGCGTACCTCCCCAATAGCAGCCATTCATCGCAAGATGTCTGTCGGCATAGAGCTCTGCAGCCTTTTGTGCAGCAGCCATATAACGACTCTGACGGAAGAGTTTTGAGCATATAGCAAGTGGAGCGATATAAAATCCCTCAGCTGTCGAGAGCGGGTTCCAATCCTCCGACAGGATGCGGCTGCTTACAGCATCTGCCGCGTGGCGCAGAAAAGCCTCCCACTTTGTCGTGTCATACTTTCGGTTTTTGCGTGCGACCTCTATCGCCTTGGCAAAGTTATACATCGCCTGACCGCACGACACAGGATCGCCTCCGTGGAACTTCTCGCCATTGTAACCAACGGTAAAGATACCCTTGTTGTCATCTATCGAAAATGTCGCCAGATAGTCCATTGAGCGCTGCACCATACTCTCTATATCGCTGTCTCCCAACATTTTGGAGAGCACCTGTAGTGAATATCCCGGAGAGTCCGCCTGACCACACCAGCCCATCACAATATCCTTACGCAGCGAGCTGTCGTACATATTAAAGCCAACTGCCGTATCATCAAACTCTATCCAACGCTTTTTAGCAAACTCATACTTGCCGCGCACAATCTCCTCAAAGGTTGCAAAGCGCTCGGCATTGTAAGGTTTATAGAGGTCGAGGGAGGTGTATATTGGTCGCTGAAAACCCGTTCCTTCGCGCTCGATAGGATAGACCTCTATATAGAAACTCTTCTCGACAATCTGTCCCGGTTCGAGGGTTATGTAGGTGTCTGCATATCGCATCGGGCGCTTCTGCAATGCTTTAGCCACGCTATGCTCCCTGTTATACCCTATCGGTCCCGAGTAGAGCACAACCTCACTATACCCATCGAACGCCTCAACACCCATCGACCACCACTGATCGGCAAGCACAGCACCTCGCACAGGACTCGGCACAGTATGCAGTGCAGCGGCATAGCCACCCGCAGCCGACTCGAGCATTGCAAAGGGCATAGGATAGCGATGCTCCTCAAATATGGCAAACTCGCCCGCAGCACCGTTATAGACCGGTATGATATTGGAATTAACCTTTGCCCCATTCTTATTTCCGTAGTACAAAATACCCGGCAGACAAGGCATAAGAGCCTCTCCCTCGACAGCAAGACGCACAGAGAGTGTCACTCGCTCCAAAGCTCTCTCTCCGTGCCACTCATAGCGACGAATACACTGCACAAGACCATTCTCACACTCACGATAGCTATCTCTAAGCAGCAGTTCTCCCTCTGCAAGGGCAATCTTTCCGTGGGCAACGGTCCACTCTCCGCTACTCTCTACACGCTCGGGCGAGGCGTGGTGCCAGCAGCACATCCAGTCGTCCTGCCACCCCGTAGCCACAGACCAAAGTCCCTCCTTAGGAGAGGATACGACCTGTCTACCATCTACAGAGAGCACAAGTCGATTGTCACTCAGTATGACATTTGCATTAGCGGTTGCAGAGAGTGCTGCAACCGCTAAGATAGTCCATAAAAGTCGTCTCATTACTCGATAAACAGTTTACCGTCAGTAGGTTTGAGAATATCTGTAACCTTGCGAACAGTTGTCTTTGGGATAAATATCTCGCTGTTTGCTCGCAGATCCTCGCTGCTAAATCCGAGCGAGAGGCGATAGTCGCCTGCAACGGTCTTCCACGCAGACTCATTCTCGATAAATATTGCAAGGTCATCGGCAGTAATTGCAATCTCAACAACCTTACTCTCCCCCGGCTTGAGGGTTGGAGTCTTGCTATATCCGCGCAGCTCGAGCAACGGACGGTCGTGGTCAGGGAAGAGGGCTGTCGAGTAGAGCTGAACAACCTGCTTGGCTGCTCGGCTGCCCGTATTTGTCACCTTGCAGCTGACGGTATAACCATCTTTACCATGCTTAACCTTCATATCCGAGAGCTCGAAGTCGGTATAGGTCAGTCCGTGACCAAACGGATATGCCACCTCAACCTTTCTGGTTGCGTAGTGACGATAGCCGACAAAGATATCCTCGGTATAGTTTGTATAGTCTACATTCGGCTGGTCGTAGTACTTGTTGATGTAGCTGAAGTTCTCGAAAGATTGGTTCAGACCTGTCTCCGGCACATCTACAGGGAAGTTCTGTGCAGGGACATCGGCATAGCACATAGGGAAACTCATTGGCAGGTGACCCGATGGCGACACCTTACCCAGCAGCACGTCGGCAACAGAGTTACCACCCTCCTGCCCCGGCATCCAGCAGACCAGTATTGCATCCACCTTATCTCTCCACGACGCCACCTCAACCGGTCCGCAGACATTGAGCACAACGACAACCCTCTTCCCCGCAGCACGGAACTCGCGGCTAACCTCATTGAGCAGAGCGGTCTCGTCAATACGGAGCTTGAAGTCACGATTTACATGGCGCTCAAAACCCTCGGCAGAGTTACGCGAGAAGGTTATAACGGCAATATCTGCACGCTCTGCACTGCCGGCAACCAGCTGACGCGGATCCTTAATCTCGTTCGGGCGCAGAGTGTAGTGTGTCCAACGACGGTGCTCGTCAAGCGGAGCAATACGCTTGCGCTCCTTTGCCATATACTGCATATAGTAGTCGTCGAGCTTCTTGTCGAGCTCAATACCATTTGAGGTCATACCCTCGTGCATATCAACAACATACGCCTTGTTCACATCACCCGAGCCACGACCACCGGCAATAAAGTCATAGCTGCCCACACCAAACAGAGCCACAGTCTCGCCACCGACCATCGGCAGCGCCTTTGAATCATTCTTGAGAAGCACAAAACCCTCACTTGCCACCTCGCGGGTCACAGCGGCGTGAGCCTTAAGGTCCGGATTGTTTGAGAACTTGTAACCCTTGAACTTCGGAGTCTTGACAATCATCTGCAGCACGCGGGCAACACACTTGTCAAGGTCCGCCTCACTAAGCGAACCGCTCTTTACAGCAGATACTATACGCTCATAGTGCACAGGTGCTCCCGGCTGAATCATATCGTTTCCTGCCGCCATCTGTGCCGCAGCATCCAAACCTCCACCCCAATCGGTTACAATCATACCCTCAAAACCAAACTCGCCACGCAGAACATCCATCAAAAGACCCTTATCCTCCGAGGTGTAACGACCGTTCAGATAGTTGTACGAGGTCATAATGGTCCACGGCTGCGAATATTTAACGGCAATCTCGAAGTTGCGAAGGTATATCTCACGAAGAGCGCGCTGTGATACTCGAGCATCGTTTGCAAGGCGGTTAATCTCCTGATTATTAGCACAGAAGTGTTTGAGCGAAGTACCCACATCGTTGCTCTCTACACCATTGATAATCGCCGCAGCAGTACGACCTGCAAGCAGAGGATCCTCCGAATAGTACTCAAAGTTACGACCACAGAGCGGATTACGCATAATATTTACGCCCGGCGCAAGGAGAATATCGACACCATACTCCTTTACCTCCTCGCCCATCGCCACACCTACGCGATAGATAATCTCGTCGTTCCAAGTCGCTGCAAGGTGTGTACCTACAGGGAAACCTGTGCAGTAGTATGTGTTCGGATCATTCTCGCGTGTAGGCGATATTCTGAGTCCTGCAGGACCGTCTGCCATAACAATCGACGGAATACCGAGGCGCGGAATAGGATAGGTAATACCCGCAGCTCCGGGAACACCCTTGTTTGTATCGCCGACCTCGCCGCCAATAGAGATATCCTTCATATCTGCTCCCACAACAAGGTGTGCCTTCTCCTCAAGGGTCATCGCAGCTACAATTTTGTCAATATTATCCTCACGGAGTTTCAAACTCTCTGCAGCAGTCGCACCGCAAAAGAGTGCCACAGCCGTAATAAATATAGGTAAACGCTTCATAGGTTTGGTATTTTTTACAAATATACGATTTTTTTCGCGAAAATATTTGGTTTTGTAAAATTTGTCACTACCTTTGCAGTGTATTAATGCACTAATACACAGAAACAATTCACTAAAACCTTAAAATTATGATTCAGGTTAATGAGCTAACATTCAACTATCCGCAGAGGGGCAATCTGTTCGAGCGTCTGTCGTTCCGACTGCCGGCGGGTGAGATTATTGGTCTGCTGGGTCGTAACGGTGTGGGCAAGAGTACGCTGATAAAGCTACTCTCATCGTTACTCGATCCACAGCAGGGCGAGATCTCTTTTCAGGGCAAGACTTTGGTTCCGGGTGCGGAGCTATACAGTCGCCTGATGGTCGTTCCCGAGGAGTTTACACTTCCGAAGGTTACTGTTGAGAGCTTTGTGCGCCACACAGCACCGCTCTACCCTACATTCAACAAGGAGCAGTTTGACACCTACAGCAAGGAGTTGGAGGTAGATTGCGCTATGCGTTTCGACCGTATGTCTATGGGTCAGCGCAAAAAGGCATATCTCGCCTTTGCACTCGCCTGCAATGTAGAGTTACTGCTGCTCGACGAGCCGACAAACGGACTCGACATTACAGCAAAGGCTGCCCTGCGCTCCATCCTTGCATCGTATGCCGACGAGCGCAAGACAATCCTTATCTCTACCCATCAGGCGCACGACATCGAGAATTTGGTAGACAGAGTGGTAATTCTCGAGGGTGGTCAGGTGCTTATAAACAGCACTGTGGCAGAGCTTCAGAGCTGTTTTGGCTTTGGCATTGTAGCAGATCGTGAGGCTATCTACTCACAGCAGAGCGTTGCCGGGCAGATCGGCATTTGGGCTGCCGATGAGGATGAAGAGGGTCGTTTTGATCTTGAACTGATGTTTAACGCAGCAATGAAGGCGACCGATAAGGTGCAAGCCGTAATTGCACAAAAGTTGGGTTAGTTATGGCTACTTTCAGTTTCGCTCGATTTAAGACCTTCGCTGCAAAGCACTATGCAGAGTATGGTCGCAACTATAAGTTTGCAATTATCGCCCTTATCGCGCTCGAACTCTTTGTAAGATTGCTTACAAAGTGGTGGGCAGACGCAGAAAATATTGTAAGTCTGCGCGAGGTACTCTACTTTATAGCCTATACCTTTATGGTCTCAAATTGTACCGCGTGGTCACTCGGCGGGTTGCACTGCAAGAACGATATTATCGATATGACCCTGCCTGTAAACGCCATTGAGCGATACTCGTTTATCTGGCTCAACTCGTTTCTCCTTGGCGTGGTGACAGTTGCAATTCTCTTGAGTAGCGACGGAGATAGGATGCTCACCAACTTCTCATACCTGATTCCGCTTCACGCGCTGGTTCTTGCCGTTGCTTGTGGTGGTTCGAAGAGGGGTTACACTTGGGTTGTGTTAGGATTTTTCGCAGTGCTGCTCGGCTTCTCTTCTCTCTTTGAGCAGATAGATGTCTTCCTGAGCTATGGTATTGGCAAGTTCTTCTCGCTGCTGCCAAATGACAATGCTGTCTATATGTCTAACATCTACGAGAATGCCGAGGGACACCTTGTCTATCGTTGGGATATCCTCTTCCATATTGCAGATTGGGTACACATTGTCTACAACGGTATAATCGTATTGATGCTCTACGCTGCCGCTTACCTCAAACTTCGTGAACGACGCTTATGAATTTCGACAACTCACAACCGATATGGATGCAGATTTACGAGCTGATACTCAGCCGTATAGCATCGACCGAGTGGGCGGAGGGCGAGCGTATACCGTCAGTCCGCGAACTTGGAGCAACGCTGGTGGTAAATCCAAATACCGTTATGCGAACTTTCGAGCGTCTTACCGATGAGGGTCTTATCTACAACCGACGAGGTATAGGCTACTTTGTTGCTGAGGGAGCCAAAGCTCGCGCCGCAGAGATTGCCCGAGAGCGATTTATCTCCGAGCAGTTGCCGACACTCTTTGCACGAATGAAGAGTATCGGAATGACTGCCGAGGAAGTTGTAAAACTATATAACGATTTTAACAATGAAAAATAGCACTAAATTATTGATAGCAGCAGCTCTGCTTGCCCTGCTGCCGACAGCACTTACACTGCTGATGACCTTTAAGAGCACCAACCGCACTCTCGAGCTGATAAACTCTATCGAGACCTGCAACATAAATGTCGTAGATGCCCGCAATGCCAACATAACTCTCGCCCCAAATGAGGATGCATTTTCAAGGGTGAGCGTCATCTGGATAGAGAACGGCTCGGACAAGGAGAATATCGTGCAGATGAAGGGCGATACCCTTGTTATCGGCAAACAGGTCACACGCCTCTGCATCCCAAATGCAAAAACACTCATTCTCCCCGACACGACAGTCGAAAACCCGTTTTTCGACAAGGGTGATGACAAGTTTGCCGTCTATGTGGCAAATGAGGAGTAGTTCTTAGGAGCTGAGGCAATAATGTCTCAGCCCTTTTCGTTATATAATAAAACCGAATGTTATGAAGCGAGTTATTTTATCTGCCGTTGCTGCCCTATTTATCTTCACTCTGAGCGCCCAGAGCAGGGTATTTTGTGAGATTGTCGAGAGAAAGACCAAAGGCAAGAGTGTCAAGGTAGCTATCGATTTCGGACAGAAGAGAGAGAAGACCGAGAAGCAGCAGTCGCTCGTCGATGAGAATGGCGAAAACATCATCTTCAACTCCAAAATCGACGCGCTCAACTATATGCACAGCCTCGGCTGGGAGTTTCTACAAGCCTATACGGAGGTAAGCGGCAGCGATGGTGACGCCCACAGCCAAATCCACTGGCTGCTCTACAAAGATACAACCGACGGGCAGGATCCGTTTGAGGGCATCACAACAAAAGAGATGCACAACAAAGCCGCAAAATAGCCACACACAACAGAGAACAGCCCCCGAAAATGGCTGTTCTTTTATTAAATATTGGTATGATGTGCCAAAATCAGAATAATTTTTGTAATTTTGTGGCAGAAAGTGTATTTTATAACAACTATAACATTTCAATTACTATGTTTGCAATCGACAATTACGATTTTTCAGGTAAGCGCGCGATTATCCGCGTAGACTTCAATGTGCCGCTCAACGGTGAGGGTCAGGTAACTGACGATACTCGTATCCGTGCTGCAATCCCTACTATCAAGAAGGTTCTTGAGAAGGGTGGTGCTGTGATTCTTATGTCACACCTCGGTCGTCCAAAGAAGAATCCAGATCCAAAGTTCTCTCTGGAGCAGATTATCCCTGCTATCGAGGCTCGTCTTGGTGTTAAGGTTCAGTTCGCTGGCGACTGTATGGGTGAGAAGGCTGCAGAGATGGCTGCTAACCTGAAGGCTGGTGAGGTTATGCTCCTTGAGAACCTCCGTTTCTACGCAGAGGAGGAGGGTAAGCCACGCGGTCTTGCAGAGGATGCAACTGACGAGGAGAAGAAGGCAGCAAAGAAGGCTCTTAAGGAGGGTCCACAGAAGGAGTTCGTGAAGAAGCTCGCTTCTTATGCTGACTGCTATATCAACGACGCATTCGGTACTGCTCACCGTGCTCACTCTTCAACCGCTCTTATCGCTGACTACTTCCCACAGGATAAGATGTTCGGTTATGTAATGGAGAACGAGCTCAAGGCTATCGACGGCGTTATGCAGAACCCACAGCGTCCATTCACAGCTATCGTAGGTGGTTCAAAGGTTTCTACCAAGATTACCATCATCGAGAAGCTCATGGAGAAGGTAGACAAGATCATTATCGGTGGTGGTATGACCTACACCTTTGCAGGTGCACTCGGCGGTCAGGTAGGTAAGAGTATCTGCGAGCCTGATATGTTCCCTGTAGCACTCGAGATCCTCGAGAAGGCTAAGGCTAAGGGTATCAAGTTTGTAATGTCACCAGATGCTCTGATTGCAGACGACTTCTCTGAGAATGCAAATACTAAGTCTGCTCCTGTAAGCGAGATCCCTTCAGAGTGGGAGGGTGTCGATATCGCTGAGGGTGGTAAGGAGCTCTTCCGTAAGGAGATTCTTGAGAGCAAGACTATCCTCTGGAATGGTCCTGTAGGCGTATTCGAGATCAACAAGTTCTCAACAGGTTCACGCGCAGTTGCTGAGGCTATCGCTGAGGCTACAGCTGCAGGTGCTTACTCACTTATCGGTGGTGGCGACTCTGTAGCTTGCATCAACAAGTTCGGTCTTGCTGACAAGGTATCTTATGTATCAACCGGTGGTGGTGCCCTTCTCGAGTATATGGAGGGTAAGGAGCTTCCGGGTGTAGCTGCTATCCGTAAGTAGTCTGTTACCAGATACAAATAGATGAGGGTGTCCAAACGGGCACCCTCATTTTTGTAGTCTATAACACCTCTTTTAGAAGTCGTAGTTCTCCTCTACCCCCTCAAAGATAACACGCTCCGCAATATCGCGAATATTCTTTGCAGTAGTCGGATCTACGCCACAGTCAGATACATCGGATGTAAAGCGTGTTTGGTAGACAAACAGATAGTTGATGCAAGCCTTCATATAGGCTCCCTCACGACTCTGGTGGCGATTGTCGGTATGGAGCAGGTTGATATTCTGCTCTCTTGCCACGCGGAAGCCAAGACCGATAGGGCTTACAATAACCCCCTTGTGCTCAACATCGTTCGCCAGCTTCTCGATACCCGTCTTGAGCAGATAGTCGAGTTTATCATAACTGCCATAGCCGCGATAGTTGTCATACGGACACGCCCAAGTGCGCTCATAGACAATCTGACACGACGGAGAGTAGGTCAGAGTCTGGCTATTTATCTTATTGCAATCATTGAGAATAGAGGCTGTCCCATTCTCAGCATACTTTGCCGGATTTGGCGATGTATCCTGCAAAAAGGCGTAATCAAATCCACCCTGCTTAATCGCCTCCTGAGACATAAAGAGTCGCACATGGTCTGCAAACGACTGACTACCCTTGACTCCGATAACGGCATTGATTTGATGACCCTGTGTACGGGCAATCTCCTTAAACATAAAGGCTGTGCCGTAGTAGTATGTAAACGAGTTGCCGATAAACAACATCTTCTTGCTGTCGGTAACCGGTACGGCATTAGGGTAGTTGATCATATACATACCCATATATCCGCTACCCGAAGGGATACGAATAGCTCCTGTGCCCGGTGTAAGTACACGAACGCGAACCATAACACATCCATCCACCACCGGCTTTGAGAGTGCAAAGGACTGGGTGTAGGTTACGATATACGACTCGTCCATAACTGTACAGATAAAGGAGTATTTGATATTCGGATCCTCCTCGGCTGTACGCAACGAGCCCTCGACACTCTTCCACTGGCCATCATCCCAATACTCGAAGATGTAGTACTTCGGAGCAGAGTGAGCGGGACCTATGGAACACATAAAGTCGATCTGCTCGCCCGCAGCAACGCCCTTTGTCGGGATGGCATAGAGCAGATAGTCACCCACACCGAGGTTGCCTACTCTCGCGCCACTATTGACCTCATACTCGAGCGTATTTCCACTCGTGGCAACTGCACACAACAGCGCGCTGTTATTGCGAGGCTTCACAATACCGTTACTTACCCACTTTGATGTATCACAGCTCGCCGACTGAAGCTCCAATCGTGCTGGGAATGCCTCCGGGATAGTGGTAAAGTATGCAGGCTGACTTACCGGAATGGTAACTCTTCCGCCACTTTTTGCACCTGTAATAGTGATTGTCGCTGTACGCTCAACTGTTGAAAAGTTTGGCTCCGACCAAATCTTAACACTCTGCGCCTGACCCGCCTTTACCGTTTTATTGCTCTCCACAATTCCAAACCACGGCTCCGACGCCGACAGAGTTATATCCTCGTTTAGAGAGCCGATAGTAATAGTCTGACAATCCTTGCTCTGCGCCGGCAGAACAACACTCTCCGGAGCGGTAATGTTCTTAATCTCGGTTGCAACCAAAACAACCTCCGTAGCGCCCAATGTATAGACTTCGCTACGCTCCAGAGCAATACCCTTTTCACAGTTAATGGTAAACTGCCTACCTATATTATCCGTTGCCGAGACAGTAAATCCCGCAGACAATATAGTCGGCAGGGTGGCAAAATAGAACTTTGTAGGCTCTGATGCCGACTCGGAGAGGGTTACTCCACTGCCCAAATTTAGTGTAATAATATCTGTGGCGCCTGTTGCAGCTGTAGCCACAGGCACAGAGTCACTTGAACAATGGACAACCATAGCTCCGGCAATCCTCTCGCCACTATTTGTCTGAAGTTTGATATTTTGCAAAGTAATATCCTTGCCATAGAGTTCTACGCAGATGTAGCTGCACATATTCTTAAAGCTCAGATGACTACCCTTCTTTGACGATGTTACAGCCACCATCATATTGGCACCACGACCGACAGAGTTTTCGACATAACTCTGCTCGGCAGCAAGTGTAGAAGAGATCTCTCCCTTAGTGGTTATTGCAGCCTTCCTATTGTAGGGATAGATGGCGTATGTTCTGCCGAGCGATGACCCTGATGTGTTCAACGCACCCTCTCGGACAAACTTTCCACTTGTATCACCACTATTGCCAATAAAGACATACTTATTACTTGCAGTGGTCGTAAAGAGGTTTATCGCATCTGCAGAGTGGAAGTGCAGTGACAGCCCTTCATCCATATAGACACGCGAAATAGTATCGTCAATAGAGCCGGTGTAGTTTTTACCGGCATCTGCCGACCCATTGTTATCATACGGACTGCAACAGATAAACAACAACGCTACAATCCAAATAGGGAACTTTTTCATAGGGCAAATGTTTGAATTACATCACTATTTCTACAAAGATAGTAAAATTTATTGCAAAACGTATTTGTATACTGCATTTTATTCGCAGCACATTCACACATAACTGCCAGAACGGAGTAAATATAGTGGGGTATTTTGCTGTCAGAGTGCTGTAGTTGCGGGATATCGCGAAAAATCCCCGGATAGGATCCTATTTGGGGATTTATTACACCGACCCATTTTATCGTCAGAGTGCGGTAGCTGACCCACCTGAAGGTGGTTCTTCCGCCTTCGCACCTCGGCATAGTCTGCAATCAGCCTCTGCTCTCGGTTTGGCGTCGGTCGGCGTGCATCACAAAAGAACAGCAATAGATATTACGCAACTATTTTTGCGTCAGAGTGTGTCAGATATGGGGCATCACGTAAAAAACCCAGCGATGGATAGTACCCGGAAGTACAGCCATTGCTGGGTTTTTAGAGATGTGCCATAGGTGGCACACTATCACGCAAAAATTAATTACATTTTTTTGCCGACATTAGTACGCTTCGCACCCTTAGCTGCTGAAGCCTTTGCTGCAGTGTTCTTAGGAGCTGCGGTCTTAGTAGCCTTCTTCTCCTCACCGTCCTCGCTCTTCTTGCTGCGTGAACGACGAGTCTTTGGCTTAGCCTCTGCAGGAGCTGCAGCTGCTGGAGCTACACCTGTAGTGTAAGCCTCGTTGAAGTCTACGAACTCGATGATGCACATATCTGCGCCGTCACCAAGACGGAAACCGGTCTTAAGAATACGAGTATAGCCGCCTGGACGCTCAGCGATCTTTGGAGCGATTGTGCGGAACAGCTCGGTTACTGCCTCCTTCTGCTTGAGGTATGAGAAAACTACACGACGAGAGTGAGTAGTATCCTCCTTAGAACGAGTTACCAGAGGCTCAACGAACTGACGTACAGCCTTTGCCTTCGCAACGGTAGTCTCGATACGCTTGTGGAGAATCAGGGACGATGCCATGTTAGACAACATTGCCTTACGGTGGCCTGCCTGTCTGCCAAGGTGGTTAAAATTCTTATTGTGTCTCATTTGATTTAATCTTTATCAAGTTTGTACATAGATACATCCATTCCGAACTTAAGGTCGAGAGATGCAAGCAGAGCGTCGAGCTCTGTGAGCGACTTCTTACCGAAGTTACGGAACTTGAGGAGCTCGTTACGATTGAGCTTCACAAGGTCGCCGATAGTCTCGACATCAGCAGCCTTAAGGCAGTTGAGTGCACGAACACTCAGATCCTTATCGACAAGCTTAGTCTTGAGAAGTTGGCGCATGTGGAGCTCTGGCTCGTTCAGATCGTTCTCAGCGCTTGTATCCTCAAGGATGAAGTTCATCTTATCATCCGAGAAGAGCATAAAGTGCTGGATAAGAATCTTCGCTGCCTCGTTCAACGCATCGTTTGGCTTAATTGAACCGTCGGTGGTGATCTCCAAGCAGAGCTTCTCGTAGTCGGTACGCTGCTCTACACGATAATCCTCGCGAGTTGCCTTAACATTCACAATTGGTGTGAAGATTGAGTCGATTGGCAGTACGCCAAACTCGCAATTCTCAGGAGTGTTCTCCTCAGACGGAACATAACCACGACCCTTACCGATGGTAATTGTCATCTGCATCTTGGTACCAGGAGCAAGACGGCAGATTACAAGGTCCGGATTAAGAACCTTAAACGATGTAAGGAAGTTCGAGATATACCCTGCAGTAAGTTCTGTAACACCTGCAACGTTGATGGATGCCTTCTCGGCCTCCTGATTCTCTACAGTGCGGATGAAGCGAACCTTCTTAAGGTTCAGGATGATATTGAGCATATCCTCCATCACGCCCGGAACAGCGGCTAACTCATGGTCTGCACCTGCGACCTTGACCGTTGTGATGGCATAACCCTCCAACGACGAAAGCAGCACGCGACGCAAAGCATTACCGATGGTCATTGCATAACCCGGCTCAAGTGGGCGGAACTCGAACTTGCCGTAGGTCGCCGTTGACTCGAGAATGCAAACTTCATCAGGTCTTTGAAACGCTAATATTGCCATAATTATTACTACAGTTTGTTGGTTGTTAATTACTACTTCGAGTAGAGCTCGACGATGAACTGCTCCTTGATGTTCTCAGGAATCTCTGCACGCTCTGGACGCTGGAGGAACTTACCGCTAAGGGTAGCGCCATCCCACTCGAGCCATGAGTAACGGCTGTGGTTTGTGCCCAGGAGTGATGAAGTGATAACCTCGAGAGACTTTGACTTCTCACGAACCGATACTACATCGCCCTCACGGAGTGAATACGAAGGAATATTTACAACATTGCCGTTTACACAGATGTGACGGTGTGAAACGAGCTGACGAGCTGCTGCACGGGTTGGAGCGATACCGAGACGGTATACTACGTTGTCCAGACGGCACTCGAGCAACTTGAGGAGGTTCTCACCAGTGATACCGCCCATACGAGCTGCTGCCTCATATGTACGCGAGAACTGCTTCTCCAGAATACCGTAAGTGTACTTTGCCTTCTGCTTCTCAGAGAGCTGTACACCATACTCGGTTACCTTCTTGCGCTTGCGTGCAAGACCGTGCTGTCCCGGTGGAACATTACGCTTGTCAAGACTCTTGTCAGCGCCGTAAATAGCCTCACCAAATCGTCTTGCGATCTTGGTCTTTGGTCCTATATATCTTGCCATAATTGTTTTTAACTTTTAGATTTTTGTAATGTAAACTGTTTATCCGACGAATTATACGCGACGGCGGTTAGGAGCACGGCAACCGTTGTGTGGCAGTGGAGTTACGTCGATAATCTCGGTAACCTCAATACCTGCGCCGTGGATAGTACGTACTGCACTCTCACGACCCTGACCCGGACCCTTCACATAAACCTTTACCTTACGAAGACCCATATCGAAAGCAACCTTTGCGCAATCTGCTGCTGCAGTCTGTGCTGCATATGGAGTGTTCTTCTTAGAACCGCGGAAGCCCATCTTACCTGCTGAAGACCAGCTGATTACCTCGCCGACCTCATTGGTGATGGTTACGATAACATTATTGAAAGTTGAGTGTACGAATGCCATACCGGTCTGACCAACCTTAACAACCTTCTTCTTAACTGTTCCTGTTTTCTTTGCCATAACTGCCAATATTACTTAGTTGCCTTCTTCTTGTTTGCTACTGTCTTCTTCTTACCCTTACGAGTACGAGCGTTGTTCTTAGTGCTCTGACCGCGAACCGGAAGACCAATACGATGGCGGATACCACGGTAGCAACCGATATCCATCAATCGCTTAATATTCAACTGTACCAACGAACGGCACTCGCCCTCTACCTTGATATCCATCTCGGCAATTGCAGAACGAATTGCACCGACCTGATCGTCTGTCCAGTCCTCAACCTTAATATCGTAGCTGATGCCACACTTATCGAGGATCTTCTGAGCGGTGCTGCGACCAATACCATAGATATAGGTCAAACCGATCTCACCTCGCTTATTTTTTGGTAAATCTACACCGACTATACGTGCCATAAATTTTCTTTTTTCTAATTTTTAATCGTTTACTATTTACCCTTGGCGCATTTTGAACTTAGGATTCTTCTTGCAGATCACATAGAGCTTACCCTTGCGACGAACAATCTTGCAATCCTCGCTTCTCTTCTTGATTGATGCTTTTACTTTCATAATTAAGCAATCTTTGTGTGTTTGGTAAATTTATTTGTAGCGGAATGATATACGACCCTTGCTCAAATCGTAAGGGGTCATCTCCACCTTTACTTTATCTCCAGGAAGGATTTTGATATAGTGCATACGCATCTTTCCGGAGATGTGAGCGGTAATTACGTGACCGTTGTCGAGCTCTACGCGGAACATCGCGTTTGACAACGCCTCGATAATTGTACCGTCTCTTTCAATAGCAGTCTGTTTTGCCATAGAGTTTTGCGCTTTTATTAAAGTGACTGTTCAATGATGCTGAAGTCTGTCAGCACATCGGGACCATCCTTACGGATTGCAACAGCAAACTCGTAGTGTACTGCCGGCTTGCGATCTCTTGTGCGAACGGTCCAACCGTCACGCTCAAAGACTACCGCTCTGCTTCCCATCGTAATCATCGGTTCTATGCAGATAACCATTCCCTCTTTGAGGACTGGTCCTCTGCCTCGCAAACCGTAGTTAGGAACCCCTGGGGCCTCGTGCATCTTTCTGCCCAATCCGTGTCCCTCCAATTCGCGCACTACGCCGTAACCGAAACTCTCGGCGTAGTCTTGCACAGCTGCGGAAATGTCACCTACGCGATTTCCTGCCTTTGCCTGTGCGGTACCTCTATAAAGAGCCTCTTTGGTGACTTCCATTAGCTGACGAGCATCGTCTGCTACCTCTCCTACGGCAAACGTATATGCCGAATCACCAACAAACCCCTTCATGAAAGTACCGATATCGACCGATACTATATCGCCCTCTTTAATTACGACTTTGTCTGACGGAATACCGTGTACTACCTGATCATTTACCGATATACAGGCTGATGCTGGGTAGCCTTGGTATCCAAGAAAAGCTGGAGTCGCACCGTGCGAACGGATAAAATCTTCAATGATTCTATCTAACTGTTTTGTGGTTACACCCGGTTTAATGTGGCGACCAACCTCGGCAAGCGTCTGGCTTACCAGAATGTTGTTCTCACGGAGCAACTCTATCTCTTCGTCTGTCTTCAGATATATCATCTTAGACTCTGTGCTAAACTTTTATCGGCGACCCTGAATACGTCCGGTCTTCATAAGACCATCATAGTGACGATTCAAAAGGTGGCTTTCAATCTGCTGGAGAGTGTCAAGAACTACACCTACCATAATGAGCAGGGATGTACCTCCGTAGAAGTATGCGAATGCCTGCTGTACACCGAGGAACTTCATTGCAAGCGCAGGAAGAATCGAAACGATTGCAAGGAAAATTGAACCCGGGAGGGTAATTCTTGTCAAAATGTTGTCGATATAGGTAACAGTAGACTTACCAGGCTTAACACCAGGAATAAAGCCATTGTTACGCTTCATATCGTCAGCCATTTGCTGAGGGTTGATGATAATCGCTGTGTAGAAGAATGTGAACAGGATTACCAACACCGCAAGCGTAAGGTTGTACCACACACCTGTCATGTCGGCGAATGCGCCGGCAAACTTAGGTGCTACATTGGCAAAGAGCATTGGGATAAACATCAGTGCCTGTGCGAAGATGATAGGCATTACGTTTGCCGCATTCATCTTGAGCGGGATGTACTGACGAACACCGCCATACTGCTTGTTACCAATGATACGCTTTGCGTACTGTACAGGCACCTTGCGGACTGCCTGCACCACTGCGATAGTTGCCAAAAATACCAGGAAGAGGAGCACCAGCTCGATGATAATCATAATCAACGAACCTGTTGAAGTGTTCAGACGAGCACTCAACTCTGCCAACAGAGCGTGTGGAAGGCGTGCTACGATACCGATCATAATGATCAGTGACACACCGTTACCGATACCCTTGTCGGTAATCTTCTCACCCAACCACACTACGAACATAGTACCGGCGATGAGGATAATAGTGGCATAAACGGTGAAGATAAATGCATTACCGTAAACAAATGCCTCAGGCATCTGGTGGTACAGGTTTGCTACATAAGCAGGACCCTGAAGCGCAAGCACACCGATAGTGAGCAGGCGTGTCCACTGGTTCATCTTTCTTCTACCGCTCTCTCCCTCCTTCATCATCTTCTGTACGGCAGGAACCATCATGCCGAGCAGCTGGATGATAATGGATGCGGTAATATAAGGCATAACTCCGAGTGCGAAGATCGCTGCGTTGGCAAATGCACCACCAGAGAATACGTTGAGCAGGCCGAGAAGACCATTGCTGTCCATCTGGTTTGCCAGAGCTGAACCCTCACCGAGAAGGTTAGGGTCGATACCCGGAATTACTACATAACAGCCGAGACGATATACAAGAATGAGGAGGCAAGTGTAGATAAGACGCTTGCGAAGGTCCTCAATCTTGAATATGTTCTTAACTGTCTCTACAAGTTTCTTGTTGGTTGCCAGAAGCGCAATGATAACGAGCAACAGCGCGCCAACAATCAGATAACTTTTCATTTTCGTTAGGTTTTAGCCTGTTTTACAATTTTACAACGCTACCACCAGCTGCAACGATTGCTGCCTCTGCGCTCTTAGAGAAAGCGTGAGCAGTAACAGTCAGAGTCTTGGTGAGTGTACCGTTGCCCAGAATCTTAACACGGTCGTTGCCAGATACGAAACCTGCAGCTACCAGTGTATCGATATTTACCTCTGCGATCTCGCTCTTTGTAGCAAGCTCCTCAAGGATTGAGAGGTTGATAGGCTTAAACTCTACTCTCTTCAGGTTGGTGAAACCGAACTTAGGAAGGCGACGCTGGAGTGGCATCTGACCACCCTCGAAGCCCAACTTGCGTGAATAACCAGAACGTGACTGAGCACCCTTGTTACCACGGGTTGAGTAACCACCGTGTCCTGAACCTGCACCGCGACCAACGCGCTTGTCGTGGTGTGTAGAACCCTTTGCGGGTTTAAGGTTATTGAGTTCCATTTAATAATCCTCCTTCTTATTCGTTAACTTCTTCAACTTTTACAAGGTGCTTTACGCGCTCGATCATACCGAGAATGATAGCTGAATCGCTGTGCTTAACGCTCTGATTCATCTTGCGCAGGCCGAGTGCGTCGAGGTTCTTGCACTGCTGTGCAGTTGCACCGATGCGGCTCTTGATCTGTGTAATCTTCAATGTTGCCATAATCTTTTCACAAATTAACCGTTAAACACCTGCTTAAGAGAAATACCACGGGTCTGAGCCACTGTGTATGCGTCGCGCAACTCGCAGAGTGCACCTACGGTAGCCTTTACAAGGTTGTGTGGGTTAGAAGAGCCCTTGCTCTTTGCCAACACGTTCTTGATACCTACCGACTCAAGCACTGCACGCATTGCACCACCGGCGATAATACCGGTACCGGCTGCTGCTGGGCGAATCATCACCTCTGAGCCACCGAAGCGCATCTCCTGCTTGTGTGGAATTGTTCCGTTGATTACTGGAACCTTTACAAGGTTCTTCTTTGCATCCTCTACACCCTTAGCGATGGCAGAGGTAACCTCGGCAGCCTTACCAAGACCGTAGCCTACTACGCCGTTCTCGTTACCAACCACAACAATTGCAGAGAAGCTGAATGTGCGACCACCCTTTGTTACCTTGGTAACGCGGTTGATTGCTACCAGACGATCCTTCAAATCGCCGGTCTCGCTTGTGCGTACTTTGTTATTAATATTTGCCATAATCGCTTAGAATTTAAGGCCGCCCTCACGAGCAGCGTCAGCCAACATTTTTACACGACCGTGGTAGAGGTAACCGTTACGGTCGAATGATACGGTTGCAATACCCTTCTCGAGTGCCTTCTTTGCAGCAAGTGCACCTACGAGTGCAGCAACCTCACACTTATTCTTACCAGCAGTCTGATCTGCAATCTCAAGTGAAGATGCAGTTGCTAAAGTAACGCCGGCAAGATCATCGATAAACTGTACGTAGATCTGCTTGTTGCTACGGAATACAGTCATACGAGGACGCTCAGATGTTCCGCTTACGATCTTGCGGATACGCATCTTGATTCTCTCTCTTCTTTCAATCTTATTCAATGACATAACTTACTC
Source organism: uncultured Alistipes sp. (assembly GCA_947367255.1). GTDB lineage: Bacteria > Bacteroidota > Bacteroidia > Bacteroidales > Rikenellaceae > Alistipes. The sequence goes on from CANBCZ010000002.1 coordinate 28,246, forward strand.
TGTTTTACTATTTAGCATTTGCAGACTTACCTGCCTTACGACGAACTACCTCGCCTACGAACTTGATACCCTTACCCTTATATGGCTCTGGCTTACGCAGTGAGCGGAGCTTTGCTGCTACCTGACCAATAAGCTGCTTGTCACAGCTCTTAAGAGTTACGATTGGAGCACCCTTCTTCTCAGTTACTGCTGTTGCGGTAACCTCTGCTGGAAGACGCAAGTATGTATCGTGTGAATAACCGAGACTCATCTCGAGCACGTTACCCTTCATCTCAGCCTTAAAACCTACTCCGACAAGCTCCTGCTTGATCTCGTAGCCCTTAGACACGCCGATAACCATGTTGTTGATAAGTGCGCGGTACAGACCGTGCATTGAACGGTGGCGTGGCTGGTTTGTTGGACGGGTAACGATCACTGCTGCTACCTCTGCCCCCTCCTTAGTAGTTGTAGTGCCAACGGTTACAGTGATGTCCGAATCAACCTTCTGGCTGAGTGTACCAAGAGGTCCTTTCACGCTTACCGTATTGTCAGCTGCTACCTCTACGGTAACGCCGGCAGGTAAGATTACAGGTAATTTACCAATTCTTGACATTTTGTTTCTGTTTTAGAGATTAATAAACATAGCACAATACCTCACCACCGACATTCTCGCGACAAGCCTGTGCGCCTGTCATGATGCCCTTAGAGGTTGATACGATTGCGATACCCAAACCGTTCTGTACTCGTGGCATATCTGCTACTGATGAGTACTGACGAAGACCCGGACGTGATACGCGCTTCAAATTCTTGATAGCGTTGGTCTTGGTTGCTGCGTTCCACTTGAGCGCAATCTTGATTACAGGATGACCCTTCTCATCCTTGTCGAACTTGTAAGCAAGGATATAGCCCTGCTCGTAGAGAATTTTAGTGATGGCCTCTTTAATTTTTGAGCCAGGAGCTTCAACCACCTTGTGGTTGGCTTTCACTGCATTTCTAATTCTCGTGAGAAAATCCGCGATTGGATCAGTCATAATTGTAAGAATTAAAAGTTAAAAATTAAAAAATTAAGTTTTGTTTATTCGCACCAAAAGCGCAAGCCCTCCTTCTGCCAAATGTGCCCTACAGGCACTTCTGAGCAGGTTTTGGGTGCGTTCCCTTGGCAATTTTCACATTTTTAAGCCCGCAAAGATAACCATAATTTCTGAATTCTCCTAATTTTTTGAAAATTAATTACTTGAATACAACTCGGCTACCGTTATACGGACCCTATAAAACCGACGCGGGGAGGCACTTTTCAGAGCCTCCCCCATCGGGATAATTATACTACCAGCTTGCCTTCTTTACGCCGGGGATCAGACCGGATGAAGCCATCTCACGGAACTGGATACGGCTGATACCGAACTGACGCATATAGCCCTTCGGACGACCAGTAAGCTTGCAACGGTTGTGCTGACGGATTGGATTTGAGTTGCGTGGCAACTTTGAAAGTGCAATCCAAGCCTCCTCGTGGTCGATCTCGCCTGCCTTGAGTGCAGCTGCGATCTCCTCACGCTTATGTGCATAGCGTGCTGCAAGTTTCTCGCGCTTTACCTCGCGAGCCTTCATTGATTCCTTTGCCATAGACTATTGGTTCTTTTTAGCGTTTTTGAAAGGCAGACCGAACTCACGAAGAAGTGCATATGCCTCCTCGTCGGTCTTTGCCGATGTTACAAAAGTAATCTCCATACCGAAGATCTTAGTGATCTTGTCGATATCGATCTCTGGGAAGATGATCTGCTCGGTGATACCGAGGGTGTAGTTACCCTGACCATCGAAACGATCGTTGATACCCTTAAAGTCGCGGATACGAGGAAGAGCTACTGCGATAAGACGCTCCAAGAACTCGTACATACGGTTCTGACGAAGGGTTACACGAACACCGATAGGCATACCCTTACGGAGTTTGAAGTTCGAAATATCCTTTCGTGACTTGGTTTGAACTGCCTTCTGACCGGTGATCATGGTAAGCTCCTCCTGCGCGATGTCGATAAGCTTCTTATCGGCAACTGCCTGACCCATACCCTGGTTGATCACGATCTTCTCGAGCTTAGGACACTGCATAACGCTGCTGTATCCAAACTCCTTCATAAGGGCAGGGACAATCTGCTCCTTATACTGTGTCTTGAGTGATGGAATGTATGCCATTATTTAATCTCCTCTCCCGATTTTTTAGCAAAACGAACTAATTTACCTTCTGCATTTGCACGGCGACCTACGCGAGATGGCTTGCCACTCTGTGGGTCGAGCACCTGCAGGTTAGAGATGTGAATCGGAGCCTCCTGCTCAACGATACCACCCTGTGGATTCTTTGCGTTTGGCTTAGTAGCCTTCTTGACGAGGTTTACACCCTCAACAATTGCACGCTGCTTAGACACCTCAACCTTCAGGACTTTACCCTGCTGGCCCTTGTTGTCACCTGCGATTACGCAAACAGTATCCCCTTTCTTAATATGCAATTTAACTGACATATCTGTAACTGTTTTTAATATTACAATACTTCAGGTGCGAGGGAGATGATCTTCATATACTGATCACGCAGCTCACGAGCTACAGGACCGAAGATACGAGTACCACGCATTTCACCCTGGTTGTTGAGGAGTACTACGGCGTTGTCATCGAAACGAATGTACGAACCGTTGGCACGACGAATCTCCTTCTTTGTTCTTACTACGACTGCCTTTGAAACTGCACCCTTCTTCACGTCGCCGGAAGGTGATGCGCTCTTAACAGCCACTACGATCTTATCGCCGATAGATGCATAGCGACGCTTTGTGCCGCCAAGCACGCGAATACAAAGAACCTCCTTTGCACCGCTGTTATCAGCTACTACGAGTCTGCTTTCTTGCTGTATCATAACTACTTCGCTCTTTCAATGATTTGTACTAATCTCCAACGCTTCGTCTTGCTCAACGGGCGTGTCTCCATAATGCGTACTGTATCACCCTCGCGTACAGACTCGTCGAGGCACTCTGCCACAAACTTGGTGGTCTTGTTCACGAACTTACCGTAGATAGGGTGCTTAACCTTACGAGCGACAGCTACTACGATGGTCTTCTCCATCTTGTTGCTGACAACTACGCCGATACGCTCTTTTCTAAGATTTCTTTCCATAATAACTATCTTACTTTTGGTGCAGAATTGTCAGCATACGAGCTATATCTCTGCGAGTTTTCTTAATATTAGAAGGATTTTCTACCGGAGATACGGCGTGTTGTACCTTCATCGAAGCGAGGTTAGCCTTCTCAGCTGCAATACGCTCCTGCAAGTCCTGTGCGGACATCTCTTTAATTTCAGCAGTTTTCATATTATAAATCCTCCTTTTTACAATGCAGTTGCCTCGTCGTAATCGCGGCGAACAATAAACTTAGTTGTGATTGGCAGCTTCTGTGCGCCAAGACGCAGTGCCTCCTGAGCTACTGCCATTGGTACACCCTCTGCCTCGAAGAGAATACGGCCTGGGGTTACAGGTGCTACGAATCCCTCTGGATTACCCTTACCCTTACCCATACGTACCTCGGCTGGCTTCTTGGTGATTGGCTTATCAGGGAAGATGCGGATCCATATCTGACCCTCACGCTTCATATAACGAGTGATTGCCTGACGGGCTGCCTCGATCTGGCGACCGGTGATCCAAGATGACTCCAGCGCCTTGATGCCGAACGAACCGTATGCAAGTTGGTTACCTCTCTGAGCAACACCCTTCATACGACCCTTCTGCATTCTTCTAAATTTGGTCTTTTTTGGCTGTAACATAACTGTTATTTGCTTTTAAAAGGTACTACTTGTTGTTATTTCTTCTTTTCTTTGGTCCGTTACCGCGACGACCACCTTGCTGCTGGTTGTTACCCTGCTGTGCAGATGCGCCTGCGATCTCGAACAGATCACGCTTGCCGTAAACTGTACCGTGGCAGATCCAAGTCTTGATACCGAGAACTCCTACCTTGGTGATTGCCTCTGCCAAGTGGTAGTCTACGTCTGCACGGAATGTGTGAAGTGGAATACGTCCGTCCTTTATGGTCTCAGAACGTGCCATCTCGGCACCACCTACACGACCAGAGATCTGAATCTTGATACCCTCAGCGCCGTTACGCATTGCGTTACCGATTGCGGTCTTTACTGCGCGGCGGTGTGATACACGACCCTCGAGCTGGCGAGCGATTGACTGACCTACGATTGTAGCGTCGATATCTGGGCGCTTTACCTCGAAGATGTTGATCTGAATCTCCTTACGGAACAACTTCTTCAACTCCTCCTTGAGTTTATCAACCTCTGCGCCACCCTTACCGATGATGAAACCTGGGCGTGCGGTTGAGATTGTTACAGTTACGAGCTTAAGTGTACGCTCAATGATAATCTTCGAAATACTTGCCTTAGCCAAACGGACATTCAAGTACTTACGAATCTTTGCGTCCTCGACCAATTTCTCTGAGAAATCCTTACCACCGAACCAGTTGGACTCCCAACCACGGATGATGCCGAGACGGTTTGCTATTGGATTAACTTTCTGTCCCATTTGTCTACTTATTTTCTGCGGTTACCATTTTATCAACTACGATTGTAACGTGGTTTGAGCGCTTGCGAATGCGGTGTGCACGACCCTGTGGAGCTGCCTGAATGCGCTTGAGCATACGACCACCGTCTACAGTGATCTCGCTTACGCAAAGAGTTACATCCTCAAGGCGAACGCCCTCATTCTTAGCCTCCCAGTTTGCGATAGCTGACTTAAGCAGCTTCTCCAATCTGATAGATGCCTCCTTCTTAGAATAGCGAAGGATACCCAGTGCCTTATTGATCTCTACACCACGGATGATGTCTGCAACCAGACGCATCTTACGTGGAGAGGTTGGGCAGTCACGCATAATGGCGATAGCCTTCTGCTTCTTCTCAGCCTTTAATTTCTCGGCTCTTATTGCTTTTCTTGATCCCATTGTCTACCTATTTTTTCTTGTTACCTGCGTGACCACGGAAGTTACGTGTAGGGGCGAACTCGCCGAGCTTGTGACCTACCATATTCTCAGTTACATAAACCGGAATAAACTTGTTTCCGTTGTGTACAGCGATTGTCTGACCTACGAAGTCAGGCGAAATCATACTTGCTCGTGACCAAGTCTTAATTACAGACTTCTTATTGCCTTCTGCCTGTGCAACAACCTTTGCCTCAAGCTTTGGGTCAATGAATGGTCCTTTTTTTAATGAACGGCTCATTATGTACTCTTATTTAATTATTTTTTGCGCTTTGAAATAATAAACTTAGCCGAAGTCTTCTTAGGGTTACGGGTCTTCTTACCCTTAGCCAACAGACCCTTACGTGAACGTGGGTGACCTCCTGAAGCACGACCTTCACCACCACCCATTGGGTGATCTACCGGGTTCATTACAACACCACGGTTGTGTGGACGGCGACCGAGCCAACGCTTACGACCGGCCTTACCTGACGACTCGAGGTTGTGATCTACGTTAGATACAACACCTACTGTCGCGCGGCATGTTACGAGTACCATACGAGTCTCACCTGAAGGCAACTTGATGATAGCGAACTTGCCCTCACGTGCCAAAAGCTGAGCGTACGAACCGGCAGAACGCGCCATCTGCGCACCCTGACCGGGGTAGAGTTCAATGTTGTGAATAAGTGTACCGAGTGGAATCTCTGACAGTGGCAGAGTGTTACCTACCTCTGGTGCTACGCCAGAACCGCTCATTACGGTCTGACCTACCTGAAGGCCGTTTGGAGCGAGGATATAGCTCTTCTGACCATCAGCATATACTACAAGTGCAATACGAGCTGTACGGTTTGGATCGTACTCGATTGTCTTTACAGTTGCAGCAACACCGTCCTTTACTCGCTTGAAATCAACCAAACGATACATCTGCTTGTGACCGCCACCGATATAACGAACGGTCATCTTACCGGAATTATTACGACCACCGGTGCTCTTCTTTGCCTCGAGCAAAGACTTCTCCGGCTTTGATGTAGTTACCTCATCGAAGGTACCGATAATCTTATGTCTTGTACCGGGAGTTACCGGCTTAAACTTTCTTACTGCCATCTCTGTTAGATATTACTGTAAAAATCAATCTGATCTCCATCCTTCAAGGTAACAATTGCCTTCTTGAAGTTGTTTGCACGACCCTCAAGCAGACCTGCCTTAGTGTAGCGGCTCTTCAACTTACCCATGTAACGGATAGTGTTTACGTCAGTCACTACTACGTTGTACATCTGCTCAACGGCGTTGCGAATCTGCAACTTGTTAGCCCTTACATCAACGATAAAACCGTAGCGATTCAACTTTTCGCCCTGAATCGTCATCTTCTCGGTTAAAATAGGCTTAATGATTACTTCCATTTTCTTTCCGATTTTTAAGCTAACATTACATTCAATACATTTTCTGCACCCTCTACCATAACTACTGCTGATGCGTTCATTACCTCGTAAGTGTTGAGGTTAGAAGCAAGAATAGTCTTTACGTAAGGGAGATTGCGGCAAGAGAGCTGGAGGTTAACATTGGTCTCCGGCAATACAACCAATACTTTCTTGTCTGCTACCTTGAGAGCTGATGCAAGTGCAACTACACTCTTTGTCTTTGGAGCATCGAGAGCGATGTTCTCAACAACGGTGATTGCGCCTGCCTGTGCCTTGTAGGTAAGAGCGCTACGACGAGCGAGTCTCTTAAGCTTCTTGTTGAGCTTGAAGCTGTAGTCGCGTGGTACTGGACCAAAGATACGACCACCACCTGGGAACAGTGGGCTCTTGATGCTACCGCAACGTGCACCACCGGTACCCTTCTGTCGCTTCAACTTACGGGTAGAACCTGCAACCTCATTGCGCTGCTTTGACTTGTGAGTACCCTGACGCTGATCTGCGAGATACTGCTTTACGTCGAGGTAGATAGCGTGGTCATTAGCCTCCACGCCGAATACTGCGTCAGAAAGAACAACGGTACGACCTGTCTGCTGACCTTGTGCGTTCAATACTGCTAATTCCATACTACTTCTCAATTGTTAAATAAGAACCCTTTGCACCCGGAATCGAACCCTTTACAAGAATAAGGTTGTTCTCAGGTATTACCTTTAATACTTTCAAGTTAAGAACCTTAACCTGAACACCACCCATCTGACCAGGCAAACGCTTACCCTTGAAGACGCGTGATGGATAAGATGATGCACCGAGTGAACCCGGCTTACGCTGACGGTTGTGCTGACCGTGAGTCTGACCACCCACGCCGGCAAAGCCGTGACGCTTAACAACACCCTGGAAGCCTCGACCCTTAGAGATGCCGGTTACGTCTACCCAATCCTCCTCAGAGAAGAGATCAACTGTAAGTACATCACCAAGGTTCACCTCTGGCATACCCTGGAACTCAGCCATCTTGCGTTTTGGGGTAGTGCCGGCCTTCTTGAAGTGACCTAACAAACTGTTGCTGGTGTGCTTTTCACTCTTGTCGTCATAGGCAATCTGAACTGCCTCGTAAGAGTCCTTCTCAGCAGTCTTGATTTGCGTAACTACACACGGACCAGCCTCAATTACAGTGCATGGAATATTTTTTCCCTCGGCACTGTACACGGAAGTCATTCCGATTTTCTTACCAATAAGTCCTGACATTTTTCTGTCTAATTACGGTTTGTTAATAAATAAGTGAATTGTTTTTGCTTTATATACCTATATAAATTTTATACGCGGTAAGCCCCTTAGTGCAGCAGATAGCGGACTACCCGCTGCACCTCGGTTTAAGCTATGTAATGCTCAGTCTTTCAGACCTTTAGCTTAGCACTTGATATCTACCTCAACACCTGATGGGAGCTCGAGCTTCATCAGCGCGTCGATAGTCTTTGGAGTTGACGAGTAGATGTCGATAATGCGCTTGAATGTGCAGAGCTGGAACTGCTCACGTGCCTTCTTGTTTACGAAGGTTGAACGGTTTACAGTGAAGATCTGCTTGCGAGTTGGGAGTGGCACCGGACCGCTAACAACTGCATCTGTGCTGCGCACTGCCTTAACAATCTTCTCAGCCGACTTGTCAACCAAGTTGTGGTCAAAAGACTTCAGCTTAATTCTAATTTTCTGGCTCATATTCTTTACTTTTACTCTAAATCCTTCTTTTTACCCGATTTCTCGATAATTTCCTTTGCAAGACCTGCAGGAACCTCCTCGAAGTGTGAGAACTCCATTGATGAAGTTGCACGACCAGAAGAGATTGTACGCAGAACGGTTACGTAACCGAACATCTCTGACAGTGGCACCTTAGCCTTAACCACGCGAGCGGTACCCTTAGACTCCATACCCTGGATCTGACCGCGACGCTTGTTAAGGTCACCGATGATATCACCCATGCTCTCCTCAGGAGTTACTACCTCTACTGACATGATTGGCTCCATGATTACAGAACCTGCCTTTGGAGCTGCCTGACGGAAACCGTTACGAGCACAGATCTCGAATGAGAGCTGGTCTGAGTCTACTGGGTGGAATGAACCATCCTTGAGGGTAACCTTCATAGAGTCGATAGTGTAACCTGCGAGTGCACCGTTAGCCATAGCAGACTCGAAGCCCTTCTGAACTGCTGGGATGAACTCACGTGGTACGTTACCACCCTTAACCTCGTCAATGAATGTAAGACCTGGCTTATCGTCATCTGCAGGACCGATCTCGAAGATGATGTCTGCGAACTTACCACGACCACCGGTCTGCTTCTTGAATACCTCGCGGTGCTGAACGGTAGTAGTAAGAGCCTCCTTGTAGTTAACCTGTGGAGCACCCTGGTTGATCTCTACGCCGAACTCACGACGAAGACGGTCAACGATGATGTCGAGGTGGAGCTCACCCATACCGCTGATGATAGTCTGACCGCTCTCCTCATCTGTACGAACAGTGAAGGTTGGATCCTCCTCAGCGAGCTTAGCCAGTGCGATACCGAGCTTATCGAGATCCTTCTGAGTCTTAGGCTCAACTGCCAGACCGATAACCGGCTCTGGGAAGGTCATCTGCTCGAGGCTGATTGGTGCGTTCTCAGCGCAGAGGGTATCACCGGTGTGAATCTCCTTGAAACCTACTGCAGCGCAGATATCACCTGCTGTTACGCACTCCATAGGGTTCTGCTTGTTTGCGTGCATCTGGTAGATACGGCTGATACGCTCACGCTTACCGCTACGTGCGTTGTAAACATAAGAACCAGCATCGAGCTTACCTGAGTAAACACGAACGAATGCCAGACGACCTACGAATGGGTCGGTTGCAATCTTAAACGCCAGACCGCAGAATGGATCATCCTCAGATGCGTGACGAACCTCTGGCTCCTCAGTCTTAGGGTTTACACCCTCTACTGCAGGTACATCCAGTGGTGATGGAAGGAACGCCATGATGTAATCGAGGAGCTTCTGAACACCCTTGTTGTGGAATGAAGAACCGCAGAGCATTGGTACGAGCGACATATTCATTGTAGCTGTACGGATTGCTGCGATAAGCTCATCCGGAGTGATTGAGTTAGGATCCTCGAAGAACTTCTCCATAAGCGCATCGTCGGTAGCAGCTACCTCCTCGATGAGCTTGTTTCGCCACTCCTCAGCCTCAGCCTTGAGGTTCTCAGGAATCTCACGAATCTCGAAGTTATCACGAACGGTCTTGTCGTCGTAATAGTAGATCGCGTTATTATAAATAAGGTCAATAAGACCCTCGAACTTATCCTCAACACCGATTGGGAGAACTACCGGAAGAGCGGTAGAACCGAAGTGCTCCTTAATCTGAGAGCAAACTGCGAGGAAGTCCGCACCTGTACGGTCCATCTTATTAACGTAACCGATACGAGGTACATTGTACTTATCAGCCTGACGCCATACGGTCTCAGACTGTGGCTCAACACCACCTACAGCACAGAATGTAGCAACTGCGCCGTCGAGTACACGGAGTGAACGCTCTACCTCAACGGTAAAGTCAACGTGTCCCGGGGTGTCGATAAGGTTGATCTGATACTGGTGATCCTTGTAGTGCCAGAATGCTGTAGTAGCAGCAGAGGTAATGGTGATACCGCGCTCCTGCTCCTGAACCATCCAGTCCATTGTAGCGGCACCCTCGTGGGTCTCGCCGATCTTGTGGGTTTTACCAGTATAGAAGAGAATACGCTCGGATGTAGTGGTCTTACCGGCATCGATGTGAGCCATGATACCGATATTTCTTGTGTATTTAAGATCTCTTGCAGCCATTGTCTGTCTCTCCTATAAATTAAAATCTGAAGTGTGCAAATGCCTTGTTTGCCTCTGCCATGCGGTGCATCTCCTCCTTACGCTTGAATGCAGCACCCATAGAGTTGTAAGCATCTACTATCTCGCCGGCAAGCTTCTCTGCCATTGTCTTTCCGGAACGCTTACGCGCATAGAGTACAAGGTTCTTCATCGAAATAGAAATCTTGCGCTCCGGACGAACCTCCATTGGTACCTGGAATGTCGCACCACCGATACGCTTCGATTTTACCTCGACCTGTGGAGTGATATTCTCAAGGGCTTGTTTCCAAACCTCAATTGGAGATTTATCAGCATCCTTCATCTTCTTGCCCACCAGCTCCAGAGAGTCGTAGAAAATGGTGTAGGCAATACTCTTCTTGCCATCCAACATAAGGTTGTTCACGAAACGTGTTACTGCCACGTCGTTGAACTTTGGATCAGGAAGTAGAGTGTGCTTCTTTGGCTTAGCTTTTCTCATTTTGTTTTCTCTTTCTTAGAATAGTTGTTAATTGTTCAAGGCTTATTTCTTAGCACCAGCCTTAGGGCGCTTTGCACCGTACTTAGAACGACGCTGACGACGACCGTCTACGCCTGCTGAATCGAGAGCACCACGAACGAGGTGATAACGAACACCCGGAAGGTCCTTAACACGACCACCGCGAACAAGTACAATAGAGTGCTCCTGCAAGTTGTGGCCCTCTCCTGGGATATAGGCGTTGACCTCCTTGCCATTGGTCAATCTTACACGTGCAACCTTACGCATCGCTGAGTTTGGCTTCTTAGGGGTGGTGGTGTACACACGAGTACAAACGCCACGACGCTGAGGGCACGCTGCCAGAGCCGGAGACTTTGACTTATCCTCCATCTTGACTCTGCCGTTTCTTACTAACTGTTGAATAGTAGGCATTTATTAAACCTTTAATTTGTTAAACTTGCGGGGGTTTGACGCCCCAATTTCTATTTCGTTTTGCCTTTTGGCGGGTGCAAAGTTAATCAAAATTTTTTATTTACACTATATATATACCAAAATTCGACCCCGAAACTGCCCCATTTCAGGGCATTTCAGCCCCTTTGCTTATTCTTTTTTCTTATATTTTGCACGTCCTAATAATTTTCATTTATAATCAAAAATATAACGGATTGGTTTACAGCGTGTTGCATATTGCACATTTTGAGCAAAAGAGGGAGTTGTGAAAATTTTTCAAAAATTCGGAGATAACCCGAAAAAATCTTTCAAAAGTACGAGTTTTTAGGCAGTTACGGCACAAAAATACCCCGAAATCGGTCTTTGCAAACCAACTTCGGGGCAGGTTGAATTTTATCGATTATCGATAAATAAAACTACTCATTTTTGAACGAAAAGTTGAGTATCAGCGGCAGTGCTTCACGCCAGAATTTCCAGTCGTGTACACCATCTCGAACGCGGAACTCTACAGCCACATTTCCACGCTTCATTTCGCTAAAGAAATCGAGGTTTGTCTGTATCAAACTATCGTCATCTCCGCAGTCCAACATCCAGCGAACAGTACGCAATTTTTCGAGCTGTTCAGGGGTTGCATGGCGCAAATACTCGACAGGCGAAGTCTGCGCAACAGACCACAACCACTCGATCTCATCCGGGTTTGTAGAGACCTTACTTATCGCGCGATAACGGTGGTCAAGAAGACCGCTTGTAGAGTAGCAGGCGTTGAACATTTCGGGGTGTCTTTGAGCGTAGACCACAGAGCCTCCGCCGCCCATCGAAAGACCCGCAATAGCGCGACCCTCTTTAGTAGCTATAGTCCTGTAAGTCTGGTCGATATAAGGGATAAACTCCTGAAAAAAGAAGTCCTCATAAGACCAATCGCGAACATTGAAATAGCCCATATTTTTACCGCCTCGGCGAGGACCGATGCCCGTTGCATCAGGCATCACGACAATCATCTTTACAGCCTCTCCTTTGTCAATCATCTCGTCGGTAATACGAGGCTGTTCGCCACCTCCGTCGCGGTTCCACGACTTGTGATTTCCCCACGCTCCGTGCAGCAGGTAGAGCACCGGATAACGCTCGGTAGATTTGTCGTAGCCGTCAGGCAGATAGATCGAATAACTCTTCTCCACGCCGAGAATTTCACTCTTTACGGTCAGATGTTCGAGGCGACTCTGAGCCTCAACTGTCACAGTTGCAGCAAGCAACGACAGGGCAAAAAGAACGATCTTTTTCATATCTTCAAACTATTATTATTTATCTATTTCGAGAGTAACTTTCGGATGGTTGTAGTCCACAATCCACATATTATCGACATGGAATACCGGTTTTGTAGCCTCGACATCGGTTTTATCCTTACCAATGCTCACCAAAATCGGTTTGAACGGCTCCAGCTCGTAGATAGTCTTGCCGCGACGCAGACGAAGAGTTATAGAGGAGTTGTTGGTAAGCATATAGACATGCTCATTGTTCTTCTTATCAACCTTCGTCACACGACAATCTACCGCCGCATTGAGGTACTCTACAAGCCACGACTCCTCGCCGATAAGATTACCTCCCGAATAGGCGATTGTGCGGTGCTTTAGGATTGCATCCTTAACAGCCTTCTCTGTCAGTTCCTTTGCCAAAACGATGGTCATTGTGCGATAGAGACCCAGCTGATTGAAGCGATGCGCAGTCATAGTATGCTCGTCGGTATTTGCAAACATCGTGAGCTTCTCGTCAATACAGCGACGAACGATATGCGGATAGAATGTATAACCATTTGCCACCTCTACGCCGTCAATCAGACCCTCGCCATAGACCTGCTCGTGAAACTCGGTCTTGTCACTTGTCTTACGACGCCACGCCGGATGGTTGTGGACAACAATACCGCCCTGCGCCTTCACCTTACGGAAAGCCTCAGCCAGATCCTCGTCATACAGATCATTCAAGTCATTGAGGAACAGCGCGTTGAAGTGTCCGTGAGTCTCGGCATTTCGAGCCATCTCACAACCCTTTATAAGCAGCATCGGGAAACCACTCTTCTCCAACTGATTTACAGCCTCCTGATGAATGGCGTTAAAGTCCGCCTTGACACAATTCGCCTTCTTTGCCGACTGATACTTGACATTGGCATTATACGGAGCGATAACCTTGAAGAAGTTTTGCTCTCCTCGACGACCCTCGTAGTGGTCGGTAATGGCAATAATGTCGAGTCCGTCCATCCACGCCTCGACAACGCGACCCGCAGGGTTTACACGACCATCAGAGTAGGAGGTGTGTATATGAAAATCTCCCTTGTAACAGTTAAAACCCTTTACTTGTGGCAGGACAATCTCCGTACGGCGACCGGAGACCTCGTTAAAAGTTCTCACTGCGTGCGGAATCTTCTTCTCCGCCACAGCTGTTGCTCCGACAGCAAACACTGCAAGAGCAAAGATGATCAATCTCTTCATATTGTTGAATTTTAGGTTATTTAATCGTTACTGCCAGATGTTCGTTCTCTCCGCACCACATATTGAGCACTGTGCACTGCAGCGGCTTGCCAATCTTAGCATTGACAATAGTCGATGACAGCGGGTGCAAAATAACAGGATTACCCTTACCAATACGGAGCGTATAAGGCAGTGATGTAGTGTTAGTTATCATCACGCGCTGACTCTTCTTCTTTTTATCCACCGACAACCTCTTTGTGGTAATTGAAGCCTCAAAAAACTCCTTGAGCAACTTCTCCTCGCCGCCTATAGTTCCAAACGAGTAGCAGAGCGTACGACGTGCCTCTAAAGCCTCACGCAGGCTCTCCAGAGTACACTCCTTGGCAAAGATGATTGTCATATTACGCAGATGACCGTTATAGCGATACTGCTGCGCTGTTGTTGCGTGGATATCTGTATTTGAGGTCATAAAGAGTTTGTGTTCCTTGGCGGTATTGAAGGTTCTCGGGTAGAAGGCTGAACCATTCATAAGCTCCACACCATCAACCACCCCTTCTGCATATACAGCCTTTTCAAACTCTGTCATCTCCAAAGTCGAGTGGCGCCAACCGGGGTGGTTATGCATAATCAGTGCACCCTGCTTGTCAGCATTGCGAATGCTCTGCATAGCATCATAATCGTAAATCACGCTGTTGTCGGTAGTAAAGAGGGCATTGAAGTGACCCTGAGTCTTTGCATCACCCGTAAGTTCGACGCCCGGAATAACGACCACTCCGAAGGTCTCTGCAACCTTTGTCGCGCTTGTAACAGCCTTGACAGCACTTGAACTCTTCTTCAACCTTACGCTCTCAGGAGTAGGCAGACCCTCAGTATCGGGTACAGGTCTTATGGACATATGCTCAGTAGCAGCAATAACATCCATACCATCGCACCAAGCCTCCTCCACTCGACCCTTAATATTCACAACGCCATCTGTAAGCGTGCTGTGAATATGTAAATCTGCCTTGTATGGGTTGTAACCAGCTACCGATGGAAGTATTATCTCCCTGCGAGACAGACGCATATACCCTGTCGGCAGAAGGGTCTGAGGTTCGGTAGCACTCTGGTATCGAGTAGTATACTCCTGCGCCACAGCAGAGAGCGACACAAGCAATGCACATAGGAAAAAGAGTCTTTTTTTCATAGTTTTAGGTTGTTTTTAGGTTTCGTTTCGTTGCGCAATGCCCACATTAGGCATAATACAAAGTTAATTACAAAAACTCAAAAATACAAATCTGATACTCTGCACACTTTGCAATAGTTGAAAAATCTTGCCGCTGCGTGCCATTTTTACGCTAAAATTTACTACCTTTGCGAGTCAGATTCTCGCGTATGCGTTGCGCGAACGCATAATGCAGATGCACGCGAAGAGCAAAACAGACTGATTAGCAAACAAATAACAACAAAAATAGTTTATTATGGAGTACAATTTCAGAGAGATTGAAGCCAAATGGCAGAAAGAGTGGAAAGAGCGCGGCGTCTATCGCGTCGATGTAGACGAGAGCCGCCCGAAGTTTTATGTGCTTGATATGTTCCCATATCCATCGGGAGCCGGTCTGCACGTAGGTCACCCACTCGGCTACATCGCTTCAGACATCTATTCACGCTACAAGCGTCTGTGCGGTTTCAATGTACTGCACCCTATGGGCTACGATGCCTTCGGTCTTCCGGCAGAGCAGTATGCCATCCAGACAGGTCAGCACCCTGCAGTAACTACCGAGAAGAATATTGCCCGCTATCGTGAGCAGCTCGACAAGATCGGTTTCTGCTACGACTGGGAGCGCGAGGTACGCACCTGCGAGCCTGAATACTACAAGTGGACCCAGTGGGCATTCCTCAAGATGTTCGCCCACTACTATGACCGCAAGCAGCAGAAGGCGGCACCTATCGAGGAGCTTGTTGCACACTTTGCAGCACACGGCACCGAGGGCGTTGATGCAGCTTGTACTACCGAGATGAAGTTTACAGCAGCCGAGTGGGCAGCGATGACCGAGGAGGAGCAGGAGCAGGTTCTGCAGAACTATCGCCTCGCCTTCCGCGCAGATACTATGGTAAACTGGTGTCCGCAGCTGGGTACCGTACTTGCTAACGACGAGGTTAAAGATGGTCTCTCTGTTCGTGGCGGTTTCCCGGTGGAGCAGAAGCGTATGAAGCAGTGGCTGCTTCGCGTTACGGCATATGCACAGCGTATGCTCGACGGTCTTGACAACCTCGAGTGGAGCGACTCTCTGAAGGAGATTCAGCGCAACTGGATTGGTCGCTCGGAGGGTGCACAGGTATTCTTCGACGCACAGATGGCTGACGGCACTACCCGCAAGCTCGAGATCTTCACAACACGCCCTGACACAATCTTCGGCGTAACCTTTATGGTTGTAGCCCCTGAGCACGAGTGGCTTGCAGATATGACCACCGCAGAGCAGAAGGCTGCTGTCGAGGAGTATATCGAGCAGACAAAGAAGCGCTCGGAGCGTGAGCGTATTGCCGAGACAAAGCGCGTGAGCGGTGTATTTACCGGTGCTTATGCAACCAATCCGTTCACCGGCAAGCAGATTCCTATCTACGCATCAGACTATGTACTTGCAGGCTACGGCACAGGTGCAATTATGGCAGTCCCTGCGCACGACTCTCGCGACTACGCCTTTGCCCGTCACTTCGGTCTGGATATCGTCCCTGTAGTTGAAGGTGGCGACCTTACCGTTGCCTCATACGACGCCAAGGAGGGTGCAATGATCAACTCCGACTTCCTCAACGGCACAGATGTCAAGGAGGCTATCTACAAGATGTTCGAGGAGGTTGAGCGTCGCGGTCTTGGCAAGCGCCTTGTAAACTACCGTCTGCGCGATGCCATCTTCTCTCGCCAGCGCTACTGGGGTGAGCCGTTCCCTATTCGTTATGAGGGCAATATCGCGCGCCCTGTAGCTGAGAGCGAGCTTCCTGTAACACTTCCTCCTATCGAGAATTTCGGTCCTACCGAGCAGGGTGAGCCACCGCTCGCACGCGTTGAGGGTTGGGAGTACGAGCTCTCGACAATGCCGGGCTTTGCAGGTTCATCTGCATACTTCCTCCGCTATATGGACCCACGCAACAACGAGGCGTTGGTTTCAAAGCGCGCAAATGAGTATTGGAGAAATGTAGACCTCTATATCGGCGGTATCGAGCACGCTACAGGTCACCTTATGTACTCTCGTTTTTGGAATATGTTCCTCTACGACCTCGGTTATGTGTGCGAGAGCGAGCCATTCAAGAAGCTTGTCAATCAGGGTATGATTCAGGGTCGCTCAAACTTCGTATATCGCGTTGTAGGTACAAATAAGTTCGTATCTCTCAATCTGAAGGGCGACTACCAGACACAGGAGATTCATGTAGATGTAAATATCGTCAAGAATGATGTTCTCGACCTCGATGCCTTCCGTGCTTGGCGTCCTGAGTTCAAGGATGCCGAGTTTATCCTTGAGAATGGTCAGTACATCTGCGGCTGGGCTGTAGAGAAGATGTCGAAGTCTATGTTCAATGTCGTAAACCCTGACTTTATCGTTGAGCAGTACGGCGCCGACACTCTGCGTATGTACGAGATGTTCCTCGGTCCGCTCGAGCAGTCTAAGCCTTGGGATACAAACGGTATTGACGGTGTGCACAAGTTCCTGCGTCGCTTCTGGCGCCTCTTCTTCGACCGCAACGGCGAGTGGGCTGTAAACAACGAGCAGCCGACAGAGAAGGAGCTCAAGACACTCCACAAGACTATCAAGAAGATTCGCGAGGATATCGAGAACTTCTCGTTCAACACCTCTGTTGCAGCCTTTATGATCTGCATCAACGAGCTGGGCGAGTGCCACAAGCGCGAGATTCTCGAGCCGCTTACTATCCTGCTTGCTCCATTTGCTCCGCACATCACAGAGCAGCTCTGGAGTATGCTCGGTGGCGAGCAGACCATCTTCAACGCTGCTTACCCTGTATGCAACGAGAAGTTCCTCGTCGAGAGTAGCTTCGAGTACCCTATCATGATCAACGGCAAACTCCGTTGCAAGCAGGTATATCCTCTCAGCGCAACCCCTGCAGAGCTTCAGGCAGATGTTGTAACAAAGGAGGAGGTACAGCGTTGGCTTGAGGGTGCAACCCCTAAGAAGATTATCGTTGTTCCGGGCAAGATTATCAACATCGTAAAGTAATGAAACGAACACTCATAATCCTTATTGCAGCTGTGGTTACATCGGTAGCCACAGCTCAGAAGGCTATTGTTCTCTCTCTGGAGCAGAGTGGTGCCGACGAGATTATCGAAAATCTCTGGAACAACGCCACAGCTCCTCACTCAAACGGCATCACTGCCGATGAGAGCATAAATGAGAAGTGCGAACTCGAAAATACCACACAAACCGACCTCTACATCTACAAGGCTGACCCCGCAATAGCTACAGGTCAGGCAGTAGTTGTCGTTCCGGGTGGTGGCTACCGCAAGGTCTGCATCAAGTATGACGGCTTTGAGGTGGCAAAGTACCTCCGCAGCATAGGCATCACTGCCGTTTTGGTAAAATACCGCCTCCCAAACGGACACAATGAGGTTCCGCTGGAGGATGCACAGCTGGCTATGCACTACACTCGCACCGAGGGTGCAAAGTGGGGCGTAGATCCTACGCAGGTAGGTATTCTCGGCAGCTCGGCAGGTGGTTATCTCGCTGCGCATGTATCGACAGTAACACCGGATGAGCAGAAGCCGGCATTTGCCATCCTCATCTACCCCGTTATCTCGGGCACAACACACAGCACGCACCACGGAACCTTCAACTATATGCTCGGAAAACTGCGCACAGATGCCGAGCAGGAGTACCTCTCTCTTGAGAATCGCGTTACTGCAACCACTCCGCCGACATTGCTGCTGCTTGCCGATGATGACCTGACAGTTCCGACCACAAGCTCTATGCGCTACTACAAGGCGCTACGCAGATTTGGCATCCCTGCAGCAATGCACGTATTCCCTTCGGGAGGTCACGGCTGGGCGGGTCACGACGAGTATCGTTATGCCGAGCCGGCGAAGGAGGCTATTGCCGACTGGTTAAAGATTGACAAAGTACGCAAATAGACCTAAACTACAAACCTATGAAGAAGTTTCTGACCTTAATCCTCGCAGCGGGTATATTCTCTACCGCAGCGGCACAAAAGAGGGTTGTCGTATCGCTCGAAGATAGCGGTGCCGACGAGATTGTCCACTACTGGGACAACTCCACCGCCCCGCACTCGAACGAGCTTACTGTAGACGAGCAGATGAACCAAAAGTTCGATATGACCCTCACATCATCTACCGACTTCTACATCTACAAAGCCGACCCTGCAAAGGCAACGGGTCAGGGTATTGTTATCGTTCCCGGAGGTGGTTACTACAAGCTCTCGATGAAGTATGACGGCTTTATGATTGCTCAATATCTGAGAACTATCGGCGTCAGCTCTATCGTTGTCAAGTATCGTCTGCCAAACAATGGTCACAGAGATGTGCCGCTTGAAGATGCACAGGCAGCTCTGCGATATATCCGCACCGAGGGTGCAAAGTGGGGTGTCGATCCTGCGCAGGTAGGTATTCTCGGCAGCTCGGCAGGAGGCTACCTTGCCGGACATGTATCGAATGCCACTCCGGATGAGGAGAAACCGCAATTTTCGATACTTATCTACTCTGTAATCTCCGGCATAAACCGCAGTCGTCCACGCAGCACCTTTGGTCTGATGCTGGGAGATTACCGAACAACAGCAGAGCAGGAGGCATACTCGCTTCAGAATATGGTCACCCCGAATACCCCACCGGCACTGCTGCTGCTTGCCGATGATGATGTAACCGTACAGCCCGAGCACTCTACAGCCTACTACAAGGCACTCAAGCACTACGGCATCCCTGCAGCAATGCACGTCTTCCCTTCGGGAAAGCACGGCTGGGCAGGTCACGACGAGTACCGCTATGCCGAGCCTTGCAAGGAGGCGATAGCAGATTGGCTCAAGATTATGCAGAACCTTAAAAAATAGTTAGTTATGAAAAAGTTTATATTACTTTTTGCCCTTAGTGCTCTGGTGCTATCTACTTCAGCCCAAATAACAAAGCAGATAGAGATAGGAGCCGATGAGATTGTCACTTTGTGGGATAACAGCACTGCAAAGTACTCCAACTACATGGAGAAGGACGAAAAGGTTATATCAGGTCGCAAGTTCTACAACACCTCCTCTGCCGACCTCTATATCTTTCAGCCCGACAAGCAGAACGACACAGGTGTCTCTATTGTCATCTATCCCGGTGGCAGTTACCGCTATGTAGGCTTCTCGACCCACTTTATCAAGTGGTGCAAGGCAAACGGCATTACCGCAGCCATGCTCAAGTATCGTGTACCAAACTCGGGACACAATCAGGCGACGCTTGAAGATGCTACAGGTGCTGTCGAGTATATGCGTGCAAATGCAGAGAGACTTGGCATCGACCCGACAAAGGTCGGTGTTGCAGGTTGCTCGGCAGGTGGTCACCTTGCGGCGTGGGTATCTAACGCTATGGCAGATGACCGCAAACCCGCCTTTGCAATGCTCTTCTGTGGCTCGATGCTCCGCGACGAGTACTATGTGACCATGAGCGCCAACCAGAACCTTATGGGCAAAAATGTAACCCCAGCGGAGGCGGAGCAGCTGACACTCACCAATTTAGTTACAGAGAAGACACCGCCGACACTTATTCTCCTCTGCCACGATGATAATGTAGTGCGTCCGTTCAGTTCGACAAAGTACTATGCGGCACTCAAGCGCCACGGCGTTCCTGCATCTATGCACATCTACCCATCGGGTGGACATAGCTGGTGGAGCAACAGCAAGTGGGAGTATCGCAAGCAGTGGCTTGAGGCGGTAAAGGATTGGTTGGATATTCAAACACAGCCTAAACAACAAAAATAGTAGATTATGAGAAGAGTTTTAACCATTCTTATCGCAGCTGTTGCAGCCCTCTCTGCCTCGGCACAAAAGGTGGTGACGGTAAATACCTCTGCAGACGAGATTGTCCATCTCTGGAACAATAGTACAGCCAAGTACTCCAACCAGATGGAGAAGGACGAGCTGATAAAGGGTCGTCATAAGGTCTACAACACCTCATCTACTGAACTCTACATCTTCACACCTGCAAAGGAGAAGGCGACAGGCTATACAGTCGTTATCTATCCGGGTGGCGGATATAAATACCTCAGCTTCCCGATCACCTTCCCCGAGTGGTTGCGTGACAACGGTATTACTGCTGTGGTTGTAAAGTACCGTCTGCCAAACTATGGTCACTATCAGGCGATGCTTGAGGATGCAATTGGTGCTATTGACTATATGCGTAACAATGCTGAGAAGTACAATATCGACCCACACAAGATCGGTGTATGCGGCAACTCGGCAGGTGGTCACCTTGCGGCGTGGGTGTCCAACATTATGGAGGATGGCAGCAAGCCACACTTCAGCATCCTGATTTATGGTGCTATGACTCGCAACGAGTACCACAACAGCTACAATGCCAACAAGATTATGTTCGGTCACAATGTTACCCCTGCGCAGGTGGATACAGCATCTACACAGGACCTTGTAGGACCTACGACTCCGCCGGCATTGATGCTCCTCTCTGATGACGACGATATTGTGCGTCCTATAGCCTCTACCTCATACTACAAGGCACTCAAACACTATGGCGTCCCTGCATCTATGCACATCTACCCATCGGGTGGTCACGGCTGGTCAGGTCGTATGAAGTGGGAGTACCGCCAGCAGTGGCTCGACGCAGTCAGAGATTGGATTCTCAACCTCGACGAGAATACAAAGAGAGAGTAGACGACCTCTATTTCAGCCGATGAATAGACTAACTAAAACAATATAACCTATGAAAAGAGTACTTTTGATTGTTGCTGCAGCGGTGATGGCAGCAGCGACAACGGCTCAAAATCCGACAATCGAGAGCGGAGCCGACGAGGTTATTGTTCACTGGAACAACGACACGGCGCCCCACTCGAGCCTCGACCCAAAGGCGGAGGTTGTCGTAAAGCGTGGCAGTGGTTACAAGGTTACTCACACCTCGGAGACGGTATTCTACCTCTTCAAGGCGCAGAATCCGACAGGTCACGCCATAGCGCACTTCCCGGGTGGCGGTTATGAGTCGGTAAATCTTAACTTCGGTATGGCGAAGTGGCTCAGCCAGAACGGCATTACCACAGTTATTGTGAAGTATCGTCTGCCAAACGGACACCGAGAGGTACCGTTGGAGGATGCAAAGGCTGCAGTTGCCTTTCTGCGTCAAAATGCCGAGCGTCTTGGCATAGACCCTAACAAGGTGGGTGTGAGCGGCAACTCGGCAGGTGGACACCTCGCAGCGTGGAGCTCAAATGTCCTTGAGGATGAGCGTCCGAACTTCGCAGTGCTTATCTATCCCGTTATCAGCGGCAAGATATGGTCGAGCCGTTCACAGCAGGCGACATTGGAGAGGCTGCTGGGCAAGTGGCGCACAGATATCGACATCGAGAACCACTCGTGCGAGCTGCTTGTTACCCCACAGACCCCACCGACACTGCTGCTCCACAGCGATGACGACGACCTTGCAGCAACCTGCAACTCAACCCTCTACTACAAGGCGCTCAAGCACCACGGCGTAAAGGCTTCACTCCACTTCTACCCATCGGGTGGTCACGGCTGGTTTGGTCGCGACAAGTGGGAGTACCGCCAGCAGTGGCTCGAGGCTGTCAAAGAGTGGGTATCATCTTTATAAATGTCTAATAATCAAAACAATATAATATTATGAAAAAGTTCTTTATGATTTTAGCTGCAGCAGCTGTAGCAATCAACACTTCAGCACAGAAGACCATCACCCTCTCAAAGGAGCAGAGCGGTGCAGACGAGATTATCGAAAACTTCTGGAACAACGACAAGGCTCCACACTCAAACGAGGAGACTCGTGACGAGAAACTCAACGAGCGCCTGCACTTCTCGCAGACCTCACAGACCGACTTCTACATCTACAAGGCTGACCCTGCAAAGGCTACAGGTCAGGGCATTGTTGTCCTCCCCGGTGGCGGTTACAGCAAGGTGTGCATCGCTCACGAGGGTTTTGCTATTGCAAAGTACTTCCAGAGCCTCGGCATCTCTGTAGTTGTTGTGAAGTATCGTCTGCCAAACCTCGGTCACAAGGAGGTACCGCTTGAGGATGCACAAGCAGCACTCAAGTATATGCGCACAAAGGGTAAGAAGTGGGGCGTAGACCCTAATCAGGTAGGTATCTGCGGTAGCTCTGCAGGTGGTCACCTCGCTGCTTACACCTCTACATTTACAGAGGATAAGTACAAGCCGGCATTCTCAGTGCTCTTCTACCCTGTAATCACAGGTACTACTTGGGCTACTCACCAGAATACATTCCAGTATCTGCTCGGCAAAAACCGTACATACAACGAGCAGCACTACTACTCTCTCGAGAACCGTGTAACTACAACTACACCTCCGACAATCCTGCTCCTCTCTGATGACGACCTTACAGTGCCGCCAATCAGCTCAATCCTCTACTACGAGGCTCTGAAGGCTAATGGCGTACCTGCAACAATGCACATCTACCCTTCAGGAGGTCACGGCTGGTGCGGTCACGACGAGTTCAAGTATGCAAAGCAGTACAAGGATGCCCTTGCAGACTTCCTCAAGATTCAGAGCAAGAGTGCTGCTGAGAAGAAGGAGAGCAAGAAGTCAAAGAAGTAATTTCACACAATCAGATAGGTTCTATAGCCCCTCAAAGGGCTGTAGAGCCTACCTTTAGACGAGACTTATTACATAATTTATAAAAAACAGTAAATGGCAGAAAGTTCAATTTTAATGCGCCTCGATGGTCTTAAGATCAAGTACGAGGAGCTGGGTCAGAAACTGACCGACCCTGAAGTAATCGCAGATGTAAAGGCATTTGTGCAGTACAACAAAGAGTATCGCGAGTTGGAGCCTATTATCGAGACTGCCGACCGCTACCGCAAGGCTCTCTCTGATCTGGCAAATGCAAAGGATATTCTTGCAAACGAGAAGGACGAGGAGTTCCGCGAGATGGCTCGTATGGAGATCTCGGAGCTCGAGCCTGCAATTGTGCAGATGGAGGAGGATATTAAGCTGTTGCTTATCCCTAAGGACCCTCAGGATGCAAAGAACGCAGTGCTTGAGATTCGTGGCGGTACCGGTGGTGATGAGGCTGCTCTGTTTGCCGGCGACCTTATGCGTATGTACACAAAGTACATCGAGAGCAAGGGCTGGAAGTATGAGATTACCTCATTCTCCGAGGGTGCTGTAGGTGGCTACAAGGAGATTATTATGAAGGTGACAGGTAACAATGTCTACGGAACCCTCAAGTATGAGTCGGGCGTACACCGTGTACAGCGCGTGCCACAGACCGAGACTCAGGGCCGTGTACACACCTCGGCATCTTCTGTAGCGGTACTCCCTGAGGCTGACGAGTTCGATATCGAGGTATCTTGGAACGATATTCGTAAGGATATCTTCTGTGCATCGGGTCCCGGTGGTCAGAGTGTAAATACAACCTACTCGGCTATCCGACTCACCCACATCCCTACAGGTATCGTGGTGCAGTGTCAGGATCAGAAGTCACAGATCAAGAATACCGAGAAGGCATTTGAGGAGCTTCGTACCCGAATCTTCAACCTCGAGTACCAGAGGTACCTTGACGAGATCGCTTCAAAGCGTAAGACCCTCGTTTCGACCGGTGACCGTTCGGCGAAGATCCGTACTTACAACTATCCGCAGGGTCGTATTACCGACCACCGCATCAACTACACAATCTACAATCTCAGCGCCTTTATGGACGGAGATATTCAGGATTGTATCGACCACCTGATTGTTGCCGAGAACGCCGAGCGTCTCAAGGAGCAGGAGTTGGGTTAGTATTTTGACCGTTGAGTTATGAAACGTCTGCTGTTTATGGTATTGTTGGCTCTGCTGTGCTCTATTGCTACAGCAGAGCACAACCATACACCTCTCTACATTGTCAATGGAGAGGTGCGCAGTGACGTGTCGGATATTCCCGAGAAGAATATCGAGAAGATTGTCACTCTGCCCGCCAACGAGCAGACCATTGCCAAGTATGGCGAGCAGGCAAACAACGGAGTGATACTTGTAACCCTCTGCTACGATGTGGCGGCTGTATTTCCGCCTGCCGAGAGTTTTTCAGCATATATCGCCTCGCAAGTAAAGTGGAGAGATAGTGACCCCGCAGCCCGCTTTGTGATGCGTTTTACCATCGAGGCAGACGGCACACTCACCGAGGGAAACATCCTGCAG
Organism: uncultured Alistipes sp.; assembly: GCA_947367255.1. Classification (GTDB taxonomy): domain Bacteria; phylum Bacteroidota; class Bacteroidia; order Bacteroidales; family Rikenellaceae; genus Alistipes. The sequence goes on from CANBCZ010000002.1 coordinate 53,191, forward strand.
TCCACAGACAAGCAGTTTGCTCGTCGCGTGCTTGCTGCCGTAAAGGCGGCGCCGAAGTGGAGAGCTGCAACAAAACAGGGCAAAGCCGTTTCGAGCGAGCACCTGCTGATTGTCCAACTGCCAAAGGGTAAGAAACTGCCCCGCGAGCCATATATCATTATGCTATGAGAGAGTCGTTCACACTCTATGAACTTCAGCGCATAATCGGTGCGGCTATCGAGCAGTTTTTGTCAAAACCTGTATGGGTCAGTGCCGAGGTTGCCGAGATAAAGCTCAACGCCTCGGGTCACTGCTACCTCGAGCTTGTCGAGCGTGACAAGGAGTCCGCCTCGGGCAAGGCGGCAAAGGCGCAGTCAAGGGCGGTAATCTGGAAGAGCCACTACCTTCGACTTGCGGCGAAGTTCGAGAGTGCTACGGGCAGAGCTCTGTCGGCGGGGATGAAGATACTTGTCGAGGTTGCGGTAAACCACCACCCCGTATATGGGTTGAGTCTGCAGATTTCCGACATCGACCCGACATACACCTTAGGTGACATTGAGCGCCAGCGCGAGATAACAATAGCGCAGCTCAAGGCAGATGGCGTATGGGATATGAACCGAGAGGTGGCTATTCCGAGGGTTGTGCAGCGCGTGGCGGTTATCTCAAGCGCAACTGCGGCGGGATACCAAGACTTTATGCAGGAGATTGCACGCACTGCCTATCGCATAGAGACCACTCTGTTTGAGGCGACGATGCAGGGCGCAGGTAGCGAGCAGAGTATTGCCGATGCACTTACTGCAATCGCCGAGCGGGAGGAGGAGTTTGACGCTGTGGCAATTATCCGCGGCGGAGGCTCAACGACCGACCTTGAGTGTTTCAACGCCTACCTGACGGCACTATGTGTGGCGCAGTTCCCGCTGCCTGTACTTACGGGTATCGGTCACGACAAGGATGTGAGCATTGTCGATATGGTTGCAGCGGTGCCACTAAAGACTCCGACAGCCGTAGCGGCGTGGATATGCAATACAGCCGAGCATTTTGATGGCGAGCTGGAGTATGCGGCGGTAGTTCTTCGCGAGAGTTGCCACAAGGTTACACAGGCAGCAGCAGCAAGGTTGGACAACTACACCGAGCAGCTCAGGCAGTTCTCAAAGATGAGCCTTGTGCGTCAGCGCGAGAAGTTGGAGGGCTATGCGATGCTTGTAGAGAATTTTGCCCCACAGAGGTTATTGAAACTCGGTTTTGCCGTAGCGCGAACTGCGAGTAAGGTTATTCGCACAACGGCAGATGTCGAGGTTGGAGAGAGTATCACCATAGAGGTTGCCGACGGCAATCTGAGAGCCAAGATAGTAGATAAAGATGGCAAAGAGAGTTAATATTTCATACACCGAGGCGATGGCGGAGATTGAAAACATTCTCACCTCCCTCCAGAGTAGCAGTTGCGATGTCGAGAGCCTTGCAAAGAGGGTCGAGCGAGCATCTGAGCTGATAGATTTGTGTCGCAAGAAGCTGCGCAAGGCGGAGAGCGACGTCGATAAACTTTTTGCAGAATGAGTTTTGTAGGTAAGAGTATTCGTCTGGTGCTTAACGCCGTTCCACGCCCTATACTTCAGCGCGTGGCGGGGTGGGCTGTGCCTGTGCTCGGGTTGTTCTATGCGGGCAAGGGTCGCAAATGCCCGATTTGTGGCGGCGAGAAGCGCAAGTTTTTACCTTATGGCTACGGCAAGGTCAGAGAGGATGCTCTCTGTCCGAAGTGTCTGTCGCTGGAGCGCCACCGACTGCTGTGGCACTACCTTATGAATAACGACAGCGAGCGCGAAAGGATTAAGAATCTACCTACAATACTACACATTGCACCTGAGGTCTGTCTGATGAGGGAGTTTAAGAGAATATATCTATCTGCTCCACAGAACTACATCACTGCCGACCTCGAGAGCCCTCTTGCAGATATGCACTTTGATGTGCAGCAGATACCGATGGCAGATAGCAGCGTCGATATTATCATCTGCAACCACCTTCTGGAGCATGTAGAGAGTGACCATAAGGCACTCAAAGAGATGTACCGCATAATGCGCCCCGGAGGATTGGGTATTATGCTTGCACCGATAGATTACACATTAGAAACGACATTCGAGGATGATACCATCACCGACCCCAAGCAGCGTGCCGAGGTGTTCGGGCAGTATGACCATCGTCGAATATATGGAAAGGATTACCTCGAGCGCCTAAGAGCTGCGGGCTTCGAGGCTTTTGAGATAGATTATGCAGCAGAGTTTTCAGATTCAGACCGCACCAAATTCAGTTTTGGCAGCGACAAATTATATATAGTCAGAAAATGAGTACAGTTTTAGAGAGATACACTACACTACGCAATAAGATTGCGGAGATGTTTTCGCCGACCACACAAGCTATGGTCGATAAGGCACTTATCTTTGCCGACAGCCACCTGTCCGAGCATACCCGTTACGACGGCAAGCCTATGCTTGACCACGCCGCCGGTGTTGCATACATCGTGGCGACAGAGGTGGGTCTGGGTCGTAACTCGACCGTCTCGGCGATTATCCACGACGTTATCCGCCTCGCGGCAAAGGATGGCGATGAGGAGCGTCTGGAGCAGCTGCTTGAGCAGTGCAAAGAGATGTTTGGCGAGGAGGTGGTAGGCATTGTCAGCGGACTTGCCAATATCTCGGAGCTTAAGTTCAACACACACAAGGAGCAGGCATCGTCATTCCGCGATATGATTGTGGCATACTCAGAAGATCCGCGAGTGATACTTATCAAGCTTGCCGACCGACTGGAGGTTATGCGTTCGATAGCCATCTTCCCGAAGGAGAAGCGCAAGAAGAAGAGCTGGGAGAGTATGAACCTCTATGCACAGATTGCCCACAAGCTCGGTCTGTACAACATAAAGAGCGAGTTGGAGGACCTTGCCCTTAGTCAGCTCGAGCCGGAGAGCTACCGACATATCGTAGGCAAGCTTGCCGAGAGCGAGGAGGAGCGTCTTACCTTTATTGAGCGTTTCCTTGAGCCTATACGCAAGGCACTCGATGCTGCGGGCATAAAGTACCACATCAAGAGCCGCACAAAGTCGGTATACTCAATTTGGAACAAGATGCGCAAGCAGCAGGTGCCATTTGAGGGTGTCTACGACATCTTTGCCCTGCGTATTATTATCGACTGTCCGAAGGAGCAGGAGAAGGCGCAGTGTTGGGTAGTCTACTCTATAGTGAGCGACTTCTACACACCAAATACCGACCGTATGCGCGACTGGATTACCATCCCTAAGTCCAATGGTTACGAGAGTCTGCACACAACGGTCTCTGCCGGCGAGGGCAAGTGGGTAGAGATTCAGATTCGTACAGAGCGTATGGACGACGTTGCCGAGCTCGGTATTGCCGCACACTGGCGCTACAAGGGTGTCAATCAGGGAGCACAGACCTCGGAGCAGTGGCTGCAGCGTCTGCGAGAGCTGATGGATGAGACAAAGGAGGATATTGCCGAGCGATTTGATGCAAAGCCTGCCTCGGGAGAGATATTTATCTTCACTCCGAATGGAGATATACGTAAGTTGCCTGAGGGTGCAACAGTGCTCGACTTTGCCTTCGATATCCACACCAACCTCGGTTCGACCTGCTCGGGTGGTAAGGTCAATGGTCGTGCAGTGCCTATTCGCGAGCAGCTCAAAAATGGAGATATTGTCGAGATTATGACCCAGAAGAACCAGCAGCCAAAGGCAGATTGGCTCAACTTCGTCGTTACGACAAAGGCTCGTCAGCGTATCAAGGCATTTATCCGCGAGGAGCAGGCAAAGAATGCCAAGCTCGGTCGTGAGGAGCTGGAGCGCAAGCTGAAGAACTGGAAGCTCACCTCAAAGAGCATCGATGAGGTGGTGGCATACCTCTGCAAGTACTACAAGCAGCGCACAGGAACAGCCCTCTATGAGCTTATTGCCACCGAGAAGATAGACCTTGCAACGGTCAAGGAGCTCATTACCCGTTGGCTCAGTGGCGAGGCAGACGAGGAGCGTCGTGCTGCCGAGGCGGCTGCCGAGCGTGCCCGTCGCGAGAGTCAGCAGCCGACAAAGCAGACAGCATCCGATGCGCTTATTATCGACGAGGGTATCAACAACATCGTCTACAAGCTCGCCAAGTGTTGTAATCCGATTAAGGGTGACGACATCTTCGGTTTTGTCACTATCAATGCGGGCATTACAATCCACCGTTGCGACTGTCCTAATGCAAAACATATCCGCAAGAACTACCCTTATCGCATTATGGAGGCGAAGTGGAGAGAGAGTGCACAGGGCTCGTTCCGCGTGACTATCGCCATAACCATAAACGACTCGGCAGGTGTAGTAAACCAGATAACAGAGGTTGTCAGCCGCGACCTGAAGCTCAATATCAGAACCATAAACCTCTCGTCGCGCGGTGATGGCACCGGTGTTGGAACAATCAGCATCGAGGTCCCTTCGACATCGGTCGTAGATATGTTGCTGCACGCCATAATGCGCATAAAGGGCGTTCAGAGAGCCGTCAGAGTAAATAACTAAAACCTAAACTACGATGAGACGAACCTTAAACCTTCTTCTGCTGCTACTTGCTTTTACCACAGCATCGGCACAGAGCACCTTTACCTCAGCCCTTAAGGCTAAGGCTAAGGGCAAAGCAAACCTCTACGGCGTTGTAGAGTGTGACGGCAAACCTGTTGAGGGTGTAGCCGTATCGGATGGCTATCAGATTGTACTGACAAACAAGAAGGGTCAGTATCTGCTCACCTCCGAGAAGCGCAACGGTAATGTATTTATCACCATCCCAAGTGGCTACGAGGCGCTATGTGATGGTAATGATGTTGTTCCGCAGTTCTGGGCAGAGCTGAGCAGCGATACAGAGGCTGTAGAGCGTCACGACTTTGCCCTCAAGGCTGTAAACAACGACCGACACGTTATTGCAGCCGTTGCCGACATCCATATTGCCAACCACCACAACGACCTGTCGAACTTCCGCGACATCTTTGTTCCTCGACTCAAGGAGGAGATTGAGCAGTATCGCAAGCAGGGCATACCCGTATATACCTTCTGTTTAGGTGACAGCACCCACGAGATCTATTGGTACGACTATCTCTACGACATTGGTGACTTCCGCAACACGCTCGCTGAGATTAACTATCCGACCCAATTCTTCAACACTATGGGTAACCACGACAACGACGGTGCAACACCTTGCAATGCAGATACCGATTTTAACGCCACCACAAAGTATCGCAAGGCATTTGGTCCGACATACTACTCGGTAAATATCGGCAAGGTGCACTATGTTATGCTCGACAATATCCACTACATCAACAAGCCGGGAGGAAAGAAGGCGAAGGGCATTGTCGGCTCACGCAACTACATCCACGACTTCACTCCCGAGCAGTTGGCGTGGCTCAAGAAGGACCTTGAGCTCATTACAGACAAGAGCACCCCGATTGTAATCGGTGTTCACGCGCCAATCTACCGCTATAAGAACGGCATGAAGGGCAAGATCAACATCTCACTCTCCGAGCCGAGCGCAAGTGAGTTTACCGCACTGCTCCGTCCGTTCCAAAATGTACACATACTCTCGGGTCACGCACACCGCAACCGCACAACATACGCCGCAGAGGATAAGTCGCAGCCTGAGATTGCAAATATCATCGACCACAATATCGTTGCCGTATCGGGCTCGTTGTGGTACTCATCGGGCTTCGGCGGTCCTATGCTCGGCTCACTGGGCGAGCCTGCCGGCTGCAAGATATTTACCATCGACGACAAGGATATAAAGTGGTACTTCAACCCTACGCAGCTGCCGGCAAAGGAGCAGTTCCGCTGCTTCGATATGAACGCCGTACGCGACTACTTCAAGAGCAATGGCGAGGCGCGCGTATTTTTCGACAAATTCCCAGATAGAACCGACTATGCAAAGTGGGATGTTGATAACGCCGTAATGATTCACGTGTGGGATTGGGCTAACGACTGGAAGATTAAGGTTACCGAGAACGGCAAAGAGCTGAAGGTTGTCCGTAAAAAGGCGGAGAACCCGCAGATGCTCATCGGTCTTGATCTTCCGAATACCCTCTGGCTCCACAAGTTCGACAAGAAGAACAACAAGCGCAAGATGCACCCGCATATGTTCCACGTTGTCACTTCGGCTCCGAATACAACTATCGAGGTTACAGTTACCGACCGCTTCGGCAACGAGTATCATCAGACTATGGAGCGACCAAAACCATTTAGTGTTCACATGAAATAGCCCGAACTATGAAACGATTATTTTTATCAATACTCACTCTGACTATTGCCGCAACAGCTATAGCACAGAGCACATTTACTTCAACCCTCGCAGCAAAAGCGGCAAAGGGGGCTACAATATACGGTGTTGTCGAGTGCGATGGCACTCCGCTTGAGGGGGTTGCGGTATCTGACGGTTACAACATCGTAAAGACCGACAAAAAGGGTGTATACAACCTTGTGTCGGAGAAGAAAAACGGAACAGTATTTATCACTATACCAAGTGGTTACGAGGCATATACCGAAGGAGATGATGTTGTACCGCAGTTCTGGGCACACCTTACTGCCGAGCCGACAGCTACAGAGCGTCACGACTTCAGAGTGCGCAGAGCGGATAACGACAACCACGTAATTGTCGCCGTAACGGATATTCACCTTGCAAACCTCTTTAACGATGTGAGTATCTTTACCAACTCATTTGTGCCGAGCGTCAAGAGCGAGATCGAGCAGTATCGCAAGCAGGGCATACCTGTATATACTATATGTATGGGCGACAGCAGCTTTGACATCTACTGGTACGACTACCTCTACGACATTGGCGACTTCCGCCGCACACTTGCCGAGGCGAACTATCCGACCCAGTTCTTCAACACTATGGGTAACCACGACAACGACGGCGCAACACCTTGCGATGAAAATACCGACTGGAACGCCTCTGCAAAGTATCGTAAGGCATTCGGACCTACTTACTACTCGGTCAATATCGGTAAGGTACACTACATTATGCTCGACAATCAGGTATATCTCAACGAGCCGTTGCCTAATGCCAAGCCGGGTAAGAATATTGTCGGTGCGCGCAACCGCGTAACATCCATTACCCGTGCGCAGCTCGACTGGCTGGCAAAGGATTTGGCAACCGTTACCGACAAAAATACCCCTATTGTACTTGCTGCACACGCACCTATCTTCCGATATGAGGACTATATGGATGCACCGATAAAGTGCAACCTGCCGGAGGAACAGAGAAACGAGTTTGTGGCGCTGCTCAAGGAGTTTTCTACAGTACACATCCTCTCGGGTCATACACACCGCAACCGCTGCTGCTATGGTCGTGACGATGCGGCACAGCCCGATATTGCAAACATCACCGAGCACACCGTATCTGCCGTATCGGGTACCCGTTGGCACACAACAGCCTTCGGAGGTCCGCAGATTGCAGTTACCGGCGACCCTGCAGGTTGTAAAATCTTCAAGATTGCCGACAACGACATAAGCTGGTACTTCAAGGCGACCGAGTTTGATGCCGACACACAGTTCCGCTGCTTCGATATGAATCAGGTAGCTCAGTTCTACAACACTTCGGGAGAGATGAAGGTCTTCCTCGACCACTATCCAAAGCGCACCAACTACGGCAAGAAGGCGGGTTCAAACGATGTTATGATACATGTTTGGGATTGGGCTAACGACTGGAAAATCAAGGTTACAGAGGACGGCAAGGAGCTCGATGTTACCCGCAAAAAGGCAGAGAACCCGCAGTATGTTCTCGCCTACGAGGTTGCAAAGCGCCTCTGGACCTTCGACCTCAAGTCGTCATCGAGCAAGAAGAAGACTCGTCACCCGCATATGTTCCATGTGACAACATCTTCGCCAAATTCGACCCTTGAGGTGACCGTTACCGACTGCTTCGGCAATGAGTATCACCAGACAATGGAGCGACCTAAACCATTCCACCTGCATATGAAATAGATAGAGAAGCTATATGAAAAAGAGCCTACTACTAACCATTCTTATCGCCATCTTTACCACAGCATCGGCACAGAGCACATTTGTATCGACCCTCAAGGCTAAAGCTGCAAAGGGAGCTACAATATATGGTGTTGTCGAGTGCAACGGTGTTCCGATGGAGGGCGTTGCCGTATCTGACGGCTACAACATCGTAAAGACCGACAAAAAGGGCGTCTACAACCTTGTATCGGAGAAGCGTAACGGCAATGTCTTTATAACTATCCCAAGCGGATACGAAGCACCGGTTGCTCCGGGCGATGTGCAGCCACAATATTGGGCAGCACTCTCTGCTGACAAGGGCACTGCTGAGCGTCACGACTTCTGCCTGAACAAGGTCGAAAACTCTCGCCACGTAATGCTTGCCATTACCGATATCCACCTCTCTAACCAACTGGGGGACATCGAACAGTTCAAAGAGCGCGTATTGCCACGACTGCGCTCCGAGGCTGACAAGTATCGCCAGCAGGGCATACCCGTATATACTATGTGTATGGGTGACAGTAGTTTTGACCTGTTCTGGTACGACTACCTCTTCGATATTGGCGATTTTCGCAGCACTATAAAGCAGGTGGGCTACCCTACACCTATATTTATTGCTATGGGTAACCACGACAACGACGGTGCAACTACCCCTGATGAAAATACCGACTTCAACGCCACAGAGAAGTATCGCAAAGCGTTTGGTCCGACATACTACTCGTTCAACATAGGCGATGTGCACTACATTATGCTCGACAACCTGCGCTACCGCAACGAGAAGAGACCAAAGATGAAGCCGGGAAAGAATATTGTCGGTGCACGCAACTATGACCATATCGTAGTCGAGGATCAGCTGGAGTGGCTGCGTAAAGATCTGGCGATGATTGAGGACAAGAACACACCTATCGTTGTGGGTATGCACTCTCCTGTCTTCCGTATGCTCTCTGAGCATAACTCGCGCGAGCTCTACAGCTACTTCCACGACAGCGAGGGCAATCGTACACTCCCTCCTGCACTCTACTTCGCCTCAACATTTGCAGAGTTCAAGCAGGTGCACTTCCTTACAGGTCACTCGCACAAACTTATCACAACCCACTGCAAGCAGGCTACAGCCTACCCTGAGATTGCAAACATCATCGACCACAATGTCGGTGCCATTTGCGGTGCGTGGTGGCTTACCGCAGCACACGGTGGTCCGCACCTTGCTCCGGATGGTGCACCTGCGGGCTTTAAGGTCTTCCCTGTAGATGGTAAAAATATCGAGTGGTACTACACCTCTGCCGATTGTGGTGCTCAGAAGCAGTTCCAATCATTTGACCTCAACACCGTACGCGACTACTACCGCACAAATGGAGAGATGCGTGTATTTCTGGAGGTAAACCCTGCTCGCACCGACTTTGCAAAGGTCGAGGATAACCGCGTGGCTATCCACATCTGGGACTGGGCTCCGGACTGGAAGGTGAGCGTTACAGAGAACGGTAAGCCTCTGGAGGTTACACACTGCCCTATGGAGAATCCGCAGTACACCGTTGCCTACTGTATTCCTAAGAGCGTTTGGCGTCGCAACCTTACCCCGAACGCCTTTGGTGCCGAACTGACAGCACATATGTTCCATGTAACGGCATCTGCACCCGATACTACTCTCGAGATCAGTGTCACAGACTCTTTCGGTCACACATATACCGAAACAATGGCGCGTCCGAAGGCATTTTCAAAGCATATCGAATAACTATACAACACTACCTATATGAAAGACTTTGTAATTGGATTGGATTACGGTACCGACTCGGCGCGTGCCGTGCTTGTAAATGCCCACACGGGCGAACAGATTGCCGAGGCTGTTCACAACTACGCTCGCTGGTCACGCGGTGAGTACTGCAACGCCCTCGAGAGCCGTTTCCGTCAGCACCCGCTCGACTATATCGAGGCTCTGAAGAGTGTTCTGCACGGGGTATTGGATAGCAACAAGCAGATTGCTCCGTTTGTTCGCGCCATCTCTGTCGATACTACAGCAAGTACCCCTTGTCTTACCGACGAGAATCTGCAGCCTCTCTCGCTCAAGGAGGAGTATAAAGATAACCCCGATGCGATGTTTGTCCTCTGGAAGGACCACACAGGCGTTGCTGAGGCAGCAGCTATCGAGGAGGCGTGTCACAAGAGCGAGGTAGATTATACTCAGGTTTCGGGCTACCACTACTCTGCGGAGTGTTTCTGGTCAAAGGTTATGCACCTGCTGGGAACAAATGCCGATATGCGTCGCGATGCCCGCTCGGTTATTGAGTGTAGCGACTTTATCTGCGCAACTCTTGCAGGGGTGACCGACCCTGCCGTATCGCGTATGGGTCACTGCAACGCTGCACAGAAGATGTTCTGGAGTGAGGAGTGGGGCGGTTTCCCACCGGAGAGTTTCTTCGAGTCGCTCGACCCTGCCCTTGTGCCGATTTTGCGTACACTCAACGCCAACAAATATACCTGCGACAAGCCTTACGGCAAAATCAGCGCACAGTGGGCAGCAGAACTCGGTCTTAACAGCGATGTTGTTATCGGCTGCGGCAATGTAGACTCACATCAGGGCGCTATCGGTGCCGGAGTGGCATATAAGCGCGCTATGATCAACCTCGGAACATCGGGTTGCTGTATGTTTGTCATTCCGAATGAGGTTTTGGGCGGCAGAATTATCGACGGCGTATTTGGTCAGGCTGAGAGCTGCATTATCCCGGGTCTTGTAGGTTTTGAGGTCGGTCTGTCGGCATTTGGCGATGCTTACGCTTGGTTGCGTCGCACACTCGCCTATCCGACTGTAGAGATACTTGCAAAGAGTGAGAAGGTCGATCCTGCAACACGTCAGGCACTTGTTGATGAGGTGCTCGACAATATCCTTGTAAAGCTCGGAGAGGATGCTGCAAAGATCACCCCACGCCTCGATGCTCCATTTGCAACCGATTGGTTCAATGGTCGTCGTTCGCCGGATCCAAATCAGCTGCTGTGGGGTTCGCTGATGGGTCTGCGACTCTCGACAACTGCTCCGGAGCTCTACTATGCCGTTGTTGAGGCTACAGCACTCGCAATGAAGACCATTGTAGACCACCTTGCCGAGCGCGATATTGTATTTGACTCGTTTATCGGTGTGGGCGGTATCTCGCAGAAGTCGCCATTTGTAATGCAGATGCTTGCCGATGCTATCGGTAAGGATATCCATGTATCGGAGTGCAAGCAGTCTTGTGCACTTGGCTCTGCTATCTGTGCCTCTGTGGTAGCGGGTATCTATCCTACTATCGAGGCGGCACAGCAGGCTCTCTGCCGTCCGATTATCCGTACATACAGCCCTGATGCCTCTCGCCGTGAGCTGCTCCAGAAGCGCCACGATCTCTACCGTGCAGCGGGTAAGTTTACAGAATCTTTAATCTAACACATATACAGAAATGAAAAGTATTTTAGAACCGGCACGCGAGCTCAAAGTGCGTGCAGAGGTAGATGTACTGGTTGTCGGCGCAGGTCCTGCCGGCATTATGGCTGCCGAGGCGGCTGCAAAGGACAAAAATCTGAAGGTTATGCTTATCGAGCAGCGCGGCTATATGGGCGGTAACCTTACTATCGGACTTCCAATCCTCTCTTTCCTCGGTCCTAAGGGAAATCAGGTTGTAAAGGGCGGTGCACAGAAGTTTATCGACCGTATGTGGGCAAAGGGTGCAGCAAGCGAACACAAGCCTTGCAAGAACCATATGTCGCTCACTATTATCGACCCTGATCAGGCAAAGAGCGTAGCTTGGGAGATTATGGACGATGCCGGCGTAGAGGTGCTCCTCTATGTATTTGTTACCGATACTATTGTCGAGAACGGCAAGGTTAAGGGTGTGATTATCGAGAGTAAGGCGGGAAGAGAGGTTATCCTTGCAAAGACAGTTATCGACTGTACCGGTGACGGCGATGTTGCCTTCCGTGCAGGTGTAGAGTGCAACAAGGGTGACGAGAATGGCGGTATGCAGCCACCAACCCTTATGTTCCTTATGCGTGGTGTAGAGATGCAGAAGCTGCGCGATGCTATCTGCAACGAGCCTGAGAAGTACGATATGGATGTTATGCCACCATCACAGTTCCGTGAGGGTAAGTTTATCACTGTAGGTCTTCGTGGTCGTATTCTCGAGGCGCAGCAGAAGGGTTACAACATCCCTGTAGCGCGTACAATCCTTATCACAGGTCTTAACGAGGATGAGATTTGGGTAAATATGACCCGCGTGTCGGGCGTAGATGCTACCGACCCTGCAAGCTATACAAAGGGTGAGCACGATGCACGCAAGCAGATGTACGATGTTATAGCGTACCTCAAGGACTTTGTTCCGGGCTTCGAGAGCTCTTGGCTCGAGCGCTCGGCTGCATTTATGGGTATCCGCGAGACTCGCGTGATTGTCGGCAAGTATGTTATGACTGCTAAGGATATTCTCGAGCAGAAGCGTTTTGATGATGCTATTGCTGTTGCAGGTTATCCTGTAGATATCCACCACGCAAAGGGTGGCGACTGTACTATGCTCTTCTGCGAGGATGCATACCAAATCCCTTACGGCGTGCTTGTACCACAGACTATCGAGGGTCTTTTGGTAGCAGGTCGTTGTTCGGCTATGGACCACGAGGCTATGGCTGCAACTCGCGTAATGTCTACCTGTATGGCTCTTGGCGAGGCGGCAGGTACCGCAGCTCGCATTGCAGCAGCTGACGGCGTTGAGGTTTCTGCAGTAGATGTGGCAAAGGTGCAGAAGGCACTGCTTGAGAACGATGCATATTTAGCACTATAAAAACGGGTAGAACTATGAATAGATATTTTGAGCCGGCACGCGAGATAAAGGTTCGTGCCGAAGTGGATATACTTGTTGTCGGTGGTGGTCCTGCCGGCATTATGGCAGCCGAGGCGGCAGCAAAGGGTGGCAAGACAAAGGTTATGCTGCTTGAGCAGCGAGGATTTTTGGGCGGTAACCTTATTCTGGGTCTGCCTATCCTCTCGATGCTTGACAAGGATGGCAACCAGATTATCAAGGGCGCAACAGGCAAGTTTGTCGAGCGCCTGCAGAAGATTGGCAAGGCTACAGGTCACAAGCGTTGTAAGCTCCACATCTCGCTCACGATGGTCGATCCGGAGGCTGTAAAGACCCTCTGCTGGGAGATTATGGACGAGAATGGTGTCGAGGTACTGATGTATGTAAATGTTGTTGATACACTTGTCGAGAACGGTAAGGTTACAGGCGTAATTATCGAGAGCAAGGCGGGTCGTGAGGCTATCCTTGCAAAGACAGTTATCGACTGCTCGGGCGATGCCGATGTTGCCTATCGTGCAGGTGTAGAGTGCACAAAGGGCGACGAGAAGGGTCGTATGCAGCCACCGACACTGATGTTCTCGATGCGCGGTGTGAATATCGATCAGGTACGCGACAATGTGGTAAACCACTCGGACAAGTATGGTATGGATATTATGCCGCCGGAGCAGTTCCGCGAGGGTAACTTTACTATGGTAGGCTACCGCGACCAGCTCAGCGACGCTATCTCGAAGGGATTTAACATCACTGTTGCCCGCACAATCTTTATGACCGGTCTTAAGGATGACGAGCTGTGGGTAAATATGACCCGCGTATCGGGTGGTGATGCAACAGATCCTGCAAGCTACACAGCTGTTGAGCGCGAGTGCCGCCGACAGATGTACGATGTGGCTCGCTATCTTATCGAGTACATTCCGGGCTTTGAGAATGCATGGATTGAGACCGTACCTCCATTTACAGGTATCCGCGAGACCCGCGTGATTGTCGGTAAGTACATTATGACCAGCGAGGACCTTCTGGAGGCTCGTAAGTTTGACGATGTTATTGCTGTGGCAAGTTATCCGATCGACCTGCACCACGAGGAGGGTGGCGATTGTACACTTATCTACGGTAAGGGTTCATACGATATTCCGTATCGCACACTCGTTCCTCAGACAATCGAGGGTCTGCTCGTTGCCGGTCGCTGCTCCTCTATGGACCACGGCGCTATGGCAGCAACCCGCGTAATGTCTACCGTTATGGCTATGGGCGAGGCGGCAGGTACTGCAGCTCGCATTGCTGTCCTTGACGGCGTGGAGCCATCGACTGTAGATGTGGCAAAGGTGCAGGCTGCACTCATCGAGAATGGTGGTTATCTGGGATAGTATGAGAAGGATTGCTATACTGCTCATTTCACTCTGTATTGTCGGGGTTGCTGAGGCAAAAAAGCCTCAGAACCCTGTCCACAGGGTAATGAGTGCCAATATCCGTATTGCGGGACTTGTTGCAGACAAGAATACTCCAAACGAGTGGAACAACCGCAAGGAGTATATGATAGATGTTATCCGCAGCCACAAGCCCGATGTGGTGATGATGCAGGAGGTTATCTACGACTCCTACGCATACTGCAAAAAGGAGTTGAAGGGGTATCTCGCCTTCGGTTTTGAGGGTCCCGAGATGGATCCTTACACCGATGGTTACCACTTTATCGGCAAGAATGTCATCTTTTTGAGCAAGAAGCGCTATGAGCTTATCTCGGCGGGTTGCTACTGGCTCTCCGAGGACCCTGTCATTGCCGGCAGCATAAGTTGGGATACCAACCGTGCCCGCCACGCAAACTGGGTGAGGGTACTCGATCGCAAGACCGGCAAGCAGCTGCGTCTGATAGACATTCACCTCGACCACAAGTCGCAGCCGGCAAAGGAGAATCAGGCGAAGCTTATTGTTCGCGAGGCGGCACAGTATCAGGACAAGTTCCCGCAGATTATCTGCGCCGACTTCAATTCGAACAAGGGTACCGAGCAGGTGCGCCACTTTACCAATAACGGCTGGACCGATTGTTACGATGTACTGCACAACGGCGTGGAGTTTGGTCGTACAGCCCACGGATTTATGGGCAAAAATCACCCTCGCAAGGGACAGAGAATCGACTATATCCTTACAAAGGGTGGAGCAAAGGCTCTGAGTTGCGAGATGATTACCGACCATCGTGGCGATATCTATCCGTCCGACCACTACTTTATGCTTGCTGAAATTATTCTCGAATAATGGTACGCAAGATAGTTATATCTCTCTGCTTGCTGTTGCTCCATATCGGGGTGACAGCACAGCAGATTGAGAACTATCGCTACTATAAACTATATGAGAGTATCGATTGTGACATCCCTCTTGTAGAGGATGAACTGCCGGAGGAGCTACAGTCGCATAGGTTGTGGTATCGCTCAATCTTTGACTCGGCACCAATTGTCACAGCAAACCACCACGGCATAGGTTACTACGACCGCAAAACAGTCATCAGCGGTATATCTATCCCCAAAATCAGCCAAAGTCGCCTCGCAAGACTCTCCTTTACTCAGGTACCACGCCTGACGACAGAGGATGAGCACTACACCTTGGAGCCAAAATCCCGCACCCAGACATCTGTCGGCATAAATCTCACTACACGAAACTATTTGGGCGGTATCTCGGCGACAACATCGCACAAAATCTCCGACAAATGGTCACTCTTTGCAGATACATACTTCCACAGCGGCAGGGATATGTGCGTAGAGGGTGTATTTACCTCCGAGGCATCGGTCACACTCTCGGCATTCGGCAATTTGGACTCGCTGAGCAGCCTCTCTGTGGCGCTATTTTTCACCCCATCGATGCGCGCCGGGCGTAAGGCTGCTGTATCCGAGGTCTTTGACCTTACATCAGACAAATACTACAACCCCTCGTGGGGCTATCAGGCAGGTAAGGTACGTAGTGTAAACATCACGCGCAACTATCTCCCAACTGCCGTTGCTGCCTATAATCTTGTGCTGAGTGAGAAGAACACACTCTCAGTCAGCATAGGTGCTACCCTTGGCGAGCGGTCACAAAGCGGTATAGATTGGCTCAATGCTGCCACTCCCCTACCGGACAACTATCGCAAGCTCCCGAGCTACTTCTATGACGAGCAGGTGGCAACTGCCGTCACTGCTGCGTGGACAAATGGCGATAGCCGCTACACACAGATAAACTTTGACGAGCTCTATCGTCGCAACACCCTCCACGGCGAGGCTATCTACCTTATCAGCGACCGCGTAAGTCGCATAACCGACCTGCAACTTTGTGCAGCAATGACAAGGCAGATTAACAGAAATAGCCATGTAGACTACGGTCTGCGGATGCAATATCTGCGTACACGCAACTTCAAGCGAGCAACAGACCTGCTCGGAGGAGAGCCATTTTCGGACATAGACTACTTTCTGGTCGATGACGATACATTCTCCAATATGCTCAGCAACGATATGCGGCACCCCGACAAGAGGATCGGCAGAGATGACAAGTATGGCTATAACTATGCACTGAACAACCTTGTAACAACCCTCTTTGCTGCCTATAGCGGCAACTTCAAAGGTGTCGATATTGTGGCTACAGCCGAAGTCGGAGCAGAGCGAGTATCTCGTGTGGGATATCTTCAAAAGGAGCTCTTTGCCAACTCCTCCCTCGGGCGTTCAAAGGCTACGACATTCACTCCGTGGGCACTAAGTGCAGGGGCAAAGTGGAGTATCGACATACTGCACACTCTATATGGTCATCTGCGGGCAGAGGCTGTAACGGCAGATGCTGAAGATATATTTCTGCAGACGCAGTACAACAACCGCATTATCGCCAATCCGCGCCTTGCCAATCTCTACTCGGCAAATCTGGGCTACAAGTTCCACAACCACAAGTTGATGGTAAATACCGCCCTCTTTCTGCGTTACAACAGCCGTCAGACCTCTGTGTCACACCTATACTACGATGCTGCCGCAGAGTTTGCCGATGTGGTTACAAGCGATATAAACACCCTCAGTTTAGGCATCGAGGCAGAGGCGCACTACCTCTTCGCAAAGCATTGGAGAGCTGCGGCGGGTATTGTGGCGGGCAGTTATAGATATGCAGGAGTACCAAATATAAAGGTCTATGCCGACAAGGACAATCGTCTGCTTGCCGATAACAACATCGAGGCGGCACGCGGTCTTAACACGGGTCAAATGCCTAAAATATCGAGCTACGGGCAGATAACATTCTACTCGCACGGCTGGAGAGCAACTGCCGAGGCACAGTATCACGCACTACGTTATGTCTCTCCGTCGCTACTTCGTCGCAGCGAGGATATATTGTCACACAGCAAGAGCGATGAGATTCGCCAGCAGTTTGTCGCACAAGAGAGACTCGACGATGCCTTTGCTATAAACCTGACCCTCTCTAAGAGCATCTTCCTGCGCCGTTTCGACCGCAGGATATACTCTACGCCCGTCGCACCACGATTTATCGACCGACATCCATACTCTCGCATTACAATCTTTGCTGCCGTAAACAACCTGTTGGGCAGCAACTATATCTACCGCGGTTACGAGAGCTCTCGCATCCGCAAACAGTACCTCTGGGAGGACTTCAAAGCGACCCCTATGCCCTCCTATCTGCTCTATGCCTATCCGCGTACATATTATATAGGTATAAAATTTGTTTTCTAAAAAAGAGCAAAATTCTTGCTATTTCAAGAAAGATTTATTATCTTTGTTCAAGGGTGCGGGGTGCAACCAAACCGCGCCACAGAGCCAAAAGCCTATGATTGACCGCTTTATCGCATATATCGAGTCGGAGAGGCGACTCTCTGCTTTGACGGTGCGAAACTACAAAAAGGACATCACAGCTTTTGCCGAGTGGTTCAACAGCAGGCTCGCCTTGGAGAGTTTTGACGCTACAAGGGTCAGTGCCGAGGATATCCGCGACTGGATTATCTACAGGCTTGACAGTGCGAAGTTAGCACCTGCCTCTATGAATAGAGAGCTTTCGTCGCTGAGGAGTTTTTTCCGCTATCTGCGCAAGGTAAAACAGATCGAGGAGGACCCTTTCAAACGTATCGGTTCTTTGAAAACAACAAAAATACTACCTCAATATGTTCCCGAGAGTCGTATAAAGCCGATGCTGTCAGATATGCGCGAGCAGAGTCGCAGCAGCGACCTGCGCGAGCAGAGAAACGGGTTGATAGTATCGCTTCTCTACGGTTGCGGCATACGACTTGCAGAGCTGCTATCGATACGCCTGTGCGACATCTCAACCGGCGCAGTGAAGATCCACGGAAAGGGCGACAAGGAGCGACTTGTTCCACTGCTAAAAGAGTTGGAGGAGCGCATTGAGGTATATGTTGATACTTGTCGTGAGTGCGGCATAGATTTGCAACCACAAGATCTGCTGATTGTCGGCAGTACTGGCAAACCACTCTCTCGAATTACCGTGCAGCGTGTTGTCCGAGAGCAGATGGCGCTGGCAAATATTCAGGGTCGCAAGTCGCCACACGTTCTGCGTCACACCTTTGCAACACATCTGTTGGGAAGAGGTGCCGATATGCGCGAGATACAGGAGTTGATGGGTCACAGCTCGCTACAGACCACACAGCGATATACCCACAACTCGATTACCCAGCTGCAGGATATATACGACAAGGCGCACCCACACAAGTAGGTAGAGATGAATATCGGGGTAAATTCGTAACGAAGCGAACCCCCTTAACCATAAAACTTTGAGTTATGGAAGTTAAGATTCAATCGTTAAAGTTCGATGCAAGCAAGCAGCTTATCGAATTTATTGAGAAAAAGATGTCGCGCTTAGACCGCTTTGCCGAGAATCCAACCGGCGTAGATGTAGTACTGCGACTTGAGAAAGATGATGAGAAGGGAAATAAGGTTGCACATGTAACACTGCACGTTCCCGGCGGAGATATACAGACAGAGCAGCGCGCTCGTACATTTGAAGAGGCTGTCGATAATGCTTTGGATGTAGTAAAACGTCAAATCGAAAAGCGTAAAGACAAGTAAAAACAATAGAGGGTGTCCAAGATGTTTTGGACACCCTCTGTTTATAGAGTGAGCCTTAGAACAGGCTCACTCTTTTTATTACTCAAGAACAACACCACCCTCGGCAACCTTGAACTGAGACTCTGCAAGCTCACCTGAGAGTACCTTCTGGTCACGACCAAGCAGATTGCTGTGCTCTGCAATAAATGCCTCGTCTACAGCAACACCGTTTACAGTTGTTGTCTTCTTAACTACGATTGGTGAAGTAGCACCAATAGTTGCGCTGTTTGTGCTGAGCCAAGTATCGGCAAGCAACAGGCCGAATGTTGCACCCTCGCCATAGGTAATTGCGCTATCGAGAACACAACCATCCCAAGCAACTGCAGTGTTGTTAAGGCGAGCACCAATACCACCTACAAAGAAGCCTGCTGCACCATTTACCGAGAGGTTACCCAAGCTCTGGCAGCCAACAAAAGATGTATTGCAAGTAGCAGAAATACCACCCACATATACCTCATAAGTAGACTCGCCGTCGCCGGTAACGGTGATATCGCCCTTATTTACACAGTTTGTGCAAGGACCACCCTTCTCAATCTGACCAGAGATAGCACCTACAAGCAGACGAGAAGCACCTACAGGAACAACATTTATCGCACCGCTGTTTACGCAGTCTGTCATTGAGACAACGCCCGACTTATCACCGAGTGGGTTAGTGTGAGGTGTATCACCAAAGATACCACCGACAAATACCCAGCCATTCTCCGCAGCAGTGTAGCGAACATCAACCTCACCACTGTTGGTTACATTTGTGAGAGTCAGTGCCATATCGCTATTATTCTTGTTTGAATTGATACCTGCAACGCCACCAATAAACCACTGCTTACCATTCTTCTGAACATTATCAAGCTCAACCTTACCGGTATTGTGAACATCTGTAAGATTTGCAGTATAAACACCTGCAACACCACCTACCATTACAAATGCTGTAGTAGGATCGATGAGTGAGAGCTTAACATTACCGTTGTTGATTACATTGGTCATCTCGCCAGAGCAGTAACCCGCTACACCTGCGAGGGCATAGTTGGCAGTCATTGCAGAACCTGTATAGGTAACATTACCGTTATTTACACAGTTCTCAACCTTACAATATACAAGACCGTTATCTGCAGAGCTTGGATAGAACTTACCTACAGAGCCGCAAATACCACCTACACAGGTAACTTTAGGGTTGGTAGTAATATCGAGGGTAAAGTCGCCATTGTTTACACAGTTGAACAGACCACCTGTCTCGCTTGCTACAGCGTGTGGATAGTAGCTACCTGCAATACCGCCTGCAAAGAACCAACCGCTATTGTAAGAGTCCATAGAGATAGTTACATTACCATTGTTGATACAGTTCTCGATGCGAGCATCAGGAGCCATTGTGCCGTTATTGTTAGGAACAGTGCAACCTGTAACACCTGCAATAACACCGATAGAGCGGTCACGAATAACATTACCTGCAGCCACAACGACATCTGCATTGTTGATACAGCCACTGATAACACCAAGGTTAGCATCAACCAGAATACCGTTAGGAGCTGATGCACCCGGATCGGTATCCAAATCTATTGTCAGAGCACAAGAGGCATCGAGAGTGATGTTCTTCACTGTACCGAAGTTCTGAGCGATAAGAGCCTTGTTGCTTGTCCAATTCTTCAGAGCAAAACCCTGACCATCGAACTCTGCGCCCTCAAGGATGCTGAACTGTGGCAGAGCAGTAACACCTGTCATATCAATATCGTTAGCAAAAACAGCCTTGCCATCGAAACCGAAAGCGTAGTCAGTTGCAAGTGTAACGAGCTCCTCAGCTGTAGAGATAACGATGCACTCCTGTGCAACGCCTGCAAATGTGAACTCAGGCATATTTACAAGGTAACCTGCTGGTATATCCTTAACTGCAGATGCCTTCTTGGTCATAGCCTTGTTCTCAGTGTCGGTAACTGTCAGCTCGAAGCCCTGTGTATAGTAACCTGCAGGAACTGCGATATATACAACAGCCTTACCGTCTGCACCATAAGGAACATCCATTACGCGGATAACACTCTGACCTGCTACAGTAGAGATTGCTGCCTTCTGATAGTCTACAGCAAATACACCGGAGAGAGTCTCGCCACCTACAGTCTTGAGGATAACGCTCTTGATGGTCTCATTGCCTGCCTTGGCAATAGTAACCTTAACAAAGCTATAGAGGTTCTTAAGTGCGAGAGTTGTATTCTCAGAGTAACCTACAGCAACAGCGCTACCTACAGCAAATGAGCCCTCGGTATAGTTCTGAACAGTAGGAACAGTAATTGTACCGTCTGCATTGAGCACCTCTGCAGGATAGAGTGCAGAGTATGGAGCAGTAACACCCTCAACAGCAAACTGTGCGCTTGAAGTACCTACAGAGGCTGCTGCTACAGCATCTGAAGTTACTGAGTTTACGGCGATCTTGTCGCCCTCTGACCATACTACGCTATACTTCTCGCCATTAAGTGCGCCAAGTGCAGTACGAGTATTGTCCTCGATAGTAACGCCCAAAACAACCTTACCATCAACAGCCGGAGTCAAATCTACATCCTGTGAGCAGGATACGGTCAGCATAGCTACTGCCAAACCGATAAATGCAAAAATCTTCTTCATTTTTCTCATTCATTTACAGGTTAAACTACTCATCCCACACTCCGTCGATTGATGTAAGACCGTCAAGAGTTGTCTCGCCGTCTACGCTGACAGCAAAACCCTGCTCGCAAGCGATTGCCACCTCTGCAAGCATCGGTGCCTCGTAAGCACCAAAAAGATTTGTCTTTTTCATTATGTATTAGTTTTTGTTGGTTTGTATCACTTCTTCTTATCAGAGATGTAAGTCACCTTACCATCATACTGCTTATCAGTGTTACCCGGATATACCTTTACAAGCACTACACCGTGTGCAGGGACAAGTGCGGTATATCGTGTGCCATTGTCGGATGTAAGTGTACCCACATCCTTCTGACGCCACAGGTCACGAACTGTACGATCTCCGTCATACAGACCGAGCATACGAGGGTTGATGCTGATATTGGCAGGCTTCTCGCCACGATTGAACATACCCACTGCAAGTGAACCATCCTCGAGGTGCTTTACATAGATAACCTGTGTATTATCCTTCTTGCGCCATACAGGCACTGCGTGGTAACCCAGTGGGTCCTGATTGACATCGATAACCTCATCATTGGTCAGAAGCGAGAGTGTAAACTCGTCAAGACGAGCCATATCGCAACCGATAAGCAGCGGTGAAGCAAAGAGTGCCCAGAGGCTCATATGTGTATACTGCTCATCTGCAGTCAGCTTTGTGTAGTGAAGCTTAGGACCCCAACCTACAAGACCTACAACGAGCATATCTGCATCCGGCCAAGCACCCGGACGGCAGAACGGAATCCACTTATCCTGCGAGAAACCGATATGGTTGATACTCTTCCAAGTATCACGAATGTCGCCTGTAGTACGCCAGCACTCTGCATTCTCCAAGAAGAATGGAGCATCAGCAAGTGGTGCTGAGTTTGAGAGGCTCAGTACAATATCGCGATCAAGCTTACGCAGTGCATCCTTCATCTCCTTTGTGTGGAAGCGGGTATTTGGGTTCCAATCGTACTTGAGGTAGTCGATCTCCCACTCCTCCCACTGCTTTACGTCTGCCTCAACAAACGAATACTTGCCGTGGAGGTAGTACTCCTTACGATCCTGCCAATAGTTGCCATTTGGCTTCTCATAACGGTAGTGCTCGTTACAAAGACCATCCTTAATCCACTGGTTCTCGCCATCAGGATTATCTGAGTAGCTACCGATGTGTGCTGCATAGGTTCCTACCCAAGGCACTGAGTAGATACCCAGCTTAAGACCCATATCGTGCACCTCACGGGTCAGAGCCTTCATATCAGGGAACTTGGTGTTTGGCTGGATAGCGTTCCACTTACCGCCACGCTTACCCTGCCAACCATCGTCGATGTTGATATATGTCCAGCCGTGATTTACCAGACCTGAGCTGACCATAGCGCGTGCAGAAGAGAGCACCTGCTCCTGTGTCACATCTCTTGCCCAGCAGTTCCAAGAGTTCCAACCCATTGGCGGGGTGAGGGCAATCTTGTCGCCTACAACGATGCGAAGCTCACGAGAGTAGCTGCCAAGAGCGTTAGTCGCTGTAACCTTAACATAGTATGTACCCTCCTTCTTCACAGAGCCTGTAATCTGACCCTTCTCGGCATCAAACTTAAGACCCTTAGGCAGGTTCTCAACCTCGAACTTCATCGGACGATCACCTGTAGCGGCGATAGTATAGAGGCACTTTGAGCCCGGACGAAGACCGAAGACCTTAGCACCGTTAATTCGCGGTGTGCGAGCAGGCTTCGGGGTAAGGATATAAGCCGACAGATCGGGAATCTCGACCTCGGCAGGCTGCTGTGCCGACAGAGGCATAGTCTGCAGAGCAACAGCAAGAATTAATAATGCAATAACTTTCTTCATAGTAGTTTTATAGTTGTTAGTTTGTCTCCTCAACAGTTTCGAAATCACCAAAGACCTCTGAGTAGTCGGTTGTAAGTTTCTGACAGATCATCGCCTTACGCCTGCCGCTCTTATCCGTTGCGCGAATTGCAAATGGTGCATTTGGATCGGCGAGTTTACCATAGTAGAGGTGTGTGGTATTGCCGATATAGGAGTCGTCTTTTGTACAATAGACCTCAAAATACCAATATCCTACCCACCAATCATTACCACCGATCTTGGTCATCTTGCAGATCTCCTTGCCATTCTGCCACAGAGCCACATCCCAATCGCCGTGCTCGATATTCCAGATATTTGCCACAACACAACCCGGGCGACCGAAGGTATACTCCGAGTAGGTGTGCTTCTTAGACGGCTGATTCTTGCTGTAGCGCGGATCGTAGTACTTCTGTCCTCCGTCGTATGCTCTGATCTGCATATCCTCACTATATCCGGTAGCCTTATAGAGCCAATTTGCGATGGTATTGCCCTCAATCTCGTAGATACCGTATCCGTTAGGGGTACCGTCAGAGTTGAATGTCGAGTGCCACATACCACCGCATACTGCGCCGTGGATATGCTCATAGATGCGCTTGCCATTGACAGTATGTATCCAATTACGGTTCTTGTGGGTATGACCAATCATCAGATGCGCCTCCTTATACTCCGAGAGCAGATTGAGCACCTGCTGACGGTAGCGAGTGTTTGGATGGTTGCCGCCACTGCCGTCGCGGAACGGAATATGGCAACAGAGAATGACCATCTTATCCTTTGGCACAAACGATAAATCCTGCTTGAGCCACTCAAACTGCCAATCCCAAAAGCCCGTTGCGTACTCATAGGTACCATCCGGCGGAGTCTCGCCGTGCAGGGCGTTGTCCATAACGACAATATGGGTATCGGAGCGGTCGAACGAGTAGTTCTGCGGACCGCAGTAGGTCTGGAAATTCTCCACGCTCTTCCAGAATGTTGTCGCAACATCACGATTTGCCTCGTTGAGGTGGTCGTGGTTACCCATACACTGGAAAAACGGAATACTCTGTTGAGACATACCTTTTCTGACATTGATAAGGATATTGCGCTTATTAAGGTCTGTCAGATCGCCCAGTGTAAGTCCGTAAGGATTTGCATAGTTTGCCGAGGTGGCATTGATATCGACAATTGTCTCGTTTACAAAACGATCGACATCTATCATATCTCTGCACTGAATATCGGCAAGGCAGAAGAGCGAGAATTTACTCTCCTTACCACCAGCCAAAGGCTCTATCTCGAAATCCTTGCGAAAGACCTTCTCGCGCTTGTCTATCGGCTTCCAAAATGCAGGGTGGTTATCGGCACCGACCGGCACCTTATACTCTGCAGGGATAGTAAAATAGACAATATTGCCATTCTCCTTATGGCGAACAATCTGGTATACACCATTCTTATCCGTCGCCACACAGGTAAAACCGTCACTGACCACCACACCCTCAACGCCATTACCTGTTGTCACATCGGTAATAACACCACAAAGAGTAGTCTGGTCAGCAATCTTGGTTCCATTGATAACAAGCTGCTCCTCAGGCTTCTCGGGCTCCGGTTCCGGCTTAGGTTTCTGGGTAGGGTTACCGGTTGTCGGCTTGAAGTCTATACCTTTATCATCACAGCCCACCGTAAAGATGAGCAGTGAGAGTATGGTAAATAAAATCTTTCTCATAACAGAAAAGATATAGAGGGGCAGTTGGGCATCTGCCCCTATCTATAAACTATTTATACTCAAATACGTTGAACTCGGCAAGTGCTGCCACGTCACAAGTGGTATTAACCTTTGAGCACTTTGTAATCACGATCTTGACATACTGACCAGCCTTGTCGCCAAACAGATACTCAAACGGACCACTCGAGGTCTTGATAGTATTGGTATCAACACCTGCAAACTGCGAGATAAAGTCGAATGCTACAACCTTTGTCCAGTTTACATTGTCCTCAGATACCTCAACATAACCTGTATAGAGGTCGGCATTGTTTGCACGACGAGTCAAAGATACACCTACAAGATTGTGAACATTACCAAGGTTCCACACAATCTCAAATGGGCAACGGAAAGTACCACCCTGCTCGTCACAGTCGGTCTTTGAGCTGTTATATGCAGCCTCCCAGAATGTGGTAGAGTCGCCATCGATCATCTTGTAGTGGTTGTTGAAGTTCTCGTGCCAAGAGTTCGAGTAGTCACAAATCCAAGAGGTACGATCCATAATAGAGTAGGTCTCGTCCTGCTGGAGGTGGAGCAGATAGTAGTAGTTCTTCTCGTTGATTGCGTAGTTCTTAGATGTTGAACGAAGAACCACCGGAATAGAACAACGATAAACACTTGGAAGTGCAGAGAGGTCTACATTCAGTGTTACAACCAGCTCTGAAGCTCCTGCTGCAAGAACTGTATCGCCAGTAATGTAGTAAGCCTCCTCCGGAGCAAGGTTGTACCAAGCATTATCCTTCTCGCAGAACTCTGCAAGAGCTGCTGCTGAAGTATCGAGAACTACCTCACAATCATCCGGATTTACGAATGGAACAGAGATAGTCAGCTTCTTGGTCCAGATGCTTGCAGAATCTGAGTTCCACTTAATAGTCTCAACGCGGTTTGGCGCGAAGAAGATCTCTGCAGGAAGCATCTTTGGGCTAAGCAGAACAAGCTCCTTACCCTCGGTAATGGTCAGATTTGAAGAGATTGTAACAGGAACAACAAACTTGTGACCCTCCTCGAGAGCAGCAACAGCATCGTAATCAAACTTAACCTTAATGGTGCCGCCACGCTCGCTCTTGCCTATAGAGATAGACTCAGTGCTGAGCATATAGTGCTGAGGGTCCATCATCTGATAGTCAGTACCATTTGCCTCGTTGTAGTCCAACAGAGCCTGCTCAGAGATCTCTGCCTTTACAGTTGCGTCTGCACTGAAGAAACCACTGCGGTGAATCGATACAGAGGCTGTAGGCTCTGTGTCCAGATCGTAGAACTCGCAGCTCTGCAGACCGCTGTTTACAATATAGATATGTGCCTCGGTAAGATTATTATCGCGGTTGTTCTGGCACGATACTGCCAGCGCCAACACTGCACATAGTATGATATATAACTTTTTCATCTTTTTACACTTTTAAGATTACCAACCATAGTTCTGGGTAAGGTTATTCAGACGATCCACCTCACTCTGATAGAACGGCAACAGATAGTGACGCTTCTCAAATACACGGGTAGAAGGACGGTTACCTCCATCGTGTGGAATAACTGTACGCTGCCAGAAGTTGCTTGTAGAGCTGTCGTTTGTAGCCTCTACATTCATACCATAAACGTTTCCGGCATCCTCAACCTCTGAAAGGAGGTTTGTACGGGTATCGAAGAAACGGTGGTTCTCAAAGTTGAGCTCAATCTGACGCTCACGGAGAATATACTTCACAAGCAGATCCATATCTGTAGCAACCTCAGGATATACCTCCTCAAGGTTAGGCACACCTGCACGGATACGGATACGGTTTACTGCGGTCAGAGCATCCTGTGCAGTGTACTTACCAACACCTGCCTTAACACAGTGTGCAATTGCCTCAGCATAGTTCAGGATAGTCTCGGCATAGCGGAACAGAGGCCATGTGATAGGCTCCCAAGTTGTTGTAGACTGAGACTTGGTGTTGAATGAGGTAGAGGTGAACTTGAATGGCAGATAACCTGTTGTTGTGTAGTTATCTGAAGAGCCTGTATATGAGTTACCTCCCTTATAGAGCTGAATATCGTTTATAGTATTCTCGCCACCAATCCAGTTCAGACCGCTCCAGAACACTGACATATAGAATCGTGGCTCACGACCGATATACATCTTGTATGTAGAACGGGTTGCACCAAGAATTGGGTGCTTGAATGATGCAAAACCAGACTCGGTATAACCCTGATTTGCAGCCTCGGCATCAATAATAGGAGAACCATCTGCCTCATAGCCGGTGATAGGATAACGACCACTCTCGAGAGCAAATGCATCAACGAGCTTCTGGGTAACACCTACACCACCATAAGCACGACCACCTACACCCTCAGGGGTAGTTGCTACACGCCAGTTGTAAGAGTTGTGCTGACGAGCAAAGATAAGCTCTGCGTTCCAACGCTCAAGGAATACTTTGCGCCAAGCCTCATAAGGCTTACCCCAAAGCTCACCAACAATCTGATATACGCCAAGGTCGATTACAGCCTCTGCAGCCTCAGCAGCTGCAAGCCACTTCTGTGCATCCTCAGTCTGTGGGAACAGATCGTTGCCATAGAAGTTCTTCATACCCTTATACATAGGGTTACCGTTGAAGAGCGGACGAGCAGAGTATAGCAATACGCGTGACTTAAGAGCAAGTGCAGCACCCTTTGTTGCACGACCGAGCCATGTGCTTGACTGCTCGAGGAGCAGATCCTCTGCAGCAAGGTCACACTGGTCACAAACCCAGTTTACACACTCATCCCAAGTGTTACGGTCGATATCGCGAACCTCCTCGCTTGAGTAATCTACCGGAGACTCACCGAGGATAGGCACCGGACCCCACATTCTCATCAGACAGAAGTAGTAGTATGCACGCAGGAATCGAGCCTCGGCAACCCACTCCTTAACCTCCTGATCTGAGAGCTCAGGGCAACGGTGAACATTCTCCATAAAGTAGCTTGCCTCACGGATACCCTTCCAATACAAAGAGTAGTTCTTTGAGAGGAATGAGCTCGGATTACTTGACACCTGCCAAGTACCGTTGTTGAACAGACGGAACCAACGGTTACCGAAAGATACTGAACACTCATCTGAAGATGGTGTGAAGATGTTGTTCTGACCTGATGGGTCAGTCTCATTATTAATCCACGTATATACGTTGGCAAGGTACTGGAATGTTGTAGTACGCTTCTCAAAGATGTTCTCTGATGTTCTTGGCTCATCAGGCTGACGATTCAACCACGCATCGCAGCTAACAAGACCGAGCGAGAGAACTGATACCAATATTATAATATACTTATTCATCGTTGCTTAGAATACAAGGGTTACACCAATGTTATAAATTCTGTTGTTAGGATAGTTTGCGGCACCTGTCTGCAAATCCGGATCCCACAACTTGAATGGAGAGAATGTAAGCAGGTTCATACCTGACAGGTAGATTCTCAGTCGATCAATATGTGCACGCTGCATAATACGCTTTGGAAGGGTATAACCGATCTCTGCGTTCTTCAGACGGATGTATCGTCCATCAACCATCCAGTAGGTAGATGTCTGGCTGTTGTTTGCACTCTGACCGATTGTCAGTCGCGGATACTTAGCATCGCGGTTATCCTCTGTCCAGTAGTTGCCATAAAGGTCGGCAAATACATTTGAGTGGCGAGACTTAGTTGCGCTGAATGGCTGAGTGTAGGTGTTGTTGATAAAGAAGTTTACATTATCTACACCCTGGAAGAAGAGTGACACATCAAAGCCCTTATAGCGAACCGATGCACCGAAACCGTAGCTGATCTCAGGAACATTAGGGAAACCGATAGGCTTCATATCGTAGTCGTTCACTACGCCGTCACCGTTGATATCGATGTAGCGGATATCTCCCGGCTTAACCTCACCAAACTGCTGCTTTGGCCAAGCGTCAATCTCCTCCTGACTCTGGAACAGACCGTCTGCAACAAGACCGAAGGTCTGCCAGTTACTCTGACCTACGCGGTTCTGATAGAGGTACTCCCAATCAGGCTGGTCGTTGTCGAGGATAGTGTTGTGTGCATAGGTGAAGTTTGCACGAGCGGTAATATCTACCTGACCAAACTTCTGGTGGTACTCGATAGAGGCATCAAAACCCTCGTTGTGCATCTTACCTACATTGATATAAGGCTTGTTGGTAAGACCTGCAATCTCAGGGATAGATGTTGCCTGAAGGAAGATACCGCTACGATAGTCGTTGAAGTAGTCCGCCTGAATCTTGAGCTTACCGAAGAGCGAGAAGTCCAGACCGACATTGAACTTACGAACAGTCTCCCAACCTACGTTTGGATTTGGATAGTCACCGAGGCGGATACCCTGATAGAGAGTATTTGCGCTACCGAAGTAGTATGTATATCCGTCCTCGATAGTCTCGAGATAGATAAATCGGCGGTCACCACCAATCTGGTCATTACCTACAAGACCGTAAGATGCCTTAATCTTGAGCAGATCGACAACATTCTTAGCGCTCTCGAAGAATGGCTCCTCAGAGATTGCCCAACCTGCTGCAACTGATGGGAAGAAACCGAAACGGTTACCAGGAGAGAAGTTCTCAGAGCCGTTGTAACCGAAGTTAGCCTCGACAAAGTAACGGTTGTCATAGTCATAAGTTACACGACCTGCAATACCCTGGTTACGGTAAGGGAGGAACTTGTCAGGATCAGACTCTGAAGTGTTGATATAGTTCTTCTGTGAGTGCTGATAGAGGAACAGAGCGCCTACAGAGTGACGACCGAAGGTGCGAGCGTAGTTAATAGATGCCTCCAGATAGGTTGTACGGCGGCTGTTGCTCGACTTACCGAGAGAGAGGCTCTCCTGACCAACTACGGTCTCAGTCTTGATAAGGTTACCATCCTCATCACGACCTGAAGCAATCCACTGCTGTGGGGTCTTGGTACGAGATATGTGCTGGGCATTCATCGCATCGAACGCAAACTTGATATTTGCAGTAAGACCCTTGGTAATCCAGCTACCAAAATCCTGCTGGAGGTTGATTGTAGAGGTTGCTGTGTTGTAGAACTTCTCGCTATAACCCTTCTGTGTAAGGAGAACGTATGGGTTAGCACCATCGTTATCTGCAGGACCTGCAAGGGTACCGTCAGAGTAGTAGAGTGGGTAAGCGATCGGAGTAGTGTTGAGTGTATAACCCCAGATAGTACTTGCTGCTGTACCCGGCTCGTTCTTACGCTCGAAAGAGGTTCCGAGGTTGATGTTGAGCTTAGTGTGCTTGAAGACCTGTACATCTACATTTGAACGGAAGTTAAATCGACGATAGTAGAGTGAAGTGTCGTAGTTCTTCATATTATCTATCGCGAAGAGTCCGGACTCGTTATAGAATGCACCTGAGATATAGTACTTGGCAATATCACCACCACCACTTACAGAGACATTGATACGCTCGTTCCAAGTCTGATCCTTGTAGAGGGTATTGAGCCAATCTACATTAGGATAGAGGTCGGTATCCTCACCTGACGCGAACTTGGCAATTGTCTCAGGCGAGTATGCCATAGAGCCTGAAGCCTCGTTCCACATCTCGGCAAACTGAACACCATTAAGCATCTGCGGAGTCTTTGTAGGGCTTACAAGACCTGCCTCCATAGAGAGCGATACCTTCGGCTTGCCATTCTCACCACTACGAGTAGTAATCATAACGACACCGTTTGCACCACGCACACCATAGATAGCTGTTGCTGACGCATCCTTGAGGATACTCATCTCCTTGATATCATCAACATTCACAAGGTCCATATCACGCTCAATACCATCAACCAGAATAAGCGGAGTCTTGCTATCACCGAAGGTAGAGATACCACGAATCCAGAAGGTAGAACCTGCACCGGGCTCACCTGAACGCTGAATTGATACCACACCGGCGAGCTGACCTGCGATATTACCTGACAGCTTCGCTACCGGAGCCTTCATATCGTCGAGAGATACTGAAGAGATCGCACCGACGATACTTGCCTTCTTCTGGGTACCGTAACCGACGATGACAACATCCTCTACCTGAGTTGTAGCCTGCTTGAGGCGGATAGTCATATTGGTTGTAACATCACGAACTGCCATCTCTACATCCTGATAACCGATAAACGATACTGCGAGAACTGCAAGAGCGTTATCGCACTTGATTGTAAAGTTACCATCGAGATCGGCAGAGGTACCGATAGTCGAGTTCTTAATCCAAACAGATGCACCGATAACAGGCTCGCCTGTAATATCATCGACAATACGACCTGTGAGGGTCTTTGTCTTGCTCTGTGGAGCTGCTGCAACCTGCTGTGTCTCCTTCTTCTGTGGGAGAAGCACGATGTCATTCTGGCTGATGACATAGGTTACATTCTTACCGGTGAGCGCTGCATCGAGCAACTTCTCAACGCTCTGAGTGCCGGTTGGAACCGAAATTGAGATGTCGTTTGGCAGATCACCAGACCACGAGAAACGGTAGCTGCTGCTTGCCTCAATCTTCTCAATAAGCTGTTTCAATGTCTTTGCACCTGTAGCATCAACTTTAACCGCATTTTGTGCGCTTGCCATTGATACCGAGACGCTTAACATTAGGCATACGACTACAAGTCGTAACCCCAATCTAAGTAGATTTCGTTTCATAAGCATTAAATTAATAGTATGATTGTTAGTGTATTATTTGTCGATAATAATTGCATCGCCATCTCTGCGGAAAGAGGTTCCTGTAGAGAGGGTAACAATCTTCAGGGTGTGATCGAGAGCATTTGAACGGTCGATAGTTCCCGAGAACTTTATATTCTCCATACGAGCATCGGTAAACGATATGCGGCAATTATAGACCTGCTCGAGGGTATTTACAACAGCACCCAGAGGCTCAGTGTCGAAGTATCGCTGACCGAACACCTCCAACTCGGCATCTACCTCAACGATATTTACGCGGCGAGAGCCCTTGTTGTAGACAAGTTTCTGATTTGGCTTGAGGGCGACATTGTGGCTGTTTGTAGCAAAATCTACCGCGCCCTGAATAAGCACCG
The DNA here is from genome assembly GCA_947367255.1 of uncultured Alistipes sp. Classification (GTDB taxonomy): domain Bacteria; phylum Bacteroidota; class Bacteroidia; order Bacteroidales; family Rikenellaceae; genus Alistipes. Next base: position 85,258 of record CANBCZ010000002.1, read on the forward strand.
CCTCGATATTAGAGCAGTCCGAGTATGCCTTGAAGTTGAATTTCGTTCCCTTAACGACAATCTCTGCCCCCTTTGCCTTAACCACAAACGGCACGCCGTTCATCTTGACAACATCGAACAGAGCCTCTCCGTCGAGCTTTACCTCGCGAGACTTTGAGAAGTTGGAGTTAAAACAGATTGTCGTATTCTCCTTCAGCACCACTGTCGAGCGGTCCGGAAGAACGATAGTCTTATCCTCCAAATCACCTGCGCAAATCTCGCACACCTCACCACGCATAGAGTGTGCATAGTAGAGAACAGGTCCTCCAACAGCCATACAGAGCAGCAACAACGCCGCATAACGCAACATTGTGCGAACAATACCCGCCTTTCTGCTCTTGCGCTCACGCTTAGCCACACGCTCCTTGAACTGTGCAAGGCTCTTATGGACATCTACATCCTTTACAGCCTGCTTCATATCATAGAGTTTGACAACCGCATAGAGTTGCTCAAGTTGCTGACGATTATGCTCTGACTCCTCGTACCAACGCTCCACGGCATCCATCTGCTCTGCCGAGAGCTTTCCGTCGATAAAATCGACTAACATCGCTTCTGTAATTTCTATCATTTTCTGCATAATTTTCGTACAATAGCATACCTACTTATATTATATATACAACCAACCTCTCATTCCTCCTTTCCGATAATAACATTTTATATATTCAGAGATTTTTTATCGAAAACCTTTTGAAATATCCCTTTTTCTTTTGTATATTTGCAGATATGCTGAAACCTAACGACCTAAAAACAACCACAGAGGCTGCAGATATACACTCGCCAAATGGCTGTCACTACAGCAGTGACGCCGACTTTGATTTTGAGGCTATATATCTGAACAGTTACCGCGGATTGTGTGCCTACGCTTGCAGGTATGTGGATATATCCACAGCCGAAGAGATTGTACAGGATACAATGATGTGGTTGTGGGACAATCGTCAGACCATTATCCCGGGTAAGAGTGTCGGGGCGTTGTTGTTGCGTATTGTCCACAACAAGGCGATTAATCAGATAAAACACCGCACCGTCTTTACAAAGGTTCACAAGCAGATAGAGCTCAACCTGCGCGAGCAGTTCGAAAATCCCGATATGTATCTCTCTGTAGAGCTGTCGGAGATGCTCGAGAGGGCACTGACAAAGCTGCCGGAGAATCTGAGGGAGGTCTTTATACTCAGCCGTGTAGAGAGGTTGAGCTACAAGGAGATTGCCGAGCGACTCAATATCAATATAAAGGCTGTCGATAATCGTCTGTCGCGCACGATGAAGATTTTAAGAGAGGAGCTTAAGGACTATCTGCCACTGCTGCTCCTGCTGCTTGAACTCTCTCACAAATCATAAAAAAATGACCCCGAGGCAATGCCCCGGGGTCATCTGTTTTGGTGCAAGTTATTACAACTTCTCCAACTTTACGGTAAAGTGACGCATAAGCTCGGTCTCCCAAACGATCTTCACACCGCGAGTAATCTCGTTGCGGCGATCAAATACATTCTTCAGAGCCACTGCGATAACATCCATATGGTTGTTGGTATATACTCGACGAGCTACACAAAGACGGAGCAGGTCAAGACCACCGAAACGGTTCTCGCGAGTTACAGGATCGCGGTCAGCAAGGATATAACCGATCTCGCAACCACGAACACCTGCCTCAAGGTAGAGCTCTACAGCAAGGGTCTGCGCAGGGAACTCCTCCTTTGGTACAGAGGTGAGAATCTTTGACGCATCTACGAAGATTGCGTGACCACCTGCAGGACGCTGGTAAGGGATACCGAACTCGTCAAGACGAGCAGCAAGGTACTGCACCTGACGGATACGGGTATCGAGGTTATCGAACTCGGTATTCTCATCAAGACCGATAGCAAGTGCCTCCATATCGCGACCATTCATACCACCATAGGTCAGGTAACCCTCAAATGGGATACAGAAACGCTTTGCACCCTCATACCAATCCTCGTGACGAGTAGCGATAAAACCACCCATATTTACGATACCATCCTTCTTTGCAGACATTGTCATTGCATCTGCAAGCGAGTAGATCTCGGCAACAATCTCCTTGATGCTCTTATCGGCATAACCCTCCTCGCGAGTCTTGATGAAGTATGCATTCTCAGCAAAACGAGCAGAGTCGAATACCACGCGCTTGCCATACTTGTCGGCAATAGCACGAACCTCACGCAGATTCTGCATAGATACAGGCTGACCACCTGCGGTGTTGTTTGTGATGGTTACGATAATGAACGGAACCTTCTCGTGGTGCTCGGCAAGGGCTGCCTCAAGCTTCTTAGGATCTACATTACCCTTAAATGGGAGCTCGAGCTGAGTATCCTTAGCCTCGTCGATAGTGCAATCGAGCGCTGTAGCCTTGCGTGACTCGATATGACCCTTGGTAGTATCGAAGTGAGAGTTTCCCGGAACAACATCACCAGCCTTTACAAGGTGGCTGAACAGCACATTCTCGGCTGCACGACCCTGGTGAGTAGGGATAACATACTCAAAGCCTGTCAGGCGGGTAATAGTCTCCTTGAGGTGGAAGAAAGATGTTGAGCCGGCATAGCTCTCGTCTCCCATCATCATTGCTGCCCACTGACGGTCAGACATAGCACCTGTACCCGAGTCGGTCAGACAGTCGATATAGACCTGATCGGCACGAAGCTGGAAGAGGTTGTAGTGAGCCTCCTTCATCCACTGCTCACGCTCCTCGCGTGTGCTCTTACGAATTGGCTCAACCATTTTGATTCGCCAAGATTCTGCAAAAGGTAATTCCATAGTTTTCAAATATTTTTAAGTTAGATTTTTCAACATCTACAAAGATAACACTTATTTTCTAAATCTGCGCTCCTATCTCTCGTAATTTTTTCACGAGTCTCTCAACATCGACCTCTTTCACGCCACAGCCACACTCGGCGCAGATTGCAGCAGCAACACCCGCCGCCTGTCCTGTGCCCATACAGCTCGCCTGCACACGCATAGAGGCAAAAGCCTTGCGATCTGCCGATATTGCACGACCCGCAACAAGCAGATTTGGAAATGCCTCGGCGATAAGCGCACGATATGGCACATATGCCGCCTGCTCAAGGAAGTAGATAGATTGCTTATTGCCCTTAGTTGCGTGAATATCAATAGGATGCGCTCCTCGAGAGATGCTGTCCTCATACTGATAGCCGGAGATATACTCATCTGCCGTCATCGTATGTACACCCTTTATTCTGCGAGTCTCACGAATACCCGCCTGTGTAGCCACAGCTGCCACATAGCAGTTTTCAAACTCCTTGAAGTTGTTGCGCAAAATCTCCGCCATACGGTATACATCCTCCCTCAGGCGACACTCGGCAGCAGTATAGTCGCGATTGTCACAAGCATCACCCTCTGTACGAGTCATATTGACACCGACACAACCCTCGTGCAGTGTTGTACAGAACCACGGACCACCAAACTCCGGAATACGGAGCTCCTCGGCGTGCTCCAAAAGGTACTCTCGAATTGGGAGGCAGTGGCAGTTTTCGCCCTGCTTATTGTGGTGCATAGCCTCAAAGAGAAGTGGCGACGAAGTATCCACATCCGCAAGGACAAAATATGTAGAGAGCGGCTGTAGTGGCTCGCCATTCTGCTCCTGCATCGGGACACCCGCCATAGCGGCAAGGTCGGCATCGCCCGTACAGTCGATAAACATCTTACTCTCAAGGGCTTCCGTGCCGTTCTTATTCTCAAAAATTATCGAGGTAACCTCTCCATTTTCGCCCATAGTGCAACCCGAGAGGTAGCTGTTCATATAGAGGTCTATGCCCGCCTCGAGGACCATTCGCTGCATACACAATTTATATAGTTCTGGGTCGAAGGCGACATTTCCGAGCGGTCGCTCGATATATCCGCCACCCATAGCCTCAAGTCGCTCCAAAAACTCATACGGTATGCCGCCGATAACTCTCTGATTCTTGTAGGTAAAGACGCTGAGCGGCATAACAAGACCCGCAGTAGCCATACCTCCCAAAAATCCGAAACGCTCGACAAGGGCAACCTTCGCACCCTCGCGTGCCGCTGCTATGGCAGCCAAAACTCCCGCAGGTCCGCCACCGACAACAACTACATCGTAGCTGCCTACAACTGCAACCTGCTTGGTAATAGAGATTTTCTTCATATTAAAATAGTGATAACTGATCTATTTCGTGGTTAAAGGTCTTTCTGTGGTGTGGCGAGAGTCCATACTCAAGGACAGCCAGACGATGCTCCTTTGTCGGATAGCCCTTATTCTTTGCCCAACCATACATCGGATACTCCTCGGCAATTTTCAACATATACTCGTCACGAAAGGTCTTCGCAAGTACCGACGCCGCAGCAATATCGGCATACTTGCCATCGCCCTTGACAACACACTGATACGGCAACTTAAGGTGCGTTCTGAAGCGGTTGCCATCGATTACAAGGAACTCCGGAGCCGGATTAAGCCTCTCTGCAGCAAGCGACATACCCTCAAAAGAGGCATTGAGGATATTTATCTCGTCAATTCTCTCGGCGCTCACCGCCTCCACAGCCCACGCCACAGCCTCACGACAGATAACCTCGCGCAGCAAGTTGCGATTCTTCTCCGACATCTGCTTCGAATCGTTGAGCAGCGGATGGTGAAAATCGGGTGGCAGAATTACCGCAGCAGCGAAGACCGGACCGGCAAGACATCCTCGCCCTGCCTCGTCACATCCCGCCTCAAGAAGCTCTGTTTGATAAAAATTTGGTAACATATAGGCAAAGTTATCGATTTTTTGGTAACTTTACAACAAAATAACAACAGAATACCATTTATTGTATGATATCGGTCACACGACAGACAACAGCTTTTGCAATTATATTACTGCTGACAACCATACTATTATGTACGGTCAGAGTATACATAAACCCCTTTGATATTGAGGTTGCCGAGTCGGAGTTTATGCCCCGCTGGTGGGATGCGCTCCTATCGGGACTGCTCCTCTTTGTGGCGGCAATTATTATCAACCGCACCACAGTAAAGATCGGACTCTTCGGAGGTTTCAGCGCCCTGCCCGTATCTGTATTCGGATTTCTCGCCTGCGGAGTTCTTGTATCGCCAAATATGCTCACAGCGACAGCTACGGCACTTATGATGACCTTCGGCATACTCTTTTTGCTACGCTCGATGCAGTTTGTCGGCGAGAAAGAGTCGCTGTTTACCGGTGCACTGATGTTTGGTCTGCTGCCAATAATCTATCCGCCGGCAGTAACCTTTGCGCTGATAGTACCGATAGCAATGTTTATCGCGCCACTCAATATCCGACAGGCAATAATTATCACCACAGGTTATCTGTTGCCGCTTTTGGGTGCGAGCTATCTTAATTGGTACTTGGGCGGAGAGATTACGGGTCTGGCGACAAGCATCTGGGAACATCTGTTTATCCCGTCGGCAACACTCTCTCTCGAGACTCTGCCTATACTTACCTTTGCGATAGTTGTAACGATAATCCCGCTGCTCCTCTATGGTATTATGCAGGGCATCTACAACCGCTACGCAATGCTGGTACCACTTCGCAAGTCGATACAGATTGCCATTTGGCTGCTCATTATCGGTATTGCATCACTCTTTTTGGTACCCGGTTGCGGAATTACAATCATCCCGACGATAGCCGCTCCGGCGACAATCATCGCCTCATTTGCTCTGGACAAAATGGAGGGCAAGTGGGCAAATTGGTTCTACATAGCTATCGTCACGCTTGTTGTTATCCACTTGGTATTTTATTAAAAATTCGGATTTATTATTAGAAAAAGTACCTGATTTTATTACAAAATCGAACTATTTGCGCCTTTTTTACAAAAATTTTACGGAAAAGTTTGGATTTTAATAAAAAGATAGTACCTTTGTAAAACATTTGTGGGAGTCATCCCACTGCTCATTAACCTAACTAACCTAATATCGGAGTCCAGACTGTTGCCCAACACTCTGGACTTATCTTTTTTACCCCACCCGCCAATAGTGTTTATTATGGGTTTCTGCGTTTATGTGATGAAAAAACGGGGGTTGGTTGAATTTATTTTTTATTGAAGGTAAATATCACTACCTTTGTTTACGAAGATGTTATCTTAGTGTCGCCATACCGTTTCCACACAACTACTCTTTCTCGGCGATTTCGACATCTTTGACAACTAATTTACATTTCCTAAAGAGCCCGTTCTGGGCTCTTTCTCTGTTATTTATGACTTTGTCATAGTTATTGAGCCTATTTCACGAAAATAACCCTTGTTTTTCCGCGACTTCTTTGTATATTTGTAGGATGAAAAAGTGTAAAGTAACAATAGTCGGCAGCGGAAATGTTGCCGAGGCATTCGCAAGAGCTTTGCGCAGCAGCGCAGCTGAGGTTGTTCAGGTATATGCCCGCAACCGTGAGCGTGGTGAGGTTGTGGCAGCATTGGCGGATGCCGAGCACTGCTCAGAGCCGCAGAAGTTGAAGGCAGCAGATTTATATCTGCTATGTGTCAGCGACCGTGCTATTGCGGAGGTTGCCTCATCGCTCCCCTTTGCCGATGGGACGATAGTTGCGCACACTGCCGGATGTGGTACGCTCGAGATGTTGCCTGAGGGTGTACGCAGGGCTATTATCTATCCGTTTCAGACATTCTCTGTCGGTCGCGAGGTAGATTTCAGTAAGTTATACCTCTTTATCGAGGCGGCAGATGAGGCGACACATCGCGAGGCGAGAGAGTTTGCTCAGATCTTGACCCCGAATGTTGCCGATGCAGATGCCGCACTGCGCAGCAAGATTCACCTTGTAGGCGTATTGGCGTCAAACTTTGTGAACAATATGTATGCTACGGCAGCAGAAGTACTTGAGGGGGCGGGGCTCAGCTTCGATGTTGTCGCTCCGATAATCACAGAGGTTGCGGCAAAGGCTGTTGCAAGTACCAACCCTGCAGCTGTGCAGACAGGACCTGCCGTTCGTGGCGACGAGGCGACAATGGAGCGCCATAGAGAGCTTATTGGCGACAACGAACTGCTCAGAACTATTTATGACAAGATAAGCGAAAATATATGGAGAATAAGAGAAACTTCAAAGAGATAATTGCCGATGTAGAGGCATTTATCTTCGATGTCGATGGTGTGATGACCGACGGCAAGATTATCCCTATCGAGGGCGGTGATTTTATCCGTTGCTACTACGCCAAAGATGGTTACGCGCTTGCCTATGCGGTAAAGCACGGCTGCAATGTGTGCGTAATCTCGGGCGGATTTGGCAACAACCTCGAGTCTCGTATGCGCCGACTCGGTATCGAGCACTACTACCTTGGATGTATGGATAAGATTGCCGCGCTGAATGACTTTGCAGCAAAGACCGGCGTCAATCTGAAGAATACTATCTATATGGGCGACGATATTCCTGACCTCGAGTGTATGCGTATGGTCGGTATCCCCGTAGCTCCGGCAGATGCCTGCTCCGAGGTGCTCGACACAGCGCTCTACATCTCCGAGTACAACGGCGGCGCCGGTGCTGTGCGCGACATTATCGAGCAGGTGCTGCGCGTGCAAGGTAAGTGGGCGCTCGACTGTATGGGTGTTGTTGCAGCAGATGCAAACGAAACAGCCTCACGATGAGGGAGATAGAGCGTAAATACCTTGTCAGCGACGACGCCTTCATAGGTCAGGCTCACAGCGCAACCCGCATAGCACAGGGGTACCTGTGTGCACGCAGAGTTACGGCTCGCGTAAGAGTCTATGGCGATGTGGGCTACATAACCTTCAAAGGAAAGAGTCGTGACGGCGGACTGAGTCGCTTCGAGTTTGAGCGTCAGATACCGCTGCGCTGTGCCGAGCTGCTGCTCTCGCGCTGCAACGGAAAGGTCGAGAAGGTGCGCTACCTTGTAGAGTACGAGGGATACACTTGGGAGGTGGATGTGTTCGAGGGCGATAACGAGGGTCTTGTAGTTGCCGAGGTAGAACTGCCGGACACAGAGTGCAACGCGCCACTGCCCGCGTGGATATGGAAGGAGGTTACTTCGGACTACCACTATCGTAACTCCTACCTCGTGAAACGACCGTACAAAAGTTGGTTTGAATAGAAATTATAAAGATATATAACTATGTTTTTGGAAAACGCCAGCCAGAAGGGTTGGATTGAAGTTATCTGCGGCTCGATGTTCTCGGGAAAGACCGAGGAGCTTATTCGACGCCTGCGCCGCGCAGAGTTTGCGCATCTGAAAGTTGAGATTTTCAAGCCGTGTATCGATGTTCGCTACTCGGAGGATGAGGTTGTATCGCACAACGCCACAACTATCCGCTCTACACCTGTCGAGTCGTCACAGAATATTCTGCTGCTCGCCTCGAATGTCGATGTGGTAGGTATTGACGAGGCTCAGTTCTTCGACCGCGGTATTATCGATGTATGCCGACAGCTTGCCAACAGCGGTATTCGTGTAATCGTAGCCGGTCTGGATATGGACTACCTCGGTAAGCCGTTTGGACCTATGCCCGACCTGATGGCTATAGCGGAGTATGTGACAAAGGTACACGCCATCTGTGTTCGTTGCGGCAACTTGGCACACCATTCGCACCGTTTGGCAGCAAATGACGCCCTTGTGATGCTCGGCGAGAAGGATACATACGAGCCTATCTGTCGCCACTGCTTCGCAGAGCTGACAAAAGGGGAGCAATAAAGAGTAATTTTTCGCGTTAAAAGAGAAAACAACATAAAACTATGAGTGAAGTAATTAACATCAAAGAACTCAACGAGCGTATCGAGAGAGAGTCGCTCTTTGTAGATACACTGCGTCAGGAGATGGGTAAGGTTATCGTTGGTCAGAGCCACCTTATCGACACCCTGCTTATCGGTCTGCTCTCAAATGGTCACATCCTGCTCGAGGGTGTACCGGGACTTGCAAAGACCCTCGCCATCACAACCCTCGCAAAGGCTGTAGATGCAGATTTTTCGAGAATACAGTTTACTCCGGACCTGCTCCCTGCCGATGTTGTGGGTACACTTATCTACTCGCAGAAGAGCGAGGAGTTTACAGTTCGCAAGGGTCCTGTTTTTGCTAACTTCGTGCTTGCCGATGAGATCAACCGTTCTCCGGCAAAGGTGCAGTCGGCACTGCTCGAGGCTATGCAGGAGCGTCAGGTGACTATTGGCGAGAATACCTACCGCCTGCCTGAGCCATTCCTTGTGCTTGCAACACAGAACCCGTTGGAGCAGGAGGGTACCTATCCGCTGCCGGAGGCGCAGGTAGACCGTTTTATGCTCAAGGTGAAGATTTCGTACCCTAAGCGTTCTGAGGAGCGCGACATTGTCCGCATGAACCTCAGCGGTGCAGGTATGCCGCAGCCAAACAAGATTATCACCCCTCAGGATATTGTTCGCGCACGCCGCGTAGTGGAGGATGTCTATATGGACGAGAAGATCGAGAAGTATATCGTCGATATTATCTTCGCTACCCGCGAGCCTGCAGAGTATAACCTGCAGAAGTTGCAGTCGCTCATCGCTTACGGCGGTTCGCCTCGTGCAAGTATCTCGCTTGCCAAGGCTGCACGCGCGTATGCCTTTATCCGTCGTCGCGGCTATGTTATTCCGGAGGATGTGCGTGCCGTATGTCACGATGTACTGCGCCACCGTATCGGTCTTACATACGAGGCTGAGGCGGAGAACATCACCACAGAGGAGATTATCACCGAGATTCTCAATAACGTCATCGTACCATAATGGCTCAGAGCGAAAGCGATATTCTGAAGCGGGTTCGCAAAATCGAAATCAAGACCCGAGGGCTGTCGAATGAGATCTTTGCAGGAAAGTATCATACGGCATTCAAGGGACGCGGTATGTCCTTCTCGGAGGTGCGCGAGTACCGTCTTGGTGACGATGTGAGGGATATCGATTGGAATGTTACAGCACGCTCTCGCACCCCTCACATCAAGATTTACGAGGAGGAGCGTGAGCTGACAATGATGCTGATGGTCGATGTGAGCGGCTCTCGTAAGTTCGGCTCCACAGAGCAGACAAAGCAGAATATAATCACCGAAATTGCCGCTGTGCTCGCCTTCTCGGCTGCCCAAACGGGCGATAAGGTAGGTTGCATCTTCTTCTCGGACAAGGTTGAAAAGTTTATCCCGCCAAAGAAGGGTCGCAGCCATATTCTGATGATTATCCGCTCGCTGATTGAGTTTACCCCCGACTCTGAGGGTACAGCGCTCTCGGAGGCTGTGCGTTATATGACCAATGTCAATAAAAAGCGCTGCACAACCTTTATCCTCTCCGACTTTATCAACCCAAAGAGCGATATGGCACCACTTGAGGATGCTCTCAAGATTGCCACATCGCGCCACGACCTTGTGGCTATACGCGTAAGCGATCCGCGCGACAAGACTCTGCCCGATGTGGGCATTATCGAGATGCGCGACGCCGAGAGTGGCGAGAAGGTGTGGGTAGACAGCTCTTCGGCTGCCGTCAGAGAGTACTTTACCCAGCAGTGGGAGAGCCGTAATCAGGCAATCGAGACCCTGCTCAAACACACCCGCATAGATACTGCCGAGGTATCGACCGATGCAGACTATGTTGCAGAACTTATAAAACTCTTCAAACAGAGATGATCAGACAACTGAAAAATATAGCTCTCTTTGCACTTGCCTTTGTCGTGGCAACAGCCTCGGCACAGAGCATTACGCCGACGGTAAGGGCATATATCGAGCCGGACAGCATACTTATCGGCGACCGTTTTACCCTCACCATAGATGTAGAGAAGGATCAGGTACAGAGCCTCTTCTTCCCCGCCTTTGCTATGGGCAAGGCAGAGGGGGAGGAGCAGCCGCAGTTTGGTGTGGTAGAGTGCATCGAGGACCATCCGACCGACACCCTTGAGCACAAGGGTCGTAAACTCCGCCTGCGTAAGCGCTATACTCTCACGGCATTTGACGAGGGTGTATACAACCTCGGTCGTCCGAGCGTGCTCTATGCCGACAAGAATATTGTCGATACTCTATACGGCTCGGCAGACTCGCTGCATATTGTCGTTTCGACCTTCAAGATAGACTCGACATCTATGCTCTGCGACATCAAGCCGGTCAAGAAGATGCCGTTCCGCTTTGGCGAGATTGCAGGATATACAGGCATCGCATTTGGTGTTCTGGCACTGCTTGCGGTAGCTATCTATCTGCTTGCGCGCCACCTTGCAAAGCGAGGCAAGAGCATTGCCGACCTGTTCAAGCCGGAGCCGCCACTGCCACCACATATCGTCGCTATCTCTGCGCTGGAGGAGCTGCAAAATCAGAAACTCTGGCAGAACAACAGACACAAGGAGTACTACTCGGCACTGACAGATATTCTCCGCACCTACATCGACGGTCGTTTTGGTGTGGGCGCTATGGAGATGACAACTGACGAGATTGTCGAGGCAATAAAGAGCCTTAACCTTCCGCAGAAGTTGGCAATGGATGTGCTCAATGTTCTGCGCGATGCTGACCTTGTGAAGTTTGCCAAGGCTATGCCTGAGGCGGCAGAGAATGAGAGTGCATTTAGCAAGGTTTACTACTTTGTCGAGGAGACAAAACCTATAGAACAAACCGAAAACGAGGAGGATAAGTAGATGAATTACAGAGCTTTAACCATTATACTTACAGCTGTTGCCTCACTTGTTTTCGGCGAGGTATTCAGCCAGCAGATGCCCGAAAGGCGACTTGTCCGTAAGGGTAATCGCCAGTATGAGCGTGGCGATTTTGACACAAGCCTTGACAGCTACGCCCGCGCACTGCGAGAGGATCCGACCTGCTTTGAGGCGAAGTTCAATACTGCCAACGGTCAGTTCCGCAAGGAGCTTATCGACAAGTCGGAGCAGACCCTGCGAAAGCTTGCTCAGGACTCTACTCGCACAGATATTGAGCGAGGAGAGGTGGCATATAACCTCGGCAATACCCTCTTTGTGCAGCAGCGATTAGAGGAGGCGCTGAACTGTTACCGCGATGCTATGCGACTAAATCCTGATGACAAGGAGGCGAAGTTCAACTATGCCCTGACAAAGGAGTTGCTCAAGCAGCAGCAAAATCAGCAGCAGCAACAGCAACAAAATCAGGATCAGAACCAAGACCAAGACCAAAATCAGAAGCAGGATCAAAATCAGCAAGAGCAGCCACAGGATCAGGAGCAGAATGAGGATAAGCAAGACCAAAAAGAGCAGGAGCAGCAACCTCAGGAGCAACAGATTTCAGAGCAGGAGCAGCAGGCTATGCTTGAGGCTATACAGGCTCAGGAGGATAAGACACAGGATAAACTGAAAGAGAAGAAGGGTGTTCTTATCCGAGGTGGCAGGAATTGGTAAAAAGTTATTATTTATAGGTAGGTTCTATAAATTAGGTCAAGGCGATTTTTGAGTATATCTCGAGTAGGTTTTCCAACTCTTTCGAGGGCGCAATAGCCTATTGGCTCGCCTTTAGGCGACCCTTCACCGCTACGCCTTGGCAATTCAAACAAGTTTGATTGCACTCGGTTTAATCGCGGCGTTGTAACCGAGAAAAGTTGGGAAAGATACCGAGATAGACCAAAAAGTGACCGAAAAAGAATTTACCCAAAAACAGAAGAGCTTAATTTCCTAATTTATAGAACATACCTACAATGGAATTTGCATCCCCTAAAATATTGTGGTTTTTACTACTGCTCGTACCTCTTGCGGCATACTACATCTACCGTTGCCGTCAGGGTGGAGCAGCCGTAACAGTATCAACCACCGACACCGTTAAGCGGGCACCGAGGACATTTCGTTACTACCTGCGTCATATCCCGTTTGTGCTGCGATGTGCCGCCCTCTCTCTTATTGTGGTGGCTATAGCTCGCCCGCAGAGTGCCGAGCACTACACAAACACAACGACCGAGGGTATCGACATCGTACTTGCAGTCGATGTATCGACATCTATGCTCGCCAAGGACTTTACACCCGACCGTCTGAGTGTGGCAAAGGAGGTGGCGTCGGAGTTTATCAGCGACCGCACAGGTGACCGCATAGGTCTTGTGGTCTTTGCCGGAGAGTCATTCACACAATCACCGCTTACCACCGACCAAAGTTCGCTTCAGACTATGCTGGGACGCATCACGAGCGGTATTATCGAGGATGGTACGGCAATAGGTAACGGTCTTGCCACATCTATAAACCGTCTGCGCGAGTCGGATGCCAAGAGCAAGGTTGTCATTCTGCTGACAGATGGTGTGAACAATCGTGGCGAGATATCGCCACTCACCGCGGCAAAGATTGCCAAAGATATGGGCATAAAGGTCTACACTATCGGTATTGGTCGTCGTGGAACAGCCCCATATCCACTCTTTGACAATCAGGGTCGCGAGGTGGATGTTGTCAATATGAAGGTCGAGATAGACGAGAAGATTCTGCGCGATATAGCCTCACAGACCGGTGGCGAGTACTTCCGTGCAACCGACAAGCAGACCCTCGAGGCTGTATACGACCGCATCAATCAACTCGAAAAGAGCCGCGTAGAGGTCGAGAACCGCACAACACTGCACGAGGAGTTCCTGCTATTTGTGCTGTGGGCACTCGCGGCGCTGCTGCTCGAGTTTATTATTAACCGCATTGTACTTAAACGTATTCCGTAGATATGTTTCAATTTGCAAATCCACATATCCTCTGGCTGTTGCTGACAGTTCCTGCGATGGTCATCGCGCTGATGGCTGTATCGCAACTCAAAAAGCGCAACATCGCCAAGTTCGGCAATCCATCGACGCTCTATGCCCTTATGCCGGACCTATCTAACCTGAGGGTTAAGATCAAAAGTTCGCTCTTCCTGCTTGCCGTGACGGCAGTTATCTTCGCTGCAGCACGCCCTCAGTTTGGCTCAAAACTCAAGGAGCAGACAAGTCAAGGTATAGAGATGATGCTTGTGGTCGATATCTCCAACTCGATGCTTGCCGAGGACTTTGCACCAAATCGTCTTGATCGCACACGCTACGCCATAGACAAGCTCTTTGCATCGCTCAATCAGGACCGCGTAGGTATGGTTGTCTTTGCCGGAGAGGCGAAGGTCCAGCTGCCGATTACTACCGACTACCGTATGGCACGCAGCTTCACAAAACGAATCTCTCCGACACTTGTCTCAGTGCAGGGAACAGAGATTGGACAGGCGCTCAACCTCGCCTCACTCTCATTCTCGCAAAATCGCGATGCGGGCAAGGTGATGATACTCATAACCGATGGAGAGACCCACGACTCTGCGGCACTCGATGCTGCAAAACGCGCTGCCGAGCAGGGTATAAAGATATTTGCAATCGGTATCGGAACGCCCGAGGGTGCACCGGTCAAGCTCGACGGAGAGTTTATCAAGGATGAGAATGACGAGATGGTCGTAAGTCGCCTCAATGAGGAGTTGCTGCAGCAGATTACAGCTGCGACAGGGGGTGGATATATCCGAGCAACAAATGCCTCATTCGGACTTGAAGAGATTGTAGATCAAATAGATAAGATGGAGAAGGGCGAACTTACTTCGCTACGCTTTGAAGAGTACAACGAGCAGTTTCAGTGGATTCTTGCCATTGCGGCTGTGCTGCTGCTACTCGAGGCTCTGCTACTGCCACGTCGCAATCCGAAACTCAAGAAATTTAATATATTTCGATAAAATTTATGAGCTGCCCATACACAATTATCAAGAGTTTCATCAAACATATCGACGCTCCCGCCGCGGGGTCTGTACAGATAGCATCCGATACCAATATCGAGATGAATATCGAGGTTGATTACGCCTCGCTTCAAGATGGTACATACTCTTCGGACCTTACTGTCCATATCTGTCAGAGCGTAGATAGCACAACCATTGTCGGAAATATCGATTTGACCTACACGACGATTGTCGCTTTTGCAGATAGTGTCAGTCAGAGCGAACGCGAGAGTATGCTGTCGGCAGATATTCCGCAGAGTATATATAATAAGGTACGACACATTGTCTGGGAGCAGAGCGAAAAGGCGGGGCTTACACCGATAATGCTCCCCTACTACCTCTTTACCTCTCAGGTCGGAAGAGGTGAGCTCAACTACCGAACACTGATTATGGAGCTTGCTGAGAATGAGCAGTTTAGCGGCTTTATGGAGGTATATCACACCTATTGCGGCAATCCATACAGTTACACCGACTCACCACTCTATCGTCACTGTTTGCGGCTCTTTACGCCTAAAGAGTACTGCCATCCGACCTTTGCAGATTGCCACGAGAGTTGCTGGGATATGTTCCTGCAGCTGCTACTTGTAAATGCTACGGCAGAGTACAAGTTTGTGCAGACCGAGGGCACAGCTCCCGAGTTGGTATTCAGCTACTTGTCGCTCAAAGAGGTTGCTGCATCGACACTTACACCAGAGGAGTTTAAGTCGTTGATGCTCTGTCTTCTTACTGACGCCTTTGCGCTTGTGTTGCCGCAGATTATCGGCAACCGAGTTGATCAGAGATACTCAAAGCAAATAACTGATTATCAAGCACTTTCGCGCGAAGATATTATGCAGTTATACGGCTGTGACAACAACAGTCCGAAGCAGAAATGCGAGGTGGTCAATCTGCTCTATTCGCGCCTCTGCGACTACTACTTACAGACAAATTAGGAGATAACTGACTGCAAAATTTTGTAAATAGAAATATTATTTCTACTTTTGCGGTCGCAATCAGGCGGTTATGGGGGTTGCACTAAGGGTGCAGACTGAGTGCCGCCGTAGGTACTAACAACTTTATTTTTTACAAAACAATGAAAACTATTGCTATTTCAGCAGCGCCTCGTGCCGATTATGGTAAGAAGGCAACCAAGGCAGTTCGCCGTCAGGGTCTTATCCCATGTGTAATCTATGGTGGTGGTGAGACTGTATCTTTCGCTATCGATGAGAAGGCAGTAAAGCCGCTTATCTACACTCCTAACTCTTACATCGTTGAGCTCGATATCGAGGGTAAGAAGGAGCTCGCAGTACTCCGTGATATTCAGTATCACCCAATCCGTGAGCAGATCCTCCACATCGACTTCTACCGTGTTCAGGAGGGTAAGCCAGTATCTATCGCAGTTCCTGTACGTCTTACAGGTAACGCTGAGGGTGTTAAGATCGGTGGTAAGCTCGCTCTGTCAGCTCGTAAGCTCGTTGTTAAGGCTCTTGTTGAGAACCTTCCAGATGAGCTCGTTGTTGATGTTACTCCACTCAAGGTTGGTCAGACAATCTTCGTTGGTGACCTCCAGTTCGAGGGTCTTCAGTTCGTTTCTCCTGCAACTCAGGCAGTTTGCGCAGTTCGTGTAACTCGTGCATCTCGTGGTGCAGCTGCTCAGAAGTAATAACTGACAGAGAATGAAATATCTTGTTGTAGGTCTTGGTAATATTGGCGCCGAGTACGCCGAGACAAGACACAACATCGGTTTCAAAGTGTTGGATGCTCTCGCTGAGGCATCCAGCACTTCTTTTATGTCGGCACGATATGGCGATGTGGCAACTATTCGCCATCGCGGTCATATCGTCACCCTGCTCAAGCCATCAACCTATATGAATCTCTCGGGTAAGGCTGTCAGATATTGGCTTCAGGAGCTGAAGATCGAGAAGCAGAACCTGCTGGTAGTCGTAGATGATATCGCCCTGCCATTTGGCGAGCTGCGAATGAGAACAAAGGGCAGCGATGGAGGTCATAATGGTCTGAAAAATATCGCAGAGCTGCTCCAGACCACAGACTATGCCCGCCTGCGCTTCGGTATTGGCGGCGATTTCAGCCGAGGTCATCAGGTTGATTATGTTCTTGGCGAGTGGACCGCTGAGGAGCGAGCAAATATGCCGCCACGCCTCAAGGTCTTTGGCGACGCAATACTCTCGTTCGTCTCAATCGGTCTTGAACGCACGATGAACAACTTTAACAAGAAGTAGAGCGAAGTTATCTAACAGGGTTACAACTTCGACAAATAACAAAAGAGTCCGCTGTGAGGCGGACTCTTCTTTTATTTCAACAAATCAGCCAGCGCCGGTAGAAAGTCGGGGTATAACGATAGTGCCGGTTCGCAGCGCAGATAGAGCTCGCGGGCAGTAGCTGCGCGAGATGGGCGGTCGGAGGAGATGTCGCGCAGGTAGGCTTCATCTGTCGGATGGTCTGCACGCCTCAGTTCATCAGCAAACTCCTTAAAGCGGGCAAGCTCCGCAACAGTTTTACTATCAATAGTTCTCTCCACTACGAAGCTGTGCAGGGCACGCAGCAGAGGACGAATAGCGCTCTTATCTCCCAAATCGGTATCTATATCCTCAAGGCACTCCCACTCGCCAATCATCACATAGCAGAGTGCAAGCACCGGAGTTGCCTCCAGCGGATCCTCCTCGTCACAATCGAGCAGCAGCTCCAACTGTGCCGCCGCCATCTCGCCATCACCGGCAAGGTAGTTATCGACTGCCGAGGCGAGCATAATCTCCATTGCCGCAAGGGTATTGCCGTGGTTGCGATCAAGGGCGACTACACTATCCTCATCGTCAGGGAGGGTTGAAATTATATCTTGAAAAGCATCATATCTCAACTGGCAAGCACCATGATAGTCACCACTCTGCTCGACCTTATACGACTGTTCAAGGCGTGCTACAAGGTTTCCGCGACCACCAAAGCCCATCAATCTAAAGTTCTGATTGGCTGTAGGTTGCAACTCTAAAAACTGTTTCATAACTCTTTTATTATACTATAAGTTGTCTGCAAAAGTGTCTTTCCCGTAGTAACATCCTCGGCAGATGGATTATCGGATATAGTCTGCTCGGTGGTGCAGTCGTAGATGGTTGCGCCCGAACTCTTTACCACGCCAAAGCCGTTGTTGAATGTATAGTATCCGAACTGTTCGGCAGCGGGTGCGAAGATATTTCGACTCATTGTAAAGCGACTGTAATCGAGTCCCAACTGCGAGAGGAGCGTCGCCGCAAGGTCGCTCTGCGAGCAGTAGGCATCGACAACTGTCGGCTCTTTTATCGCGCCGCCCAGCCAGAGCATCGGTATTCTGTGGCGTCCGACAGCACTCGCCGCAATACCATACGGGTAGAGGTAGGCGTGGTCGGCAACGACAATAACAAGGGTATTATCCCACTGCGCACTCTGCTGTAAAGCACCTATAACCTTTGCGATACAGCTATCGGCAAAGTGCATCGAGTTGAGCATCTTATCCTCAAACTCCGCTATCGGCACATCAAACGGCTCGTGGCTCGAGAGGGTCTGCCAAACGGCGAAATATGGTCTGCCCTCAGCCCCCTTTTGCTCTATAAAGTCGATAAAGTAGTCCGAGACAACATCGTCGGCATATCCCCACTTCGAGGTTGGTGCATCGAAAGACAAATCCTTGAGTGCCACCAACTTATCAAATCCCGTAGCGTAGAGATAGCCCGCCATATCGGTAAAGTTCAGATCGCCGCCGTGGATATATGATGTAGAGTAACCCACACTCCTCAACGCCCCCGCCACAGATGGCAGACGCGACGCCTTCTGCGGATATTTCATCACAGACATCGTCGGCTGAGAGCAGAATCCGCTCAGCGTAGCAAGCACTCCACGATCTGTGCGGAACGAGGAGGCAATAACATTCTCAAACCATACGCCCTCTCCCTTAAGTCGTTGAAACCCAGGGGCTACATTGCGTCCACCAACCACCTCGTCAATAGTCGAACGACCGAAACTCTCGGCGATAATCAGAACGATATTCGGGCGCTGATTTTTGAGCAGCTGTACCGTCGGCTCTGCCCCGCTCTGCCCCATAATCTGCGCAAAATTATCTGCACAAATCTCCGCATCGAAGTAGTCGTATCGGTTCAAATCGTCCCCACTCGAAATGGAGGAGATAAACGAAAATGTCGGGTTTACCGCAGCGTGATTAAGGGCTATATTCTCGCTGAAATAGACCTTCGAAACATTCGCCACAGCCGTAGTGACTCCGCCGCGAATGGCAAGAAAATCGAGACCGAGAAATAGTATCAGCAGCAGTGATTGGATTAACTTTCTGCCCCATTTTGTTCGCTTCTCCGGCTCGAAAATATCGACAATCTTCGAACACATCAGCACCATAACTGCGAAGTAGACAACTGCCACAACACTCTGAACCACAAACATTTGCAGGGTCACACTTGCCATAGCCTCCTTAGGTGTTGCGAGGTATTGCAGTATCGAGCCGTCGAGCGGGAAACGCCAATACTCATACAGTCCCAAGTTAAGTGCAAAGCTGACAGCGACAAATGCCGAGGCGAGGTATATCCACCATCGGCAGAGGCTCTTCCAGATTCGGTGCGGTGCCCATACCGAAAGCAGTACAAAAAGCAGTGGCAGGGCACAGAAGTACCCCGCCATAGTCATATCAAGGCTCAAGCCGTGGCTGATAACTCCCCACAACTCTGCCACCTCTGCGTCGGCAACAAGCTCGGCATACCAAAGCAGAAAGACAGGCTTCTGCAGCGCTGAGAGCACCGTTACAGCACCAAATAGCAGCAGTATGAAGAGTAAATTACGCCACATTATCTCCCATCCTTATAGAGTTTATAGCACATAACCGCCGTAAGAGCAACAGTCAGCGCACCACCGAGCAGGTAGGCAAGCGGTGTTGCTCCAAGGCCTACAAACTGGTTTGACACAAAGACAAACGACGAGCAGATATAGGTCATAAAGAGTGCTGGAATAATCGCCACCCAGTAGTTGTACTTGTTGCGGAACAGATATACCACAATACACCAGAGCACAACCGTTGCCAGAGCCTGATTTGTCCAAGCAAAGTAACGCCAAACAACCGCGAAGTCGATAAATGTGAGTGCCACACCCGCAGCAAAGAGCGGTGCACAGATAACAAGGCGCTTCCAATGTGTACGTTGCTCGATATGGAATACATCGGCAATAATGAGTCGTGCCGAGCGGAATGCTGTATCGCCCGAGGTGATAGGCGCTGCAACAACACCCAAAATAGCAAGAATACTACCTACAATACCGAGTGTACTATCTGCAATGGTATTTACAGCCCACGCCGCATTGTTGCCGTGCTGTGCTAAAACAGCCGCCACGCCGCCATCATCGTAGAAAAACGCCATAGAGATTGCCGCCCAGATAAGTGCGATAATCGACTCGGAGATCATCGCGCCGTAGAATACGAAACGACACTCGCGCTCGTTATTCACGCAACGCGCCATAAGTGGCGACTGAGTAGCGTGGAAGCCCGAAATTGCACCGCAGGCAATAGTGATAAAGAGTGTCGGCACAAGTGGCAGTTTATCGGCATTAATGTGGAGATTTTCGAGTGTCATTTGAGGGATTGTATAGTCGCCCAAGAAGAGTACACCAAGCAATCCGAGTGCCATAGCCACAAGAGCTGCACCGAAGAGCGGATATATTTTACCGATAAGTTTATCTACCGGGAGAAGGGTCGCTATAAAGTAGTAGGCGATGATAATGCCAAGCCACCAACCCTTTGAGATCAGTTCAAATTTTGAGGCGAGAATATCGGCAGGGCTGACAATAAATACCACACCTACAAGCAACAGAAGAATTACCGAAAAGACGCGCATAAACACCCCGGCACCCTTGCCTAAGTAGCGAGCCACAATCTCGGTAATGCTCAATCCGTCATTACGAACAAGAATTACACCCGAGAGGTAGTCGTGCATAGCTCCCATAAAGATACCGCCGATAGTGATCCAAAGGAATGCCACCGGACCGTAACACGCGCCGAGAATGGCACCGAAAATCGGACCGGTACCGGCAATGTTGAGCAGCTGAATAAGAAATGTTCTCCAGCGCGGCATAGGAACATAGTCCACACCGTCATAGAGGTGAGAGCTCGGCACAGATGCCGCACCGTCAATCTTACATACATGCTCCAAGTAGCGACCATAGGTAAAGTACGCCGCAACGAGCAAAACAAGACAAAGTACAAAGGTTAGCATAGTATAGTTGTTTAGGTTTTTGCACTATTCGCTACGCGAAGTTAAGAAAAATCGCGAAAATTAACACGCGAAGTGGCAAAAATCATCACTTTTCTACACCTCCCTAAAACTTTATACCCAAGAATATCTGGAAATTGATGCCCGGCATTGGGCGGGAGAGGACTGAGAGATACTGCTCGTTAAAGAGATTATTGATAACTCCCTTTGCCGATAACTCTATATGTTTCAGCGGGATAGACTTCTCAAGGGAGATATTGCTCATAAAGTATGGTGGCAATTTACCCGAGAGCGAGATATCGTTTGAGGACATAGTATATCGCTCCGAATAGTAGCACCACTTATAGAGGAACACCCATCTGCGCCACGAAAGACGACCCGTAATGGTCGAGGAGCACTCAGGAACATAAGGCAACTGTTTCCCGACCGACTTATCGGCAGGTGTGCGCGGCTCGCCGACATTTATCGACGGGGTCCACGAGAAGGTGCCATTCAGTCCGAGTTGCCACTCCTTTGTCAGAGCCACATTCAGGTCCATCTGCAACTCCACGCCGTAGGCGTGTACATCCTTTATATTGTCGGGAGAGAAGAAGCCTTTAGTGGTTGGCAGCCAGATAATCCAATCCTTTATAAAGGATTCAAACCAACTTGCCGAGCCGCTGAGCGAGTATACATTCTGCTTACCGACAGCAAACGAAAGAGCTGCATCATAGCTCCAGCCGCTCTCCTTTTTCAAGTCAGGATTACCTCCGGGCAAGAAGTAGAGGTCGTTGAGTGTCGGAAAACGGCAGTTACGCGACACAGAGGCTTTAGCGGCGATATTACCACGCTTTGAGAGCACTCCGTCGATGAAAAATGCGGGGATAATCGGTGTCCACTCCCTACCGAACATCTCCTCACGAATTACCAACGACATACCCAATCGCTCTGTCGGACGCCACTTTGCCGACACCGAGCCCGAGAGCTCCGGGCGTGCCTTGCGATATCCCAAAATGCCGTTGCCGCCCTGCTGCAGAACAATATTTTTATCCCTGCTCTCCACAAAGTGCTGATGCATCGACAGGTTAGCCGTAAAGAGCCACTTATTACCGATATAGTACTCGCCCTCTGCCTGACCATAGATGGTGTTGATACTGCTGCGAGAGCGGGTCATATGTGCCATAACACCGTTACCCAAATCGCGCTTATAGTCGTACGCCATCCAAGTATAGGTATAGCCACCCTTTGCCGCGACCTTCCAATTTCTGCGGATATGGTCCCACGACAACACACCACGGAAGGTCTGCTCGCGCTGACGATTATCGAAGTCCGTATCGCTGCCGTGATCGACCGTAAGCATCGCAAGTTCGCGATTGGAGTTGATATACCACGCATTGAGCCCCAATCTGTCGCCCTTACCCGTATTGTAGTATACCTCCTGCAGAATGTGCAGATCCTTATACGAGCCGCTACGATTTCGCTCGACAGGGTAATATTGGTCTATGATGTTCATATTCTCGTCATAGACATTCTCCTTCTTATCGCGATTGAGGAACTTATAATCATTTGGAGATGAAGAGTATACTGCTCGCGTAGAGATCTGCCAATGGTCATTGCCGTATGTAAGTCGCAGAAACTCGTCAAAGCTCTTGAACGAGCCGATACCCTGAATATATTGCACCCCGAAACCATCTGCATCAGCAGGTTTGGTCGAGAGTTTTACCGCACCACCCAGACCGCCTCCCGTCTCGTTTACCGAGGAGGTACCGTGCAACAACGAGGCGTCGTCGATAAAGTATGACGGTATCATCGAGAAGTCGGTCATGCCGAGCATCGGATTGTTAATCTTCATTCCGTTCCATGACACCTGCGTATGCGACGGCGAGGTACCGCGAAAAGCTACCGTAGAGAGGGTTGCACGACCATAGCTTTTGACAAAAATCGAGGAGTTGAAGGTCAGAACATCTGCCATCGATAAGGAGATATTCTCTTTGAGAGCCACAGAGTCGAGCTTGGTCTGCTGTACGCCAATCTCCTTCATCGGTCGCTGACCCAAAACGGTAATCTCACGAATAGCTACAGTACGCTCCTCTGCCATAGCCGAGAAGGTCAGGCTGAGTGCAGTCAATATGTAGCATAATCTTCTCATTTCCAACAAAATGCACCGGGGATAATACCCACATAGAAGCTGTCCAACTCTTCGCCAGCTGCCGAGTAACGATAGACCATCCCCTGCTGCGAATAATCAACGGCATCGGCAACATATATATCCCCATTTTCGGGACTTACAGTGAGTCCGTAATAGATTGTTCCGCGCGATGAAATTACAGGTTGTGTCGGCAATCTGTCTGCCGAAACATCCATCGCCCATATGTCGTCATTTATCCAATAGAGTCTGTTGCCCGCACGATTTATCTGCACCTCAGACGGGTCGTCACCAAGGCGGAAATCAAACTTCTTCTCTATCTCAAAGCGCTCTGCATCAATACGATATAGCGCCGGAGCCTCATAGCCGTATGGCGAGCCGTCAAAGCCACCATCGGTAACTGTCCAGAGTTTGCCGTTGCAGTCCAACGCAAGCGATGTAGGCTGAATACCTACTGTAAGCTCCGCCACAACACTATCTGTTCGGGTATCAATCTTGAGAATTCTATTCTGATATGACCAGCAATTAACATAGACAAAGTCGCCCCACTGCACCATCTGCTCGGTCGAGCCACTCTCCATTGTCATATTCGGCACCTCGATATAGCCCGTAACCTGATAGCGTTTCGGATTTACGATAAAGATTCTGTTATCCCATAGTTGAGAAATATACGCCTTTTCATCGGAGAGGAAGTGGATATAACGCGGAGAGGTGAGGTTTGTGATACGACCTATCTCCTTGAAAGTTTCGGTATCTATAGCAAAGACCACATGCGAGTTATTGACCACAATCCAACCAACTCCGTCGCGGATAACCATACTCTGCGCCACATCGCCGAGTTTCATTCCGTTGGCACGATTAAATATCTCATTCTCAACGGTTTTAGTTGCGGGATTATAGAAAGATAACGAGCCGTTTCCATACTGGAAATTGCCCTCATTGGAGATGAACAGTCCCGACTCCGTTACCCTAAACTGCTCAACAAGACCATACTCCCACCGCATACAGCCACAGAGGGCTGCCAAGGTAAAAATTATGGCAACAACTGTCGAAAAAATATGTCGCGGACTGTTCATTATAGTTCCAAAAGATGAAAATTTACAAATCGTAGAAATCACACACCTCGGTCGAGATCTCGCCCAGATGTCCACTCTTACCGTTACAAGCGGTAACAACCTTGATGTAGTCGATATACTCCAGCTTTATCGCTCGACCATCGCTATCGATCGCCTGCGAAATATCAAAGCAATTAACCGCCTTAAATGTCGGCAGCCAATCGGTTTGGCTGTAATTATCGGCATAACCCCAACCATACGGCGGAAGTATCCACATCTGACCATTGCCCGACTTATCGTAGTTCTGCTCCTTGAGGCGTATGCCTGTAAGGGTATAGCTCTCTTCGGTCATCCAAGCGGGATAGTACGACGGCTGCGGATGGTAGGTTTTAAGATAATCAACCTCTCCCTCAACGCCCTCAGAATCAACCCATTTCACAGGCTGCTCGTCACCCTCCGGACGGAAGTAAGTCACCGAATAGTTCTCAACTGTACCCTCGGCAGATGCCTCACTACCTGCAAGGGCATACCAAGTGTCGTCAGCCTCTCCGTTACCATTTTCGTCCTGCATAACCCAGACTATTCCGGGCTCCGACGAGGTGTCGAAGGCATTGCCCTGAATGGCAAAATCATAACCCTCGTTGTTGTCTATGCTATGGTCGAAACCGACAACAATATAGCCACCAAAGGCTCCGAGCGAGACAAAGCTCTTCTTGCCAAGTCGCATCTCTGCGTAGGCAACAGCATCGGCAACGCTCCTCTCGTTACCCGTAAAGCCACCCGTTTTGGTATCACCGATAAACTGACCCGGTGCAGGGCAGTACTCGACAACCTCTGTCCACTGCTTTGATGAGGCAGTAGTCTGCGGGCGATAGTGCTCACCCTTATCGGGAGCGGTGAAGGTCTCGTCTATGTTACAAGACGAGACTATCACTGCCAAAATGGTTAAAATCAACGATTTATATATTCTCATATCTTAAAATATTACCGCTACATCGTCATAAGCAAAGTATGCAGGAACCGAAAGACCGTAGTCGCCTATCATATCCTCAGAGCCCTCCATATTGAACGACACCTTGACAACCTTGCCAAGTACTGAGAGGTCCCACTTTGTCCACTCGGTAACAAACTGCTTACCCTTATTGAGCAGGTAGAACTCTGCCTTTGTCGGCTCGTTATCATCCTCGCTCTCAAATCCGTATGCAACAATCTTAAATGTCGATTCGTCACTAAGTACATATGTCGAACCGAAGCCCGCAGCCTGCAACTGATTATAGACATAGGTAGTATTTGTAACCCACATGTGGTCAATTACACGAGCCTCGCCATCCCAAAAAGTGAGCGATGGCAGAGTGTTATTCATTCCAAAGCCAGAGTCGTAAGTGTCTATATAGCCGAAATGGGTATTGAAGTTTGTTCCGCTATGACCTCCCGTAACATTATATGCCTGCAAATCGTACATATAACTACCCTCATTCTGCCAATCAGTACCAACATAGTTCGAGATACCCGCATGACCACCATAGAAGCCGAAATCGCCCGCTACCGGCTCGAACATCAGCTCTGTATTGGTCTCATCGACCCACCAATAGCTGCCATGTCCTGAGCTCGCCTGCATACCGCTCGGGATAAACTCCGACCAGTAGTACTTATTGCTACCAAGCTCGACATTGCCCTTGCAATCTGCATCCTCAAAGGTAAGCACACGCATCTGCGGCTCACTCTTCAAATCTGCCTTTGCAATTGTTGTTGCTACGCGCTGCACGGCACCCGCCGTAAGGTCCTTTTTCGGGCTCCTCACTTCGGTAAATGTTGCACCGTCGGCAAAGGTATATACTATGGTAAGTTCTGTTCCGCCAACGGCTGACGGCAGGGTCACCATCGCCGCAAAAACACCCTCATTTTCGGGCTTCAGAACAACACCCTCGCCAAAATTGAGCACTACCCTATTTGCGCCATTTACAACATCAGCACACCACGCATCGTTTACATAGTCGTACTCTCTTTCTCCCGCGAGGCAAACACCATCCACAGCCGTAACAGAGATAGATACAAGCTTTTCAGAGACATCGCTACTTGTTGTATCGAACCAGATATACGATGTCTTATGCTCAAGCACAAATGTCTTGTATTCATCAGCAAGCGCATAACCAAAATCGCCATCGTTTCCCAAGTTTCCGTCGGCTGTCTGAGAGGCAAGAACTTTGGCATTTTTGTCACTACCCGTCATATTGTAAAATACGTGATAGTCACCAAATGTCGATGGCTCATTCTCCCACTTGAATTGCGCCGCTTTACAACGCTCAGCAATCGCCTTACTACGAACCGTTCCTAACCAAATATAGTCGCCAGCACTCCAAAAATATGGAATCTTGTCGGCGTCCGGAGTACCAAACTCTGTACGAGAATCGACCGCACTGTAACCTGTAAGTACAAACTCGTTGTTGTACTGCACATCCTCCACCTTGCTACAAGAGACTACCAGCGCCACTACAGCTAAAATTTCAAAAAACCTCTTCATAATCACCTCCAATCTACATATCGTCCCACTCTGCCGGCTTTTGTTGTGAAATAGCAAACCCGACCTCTGCTCGGATGACAGTAGTTTCGACTGTCGGCGACAAATACTTTTTCTTCATAACCTGTAAAGAATTTGTAAAAGTTAATAAATAAAAAACGCTGTAACCATCAGGATTACAGCGTTATATCAAAACTAACTCTTACGATTTGTGCACCAATCTGCCGGAGCTGTTCTGATCCCAACCCGTCATCCTGCAGGTTCAAAATCATATGGTGCAGAGGCAGGTCTTCTGACTTGTTCCGTTTGGAACGCCTTCCCGATTACTCAGTGGCTCATTGTCCAAACATACTCCCCTTCCGGGGATGGAACTTACAGCAGCAGGTACTGTTCCGGATTTCCACCGGATTTCCTTTTCACTTCAGTCGCTCGCACGACCAAAGAACCATCTGCACTGCAAAGGTATGTATTTTTTCTTTACGTTGTTCTCCCAAGCACCATTTTTCCTCCGATTTTCATAAGATTCGCCGTTTGCAACCTTTGAAATTAAACTTTTCATACTATCTTTGCGAGTCGTTTGAACTATTCGACATAAAACTTTGTTTTATAGTTCGGACTAAACAGAGGTAAATATCGAAAAATCTGAGAGTGTATTAGGTTATGATAATTAGCGACAAATTAAGCATAGACGAGGTTAAGGCGATTGTCGAGGAGGGCGAACTGGTCGAGATTGGTCAGGATGCCTGCACAAGCATCGAGCAGTGTTTCAACTTTCTCGAATCCTTCTCAAAGGACAAGGTAATATACGGCATCAACACCGGCTTTGGTCCTATGGCGCAGTGGCGCATTGATGACAACCACCTCAACGAACTCCAATACAACATTATTCGCAGCCACTCGACAGGTGCAGGCGAGCCGTTGCCCGTGCAGTGCGTGCGTGCCGCGATGCTTGCGCGACTGATGACCTTTATGCAGGCTCACTCTGGCGTAAATATCCAGACCTGTGAGCTGCTTGTCGAGTTTCTCAATCGAGGCATCTATCCTGTTATCCCGCAGCACGGCAGCGTAGGTGCGAGTGGCGACTTGGTGCAGCTTGCACATATTGCCCTTGCTCTGATTGGCGAGGGTGAGGTATTCTACCAGGGTGTTCGTCGCAACACCTCCGAGGTATTTGCCGAGTTGGGCATAAAGCCGCTACAGATGTATGTCCGCGAGGGTCTTGCGGTAACAAACGGCACAGCGGTAATGACCGGTATTGGACTTACAAACCTGCTCAACGCAAAGCGTCTGCTCGACTACTCGCTCAAAGCGTCAGTATTGATGAACGAGATTGCATCATCCTTCGACGACCTTATGTCCGAGACCCTCAATGGTGTAAAGCGCCACTCGGGTCAGCAGTGCGTGGCGGCAAAGATGCGTGAGATTGCAACAGGCAGTCAGATGCTTCTCGACCGCGAGCAGGAGCTTTACCACCGCAGCGAGGAGGATGTATTTGAGCACAAAGTACAGCCATACTACTCTCTGCGCTGCATTCCTCAGATTCTCGGACCTGTATGGGACACTGTAGAGAATGTCGAAAAGGTTCTTATCAACGAGCTCAACTCTGCCGATGATAACCCTATTGTCGATCCGCAGCACAAGACCGTAATCCACGGCGGAAACTTCCACGGCGACTATGTCTCATTCGAGATGGATAAGCTCAAAATTGCCGTGACAAAGATGACAATGCTTGCCGAGCGACAGATGAACTACCTGTTCCACGACCGCATCAACGGCATCCTGCCTCCGTTTGTAAATCTCGGAGTGCTCGGTCTTAACTACGGTCTACAGGCGTCACAGTTTACTGCAACCTCGACAACAGCAGAGTGCCAGACTCTCTCAAATCCGATGTATGTACACTCTATCCCGAACAACAACGACAATCAGGATATCGTATCGATGGGTACAAACTCGGCACTTATCTGCCAACGAGTAATCGAGAACAGTTTCCAGGTGCTGGCAATACATATGATGGCACTTGTTCAAGCTGTAGATTGTCTGAAGATTGCCGACCGACTTGCTCCGGCAACACACGAGCTCTATAATCAGGTTCGAGAGCTTGTGCCGCTCTTTGTGGAGGATACTCCGAAGTACAAGGAGATTGAGGCGGTAATGGCACTGCTCAAACGATAAGCTAAACGAAGATGGAGAAGATGACAAAATATGCACTTGTAACCGGAGCCAGCCGAGGTATCGGTCGTGCCATTGCTCTTAAACTTGCAGAGCAGGGTTACTCAGTAATAATCAACTATGCCTCAAACAGTGCCGCTGCCGAGCAGACACTGAGCGATATTGTCGCCAATGGCGGCACTGCCGAGCTGCTTCCGTTCGATGTAAGCAACGGCGAGGCAGTTGCCACAGCGCTGCAGCAGTGGAAGGAGAGTCACCCCGAGGAGTATATCTCGGTTGTGGTCAATAATGCCGGCATCCGCAAGGACAACCTAATGATGTGGATGGGTCCGAGCGATTGGCACAGCGTGGTTTCAACCTCGCTTGACGGCTTCTACAATGTCACACAGCCACTGCTCAAGGATATGCTTGTGAAGAAGTGGGGTCGCATTGTCAATGTGGCATCACTCTCGGGCATAAAGGGTATGCCGGGACAGACAAACTACTCGGCGGCAAAGGGTGGTCTTATCGCTGCAACAAAGGCTCTGGCGCAGGAGGTTGCAAAGAAGAGGGTTACGGTAAATGCTGTCGCTCCGGGATTTATCAAGAGTGATATGACAGCCGACCTGAACGAGGCGGAGCTGAAGAAGCTGGTACCTGCGGGTCGCTTTGGCGAGGCAGAGGAGGTTGCCGAGCTTGTGGCATTTCTGGTCTCTGATGCTGCGGCATACATCACCGGAGAGGTAATTTCAATAAACGGAGGAATCTACACCTAAATATGGCAAACAGAGTTGTAATTACGGGAATGGGTATCTATTCCTGCATCGGAAAGAACAAGGAGGAGGTCAAGACCTCGCTTTTTGAGGGTAAGTCGGGTATCGGTATTGCACCTGACAGAAAAGAGATGGGCTATCGCTCCTCTCTTTGTGGCATTTTAGAGAAGCCTAATTTGAAGGGGTTACTCGACCGCAGACAGCGTCTATGCCTCTCGGAGCACGGACAGTATGCCTATTTGGCAACATCGGAGGCACTTGCAGAGGCGGGTATCGACAACGACTTTCTGCAGCAACACGAGGTGGGTATCCTCTATGGTAACGACAGTAGTGCCGAGGCGGTAATCTCCGGTGTGGATATTATTCGAGAGAAGAAGAACACTATCCTTGTGGGTTCGGGAAACATCTTCCAGTCGATGAACTCGACAATCACAATGAACCTCGCCACAATCTTCAACCTGCGCGGTATCAACTTCACCGTTTCGGGAGCCTGCGCAAGTGGTTCGCACGCTATCGGTATGGGCTATATGCTTATCAAGCAGGGTTTGCAGGAGTGTGTTATCTGCGGAGGTGCAGAGGAGGTGAACAAGTACTCTGTGGGCAACTTCGATGCCCTCAATGCCTTCTCGGTTCGCGAAGATGAGCCGACAAAGGCTTCTCGTCCATTTGACAAGAACAGAGATGGTCTTGTACCGAGCGGAGGTGCAGCAACGGTCATTCTCGAGAGCTACGAGTCGGCAGTGCGTCGCGGTGCGACAATCTTAGGTGAGGTTATCGGCTACGGTTTCTCGTCTAACGGCGACCATATCTCTGTACCGAATGTAGATGGCCCGAAGCGCTCACTTCAGATGGCTATTCGCGATGCAGGCATTGCTATCGAGCAGATACAGTATGTCAATGCCCACGCAACATCGACCCCTATCGGCGATATGAACGAGGCGAGGGCTATTGCAGAGGTATTCGGTGAGTGCAAACCTTACGTGGCATCGACAAAGTCGTTTACCGGTCACGAGATGTGGATGGCAGGTGCCAGCGAGGTTATCTACTCGATGCTGATGATGCAGAACAACTTTATCGCGCCAAACCTCAACTTTGAGGAGCCGGACGAGGCGTCAGCAAATATCAACATCCCGAAGGAGAGGGTCGATATGGAGTTTGACACCTTCCTGAGTAACTCCTTCGGCTTTGGTGGCACCAACTCGACACTGATTATCCGAAAATTCAAATAACAAGCATAAAAAACAGAACAATTATGACTATTGAACAGATTATCGAAAAGGCAACAGAGGTACTTGCAGAGGAGTTTGAGATCGATGCTGCGGAGATTACCCCCGAGGCATCGCTCAAGGAGACCCTTGGTCTTGACAGCCTCGACCTGGTAGATGTTGTGGTACTTGTAGACAACCACTTCGGCGTTACACTCACAGGTCCGGACTTTGTCGGCGTTGTAACATTTGCACAGTTCTACGAGCTTCTCAACCGCAAGATCAATGGCTAACAGTGAGAAAAAGGGGTGGAGCGGCAAATCCCGCGGCGGTAAGTTCGGACATCAGTTCTTTGTCTGGACAGTTCGCCTGTTAGGGGTGCGCTGCGCCTATGTTTTTCTTGCATTTATAGTCATCTACTTCATCCCTTTCGCGCCAAAAGCCACAAAGGCTATATGGTACTACAACCGAAGGCGCAGAGGTCTCGGCTTTTTTGCGTCAATAAAGGAGCTATACTGCCACTACTTCGTCTTCGGTCAGACGCTGATCGACAAAATTGCGATGAAGGGCGGACTTACAGAGCGTTACAACTACAAGTTCGACAACTACGACCGCTTCCTCGAGATTCTCAATAGCGGTCAGGGCGTGGTAATGATTGGCGCACATATCGGCTGCTGGGAGGCAGGTGCAGGATTCTTCGGCGGCTACGGAAAGAGGATAAATATCGTTATGCTCGATGCAGAGCACAAGCAGATCAAGGAGGTGCTTGACGAAAATGCCTGCAGCGAGAATAACTACAAGATTATCCCACTCAATCAGGATATTATCGAGGCTATGGTGCAGATAAAGATTGCCCTCAACAATGGTGAGTATATCTGCTTCAACGGCGACAGGTATATGGCTGAGGATAACTTGACAAAGGTCGAGTTTTTGGGCGCGGAGGCACAACTGCCTACCGGTCCGTTCAAAATTGCCACAAAGTGCAGGGTGCCGATAGTCTTCTACTACGCTATGCGCGAGTCGGGCTGCAGCTACCGATTTATCTTCGAGGAGCCGGTAATGGAGAAGAGGGGCTCTATAGAGAGTCTTGTCGAGCAGTACAGAGCATCATTGGAGAGGGTTGTTACAAAGTACCCTCGCCAGTGGTTCAACTTTTACGATTTTTGGAGAACAAAAAATTAGGAATAAACAATGAAACTGACACAACCGCTTGCAGATGTCTATTGCAAGGAGCAGAAAAGTGCACTTGAGGCACAGCGTCTGGCGCAGGAGATAGCCTTTGCACCGATGGTATTTCAGGTATCGCGTCTGATGGTAAAGTTCGGCATTCTGGAGTACCTCTCCAATAACCGCCAGGGCTCCACTCAGGCAGAGATTGTAGAGCATACGGGGCTCTCAAACTACGCCGTGCAGTGTCTGCTCGAGGCGTCGCTCTCTATCGGTACGGTACTGACAAAGGATGATAAGTACACCATCTCCAAGGCGGGCTGGTTTCTTCTCAACGACCCGATGGCTAAGGCAAATATGGACTTCAACCACGATGTGAACTACCTGGGTCTGTTCCACCTTGAGCAGGCACTTACCGAGGGCAAACCTGCCGGACTGAAGGTCTTTGGTGATTGGCCGACAATCTACGAAGGTCTGTCGAGTCTGCCCGAGCAGGTGCAGAAGAGTTGGTTTGGTTTCGACCACTTCTACTCTGACGGCTCGTTTGGCGAGGCACTGAAGATTATCTTCGATGGCGAGAAGAAGGTGCGCCGTCTGCTCGATGTAGGTGGCAATACAGGTCGTTGGGCTATGCAGTGCGTGGGTTACAACGAGGATGTCGAGGTGACAATTATGGATCTGCCACAGCAGTTGGAGATGATGCGCCAGCAGACAGCAGGCAAAAAGGGCGCCGAGCGTATTCACGGCTATGGCTGCAACCTGCTGGATGAGAGTGTCAAGTTCCCCACACCCGCTTTCGACGTGATTTGGATGAGTCAGTTCCTCGACTGCTTCTCAGAGCAGGAGGTGACAAGCATCTGCCGTCGTGCTGCCGAGTCTATGGACAGCAACTCGCGCCTCTACATAATGGAGACCTTCTGGGATCGTCAGAGATTTGAGACTGCAGCATACTGCCTCACACTTACAAGCATCTACTTTACCGCTCTTGCAAATGGCAACAGCAAGATGTACCACTCCGACGATATGGAGCGCTGCGTAAATGCGGCGGGTCTTGAGGTCGAGCAGATTGTAGATGGTCTTGGACTGGGTCACTCAATAATGATTTGTAAGAGACGAAATGGATAGCAATATTCTCGATCTGATACCGCAGAGGGCACCGATTGTAATGGTGGACGAGCTGCTTGACGTATACGGAATAGTGTCAAGGAGTCGTTTTACTATACGAGAGGAGAATATCTTTATGGATAACGGCATACTCTCGGAGTGCGGACTTATTGAACATATCGCACAGTCGGCTGCAGCACGTGTAGGTTATATCTTCAAGAGCAAAAACCAGCCGATACCTATCGGGTACATCGGGTCGGTAAACAACTTCTCGATATCCGAGCATCCTCGCCTCGGCGATACTATAATAACCACTATCGAGGTTGTTCAGGAGGTGTTCAATGTCACACTGATCGAGGCGCACTGCACTGTGGAGGAGAGAGAGATTGCATCTTGTAGAATGAAGATATTTTTGGAGAGCAATGAAGCGTAATCGTAAAATAGGCAGTCAGACCCCTGCACTGACAACAACTACCCACACAACCGTTCGATTTAGCGAGGTCGATTCGATGCAGGTTGTATGGCACGGAGAGTATGTCCGTTACTTTGAGGATGGCAGGGAGGCTTTCGGCAGAGAGTATCCGGGTCTTGGATATCTGGACTTCTATGCCAACGGCTATACCGCCCCTATTGTCGATATGCAGTTGCAGTATATCTCGCCACTTACAGTAAACGATGTGGCGGTTATCGAGACTCGTTATATGGATAACGCTGCTGCTAAGCTCTGCTTTGAGTACATCGTTCGCCGTCAGAGTGACGGAGCATTGGTTGCTCGTGGCAGCTCTGTGCAGGTCTTTGTGGACAGCGAGGGTAATATGGTGTTGAACAATCCCCCTTTTTATGAGGAGTGGAAGAACAAATGGCTGACAAAAGAGTAGATATATACCTCGGCGCATCGGCTATGCGTACCGCACTCGGCAATAGTTCCGAGACCCTCTCCGCTATGCGTAGGGGCGAGGGCGGACTGCGCTATAGTGAGGAGTTCGGAATGTATGCCGGTACAGCAAAAGTCACTCTGTTAGAGGGATTTAGTCGCTTTGAGTCACTACTTATCGAGCAGATTGCCGAGGTGGTCAATCAGTCGGGCATATCACTCGAGAGCGATGATGTGCAGCTGATAATCTCGACAACAAAGGGAAATATCGAGTTGCTTGCCGACTGCTGCGACAACCTATCGGAGAGAGTCTTTCTCTACTCGTCAGCGGAGAGAGTGGCAGACTATTTTCACTGCAAAAAGAGTCCTATAATCATATCAAATGCCTGTATATCAGGCGTTTCAGCATTTGTTATAGCACGCGAACAGTTGTGTAACGGCAGATGTAAGCACGCTATAGTTGCCGGTTGCGACACTTTGTGCGAGTTTATCACCTCGGGCTTTGCATCATTCAAGTCTATCAGCGATGCCCCTTGCAAGCCGTACGACACTCAGCGCAATGGTCTTACACTTGGCGAGGCGGCAGCAGCAGTGCTTCTGACAACAGAACCGACAGCAGAAGGAGGTGTTAGAGTTGCGGGCGGAGCTATCAGCAACGATGCCAACCATATATCGGGACCTTCGCGTACGGGCGATGGTCTCTACTATGCCATCCGCAACGCTATGCAGGAGGCGGGTGTGAGTAGAGAAAATATAGGCTTTGTAAATACCCACGGAACAGCTACCCGCTACAATGACGAGATGGAGAGCAAGGCTGTCGCGTGGGCAGAGCTTGATAAAAAACCGCTGGTCAGCCTCAAGGGTTATATTGGTCACACCTTGGGTGCTGCGGGCGTTGTAGAGACTATACTATGCGCCGAGCAGCTCAAGAGTGGGGCTATCTTCGGCACAAAGAACTTTTCGAGTTCAGACACCCCGCACGCACTGCAAATCTCGGCAGAGTCGCAGGTGTCTGAGGGTTGTGCATGCGTAAAGACCGCCTCTGGTTTTGGAGGTTGCAATGCCGCCATAGTCCTCGATATGGGCGAGCAAAAGGGTAATATCCACACATCGACACGCAAGGTAAGGGTTGCGGCGGAGTATACATTGCCAACCTCGGAGCAACCATTTGCCGAGTATATCCGCGCAGAGTTCAAGGCTCTCGGTGAGAGCAATATGAAGTTCTACAAGATGAGCGATATGTGCAAGGCGCTCTATGTTTCCGTAGAACATCTGCTCTCGACAGAGGGTTTTGAGGAGACAGAGCCCGAGCGTCGCGCCATAATCCTTGCCAACAGCTCTGCATCGCTTGATGCAGACATAGCCCACCAGCGCATTGTAAACAGACACCTTGCAGAGGGGGCATCCCCTGCAACATTTGTCTATACCCTTGCCAATGTTGCAGCTGGAGAGATGGCTATTCGTCACAAAATGCAGGGCGACAACACCTTCTTTGTGGAGAGAGAGAATTCGGGGCTTGCAGAGCAATATGCCCGCAGCCTTATCGAGAATAATCGTGCCGATGCAGTGATTTGCGGTTGGTGCGACCTTTTGGCGGAGAGTTGGAAGGTAGAGATAAAACTACTAAAAACAGATAATAATCACTAAAAAACAGATTCTAATATGGAGCAGTTAATTCAGGAGTTAAAGGAGCATTTGATTGAGGAGTTGAACCTTGAGGAGATTACCCCCGAGGAGATTGATGCCGAGGCACCCCTCTTTGGTGACGGTCTTGGTTTGGACTCTATCGACGCGCTGGAGATTATCCTTATTTTGGAGAAGTATTACGGAGTAAAGCTCGCAAATTCAGCAGAGGCAAAGCCGGTATTCTACTCGGTAAAGAGCCTTGCAGAGTACATCGAGAAGAATCGCAAGTAGTATATGGGCATTGTAGTCACAGGAGTCGGCATCGTTACGGCGCTCGGAGTGGGGCTTGACAAGAATCTTACATCCATAAAGCAGGGTGTAAGCGGTATCTCATTGTCTCCGCAGATTCTCGGCACAAGCCATACCCTGCCCGTAGGCGAGCTTCCGGTGACTAACGAGGAGTTGCATGCACTGGCAGCCATACCCGCTTCGGAGCACCTCTCACGCACAGCTCTGCTCGGCATACTTGCCGTAAGAGAGGCTCTACTCGATGCAGGAGTCGATAGCTCAAAGCGTATCGGTCTTGTATCCTCAACCTCTGTCGGCGGTATGGATCTTACCGAGCACTTCTTTGAACATTTTATCGCCGACGACTCGAAAGGTCGCCTGCGCGATGTGAGGATGCACGACTGCGCAGCAAGCACCGAGGCTATACGCCGCCACTGTGGCATTAACAGCTACTCGACAACTATCAGCACCGCCTGTTCATCGGCTGCCAATGCCGTAATTATGGGTGCTAAGTTGTTAAAGCACAATGTTGTAGATTGCGTAGTTGTGGGAGGTTCCGATGCCTTGAGTGCCTTTACCCTCAACGGATTTAAGTCGTTGATGATTCTCGACAACGAGCCGTGTCGCCCATTTGACAGCAGCCGCGCAGGACTCAACTTGGGTGAAGGTGCAGGATATATTGTTTTGCAACGCGAGGAGGAGGCAGAAGAGTACTACTGCCACCTTGCGGGCTACTCGAATCGCAACGACGCCCACCACCAGACCGCATCGTCGGCTACGGGAGATGGCGCATACTTAGCGATGTCCGAGGCTCTGCAGATGGCAGGTCTTGCACCGAGTGATGTGAGCTATATAAATGCACATGGCACGGGCACAGGAAATAACGACGCCTCGGAGAGTGCTGCATTTGTGCGACTCTTTGGCGACAATATCCCGCTATTCAGCTCGACAAAAGCATTTACAGGTCATACATTGGCAGCTGCAGGTGGCGTGGAGGCAGTGCTATCCGTGCTTGCCATAAATCGCGGTATCCTCTACCCTAACCTCAACTTCAAGAGCCCAATCGAGGAGTATGGTCTGCAACCTCTCTGCCACTACAAGGAGGGAGAGAGCGTTGAGTGTGTTATGACAAACTCATTCGGTTTTGGCGGAAATTGCAGTTCACTAATCTTTACGCGATAACTATGAGGTGCTATATTGACAGAGTGACAACCAACAGCGATGTGGTGACCGACATCAAGCAGCTTATCCCCGATGCAGGTATGCGTCGCCGTATGAGCAGAGTGATCAAGATGGCAGTAACGACGGCTGTTGAGACTCTTGGTGGTGTAGAGAATATCGCACCGCTCGATGCCATTATCACCGCTACCGGTTGGGGATGTCTTGCCGACAGTGAGCGCTTTTTGCGCAATGTTATCGTAGAGAGGGAGCAGCTGCTTAACCCAACACCGTTTATCCAATCGACCTTCAACACCGTCGGAGGACAGATAGCGCTGTTGGGACACAACCACTGTTACAATGTAACCTATGTCAATCGCAGCCACAGCTTTGAGGATGCTCTGCTTGATGCGATGATGCGTACCACAGATGGCGAGAACCGAAACATCCTCCTCGGAGCCTTTGACGAGCAGACACCGTCACAGCACCGCATTATGGAGCGTATGGGTCTATATAGATGTCAAAACGATGGTGAAGGTGCCGTATTTGCCAAGGTGACTGCCGAGAGAACGGAGCAGAGCATTGCACAGGTCACCGCTATTGAGTTTTTGACAAACTCCCTTACCGAGGAGCAGTGCCGCGAGCGTTACACCACAGACGAAAAGTGCGCAGTGCTCTACAACAACTACACCAAGTACGGACTCTACCCCACCTCGTCGGCGCAGAGCTTTGCTCAAGCAGTGAAGATGGTTTGCGAGGGGAGTACGGAGGTAGTTATATACAACGAATATTTCGGAGCAACACCAACCCTTATCAAGGTTCAATGTATTGGTTAATTATCATAGCGTTTTGTATGCTTACAGCCTTTTTGGTATGGGCATCGGCAGATGTTGGCAGCAATATCTACCTCAAAACGTTGTGCCGTGCAAAGACCACAGAGAGGGTGGTAGCTCTCACCTTTGATGACGGACCAAATGAGGTGACAACACCTCGTGTGCTCGATGTGCTTAAACGCTATGGTGTGCAGGCAACCTTCTTTGTGGTAGGTCAGAGCGCAGAGCAATACCCCGAAATAGTACAACGCATAGTAAGTGAGGGGCATACTGTTGCCAACCACACCTACTCGCACAAGGCGCTCTTTCCTCTGAGCAGTGCACAGAGCGTGAAGGAGGAGTTGCAGAGGTGTAACGACGCCATTGCATCCATAACGGGGCAGAGTGTAAATCTATTCAGACCTCCGTTTGGTGTGACCAATCCGATAATTGCCCGAGTCGTAAAGGCGATGGGGTTGCAGGCGATTGGTTGGAGCATCCGCTCTCTCGACACCTTGAGTGGCAGAAGCCGAGAGCAGATATGCCGAAGGATCTGCAACAGACTCCACCCAGGAGCGATAATACTGCTTCACGACCGATGCAAAGATGCAGAGATACTGCTCGAAATGTTAATGATACAACTGTCGCAGCGCGGATATAGAGTAGTATCTGTCAGCGAGTTACTAAATATAAGAAGATATGAAGATTAAGATATTGTTGCTTAGCATAATGGCTCTCTTCTCTACTTTGGCTACAGCTCAGGTAGAACAGTTTGAGAGTCTCCTAAAGTCAAAGAGTGGCGAGATAAACTCCATAAAGTGCCACTTTACACAGGTGCAAGAGATTGCCGTACTCGCAAATACCGTAAAGAAGAGCGGAGAGTTCTACTTCCTACGCCCGAGTAATATGCTGCTCTCATTTAGCAACGGCGACTATATTATGATGACCGAGCAGCTCTTCAGCATGCGCAGCGCAGGCAGTGTGACAACCACCAAGGTTGCATCAAACCCGATGCTCAAGAGCCTTAATGCCATACTCTCGGCGTGTGTTATGGGCGACTTTCAGCAGATGACAAGGGGCTTTGCTATCAACGTTGAACAGAAGAGCAAAGAGTGGGTCGTGACAATGACCCCGCAGCACGGCAAAGCGGCATCGAAGGTATCTCGCATCGTAATCTGTTTCGACAGCAACGATATGTCGCTCAACACCCTTACAATGGAGGAAAAGTCGGGCGGCTACACAAAATACAGCTTCTCGAACAAGCAGTTTAACACAACTATTGACAGCAAACTATTCGATATTGCAAAATGAGATTAGAGGGTAATTTCTATACTATTCACGCTATTACAACGGGCAATCCGGGGGAGTACACCATCTCCGCCGAGCTCTTTGCCGACCACCCCATATACAAGGGACACTTTCCGGAGCAGCCTGTAGTACCGGGCGTATGTACTCTGACAGTTATCCGTGAGTGCCTTGCCAAGATTGTGGGTAGAGAGGTGACTTTTACGGCTATCAAGGAGTGTAAGTATCTCTCGGCACTGATTCCACAGAGCAATATCCCAATAACCATAAACATCACCATTGCAGATGATTCACAACTTCGCGCAACGGTAGTAAACGGCAATTCGAGCCAGAGTGTACTCAAACTTAGAGCAACAATTTCATAATGACCTACAAGCAGAGAATAAAAGAGCTTAAATGCGTTGTGATTATTCCGACATACAACAATGCCGGAACTATTGCGCAGGTAATTGCAGATGTAAAGCAGTTTGCAGAGGATATCGTTGTTGTCAATGATGGCTCTACAGACAATACTGCACAGATACTGAGCGCCACTGACGGCATTAAGGTCATTGATTATCAGAAGAATATGGGCAAAGGATACGCCCTGAAACTCGGTCTGGGGCGCGCCTACGAGTGGGGCTACCGCTATGCCATTACAATAGATTCCGACGCTCAGCACTACGCCGACGATATACCCGTATTTATCGATCGTATTGAGCAGGTGCCCGACAGTCTGCTTATAGGTGCGCGTAACCTTACTGCCGACAATATGCCGTCAAAGAACACCTTTGCCAACAAGTTCTCCAACTTCTGGTACAAGGTCGAGACTGGCAAAGAGTTGTCTGATACACAGTCGGGATATAGACTATACCCTCTGACAAAGTTGCAGAATATCCACTTTCTAACCCGTCGCTACGAGTTTGAGGTCGAGATAATTGTCCGCGCAGCGTGGCGTGGTGTCAATGTCGAGAATGTACCTATCAAGGTATACTATGCCCCAGCCGAGGAGCGTGTATCCCACTTCCGACCACTGCAGGACTTTACCCGAATAAGTATCCTCAACACCTTTTTGGTGCTCTGTGCTCTGCTATTCTACTATCCGTGGAGGTTTCTGCGCTCGCTGACGGCTGAAAATATCAAGAATTTTATCGACCGACAGCTTATCCACAGCGGCGAGTCCAATATCCGTATGGCGGCAGCTATGGGATGGGGCGTATTCTGCGGAATTATCCCGATATGGGGCTATCAGATGATATTTGCAGCCCTCTCTGCCCACTTTATGAGGCTCAACAAGGTGATTGCCGTTGTGTTCTCCAACATAAGCATACCTCCGATGATTCCATTTATCCTCTACGGCAGTATTGTTACGGGAGGCTGGTTGTTGGGCGTGGAGACAACCCTCTCCATTTCAGATATAACCTTTGAATCTATTGGTCTGGGAGTCGGACAATATATACTTGGCAGTGTTCTACTTGCAGCAGCAGCGGCTGTTGTAGTATTTATTGTCTCACTGCTGCTTATGCTACTATTTAAGAGGGGTTCAAAAGATGAGTAAACTGTTTCTCTACATATACGACAGGTTTCAGGAGCACAAAGGGTGGTTCTATACGATACTCATTGCACTTATCTGTCTGCTTGCCGCAATGGCATCGCAGATAACACTGCAGGAGAATATCACAAACTTCTTCAACTCCGAGGAGGACAAGAGCGCCATTTTCGAGAATGTCAAGGCGAAAGATAAGATTATCGTGATGCTCTCAGGCGAGGAGCCCGATACCACTATTGAGGCGGCAGATATATTCGAGCAGCAGCTGCAGGTGGCACTGGATGAGGGTCTGGTAAATACCATTACCGCCTATGCAGACGAGGAGGTTGTGGGTCGCTGTACCTCGTTTATATACGACTATCTGCCAATATTTTTGACAGATGCAGACTATGAGCAACTGGAGTCGAAGATAGATGCAAAGAGTATCGATGAGGCTATAAACAGGGCATACAATCTGCTCACATCGCCATCGGGAATGTTTATCGGCGATGTGGTTATGAAGGATCCGCTCGGTATCGGCACACATCTGCTGCAACGCTTTGAGCAATTTAATCCAAACTTCCAGTACGAGATATACAACGGTCGCATCTTTACAAAGGACCTTACTACGATGCTCATCTTTATCGAGCCGAGCAACGGTATGGGCGATACTGGCAGAAACAACCGTCTGATAGATATCTTGGAGCGTGCAGAGCAGAGTGCCGAGGTTAATGGCACCGCTATCGACTGCATCGGCGGACCGATTGTAGCAGTATATAATGCACGACAGATCAAGCGCGATACAAATATCACAATGAGTCTGGCGCTGCTCTTTATACTTCTTGTAATCTTCCTCTCTTTCCGCAACAAACGCTCTATACCTTTTGTTGTAATCCCACCGGCATTCGGAGCGCTCTTTGCTCTTGCTATGGTGTGGTTGGTGCAGGGCGAGATCTCGGCTATAGCTATCGGTGCAGGAACAGTTGTGCTTGGTATTACACTCAGCTACTCTATACACATCATCGCACACCTGAACCACATATCTTCACCAAAAGAGATTATCGAGGAGCTGACAATGCCTCTTACAATCGGCTGCTTTACCACTATTGGAGCCTTTGCCGCGCTAATGTTCACCTCCTCGGCGCTGCTGCAGGATATGGGACTCTTCTCGGTCTTTGCCCTTATCGGCACAACGCTCTTCTGTCTGGTATTCCTGCCACATTTTTTGAAAGGCTTTGATGCATCCGGCAAGAGCGGGCTGCTGCGCCGTATCGAGCGGGCGGTAGGCTACAGGTACGACCACAAGAGGTGGGTTGTGCTGTCTATTCTTGCCATTACCATCGTGGCAATGTTCTTCTACCGCGATGCCGAGTTTGACGACAATATGTCGAACATAAACTATATGCCCGACCATATTGTCGCTGCCGAAAATCGCTCTGTGGAGATTTTGGGTGACGAGAGTCGTGATGTCTATATCGTAACGGGTGGCGAAAACTTCGACAGCCTTGTTGCCGAGTATAGTAGACTGAAAGATCTGCTTGAGGAGTATCAACTCAGTGGCGAGATTGACAATATTGTCGCCATCAACGATCTTGTAATCTGCATTGAGGAGCAGAATCGCCGTATTGCAAAGTGGAACGACTTCTGGAACAAATATCGTGAGCAGACACTTGCACAAACGGCAAAGAGTGCCCGTAAGCTCGGTTTCCGCGAGGGAGCCTTCCATGGATTTGAGGATCTCCTCCGTCGCAACTACGATATCTGTACATATAGCGACGAACAGATAGGCGAAGTACCGCTTATCTCCGACTGGGTAGGCATATCAGAAGATATGACCTCGCTCCTCTGCCGCATTACAATCGACAAGCAGCACAAAGCTGCCGTATATGAGGCTGTGGACAACTTGGGTAATACCGCCGTTATCGACCGCGGTTACTTCTCGTCGAAGATGGTCGAGGCTACAAGCAACGACTTCAACTATATCCTTTTTATCTCGTCGTTTATCGTCTTTATTGCCCTGTTGGTATCCTACGGACGCATTGAGCTCACACTGCTCACCTTCCTGCCGATGGCTATCAGCTGGATTATAATCCTCGGATTGATGGCTATACTCGACATCAAGTTCAATATCGTAAATATCATCCTCGCCACCTTTATCTTCGGTATTGGCGACGACTTCAGTATATTTATTATGGACGGACTGATGCAGGAGTACAAAAATGGCAAGAGGATGCTCGATGCACACAAAACCGCAATATTCTTCTCCGCATTTACGGCTATTGTCGGTATGGGTGTGCTGATATTTGCCAAGCACCCTGCACTCAAGTCTATAGCTCTGATATCTGTCCTCGGTATGAGTGTCGTTGTACTTGTATCGTACACAATACAGCCGCTGCTCTTCCGTCTGCTTGTAACTTCACAGACCCAAAAGGGCGGTTTCCCCTATACTCTGTTGGCAATACTCAATACTGCATACTGCTTTATCTACTTCTTTATCGGCTGTATACTCTCGCAGGTATATATGGTTGTACTGATGGTACTACCTATCTCGCGCACACGAAAAAAGCTATCTTTCCACAAGCTGATATACTACTTTACCCGATTCTTCCTCAAGACGATGATCACTCTGAAGACCGTACGCCTCAATCCATATAACGAGCGCTACGACTCCCCTGCCGTAATCATCGCCAACCACCAATCGTTTATCGACATACTGTTGCTGCTCTCGACAACTCCTAAGATTGTTATGGTGACAAATAGTTGGGTGTGGAACTCGCCATTCTTCGGTTGGATTGTAAAATATGCCGACTTCCACCACTCTGCCGATGGATATGAGGCGCTGGCAAAGAACCTCAAGGAGCGCATTGACGAGGGGTACTCGGTTGTTATCTTCCCTGAGGGTACACGCTCGGCAGACTGCTCGATACAGCGATTCCATAAGGGGGCATTCTACCTTGCACAGCTACTTAAGCTCGATATTCTGCCAATGATTATCTATGGTGCTGGTCAGGTATCGGCGAAGAAACAAGGATTTTATATTAAGTGGGGTATTGTCGCAACAAAGACTATGCAGCGTATTGCCTATGGCGACACCTCTTTCGGTGCTACATATCAGGAGCAGTCAAAGGCTCTTCGTAAGTGGTATATTGAGCAGTATCGCACAATGAATGATGAGTTTGGTCGTGCATCCAACCCATACTTTAGAGATGCGCTGATTAAGAACTACATCTACAAGGGTCCTATTTTAGAGTGGTATATGAGAGTTAAGTGCCGACTTGACGGCTACTATGATATGTGGGATAAACTTATTCCGCGCAAGGCTACCATTACCGACATGGGCTGCGGATATGGTCAGATGTCATTCATGCTCAGCCTGCTCTCCACAGAGCGAGAGGTTGTGGGCATAGACTACGACAACGACAAGATTGAGGTTGCAAACCACTCGTTCCTTACTAAAAAGTGTAATGTTCGATTTGAGTGTGCCGATATGCGCAATGTAGATATACCGGCATCCGACGCAATACTCTTCAACGACTCGCTGCACTATGTAAATACCACAGCACAGCAGGAGATTCTCAGCAGAGCTATAAAGAGTCTTAATCCGGGCGGTATGATCATTATCCGTGAGGGTAATGCCGACCAGACCGAGCGACACGAGATGGTTAAGAGAAGTGAAGTGTGGTCTACAAAGATTATGATGTTCAACAAGACATCTGATCGACTCAGTTTTGTCAGCGCGGAGTGGATGAAAGGCTTTGCTGCTGCCAACAATATGGATATTAAGGTGCGCCAATGTGACCGAAACAGCTCCCAAACAATATACATTCTAACCCACAAGTGCCAATGAGAGAGTATGATGTCATAGTTATCGGCGGAGGTCTGGGTGGTCTTACCACAGCCGCTATGCTCAGCAAGGAGGGTCTTGGTGTGTTGGTGGTCGAACAGCACTCTGTTATCGGCGGATGTCTGCAGTCGTTCAGTCGCGCAGGCAGAACGCTTGATACGGGTATGCACTATGTCGGCAGTCTGGATAATGGAGAGATTATGCACCAATACTTCAAGTATCTCGGCGTGATAGACTCCCTGAAGCTGAGAAAGCTCGACGAGAACGGCTTTGACCACTTCCACTTCAGCGACGGAACAACATACTGTCACGCAATGGGTTACGAGAGGTTTGCAGAGACACTTGCGGCGCACTTCCCCGAGGAGTTAGGCAATATAGAGTCACTTTGCCGAACTATTGAGAGAGTGGGAAACCT
Organism: uncultured Alistipes sp.; assembly: GCA_947367255.1. Classification (GTDB taxonomy): domain Bacteria; phylum Bacteroidota; class Bacteroidia; order Bacteroidales; family Rikenellaceae; genus Alistipes. Next base: position 130,077 of record CANBCZ010000002.1, read on the forward strand.
TATCTCTCCGGCAATTCTGCGCGAGGGTAAGATCTCAAATGGTGGTGCCGAGTATATGGCAACATCGGCATACGGCGAGATTGGAAGGCATATCAGGAGCGAGAAGCTCCAACGCATATTTGCAGCAAACAGCGGGCTCTATGCTGGTGACCGACTGACAACCTCGCTCTACGAGTACGGAATGATTACCCACTCCAACATAAAGGGTGCTTATGCCTTTGTAGATGGCTCGCAGCAGCTTGCCGATCTACTTGTTGAGCAGATTGTGGCAAATGGTGGCGAGGTACAACTTGGCGCGAAGGTGGCAAAGATCAACCTCAATGGTGCTAAGGCAGAGCATATAACCATTGAGTCGGGCGAGCAGATTGCGGCTAAATGGGTAATATCATCACTCCACCCTGCCGTAACATTCTCGCTGCTGGAGAACAATACCGTCTATAAAAAGGCTTTCTTCAGCCGAATGAACAGTATGCCGAACACATACGGCATATTTACCACATACCTACTACTCAAACCGCAGAGTATCAAGTATATAAATAAGAATAACTACCTCTTCAACAATGATGATGTATGGAGTGCAACGGGTAACTACAAGGGGCACAACATCGCCTCAACTCTGCTCTGTATGCAACCCAATTCCAGTAGTGAATATACAGATGTAGTCACGCTGCTTACTCCGATGCCACACGCTGTATACGAGCAGTGGAACAACACCCGATTTGCAGATAGAGGCGTCGGCTACAAGGAGTGGAAAGAGAGCTTTAGCGAGGCAGTAATAGACTTTGCCTGCAGCTTCTACCCCGAGTTGCGAGGTGCTATAGAGAGGGTATACACAGCCTCGCCACTCACATACAGAGACTATACGGCAGCACCGCTCGGCTGTGCCTACGGAGTAGTGAAGGATTGTCGTAACCCGTTAGTGACACTGCTCCCGGCAAAGACAAGGATTGAAAATATGCTCATAACAGGGCAGAGCCTCAACATACACGGATGTCTTGGCACAACCGTATCGTCGGCAGTAACCTGCTCGGAGATTTTAGGAACTGAATATTTAGCAAAAAAGATTGGCAATGCGTAAGGGTAAAAAGGTAGCAATAGCACTATTGTCCACACTGCTCGGACTTCCGATTGCCATAGCCGTAGTGCTGCTTGCAGTCGGAGCATATCTCTACTATACGGCGGACCTTCTCGCCCCGGCAGTAGAGGTGGATATAGCTCGTTATGGTCTGACAACTGACAGCGATTCGCTTCGTACGAACCACTTCGGTTCGCTTAGACTCAATAAGTATGGTCTTTGGGAGGCAACACTGCGTGGCAATGCCGTAGACCGAGGTGGCGCATACGGAGTACTGACAAAGGAGTTGCTTGATTATCAAGAGGGTGCATTTATCGAGCAGATGAACAGGATTGTTCCGTCACCACGCAAGATAAAGAGACTTCATAAGCTTATTATTCTCTTCAACCGTAATATGGCAAAGCATATTCCATCACAATATCGTGAGGAGATATATGCTATGGCTCAATCTGCAGCCGAGGAGTATAATATATATGGTACGCCATACGTAAGGCAGCTCAACTACCACGCCGCACACGATATTGGTCACACAATGCAGCAGTATATGCTTGTAGGATGCAGCTCTTTTGCCACTTGGGAGAGTGAGAGTAGTGATGGTAAGTTGCTGATTGGCAGAAACTTCGACTTCTACGTGGGTGACAACTTTGCTAAAAACAAGATGGTGCTCTTTGTCGAGCCAAAGAGTGGATACCGCTTTGTATCTATCTGCTGGCCCGGAATGTTGGGAGTAGTGTCGGGTATGAACGAGCACGGACTGACCGTTACGATAAATGCCTCTAAAGGGGCTATGCCGACCTCTTCGGCTATGCCGATATCGCTGTTGGCACGCCATATTCTGCAATATGCCTCGACAATCTCCGAAGCTTATGAGCTTGCAGGCGAGTTTCAAACCTTTGTCTCAGAGTCGTTGCTTATCGGCTCAGCCAAGGATGGTTGTGCCGCGATTATCGAAAAGAGTCCCGAGCAGATTGCCCTCTTCCGTAGCGACAGTAAGCGTATTGTCTGCACAAACCACTATCAGTCGGAACTCTTTGCCACAAACGAGTATAATATCGAAAATATCGCCACATCCGACAGCCCATATCGTCACAGACGCATCAATGAGCTATTGGATAGCCTTACACCTATCGATCCGACAGATGCTGCAGCAATCCTCAGAAACCGATATGGTGATGGTGGCAAGGATATAGGAGTAGGCAATGAGAAGTCTGTAAATCAGTTTATTGCGCACCACTCCGTACTCTTCAGTCCCGAGGAGCTCAAGGTGTGGGTTTCGACAGCTCCTTGGCAGTTGGGCGAGTATATATGCTACGACTTGAACACAGTCTTTGGCAGCAATGCGGATGGCTGTTTGGTCAGCGAAGAGTTCAATATTCCTGCCGACAAAGAGATGATTTCAACCGACTATCCAACTATCTGCCGCCATCGTGAGCAGTATATGGCTATCTGTGCAGCGATAGAGAGTGGCAGTGAGGTGAGTGGGCAGTATATCACCGCTTTTATTGCCAACAACCCTAACTACTATCAGGTATACAACATCACTGGCGACTATATGCTACTCAAAAAGGGTGGTAAAGTGGCTGCAGAATATTGGCAAAAAGCGCTATCTTTGGAGATTCCGCGCAGACAAGAGAGAGAAAAAATAGCAAACAAAGTGGAGAGATATGATAAAAAATAGAGATATACACTACCAGCCCAAGGCTGTTATCGACGCCTTTCAAATCGAGTGTCTGAAGCAGACGCTTAGCTACGTTGCAGAACATTCGCCCTTCTACAAGCGTATGTTTGCCAAACATAATATAGACATCTCTGCAATCGACTCTCTGGAGGCACTGCAGAGTATTCCTACAACGACAAAACAGGATTTGCAGTCGTTCAATTCAGACTTTCTCTGCGTTGATCCGGTGGATATTATAGACTACGTAACCACCTCCGGTACCCTCGGCGAGCCTGTGACCTTCGCCCTTACCGAGAACGATCTGCAACGTCTTGCCTACAATGAGGCGAGCTCGTTCACCATGGCGGGCTGTACAAAGCAGGATGTTATGCAGCTGATGACCACCATCGACCGTCGATTTATGGCTGGTCTTGCCTACTTTATGGGAGCAAGAGAGCTTGGCTGCGGAATTGTCCGTGTGGGTAACGGTATTCCCGAGCTGCAGTGGGATACGATAAAGCGTGTAAAGTCCACCGTATGTATGGTTGTACCGTCATTTCTGATGAAGATGGTTGAAGCGGCAGAGAAGAGCGGCATAGACTACAACGCCTCAAGTCTCCGTCGTGCCGTATGTATCGGTGAGGCACTACGCACACCCGATGGAGAGCTGACAACACTCGGCAAACGCATCCATGAGAAGTGGCCTTCACTCGAGCTCTACTCTACCTACGCATCGACCGAGATGCAGACCTCATTTACCGAGTGCAGTATGCACAGTGGCGGTCATATACCTGCCGATTTGATTATTGTCGAGTTGTTAGACGAGAATAACCACCCTGTTGCCGACGGCGAGCCGGGTGAGGTAACAATTACCACTATCGGCGTAGAGGGTATGCCGCTTGTCCGCTTCAAGACAGGCGATATATGTATCCGCTTCAGCGAGCCTTGCAAGTGCGGCAGAAACAGCGCCCGCCTCAGTTCAGTCCTCGGTCGCAAGGGACAGATGATCAAGTTTAAGGGAACGACAATCTATCCACCAATTCTCTTCGATATTTTGGATAACATCCCAGATGTGGAGAACTATGTTGTCGAGGTATTTACCAACTCATTAGGTACAGACCATATACAGATTCGTATCGGCAGCAACAACCACTCCGAAACATTTGTCAAGCAGATAAAGGATATCTTCCGCTCCAAGGTGCGTGTGGCTCCGGATATCAAGTTCGAGTCTGTCGAGCTTATCTCCCGCCTGCAAATGCCGCCAATGAGCCGAAAGGTTGTCAAGTTCTTCGATTTCAGACATAACATATAAAAGAGATAGAGATGAAAAATCTGTTTTTTACACTTATTGCTTTGCTCTGCACCGCAACTGTTAGTGCACAAAGCACCCAGAGCAAATATTTTGTCTATGGCATTGACTTTACCCACACCAAGGTCTTTGGCGCCGACGAATCTGTTCGCGACTTTGCCGAGGCGTTTACTGGTATTAACTACTTGCTTATCAACGAGTATGACAAGTACGACTTCTCCCGTATGCTCGGTCGTAGATATGAGATCGATATTGAGCCGATGCTTCAACTCTCTGCCGCTTGCAACTATGACGGTCTTAAAATTTTGAAGACCACTTACGAGGAGTGTAATAGCGAGGCTGTTGTCAGCACCTATACCCTGCCACAGAGTGAAGGTCTGGGCGTAGTGCTTGTTGCCAAGCTGCTCAACAAGCCGCAGGCGGTGGCAACTTATGATGTTGTTATCTTCGATATTGCCACCCGAAAGGTCCTCTCGAAAAAAGAGGTTACGGGCGAAGCCAGAGGTTTCGGTCTGCGAAACTATTGGGCAAACACAGTCTACAGAGTCCTCCGCTCAACACGACTTTAACCATAAGAGTTCATCAATTAGGAAGACCCCAAAAGTTTTGTCAAACTTTTGGGGTCTTCTTCAAATTATGTCATCTTTTTATTGCGCACCGGACTCCTCGCGGAGTTTCTTGCGCAGGGCGGCGGGGGTGTGATGGTAGTGGTGCTTGAAGAGTTTGATAAAGTGCGAGATGTTGGTAAAGGCACACTCGGCGCCTATCTCCGAGATGGTCTTTTGGCTGGTGGTCAGCAGGATCTTTGCCAAATGGAGGCGTTGAGCAACCAGCCAACGATGTGGTGGTGTGCGGAACTGTGTCCAAAACTCCTTCTTGAATGCTGTGAGCGAGCGGTGGGTCTGCTCGGCAAGTTGTTCGATGGAGATGTCGTTGAAGATGTTGTTATAGACCGTCTGTATAAACTCTGTCTGGTAGCGATCGGCACCCGAGACAAGGCGGCTGCGCAGGCAGTTATCCTCACCCGAGAGGATTATCAGCACCAGCTCCGAGAGCTTCATCTGCTGGTTGATTTTGTTGTTGCGGAAGGTCTGAAGGCGGAAGTTACGACCTACGGAGTAGAAGAACTCCGCCAGCATCTCGGTAGGAGCGGTGACGATAAAGTTGTGATGACGGCATCGTTCGCAGAGGTGATTACTCTGCGCGCTGACGGCATAAGTAGTTGATAGATTGACTATTATCTGTTGTAATAGTTCTGTCGAGAGGTAGAATATTATCTGCTCGAAGCACCCATCTTTAGGGCAATGTTCGACATAGTGAATACCCGGCTGGAGTAGGTAGACCTCGCCCGCACCGATTGTCGTACTATGGTCGTTGTAGTAAATTATCTTCTCACCGCGCGTGACCATTCCGATAGCCATTCGGGAGAGTTGAAGGGAGCGAACACCACTTCCTGCGCCCTCTGTAACCTTCAACAAATCAGGAGATTCTATTGTCTGCATACATCTTATTGTTTTGATATATGCAAAAGTAAGGCAATAGCCGTCAGATGACAACTATTGCCTATTTTTCACAAAAATTACGACTAAATTGAGCAATACTACTCCTTAAACAGGTCTATCTCGCCACGCTCAACCTTGTGATAGAGTGCCGTAAGCTCGCCAATAACGGGAGATATATACTCGATAGTATCTGTAATGGCGCTATTCTCACCACCCTTGATGCGGTAGAGCATAGTTGCATAGAGCGCGCGGAAGCAGAGCTCAGTATCGCTGATATTCTTGCCCAACGCGATGCGCAGAATTGGCAGATGTGGTTCAAGGCGTGCGAATGTCTTGCGATAGTGTGCACCTACAGGCAACTCCATAAGTTGTAGATGGAGATTGTGCATATCTGCAATAAGGTGGAGTGTATGGTTCAGGTGACCGCTGCTCTCCTTCTCCTCCTCACGTAGCAGCGCCACAATATCCATATACCACATAAGCAGTATATTCTGGCTCTCCTCCGAGAGGTTGCGCGGAGCGACAAACTGCGAATAGATAGCCTCGGGGCTGAACTGCAACGCACGCAGCAGATCCTCCAGCTGCCACAGGTAGAGGATGTACTCGGCTATATTCTCCTTACGTTTTGCTTGTGCTATATCCATATTACTTCAGACTCTGCATTTCGATTAACTTTGCATATATGCCGCCACGAGCAATAAGCTCCTCGTGCGTGCCCTGCTCGGCTATGCGACCCTCATCAATAACGATAATCTTGTCGGCGTGCTGGATTGTCGAGAGGCGGTGAGCAATAACCACTGAGGTACGACCCTTCAACATTCGTGTAAGTGCCTGCTGTACAAGCTTCTCGCTCTCTGTGTCGAGTGCCGATGTCGCCTCGTCGAGAATGAGGAACTCAGGATTTTTGAGTACTGCGCGGGCAATGCTCAGACGCTGACGCTGACCACCTGAGAGCTTTGCTCCGCGATCGCCGATATTTGTATCGTAGCCATCGGTTGCAGCGACGATAAAGTCGTGTGCATTGGCAATCTTCGCAGCGTTGATGATCTCACTATCTGTTGCACCCTGCTTTCCGAGTGCGATATTTTCGCGAATAGTGTCGTTAAAGAGGACTGTATCCTGCGATACAAGGCTGATTTTGCGACGCAGCGACTCCTGTGTAAACGACTTGAGCGGCTTGCCATCGACAAGAATCTCACCCACACTCGGGTCATAAAATCGCGGCATAAGCTCGCTCAGAGTGGACTTTCCACCACCAGAAGAGCCGACAAGAGCAACTGTCTCGCCCTTATTTATGGTAAAGCTGATATTATGCAAAATCTCGCGGGTGCCGTCGTACGAGAAGCTGATGTTGTTAAACTCGATCTTCTCCTTCAGACCCTCGAACTCGGTTGCATCGGCACTATCGGTAATCTCGCTCCGGGCATCAATAACCTCGAAGATACGCTCACCGGCTGCCACACCCTGATTGATATTGGCAAACTGGTCGATAAAGGCACGCACCGGACGGGTAATCTGCGAGAATGCCGCAATAAAGGCGATAAAACCTGCGGCGCTCATAGAGCCCTTAGTTACCAGCGAACCACCGAAGACGAGCACCACAGCCACTGCCGTAATGCCCAAAAACTCACTCATCGGCGAGGCGAGCTGCTGACGACGCGCCATCCAGAGCATCAGTCGCGAGAGTTCGGCATTTATCTGGTGGAACTTTGTGCGGATATACTCTGTAGCGGTGTAGGTCTTGATAATCTTGATACCCGAGAGGGACTCGTCAAGCACGCTGACCATATCGCCCAGCTGCTCCTGCGCACGACTTGCAGGGTGACGCAGACGCTTGACAATACCGCCAATCAGAAGTCCCACAACCGGCAAAAAGAGTACAGCAAAGAGTGCCAGCTCCCACGATACATTGAGCATCAGCACAAGGTAGCCGATAATGAGAAATGGCTCGCGGAATGCCACCTGAAGGGTATTTGTAATGCAAAACTGCACCGCCATAACATCCGAAGTGATGCGCGAGATGATATCTCCCTTGCGCTGCTCCGAAAAGTAGCCGACATTCATATCGATAATGTTGTCGAACATCATATTACGCATACGCTGCAGCGTAGTTGTTCGCATACACTCGACCGTATAGGCACTAAGGTAGCGGAAGAGGTTGGAGAGCATATTTGCCGAGACAACAACTATTCCGAGCAGGGTAAGGATGCGTGTCATCGTAAACTCCGTACCGAAAAGCTGGGTGTAGATGTAGCTCAGCCACTCAGTCAGCGCCTCCTCCTTCAGCGCCACAGCAGGCATCTGATAGGTCGGCACAAAGGCAAATCCCTTGTCGAACATAGTGTTCAAAATAGGGATAATCAGTGCGTAGGTGGCAGTGTTAAATATCGCGTGCAGAGCTGCTGTAAAGAAGTAGGGCACTGCATAGCGGCTTATAGGGCTTGCGAACTGAAGTAGTCGCAGATAGGTCTTGAACATAATATTATTGTAAAACTTTTACACGTTGCCCTCGTTGTGATACTCCTCGACAGACTTGATATAGTGGGCAATAGTATCCTCCATATTCATAAACGACTTTCCGCCGGCAGCGTTATGGTGACCACCGCCATTGAAGTAGCGACGGGCAAATGTATTTACATCCACCTTGCCGTGGCTGCGGAGCGATACGCGGATAAAGCCACCCTGCTGCTCAGAGAACATAGCCGACATCTTGACCTTCTTTATCGAGAGCGGATAGTTTACAAAACCCTCGCTGTCGCCCTGCTGGAACCAGAACTTGCGCATCTCATCCTCAGTGAGGGAGATATATGCCACCGTACCCTTGAGCAGGGTCTTCATCTTGCGGTTTATTACATATCCGAACAGACGCGCACGACCCTCGGTAAACGAGTTGTAGACATTATTGTAGATTGTCGGCACATCAATACCCGTCTCGAGCAGGTCTGCAGCCGCACGGAACAGGTCGGGGTTGATATTCGAGAAGGCGAAGTTGCCCGTATCGGTAATCATACCGACATAGAGCAGCGTTGCAATGGTCTGATTAAATGCCTCACGACCATAAGCAGCCTTGATAATCTCCGATACGAGGTAGGCGGTACTTGACGATTCTGGATATGAGAAGACAAGGTCAAATTCGCTCGACGGATTGAGGTGATGATCGACCAAAATACGCTTTGCAGTGGTATTTGCAGCGATAATCTCGGTCAGCGCCTCCAGACGAGAGAGTGAGCTCATATCGGCACAGATAACGACATCTGCCGCCTCGATAACACTCTGCGATACACCCAGCTTATCCTGTGCGTGGATAATCAGCTCGTCGCTCTTAGGCATCCACTTAAGGTAGTACGGGAAGCGGTTTGGAAGGATGCAGTGCACCGTATGTCCGCGCTCCTTAAGCACCTCGGCAAGGGCAAGAGAAGAGCCTATAGCATCGCCGTCGGGGTTAGTGTGTGAGAGAATAACCACCTTTTGAGGGGTGGCAAGCATCTGCTTGAATATCTCTATCTTTTCTAAGTCAAGGTTCATAACAAATCTGTTAAATATTATCGCATCGAGACTGATCCTGAGCCGATGAGGTTGCCGTCAGTATAGAGCTCGATAGAGTAATTACCCTCTGTGAAGCCACTGCCACGGTAGTAGATACTTACCTCGACATCCTGATTCTGATAATCGACCTCACGGACAGCCGAGTAGCCGATATTCATACCCTGAAACTCGAAGGTTGGCATACTCTCCGAGGTGAGCAGGTAGCCATCCGGCGACTTGATGCAGAGGTATACCTTGCGGTGACCCGGTGCGGCAAGCTCGTTCGGGGTAATTGCAAAGTCTACACGCAGTGTAGCAGCCTTGCTTATTCTCGACACCTCCTTATCATTTGCGTTAAGTGCTGTCATAGAGATGCTGCGGGTACGCAGAACGGCACCCTGACGCACTTTGTTCTCCAACTCCGAAGCCTTCTCCTCGGCAACATCGGCACGCAGACGGGCTGTAGAGATCTCCTTGCGGTAGGATACATTCTCGGCAACGAGCTTCTTGTTGAGGTTATTGAGCGAGTCGATCTGCTTGAGGTAGTTGCGCATAACGCTGCGGAGTGTACCCACCTCCTTCTCGTACTCCTTAATCTTGGCGTAGTTCCAACGGCGCTCGCGCTTAAGCTGCTCCATCATCTCGTTTGCCTCGACAAGGCGTGCTGCAATAGTGTCGTTTGTGAACTTGAGGCTGTCGTACTCGGTAATCAGGCTTGAGAGGTTACTCTGGATAGAGTCACGATCGACCTTGAGCAGTTCGTAGTCGCGCTGCTGCTGACGATTTATGTTGAAGTAGAGTGCCGAGATACCTGCCAAAATAATGGTAAGCAGGATTATCACAACGCGATAGCCACGCAACGACCTCTTCACCGCGCCATCTACATCGTTGTCACCATAGTCGTCGTAACGATCATCATCGTAATCGTAGTCGTACTTATTATCTGCCATACGGAATCTGTTCTGTAAGTTATTAAAAGTTATTTTTACTTAAGGTAAATTCCATCCATAGAACCTACCTGTAAAGTTTACGTGACAAAAGTAATAAAAATTAGCTTAAAATACAACCTTCAATAGTACAAAGTACTATCGGCAGTCAGTCTGCCCCAATAAAAGTGCCGTTTTGAAGTGCTCTTAACCCCCTTCTGCGGGCGATTATCACAAAAAAAGGGGTAAAAACCACTTTTTTTTTTAAAAATGCAGTATTTTTGTGCACGGA
>CANBCZ010000003.1 GCA_947367255.1 uncultured Alistipes sp.
CATTGTCACAATGTCACATTGTCACAGGGGCGTGTAGCGTGTGACAAATGTGACAAGTGACAAGTGACAAGTGACAAAATCAGTTCCTCGTCCGTTCTATACCGCGACAGGACTAAATGGTGACGGTAAAAGGTTAAAAGCCCAAAATTCCTTTGGAATTAAGGAAAAGTTTTCTTACCTTTGTATAATTATATAATAAGGTTTCAGTTTGAGATTAAAAATTGATAGGTTCTATAAATTAGGGCGAGGTGATTTTGGAGATTATTTGGAATAGATTTTACATCTCTTTTGAGGGAGCAATGGAGACCCCATTGTGACCGAGAAAAGATGGGGAATATACCCAAATAAACCCAAAAGCAACCGCAATAGAACTTTATCAATAGCAATTACTAATTTATAGAACATATCAAATATGTGTGGAATAGTTGGATACATCGGTCAGCGACGCGCGTATGACATTCTTATTCAGGGACTTCACCGCTTGGAGTATCGTGGTTACGACTCTTCGGGTGTGGCGATGATCTCAAACGAGGGTCAGCTGAACATATACAAATCTAAGGGCAAGGTCGAGGCTCTCGAGCACTTTGCCTCAAACAAGGACTTGAGCGGCACAATAGGCATTGCCCACACTCGTTGGGCGACTCACGGCGAGCCAAACGACACAAATGCCCACCCTCACTTCTCGCAGTCGGGACGCCTTGCTATGGTGCACAACGGAACTATCGAGAACTACTCGGTGCTCAAGAAGGCTCTCTCGGCTCACGGCTATACATTTGTCAGTCAGACAGATACAGAGGTCGCTGTGCAGCTCATAGAGTACATTATGGACACAAACCACTGCTCGCTCTTCGATGCAGTGCGCGAGGCTACAAAGCAGATTGTCGGCGCATACGCCATTGCCATTGTGGACCGCGAAAATCCTAACCAGCTCATTGCAGCGCGTCAGTCGTCACCGCTTGTTATCGGCGTGGGCGAGGGCGAGTACTTCCTCGCTTCCGACGCAACACCTATCATCGAGTACACAAACAAGGTCATCTACCTCGACGATGGCGATATTGCCGTTATCGACCGTGATGCCGAGCTGAAGGTCTATGACAGCAACACCACCACCAAGAGCAACATCAAGATTACCGAGTTGCAGATGTCTATCGAGCAGCTGGAGAAGGGTGGCTACGAGCACTTTATGCTCAAGGAGATCTTCGAGCAGCCAAAGACCCTTGCCGACTGCATCAGCGGTCGTGTATCGGCAGATGGCAAGAGCATAACCCTCTCGGGAGTGCTCGAGCACAGGGCAAAATTCCTCAAGACAAAGCGTATAATCATCGTTGCCTGCGGTACCTCGTGGCACGCAGCTCTTATCGGCAAGCACCTTATCGAGGAGTACTGCCGCATACCTGTCGTAGTGGAGTATGCAAGTGAGTTCCGCTATGCCAACCCCGTTGTAAATCAGGGAGATATACTCATTGCCCTCTCACAGTCGGGCGAGACTGCCGACACCCTTGCAGCCCTTGAGCTTGCCAAGTCGCGCGGTGCCTTTGTCTTCGGTATCTGCAATGTCATCGGCTCGTCTATCCCTCGCGCAACACACTCTGGTTGCTACATCCACGTTGGTCCAGAGATTGGTGTGGCATCTACAAAGGCATTTACCGGTCAGGTGACTGTGCTGGCTATGATGGCTATGCTTATCGGTCAGATGAAGGGTACTGTGGACCAGCAGACCCTCGAGCGTATAGCTACCGACATCCGTCGCGTGCCGTCGCTCATCAAGGATATCTTTACAAAGGACAACGACAAGATTGAGGAGCTGGCAAAGATATTCACCTACGCCCACAACTTCCTCTACCTCGGTCGCGGTTACAACTACCCATCGGCTCTCGAGGGTGCTCTCAAGCTCAAGGAGATTTCCTACATCCACGCCGAGGGTTACCCTGCCGCCGAGATGAAGCACGGAACTATTGCGCTGATTGACAACGATATGCCGTCTGTAGTTATCGCCATCAAGGACAATGTCTACGAGAAGACCGTAAACAACATTCAGCAGGTCAAGGCTCGTGGCGGTAAGGTGGTAGCGATTGTCACCGAGGGAGATACTATCGTCTCTCAGATGGCGGACTATGTTATCGAGGTGCCGGAGATTTCGGAGTGCCTCACACCGCTGCTCACAGCCATTCCGTTGCAGCTGCTGGCATACTACATCGCCGTAAACAAGGGCAGAAATGTGGACCAGCCCCGCAACCTCGCAAAATCTGTAACCGTTGAATAAAACTAACCCAAATATGAAGAGACTACTATTTACTGCTACCCTGCTTGTTGCATCTTTTGCAACTGCTGTAGCAAAGGATTATCAGCTTTCAACGCCCAACACTACCGTTATCCTCACGGCAGATGAGGGCTCACCGCTCTACTTCCGCTACTATGGCTCAAAGAGCAGCATCGGCGATGTGCGCGCAGCAGGTCGTATGGTCAAGTATGACGCCTACCCTGCCTTCGGTACCCGTTGTGATGCCCCCTATGCAGCACTTGTAAAGCAGCACAATGGCGAGAATGCCTCAAAGCTCGTTGTGGAGCGCGTGGAGCAGAGCACAGCAGACCACCTTACAACCCTCTCCTTCTACCTGAAGGATGTGGCACACGAGAACCTCGTTATCAAGGTGAACTACTCTGCATACGACGACTGCGACATTATCAAGATGAACACCGAGTACTTCAACAACGGCAAGAAGCCTGTTGTGCTTCAGAAGTATATGTCGGCAGTGCTGCCTATACAGTCTGACAACTGTATCCTGATGACCCTTGACGGCAATGTCAAGAACGAGTGCAACGAGTGCGTAATGCCTCTGCCTGAGGGTCTTTACAACATCACTACAACAACTGCATCACGCATTGCCCAGTACACCAACGCATCGTTTATGTTGGGTCTTGACGGCAAGTTGGAGGAGCAGAACTGCCCTGTCATTGCGGGTACTATGGCTTGGATGGGCAACACCCACTTCGAGTTCTACAACACCTCTGCAGCACGCATCCCGACCCTCTTTATGGGCGGTATAAACCCTGCGGCAAGTGACTATACCCTCGCAGGCAAGAGCAGCCTTGTAACCCCTGAGATGATCTTCACCTACTCCAACAACGGTAAGGGCGAGGCATCGCGTACCTTCCACCGCTGGGCACGCCACCACCAGCTGCTCGACGGCACAAAGACCCGTGAGGTGCTCCTCAACTCTTGGGAGGGCGTACACTTCGACATCAGCGAGACAAGTATGGTCGATATGACCCGCGACTTCGCTGCTCTGGGTGGTGAGATGTTCGTTGTGGATGATGGTTGGTTTGGCGACAAGTACCCTCGTAATGGCGGTACAACATCGCTCGGCGACTGGATGATTGCTCCGCAGAAGCTCCCTAACGGCATCCGTCCGCTGATAGACCTTGCACACAACAACGGTATGAAGTTCGGTATCTGGATTGAGCCGGAGATGGTCAATACAAAGAGTGAGCTCTACGAGAAGCACCCCGATTGGGTACTGCGTCACCCCGACTTCGACCCTACATACGGTCGTGGCAAGACACAGCTGCTGCTCGACCTTACCAATCCGAAGGTTCAGGACCATGTATTCAAGGTTGTGGACGATCTGATGACTCAGTATCCGGATATCTACTACATCAAGTGGGACAACAATATGTCTATGCACAACGCCCACAGCCAGTACCTTCCAAATGAGCTTCAGAGCAACCTCTATGTGGACTTTACCCTCGCTTTGGAGAAGATTCTCAAGCGTATCCGTGCCAAGTACCCTGAGGTAGTTATCCAGCTCTGCGCATCGGGTGGCTCACGCCTCAACTACGGCTACCTCCCATACTTCCAGGAGATGTGGACCTCTGACCAGACAGATGCCTACCACCGCATCCTTATCCAGTGGGGTGCAATGAACTTCTTCCCGTCAAATATGCTCGCTGCGCATGTGGGCTCGGCATACAGCAAGTACACCCAGCGCCTTATCCCTATCAAGTTCCGCTTCGATGTAGCCTCTATGTGCCGCCTCGGTATGGAGATGGTTCCGTCAAAGATGAACGACGCAGAGCGCGAGTATGCAAAGCGTGCCATTGCAGAGTATAAGACTATCCGTCCTGTAGTTCAGCAGGGTGATCTCTACCGCCTTGTATCGCCATACGAGGGCAAGCGCGACTTCTCGTCACTGATGTATGTTACCGAGAACAAGGAGCGTGCAGTGCTCTTTGCATATCGCCACTGGTTCAAGCACGATATGTCCAACATAATCATCCGCCTGCAGGGTCTTAACCCGGACGCCAAATACAAGATTCGCGAGGTGTGCCCTGAGTATGAGAATAAGCCTGCAGCCATTAGCGGCAAGACAATCTCGGGTCGTACCCTTATGCAGGAGGGCGTAGTGCTTCCGGAGCTTGTCAAGGGCTTTACCAAGAATGCTCCACTGGGCGAGGTGCGTGCCGGAAACGACTTCCGCAGCGTAGTTCTCGAGCTTACAGAGGTTAAATAACAGCCTACACAGAGCAATACGATGATAAACAAAGCAGTATTCAAGTGTAGCTCGGAGAAGATTTCGCAGGTCCCTAAGGACTCTCTGCCCGACATCGCCTTTATCGGTCGCAGTAATGTAGGCAAGAGTTCGCTAATCAATATGCTGACCAAGCATAAGGGACTTGCAAAGGTCTCTGCCACACCGGGCAAGACACGACTTATCAACCACTTTACCATCAACGACAGCTGGTATCTGGTCGATTTGCCGGGCTATGGCTATGCCCGCACAGGCAAGAGCACCCGAAATACCTTTGCTAAGATTATTACCGACTATGTCTTCAAGTGCGAGAAGATGCACTTCCTCTTCGTGCTTGTCGATTCACGCCTCGAGCCGCAGAAGATAGACCTCGAGTTTATCGAGCAGCTCGGAATGAACGGAGTGCCGTTCGGTATCATCTTTACCAAGGCGGACAAACTCTCCAAAACCCAACTCGAGCGCAGTGTCTCTGCCTACCAGAAGAGACTCTCCGAGCAGTGGGAAGAGCTTCCGCCAATGTTTACCAGCTCCTCCGAAAAGGGCACAGGTCGCGATGAAATCGTCGGCTACATTGAGGATATATTAAAAGATTTTAATAAAGATAGTAAATAATAGCCGATTTTTGCTATCTTTGCACCGCTATTGCGGTTTTATAGACTGTTAGCAGCAAGCCTTATTATTTGCAACAAAATTTTATTTATTTAATAAATACCAAAACACACTCTTTATGGCTATCCACAAAATTAAGTTCTTCACAGGACGTTCTTCTCGCTACCTTGCAGAGAAGATTGTTGCCGCTTATGGCACAACCCTCGGTGATTGCGAGTGTCTCGAGTTTAGCGACGGCGAGTTCCAGCCACGCTACGCAGAGTCTATCCGCGGTTGCACCGTATTTATTATCCAGTCTACCTTCCCTAAGTCAGACAATCTGATGGAGCTGTTGATGATGATTGACGCAGCTCGTCGTGCCTCTGCTTACAAGGTAATCGCAGTAATCCCTTACTTCGGTTGGGCTCGTCAGGACCGCAAGGACCGTCCTCGTGTTCCTATCACCTCAAAGCTCGTTGCAAATATGCTTACTGCAGCAGGCGTTGATCGCGTGATGACAATGGACCTCCACGCAGACCAGATTCAGGGCTTCTTCGAGGTACCGGTAGATGCACTCTACGCAAGCGGTATGTTCGTTCCGTATATCCAGAGTCTGGGTATCGAGGACCTCTCTATTGCAGCACCTGATATGGGTGGTGCAAAGCGTGCAGGAACATACGCAAAGCTCCTCGGCACACCAATTATCATCTCTCACAAGGAGCGTGCCAAGGCAAATGTTGTAGGTTCTATGACCGCTATTGGTGATGTAGAGGGTCGTAATGTGCTGATTGTTGATGATATGATTGACACCGCAGGTACTATCTGTATGGCTGCAAATATGCTTATGGAGCGCGGTGCGAAATCTGTTCGTGCGGCAATTACCCACCCTGTACTCTCAGGCAAGGCTTACGACCGCATCAACGAGAGCGCACTTACTGAGGTTATCGTTTCAGATACTATTCCGCTCAATCCGAATGCAGATCTGCACAAGTTTACCGTTCTCTCTTGTGCCGACATCTTCGCTGAGGTTATCGAGCGCGTACACAACTACAAGGAGATTTCGTCAATCTTCTTCCACTAAAATAGAGAACTCAATATGGGGAGGGAGCAATTCCTCCCCTATTTTATATAGAACATATCCCACACAATGTTCCGCCTCTTATTCTTCCCGCTTATTATTGCGACCCTTGCTGTAGGTATTACCGAGATTATCCCGATAGCAGAGTGGCTCATAGCACACCCTATCAAGTACCAATATGTCGGTATGGGTATGGCAGGCTACTTTATTGTAACTTTGTTAGGATTTTTCAAGAAAAATTTGGAATGGGTACGCACCTTCTCGCACGAGCTGTCGCATACTATTGTGGGAATGATGTTTTTCAGGAAGATACACTCTTTTGAGGCTGGAGTCGGCTCGGGAGTTATGAGTCACAGCGGAGGATTGCGTTTCGGCACGATATTTATCTCACTTGCCCCCTACTGTCTGCCGATATTTACCTATCTGTTCCTCTTTCTGCGTGAGCTTGGCGCAACATCTTCACTCTACATCTTCGATATTATTATCGGCGTAACAACAGCCTTCCATATCGGTTGTTTTCGCCGTCAGATAGGTCTGCATCAGACCGATATTACAAGCGTGGGAGCCTTCCGCTCGGCACTCTTTATTGTTGCGATGTGGATTGTGAACCTCTCGGTGCTGCTACTCTCTATCCGTATGGGCGTACTAAAGGCATTCAAGACGCTTGCCGTAGAGTATTACGAGGATTTGGTTGTGTGGAGTAAGGTCGCTCTCGACTTTGTAATGAGCCACCTCGGAATCTAATCAGAGCTATACTACTGCTCCAAGTGGAGCTTCAGAGCCTCTACTCCGATACGATATGAGTTGAGACCAAAGCCAACCACAGAGCCTATCGCCACACTGCCTATGAGTGTAGTATGGCGGAACTCTTCGCGTGCTGCGATGTTTGAGATGTGTATCTCTACTACAGGGGTATCAATAGCCGCTATGGCGTCACGAATCACTACAGAAGTGTGTGTATAACCGCCCGCATTGAGCAACACACCGTCGTAGTTACCCTCTGCACGGTGCAGCGCATCGACAATCTCCCCCTCGATGTTTGTCTGGTGGTAGTCGATAGTATGCTCGGCATATAGTGCTTGCAGTCGCGGAATGAAAGTATCAAAACTCTCACAACCATATACACCCTTGTCGCGACGACCCTGCAAATTGAGATTTGCACCGTTGAGAATCAGAATCTTCATAGTTTTTGGCTATTGGCGTTTTTAATAAGAGTTATCCCACCCAAAATAGCTTTTAGACGGAATAGCTGTCTGCTTTCAAAGTGATTTATAAAGAGCTTTTGCAAGGCTTGCGACACTGCCTCTAAGTTCCCCAAAATAGCTTTTAGGCGAGGATTTTCAAGGCTTGCTCCGTTCCCCTGCGAATAATTTATAAATAGATTTTGCAAGGCTTGCGACACTGCCGAAACCGCAGCATACTAAAGCGTATGTGAGGATTTCGGCAGTTAGCGTAACGCAGCAAAAGCCTTTAGAAATTACTTCGCCAAAAGACAAGCAAGGGCAATAGAATACTTCTTAGACGCCGCCGAATCACCTCGTGAAGTGAGAACACACGGAACCTTCGCACCCATAACGATAGCAGCGATCTCGCCACCTGCAAGGTGAGATACAGACTTGAAGAATACATTTCCTGACTCGATATTCGGGAAGAGGAGTGCATCTACATCGCCTGCGATAGCTGAGCCCTTAACCTTCTTGTGGTCAGCAACCTCCTTGAAGAGAGCCACATCGAGTGAGAGCGGACCATCAACGATAACATTGCCGAGCTGACCGCGATCTGCCATCTTTGCGAGCATAGCGCCCTCGATAGATGATACAGATGCAGGGAGCACCTGCTCTGATGGAGCTACGCAACCAATCTTCGGAGTCTGAACGCCCAGAGCAACAGCTACCTGACGCAGGTAGTCAATCTGCTTCTGCTTCTGCTTGATATCCGGCTGGAGGATAATTGCGATATCCGATGCGAGGAGGAGCTTGTGGTAGCCTGACCACTCGAATACAGATACATGGCTCAGTACACCCTTTGGAGGGCAAAGACCGAGCTCCTTGTCGAGGATTGCGCGCATATACTTGTCGGTTGGCAGCATACCCTTCATAAGCACATCAGCATCACCTGTAGCCACTGCAGTTGCGGCGAGCTTTGCAGCCTTAACATCGCTCTTCTCGTCGATAATCTGGAATACAGAGCTGTCGATACCCAACTGCTGGCATACCTGCTCGATAACGATGCGGTCGCCATAGAGAATTGGGGTTACAAGACCCTCGTTATATGCATCATAGACAGCCTCGATAGTGTGTGAGTCCTGTCCGTAAGCCACTGCAAGACGCTTTCTGCCGCGTGCCTGAGCAGCCTCTACTATTTCTTGTAGGTGTTTCATAGTCTTCTATTTTGTCAAATTATATGTATCTGTTGCAATTACAAGCTCCTCGTTTGTTGCGATAACGGCAACCTTCACGCGAGAGTTCTCGGTAGAGATGATTGTATCTGTACCGCGTGTAGGACGGTTTACTGCGTCGTTAATCTCAACGCCCATAAACTCCAGACCCTTAGTTGCGCGAGCACGCAGCTCCCAAGAGTTCTCGCCCACACCACCGGTGAAGATTACAAGATCCACGCCACCCATCAAGGCTGCATACTTACCGATATACTGGCGTACGCGGTCGTAGTAGAGGTCACGAGCAACGATTGCGCGAGGGTTCCCTGACTCGTAAGCGGCGTCTATATCACGCATATCGCTTGAGATGCCTGACAGACCCTCAACACCTGAACGCTTGTTGATCATAGTGTTGATATCTGCAATATTCATACCCTCTTTCTCGGCAATGAAGAGCAGAGCCGATGGATCTACATCACCACAACGGGTACCCATAACAAGACCATCTACCGGAGAGAAGCCCATAGAGGTACAAACGCTCTTACCATTCTCGATAGCGGTTACAGAGGCACCATTACCGATGTGACAAGTGATAATCTTCGAGTTCTCGAGGTCAAGACCTGTAAGTGCAGCACCAACCTTCGCAACGAACTTGTGGCTTGTGCCGTGGAAGCCGTAGCGACGCACGCGGTACTTCTCGTAGTACTCGTATGGCAGAGCATAGAGGTAGTTGATAGGCTCGATAGACTGGTGGAAAGAGGTATCGAATACAGCAACCTGCTTTACCTCAGGCAACACCTTCTCAATAGAGAGGATACCCTCAAGGTTTGCAGGGTTATGAAGCGGAGCGATGTCGAAGAGTGAACGAATCTTCTCCTTAACCTCGTCGGTAACAATGCAGCTTGATGCGAAGAACTCGCCACCGTGAGCTACACGATGACCTACAGCCTTCACCTCGTCGAGAGAGGAGATTACGCCGTGCTCAGGGTTGGTCAGTGCGTCGAGCACCAGACGAATACCTGTTGTGTGGTCAGCGATTGGCTGGTGGAGCTTGAAGACCTCCTTACCTACCGGTTTATGAGTCAAATCACCCTCTGCAAGACCGATACGCTCGACAAGACCCTTGGCAAGCAGCGTATGTGCAGCATCACAGATGTCGATTACCTGATACTTAATCGACGAACTTCCGCAGTTTAATACTAAGATAACCATATTTTTGTCTAAAATTTGTTGTCTGTTTAGTTATATGTTTACATCCCGCAAAGGTAACCAAACCTTTTCAGAAAAGCAAGATTCGCGCCCGCTTTTGCGCTACTTTATAAGTATCTTATAACTCCACGGAGCAATATCACCCCACATATGCTCATAGAGGGTAGTCGGCTGACCGGTCATTGCATCGGTATATTCGCCGGCATAGATGCCCGTATTGAAGTCACCAAAGACGGTATATGGCGAGAGGTTGGCAATAACCACTACCCTATCCCCGTCACACTCACGCACAAAGGTCAGCAGACAGTCCGGTGCGTTGTTGATAATCTCGATAAGTTCAGCACCCTCGTCAGCAGAACGTAACGCCTTGTGGTTGTGATAGATAGAGCAGAGCTTTGTGTAGAAGTCGGTATAGCTGTTAGCCTCCATCTGCGGCATTGCATCCCTCTCGAAGAATGAGAAGGAGTGGTCGTAGCCGAACTCCTGACCCGTATAGATGAGCGGCAACGAATTTGGCAGCAGGAATGTCAGCGCAGCCATAGGCTCGAGAGAGGCACCAAAGCGCGAGAACTCGCTACCCGACCAAGAGTTTTCGTCGTGGTTGGATGTAAAGGTCATACGCATAGACCACTTAGGGAAGCGACGACGGTCGGCGTGGATTATCTCCCTCAAACGCCATACACGGCTATTTCCCTGCGCCACATCGCACATAGCGTGGTGCAGACGCCACGAGTAGCAGGCATCGAAGGCATTCTGGAAGATGTTATCCTCCTCCGCCTCGGCAAGCAGGAAGATGTCGGGCTTAATATGCTGAAGATTGAAGCGGACAACCTGCCAAAACTCAATAGGCACAAGCATAGCCATATCGCAACGGAAACCGTCAATATTGTGCTCGGTAACCCAGAACTTCATCGCATCTATCTGACCCTGCCAAACCTCACGATTGTCGTAGTTCAGCTGTGCAGTATCGCTCCAGTCCCACGGCACAAGAGCCTCGCCGTTGCTATCGCGTCTATACCAATCCAACGGCTTCTCTGTCAGCCACTTGGCATCGCGCGAAGTGTGGTTTGCAACCCAGTCGAGGATAACCTTCAGACCCAACGAATGTGCCGTAGCGACAAAGGTGTCGAAATCCTCAAAAGTACCAATCTGAGAGTTAATCCCGCAGTAGTCGGCAACCGAGTAGTAGGAGCCCATCGACCCCTTGCGAGCCACCTGACCGATAGGATAGACAGGCATAAGCCAAATAACATCGACGCCCATCTGTCTCAATCTCGGCAACTCTGCTGCTGCGGCAATCAGTGTACCCTCCTTCGTCAGCTGACGAACATTCATCTCGTACAGCACTGCGCTATAACTCCACTGGGGATGTCTCATACAAACAGTTATTGGTTCTACATTTTCTGCAAAGGTAATAAATTTCGTTGAATATTCATCGTTTTTTGCTCTTTTGAAGATAAATGATTATCTTTACACCTTGTATTAATAACTATTAACCGTTATGCGTCTGTTAAAGATAGGATTTTTATGTACCATATTTTTGGCGCTGTGCAGTTGCTCGGCTGTCAAAAGAACTGTATATCTGCAAGATATAGCGGACAACTCTCAGGTTCAAACCGCAGTGGAGCAGCCGATAAAGATCAAGCCGTTCGATCGTCTGATTGTCGTTGTGACAAGTAAGGATGCCGAGCTGGCTGCGCCATTCAATGTGATGACCTCATACAACTCGCTCTCAAACAACCCTATGGGTCAATCGACAGTTAGCAACTCTCAGTCGTTGCAGGTGCGTACTGTGGACGAGAATGGCGAGCTCTATATGCCGGTTATCGGTAAGGTTGCTTGTGCAGGAAAGACCCGTGCCGAGGTATCAAATGCTATTGCAAAGGCGATTATCGACGGCGGTTATATCGCTGATGCAGCGGTAAATATCCAGTTTGCCGATATGAAGCTCTTCGTGCTCGGTGAGGTTGCAAAGCCGGGTCAGTTTGATGTTACCCGCGACCAGATTACAATCCTCGAGGCACTTGCTATGGCGGGCGATATGACAATCTACGGTAATCGTGCCAATGTCAGCGTAGTGCGCAAGGAGAACGGTGTGACAAAGACCCACATCGTAAACCTCCTCGATTCGAGCTGTTTCAACTCCCCTGCCTACTACCTTCAGCAGGGCGATGTAGTATATGTTCAGCCAAAGAAGCAGCGTGCAGCATCGGGTGAGATTAACCAGAACCGTAACTTCTGGATCTCGATTACCAGCACCCTTATCTCGGCAGCTACACTCGTGGCAACCATCATTCTCAATACAAAGGATTAACCTATGGAACAGTATAATACTCAGGCGGCACAACCGCAGATAAATGCCTTTACCCTTCAGGACCTTGTGGATATGGTTCTGAGAAAGTGGTATTGGTTTGTACTCAGCGTAATATTTTTCTTGGGTTTGGGCGTGCTCTACATACTCAGCACACCGCCCGTATACCATCGTGAGGCGACCATAATGGTCAAGGATAGCCGCAAAGGCAGTGGTGCCAACGAGATGGCTATATTCGGCGAGCTTGCAGGTCTTTCGACCCGTCGCAATGTGGACAACGAGCTCTTTGTACTTCAGGCACGCCGACTGATGACCCAGACAATCAAGGAGTTGGGACTTACAACATCATACTCTACCCGCGTAAATCTGCGCAAGGTCGATCTCTACCGTTGCAGCCCCGTAGAGGCACGCTTTATCAACGACACTGACGAGCTGACCTGCGGCTTCAAGCTCAAGTTGGAGGAGGAGAGCTTTACCCTCTACGACTTTGTGTTGCCGACAGATGGCGAGGAGGTCGATTACGACGACTTTACCGTAACCTCAACATACGGAGCGACTATTGCAACACCTGCAGGTGAGGTAGTTATCGACAAGAGTCCGTTTATGGATGCCAAGTCTGTGGGCAAGGTTATCAATGTTGCCAAGTACAGAACACAGGCGGTGACAACCCGCTACTGCAAGGCTATGAAGTCCGCTGTGGCAAACAAGATGTCGTCGATTATCAACATCGCCCTCGATGATATTGTTGCCCGTCGTGCCGAGGATGTTATCAACACCCTTATCCGCGTATACAACGACGATGCGGTGAACGACAAGCGCGAGATTGCCGAGGCTACAGCAAACTTTATCGATGCCCGCCTTGAGATTATCAGCAAGGAGCTGGGTGCCGTAGATGGCGATATTGAGGAGTTTAAGACCCGCAACAATATGGTGGACCTTGCAGCCGAGACAGAGAAGAATTTCAATATCTCTATGCGTCTGCAGCAGGAGTTGATATCTGTAGAGAGCCAGCTCGAGATGTCACGATTTATCAAGGAGTATCTCACCAATCCGGAGAAGGAGCAGTCGCTTATCCCTGTAACCGGCTTTGGCAGCAGTGCCCTTACCTCATCTGTATCGTCACAGATTGCAGAGTATAACGAGCTTGTACTGCGTCGCGAGAAGCTTATGAACAACAGCTCGGCAAACAACCCCGTAGTCGAGCAGCTTGGTTCACAGCGCGTAGCACTCAAAAATGCTATCCTCGCCTCCCTCGACTCGAACATCGCTGCACTCGAGATACAGCACAAGACCCTTATGCGCGAGCAGAACCAGACCTCTGCACGCATCGGCAGCGTACCTAAGCAGGAGCAGGAGTACCTCTCTATAGCTCGTCAGCAGCGAATAAAGGAGGAGCTCTACCTCTACCTGCTCAACAAGCGCGAGGAGAATGCCATCTCCCTTGCAATAACCGAGAATACGGCTCGAATTATCGACTCGGCATTTGGTCCGTCACGCCCTATCTCACCACGCAAGAGCTTTGTGCTGATGATTATGTTTGCCCTCGGCATTGCCATTCCGTTTGCACTGCTCTACCTGCGCGAGATTATCGACACATCTGTTCGCAGTCGCAAGGATATCGAGAAGTTTACAACTATCCCTTACCTCGGCGATATTCCTGTCTTTACAGGCAAGAAGCACTCTCGCGGCATTGTAGTTCGTGAGAATGGTCGCGACAGCATCTCCGAGGCATTCCGTATTCTGCGTGCAAATATGGGCTTTATGAACACCTCAGGCAGTCAGAAGGTGTTCCTTATCACCTCATCTACCGAACACGCCGGAAAGACCTTTGTTGCGACCAATTTGGCTATGGTAAATGCCTTCTCGGGAAACAAAGTGCTGCTCATCGACCTCGACCTGCGTCGTCGTATGCTTAGCAAGCAGCTCGGACAGCGAAACAACCCGAACGGCATATCGAAGTATATGAGTGACCACACTCTTACGGCTACAGATGTTATCTCAAAGAGCGATATTCACGACAATATCGACTGCATCTACGCTGGTCTTCAGCCACCAAACCCTGCCGAGCAGCTGCTCTCGCCACGCCTTGATGCACTTATTGAGGAGTGCAGGAAGATGTACGACTGCATCATCATCGACAGCGTACCTGCTATGGTTATTGCCGATGCTATGATTGCAAGCCGCGTGGCAGATTTGAGCCTCTATGTTATCCGCGAGGGTATGCTCGACAAGCGCCAGCTGCCGGATGTTGAAAACCTCCACCGACAGAATAAGCTGCGCAATATGTGTATCGTTCTTAACGGTGCATCAGAGCAGAACCACCGCTACGGATATACCTATACATACCATACAGACGATGATTTTGTCTACACCCGCTGGGAGAAGTTGCTCTGCTCTATCGGACTGAGAGGTTGGGTAAATAGACGCAAAGTGGCAAGATAGTATATGGCAGAACTTGTTATAGCAGTAGACTTTGACGGTACCTGTGTCACTCACGAATACCCATATATGGGCAGTGACATAGGTGCAGTACCCGTACTCAAGGAGCTGACAGATGCCGGCTACCGCCTTATACTGACAACAATGCGCAGCGGTAAGACCGAGAAGGAGGCTGTAAAGTGGTTTAAGGATAACGATATCCCCCTCTGGGGCGTCAATAAAAACCCCGAGCAGAAGTCGTGGACATCATCCCCAAAGGTCTATGCAGACCTCTATATTGACGATTGTGCCCTCGGTGTACCTCTGACTACATCGGCAAGCTCTACCCGCCCGTATGTCGATTGGACCCGCGTCCGAGAGTGGTTAGTCGCAGAGGGGTACCTGTAGCAGAAGCCATTGCGGATTTAGGATAGCCGTAGGCTACGCAGTGCCGCCACAGTACCGCACCTTTTTGAAAAAAGGCGCCCGAAAAACTTTCGCCAAAACTTCGTTTTGGTAGTATCTGTTGCGAGAATAACGTTGTCTGCGACAATACCAAAAACAGCAAGAGCAGTAGTCTGTAAGCAAGCTTACACTACCGCTCTTTCTATTTTTACTATCCTTGCGGATAGCTGTTATTCTCGAAAAAAATCAAAACCACACGTTTGCACGTCGCCTATTCTGTGCACTGCTTTATCGTCTGAGTCTGCACACCACTACTTTTTTGCACTCATTTGTTGTCAAAACGTGTTAGAGATGGTGCATCGTGAAATATCCCCGGATGGGACATACTAAGCGTATTTCCCATTCGGGGATATAAGGGATGTGCCATATATGACACGTTTTCACGACAAATGCGATAAAGACTTGTAGATCTCGACGCACACCCACGCATCCGTCGCCGCATAAACCTGCTGCTGTGGCGTAAGAGTCTTTGCCTCCCAATTACTCAGGCGCTGAGCCTTTGAGACCTTTTTACCCAAGACAATACCCGAGATTTTGCGCAGGCTCTTATCCTTTATGCCGTAGTTCTCGACAATATCCTGCAGATCGACAAAGCCTCCTGCGGTGAAGTGACGGAGTTTAGCAAGTCCGAGAATATCGTTCTTTACAGCAGCACCGATTTTGAGGATATCTGCGCGGTGGAGGATATCTGTCAGATGTTTCGACATCTGCACGCGGTTAAGACGGATAAGGAAGCACTTGCCGCCACCATAGAGCTGCAGCAGTGCCACCTTATTTGTCACACCGGCGGTAAACGATGGTCGGGTCTCGGTATCAAAGCCGAGAATAGTCTGCTTGGAGAGGTGTGCACACGCCTCCTCAAGAGCCTGCGGAGTATCGACAACGACAATCTCGCCATCGAACTGCACCGCCTGCAGAGCTGCTACCTCCTCGTTGGATATAGACTCGATAAATGCCATCGCTACACTGTTTATCGCTTATTTAACTGCTCCTGCTGACGCATAAGCTCCTCATAACGCTGCTGGAAGCGTGACTTCTTACCCTTGGTATTGGTCATCTTGGTATGGATTGCAGCGCGTACCTTATCATCATCTACCATAGCGCGGATACCGAGCATCATCAGCATAGTGATAATGTTCGAGAGCAGGTAGTAGTAGCAAAGACCGCTCGAGTAGCTGTTAAACCAGAAGAGCATCATGATTGGCATCATATAGACGGTCATAAACTTCATACCAGGCATCTGCGGCTGGGTAGCTGCGGTCTGCTTATAGTTCATATAAGAGTAGCCGAACAGAACTACAGCCATCAACAGACAGAAGAGTGAGATATGATCGCCATAGAATGGGATATTGAATGGCAGATCAAGCACGCTATCATAAGATGAGAGGTCATCGCTCCAGAGGAAAGACTTGCCACGAAGCTCGATAGATGCCGGGAAGAAGCGGAACATCGCAATCAGGATAGGCATCTGGATAAGCATCGGCAGACAGCCGCTCATAGGGCTGATACCCGCCTTATTATAGAGCTCCATAGTAGCCTGCTGCTTCTTCATTGCATCCTCCTGACGAGGGTACTTGGCATTGATAGCCTCCAGCTCCGGACGCACTGCACGCATCTTGGCAGTTGAGAGGTAGCTCTTGTATGTCAGTGGAGAGATAATCAGCTTAACAAGCAGCGTAAGGATAAGGATAATAAGACCGAAGCTCTCGATATACTTGCTGAGGAATGTAAAGAGAGGAATTACCACCCAACGGCTCACATAGGTCGAGAAGATCCAACCCAGCGGGATAATACGCTCGAGATTCAGAGAGTCGCCATTGCTATCAGCGAGCTTCTTGAGCACAGGGAACTTATTAGGACCCAGATAGAAGTTGAACTTATAGCCATCGGTCTGCGGAGTGTACGGTACGGCTGCAGCCATAGAGTACTCCTTGATATAGCCGCTCTTCTCAGGCAGGGTCTGATATGCAACATCGGCATAGGTAAAGTCCACGCCCTCAGGGATAATTGCTGTGGTAAAGTACTGCTGCTTGAATGCCACCCAATCTACAGATGTTGATACATTCTTGCTCTTATTACCCTCAGAGACGCCCAAATTCTCGATACCTGTCTCGCCCGGATGACGATAGTAGAGCGAGGTGTACATATTCTCGTTTTTGTAGCTACGCTCGTTCTGGTAGCTGCGAGTGTGCCAATCGACACCGATAGAGCTCTGATTTGCCATCAGCGGAGCAAGACCCGAGAACTGCACATCGAAATCTACGAGGTAGTCGCGCTCCTCACTCTTGCTGTTGTAGAGTGTATAGACAAAGTTGAGCGCAGCACCGCCCTTGAATGGGAGTGTAAAGGTTACAGACTTGCTCTCTGCACCCTCAACAACACCCTGACATACAAAGTTATGCTCGGCAGTAACAACCTTGACATTCTTCAGATCATCCTTAACATAGAAGGTCATATCAAAGGCTGCACTTGTCGGATCGAAGAGCTTCACAAGCTCGTTACGCTCCTCCTTTGGTGCATACTTTGTGTGCTTCTTGAGAGTTGCATCTACAATCTGACCACCGATAGTAGAGAGTGTCAGCTTGAGGTAGTCATTCTCCAGCACCACCTCACTGCTCTCTGCACCATCGATGATAAATGGGTCGGCAACAACAAGTGGTTCGGTCTTAGCAACCTCTGCCTCCTGCTGCGCAGCAACGACTGCAGATGCCTCTGTTGCAACACCCTCGACAAGCTGCTCTACGGCAACCTGCTCGTTGAACTTCTTCATCTGATAGTTGTTATACAACATATAGCCGAAGAAGACAACGCCTATAAGTATAAATCCGATTATTGACTGTTTGTTTGTGCTATTATTTTCCATTGTTTATTATTTGGTTTCAGAATATTTCAACGCTGCAGCCACGAAATCTACGAAGAGTGGTGCAGGATGCTCTACAGTACTCTTATACTCAGGGTGGTACTGTGTAGCTACATACCAAGGGTGGTTCTCAAGCTCAAATACCTCGACAAGCTGTGTCTCAGGGTTGATACCCACGCACTTCATACCTGCAGCCTCAAACTGCTCGCGGTAGTCGGTATTGAACTCGTAGCTGTTGCTGTGACGCTCCATAACAGAGGTGATGCCGTAAGCCTTTGCAGACTTTGACTCAGGGTTGAGAGTACATACATAACCACCGATGCGGCGAACACTACCCTTATCGATCTTATTCTCCTCCATAAGGCTGACAACAGGGTGCTTTGTAGTTGCATCGAGCTCGGCAGATGCTGCATCCTCAAGACCGAGGACATTGCGAGCAAACTCGACAGCTGCGCAGTGCATACCAAGACCAATACCGAAGAATGGGATATTGTTCTCACGCGCATACTTTACTGCTGCAATCTTACCATCTACACCACGACTGCCCGATCCCGGAGCAACGAAGATACCTGATACACCCTCGAAGAGCTCGGCAGCAGACTCTGCAGTAACCTTCTCAGCCTTTACATAACGAACCTTAACCTTACTGTCGTTCATAGCTCCTGCGTGGATAAATGCCTCATTGATAGACTTATAGGCATCAGGAAGCTCTGTATACTTACCGACAAGGGCAACCTCGACAAACTTTGTCGGATTCTTAACCTTATCTACGAACGCTCTCCAAGCAGTCAGATCAGACTCAGAGTCCTCTGTAGGCAGACCCAGACGCTGCATAACTACAAGGTCCATCTTCTGCTCGAACAGACGAAGTGGCACCTCGTAGATAGTAGGCATATCTATAGACTCCACAACAGCCTCAGGCATAACATTGCAGAAGAGAGCAATCTTACGCTTGATAGATGTCTCGAGAGAGTTCTCTGCACGAAGCACAAGTACATCCGGCTGCAGACCATTCTCAAGCAGAGCCTTTACAGAGTGCTGTGTAGGCTTGGTCTTAACCTCACCCGATGCAGCCAGATATGGAACCCACGCAAGGTGTACCAGAGCTGTATTCTGATAACCCAACGAGTTGCGGAGCTGACGAACAGACTCGATAAACGGCAGTGACTCGATATCGCCGACAGTACCACCAATCTCGGTGATGATAATATCGAACTGCTTGGTCTGACCATTGAGCTGGATACGACGCTTAATCTCATCGGTGATGTGAGGGATAACCTGCACGGTCTTACCCAGATAGTCACCACGACGCTCCTTCTCGATTACGGTCTTATAGATCTTACCTGTAGTAACGGTATTCTTGTTAGATGTAGCGATAGATGTAAAACGCTCATAGTGACCCAAATCGAGGTCTGCCTCTGTACCGTCATCGGTAACATAGCACTCGCCGTGCTCATACGGATTAAGGGTACTTGGATCAACATTGATATATGGATCGAACTTCTGAATTGTCGTAACATATCCACGAGCCTGAAGAAGACGTGCAAGTGAAGATGAGATAATTCCCTTTCCCAGTGATGATGCCACACCTCCGGTAACGAAGATGTACTTTGGCTTTGACAGTTTCATACCTATAATATATTTTGAAATTTAACCTAATCTAAAAGCAGATGACGGCTCGTAAGCCGCCCTCCGTAACACTATTCGCCGTCGTCAATAAGTTTGATCTTGGCGATGGTATCTGCAATATCGCGCTTTGCCTTGGCAATCTTCTCCTCAACCTCGGCGATGAATGACTCTGCACCCTTCGACTTGGAGAAGAAGCCGATATTGTTCTCAAGTGTTGCAACCTCCTGCTCGAGCTGGCGAACACGGTTGTAGAGCTTCTCGCGCTCCGAGCGCAGACGACGCTCACCACCCTGACGCATAGAGTTTACCTTATCCTTGAAGCGGCTGAGCGAGTTCTCGCGATCTGCGCCACGAACAACTGCAAACATACGGTCCACAGCCTGCTTGTAGAGCTTTGCAATCTCCTCCTTGTGCTTGATAGGCACAAAGCCGATCTCGCTCCAGCGACGCTGGTACTCCTTAATCATATCATATCCGCCCACCTTAACATCGGCAGCGTTCATCTCGGCAATAAGAGCCTGCTTCTTCTGAAGATTGTCTGCATAGCCACCCTCGACAGTTGCGAAGTGTGCGCTCTTTCGCTCGAAGAACTTGTCACAAGCAGCGCGGAAACGACGCCAGATAGCATCTGCGTGGCGACGAGAGACTGTTCCTACCCTCTTCCACTCTGCCTGTAGCTCGAGAATTCTGTCTGTTGCGCTCTTCCAATCCTCGCACTCTACAAGAGCCTCGGCAGCCTCACACAGAGCGACCTTCTGAGCAAGGTTCTGCTCCATATCGCCCTTAACATCTGCATAGAAGGCGTGCTTGCACTCGAAGAACTTGTCACAAGCGGCACGGAAGCGGTCGTAAATCTTTGCATTCTCCTTCTTCGGAGCAAAGCCGATAGTACGCCACTGACCCTGCAGCTCAATAAGGCGCTCATTTGCCTTGTTCCACTCCTTATGTGATGCCGGAACGGTTGCGATAAGTGCCTCGGCAGCCTCACAGAGTGCGGTCTTTGCCTCGAGGTTCTTCAACTGCTCCTGCTTGAGCGACTCGAAGTGCTCCTGATGGCGACGATTGACAACCGAAGATGCCGCCTTGAAACGCTCCCAAAGTGCCTCCTTCTGCTCTGCAGCTACAGGACCTGTCTCACGCCACTGATCGTGGAGCTTCTGCAACTTACGGAATGCCTCAACGATATTTGACTGCTCGGCAAGCGCCTCGGCAGCCTTACAAAGAGCTCCCTTTGCCTCCAGATTCTTCTTCAAATCCAGATCGCGCAGCTCCTTGTTAATCTTTACAAAGTCATAGAAACGCTCGACATGGAGGTTGTAGGTCTCCCACAGATCATTGACCTTAGCCTGCGGCACCTGACCAATCTCCTTCCAACGAGCCTGAAGCTCACGGAAACGAGCAAAAGTAACATTCAGAGTCTCCTCGCTTGAGATAAGGCTCTTCAGCTCCTCGATAATCTCGCACTTGAGGCGGTAGTTCTCCTCCTTGACCTTATCGCTCTCGGCAGTAGCCTTGTCGCGAGCGTCGCGGTACTTCTTGAGCAGCTCCTTCAGGCGAAGCTCGTCGGCATCCTGTACCTGCTCTGCCTCAACACCACTCTCGGCAGCCTCCTTAAGGCGTGCATCGACCTGTGCGCGGTGAATCTTATAGAATGCGGTCTTTATCTGCTCGACCTGCGAGC
Source organism: uncultured Alistipes sp. (assembly GCA_947367255.1). Lineage (GTDB taxonomy): Bacteria > Bacteroidota > Bacteroidia > Bacteroidales > Rikenellaceae > Alistipes. The sequence continues at coordinate 21,146 of CANBCZ010000003.1, forward strand.
GGACATCCTCCGCAGAGTTACTCTCCAAAACCTCGGCGAGCATATCTACCAGCTCACCCTTACTCTTGCCTGCTACCTGCGTCTCTACAACAGGAGAATCCCCTGCCGCATCGAGCTCCTCGGCAGAAATTACATTTTGTTCATCAGTAAAAACAGTCGCATCCTCAGCTACGCTGACCAACTCCAACTCCGGAGTTTCTGTAGATTTAATAGTAGTAGGCATAAGTTATAGTTTTAAGTAAAAAAGTATCGCACAAAGGTAATTAAACCTATTCAAAAATCAAAATAGAGAAATCAAAATTATCCCCATTTTTTCAACATTTCACTATTTTTTACTACCTTTGTAGAGAAATTGTTGCCGTATGAAACGATTATCGACACTCATTATCGCAATTCTCGCTGCTACAGCATCGGTTTTTGCCGGTAGATATACCGTCAAAGAGATACCCAATGTGCAGATAAGTGACGCCTCGGCATACACCTCAAATCCCGACAATATACTCTCCCCTGCTGCCGTTGCAGCGATAGACCGCGCCTGCGACTCATTGCACACAGCAGGCAAGGCTCAGATAGCTGTTGTCGTGGTGGAGGATATAGACTCTGACGATCTGTTTACATTTGCCCACACCCTCTTTTCGGAGTGGGGTGTCGGCAGCAGAGAGTCGAACAACGGACTGGGAATAATTTTGGCAACAGAGAGGCGAGAGATACGCTTTGTGACGGGCTACGGACTTGAAGGCGTGCTTCCCGATGCAATATGCAAGCGTATTCAGCAGCAGTATATGGTCGAGCACCTTGCTCGCGGCGACTACGACCGAGGTATGGTCGAGGGTATTACAGCCATTGCAAAGGTGATATCGTCGAATGGCGAGGCGAGCTTTGAAGCGATTCAGGATGAGGAGTTTGTGCAGTTTATGGTGGCATTCTTCCTCTTTGCAGTGGCAATTATCGTCATCGCAATTGTCGGCATATGGATAAGTCGCAAGTGTCCGAAGTGCGGTCAGCACACCCTGCGTCACACCCACTCCGAAAATCTGAGTTCAACACGCAGATATGACCTTATGGCGCACCACTACCACTGCTCAAATTGCGGTTACAACCGTACCACGCAGGAGAAGGTCTACAAGCAGACAGGCGTCTATGTCGGTGGTTTAGGTGGCGGCAGAGGCTTTGGTGGCGGCAGCTTCGGAGGTGGTTTCGGAGGTGGTAGCTTCGGCGGCGGAGGTGCCGGCTCGAGATTTTAGTATAACATATTAAAAATGAGAATATTATGAAAAAGACAACACTTATCGTCATCGGTGCAGCAGCTGCTCTGTTGGCTGTTTACTGTGTATCTACCTACAACTCGCTGGCAAAGGCAGAGCAGGAGGTTGCAGGTGCTTGGTCAAATGTCGAGGCGCAGTATCAGCGTCGCAGTGACCTTATACCTAACCTTGTAAACACCGTAAAAGGCTATGCTGCACACGAGTCGCAGACCCTCGAGGGCGTTGTCGAGGCGAGAGCAAAGGCTACATCCATTACTGTAGATGGTGCAAATATGAGCGCAGAGCAGATGGCGGCTTATGTTGATGCACAGAGCTCTATAACCTCGGCACTCGGTCGTCTGATTGCCGTTGCGGAGAACTATCCCGACCTGAAGGCAAACCAGAACTTCCTCGAGTTGCAGGCACAGTTGGAGGGTACAGAGAACCGCATTGCCGTTGAGCGTCAGCGTTATAACGACATTGTAAAGGGTTTCAATCAGCGCGTGGTGACCTTCCCGGCAAATATCGTAGCATCGCTCTTCGGATTTGGCAAAAAGGAGTTCTTTGCAGCCGAGCCACAGGCACAGTCAGCACCCGTAGTTCAGTTCTAAGAGGAGATCTATGCAGCGTATTCTTATTGTAGACGACGAAGACGATATTCGCGAGTTTATAGGTTACAACCTGCGCCGCGAGGGGTACGACATCTCGACCGCATCTAACGGAAAGGAGGCGATAGAGATAGCGTGCACTACCCTGCCACACCTTATACTGCTCGATATGATGATGCCCGTGATGGATGGCAGGCAGGCGTGCGAGGCGATACGCCAGATACCCGAACTTGCAGATACGATTATCATCTTTCTCTCCGCCGTACAAGAGGAGCAATGCCAGATAGACAGCTACACGGCAGGTGCCGACGACTACATTACTAAACCTGTGAGTATGAGGGTGTTATGCAGTCGAATAAATGCCATTATGAAGCGTCTAAAACCGGCAACAACATCACAGTGCAAAATCGACACAGAGCGTCGCGTAGTGACCACTCCACAGGGCGAATTTACGCTACCTAAAAAGGAGTTTGAGATAGTCGAACTGCTGCTCTCAAATCCCGACAAGGTCTTTACGCGCGAGGAGATTTTCAGCCGTATTTGGGGTGGTGAAGTGGTTGTGGGTGACCGCACACTCGATGTTCACATCCGCCGTCTGCGACGCAAACTCGGCGACAATACAATCACCACCCACAAGGGTATCGGATTTAAGATTGAGGTATAAAAGAGGCTATCCTACGTGTAGGATAGCCGCACTTTTGTTGGGAAGTTGTATAACAAGAGGGATTTTAAGGCTTACGAAGTCCGAAAAAGCGCAGTTTACTAAGCGTAAATGAGCATTTTGAGGACGAGTGTAACGCAAAAAATCACCTTGTTAGACAACTTCTTACTTCTCCCAATGGAACGGAGCAAAGTCTGTATCGCTGCTCTTCCAGCTCGGTTTACGCATCGCGTAGATGATAAACGGCACGACAACGACGATAATACAGCCCGTAATGAGGATTGTCACCCATGTCTTCGGATTTCCGGTAGATATCTGTGCCGGCGGTATAAAGCTGAGCACAAAGGCGAGCAAGGAGCCGCAGAAACCGAGTCCGGCGATAATCCACATCGTAAAGTTACCACCCAGACGGAACGGGCGATCGCTGTCGCGCATACGGTAGCGAAGAACGATTGCCGCAGCAAAGAGCATCATATACATAATAAGGTATAGCGAGGCGGTCATCTGCGAGAGTATCTGATAGAAGGACTGCACGCTCGGCATAACGACAAAAAGCAGTGACAGCAGCGTGACAATACCGCCCTGAATAAGCAGGATATTGCGCTGCACGCCATTTTTATTGCTCTTCTGGAAGAATGGTGGCAGATAGCCCGCCTTACCTACGGTAAAGATACCCTTTGACGGACCGGCAACCCATGTAAGTACACCCGCAAGTACGCCGAACATCAGCGCTATGGCTATCAGCGGAGATGCCCACGACATATGCAGATACTCAAAATAGCGATCAAAGCCTATCAGCAACGACTGTGTAAGTGATACCTCCTTTGCAGGGATGATAAAGCCGAGTGAGAATGTGCCGAGGATAAAGATCGATACTGTAATAAGCGAGCCGATGATAATCGCCTTAGGATAGTTGCGCTTCGGGTTATTTACCTCCATAACATGGATACCCATCATCTCCATACCCGCATAGAAGAGGAAGATACTGCTGGCAAGGACAAGGTTATCGAACTTCTTCAGGTCGGGGAAGAATCCTGCGCTCATATCCATATTGTTATGACCGCCCGAAACGAGGTATATCACACCCAAAATAATGAGCAGCGCTGCCGGAATAATAGTACCGATAATACCGCCCCATTTACTGATTTTTCCGACCCAATCCAGACCCTTGAGCGAGATAAATGTCGCCGTCCAATAGATTGCAAGCACGACGATAAGCGTAAAGAGTTTATTCGAGGCAAGTGCCATATCTGCCTGCTGATTCATACCGATAAAGGCTATCGAAACGGCACCGAATGTAAGCACCGTAGGGTACCAGATAGTCGATTGAATCCACTGCAACCAGATGGCAAGGAAGCCCGTTCTTGCACCGAAAGCCTCGCCAATCCAGCGAAAGACACCACCCTGCTTATCACTAAACATTGCAGCCAACTCTGCAGCCACAAGTGCCGTCGGGATAAGGAAGACAAAGGCGGCAAAAAGATAGTAGAATGCTGAGCCTAAACCATACACAGACTCCGCAGCAAGTCCTCGAAGACTCACCACTGCCGTAACATTCATAATTGCCAGCGTTGCCACCGACAACCTAAAAGTAGAACTCGTATTGTTTCCCATAAGCAAAAAATTTGATTTAACCAGCTATGGGAATACAACTACCACGCCAAGAGTAAAACTATCTGCTTTTTTCTCTACGATTATCCCCTTTGCACCTATTTGTCGTCAAAAGTGCGTAGAGGTGTCATATCGTGATAAAACCCAGCGATGGATAGTACAAAACGTACAGCCATTGCTGGGTTTTAAGGGATAGGGCGCATATGCGCGCTTTTCACGACAAATTACAAAAGTCGGGAGCCGTCAGAGATAACAACAGGGTATATCTCAGGCTTATGACCATACTTCTGCTCGAAACGCTCGGTAACGGTAGCTACGAAGTTGTCATAGAGCTCCTCCTTAACGAGGTTGATGGTACAGCCACCGAAGCCTCCACCCATAATGCGTGAGCCGGTAACACCGCACTCCTCGGCTACTGTTGCAAGGAAGTCGAGCTCCTCACAGCTTACCTCATAGTCGCGTGACATACCCCAGTGGGTCTCATACATACGCTTACCGACAGTCTCGTAGTCATCGCGCTCCAGAGCCTCACATACATCGAGCACACGCTGCTCCTCGCCGATAACATAGCGAGCACGCATATAGTCCTCCTCAGAGATCTGATCCTTAACAGCCTCGAGCTGAGCCATAGTTGCTCCACGCAGAAACTCCTGACCCAGAACAGCTGCTACGCGCTCACAAGAGGCACGACGATCGTTATATGGAGAGCCGACAAGCTCGTGCTTTACGCGAGAGTTTACAAGCAGCAGTCGATAACCGTGCTTGGTAGGGTCGAATGGGAAGTATGTAAACTCCATAGAGAGGCAGTCGAGGCGCATAAGATGACCTGCCTTGCCGTGAACAGAGGCGAACTGGTCCATAATACCGCAATTTACGCCGCAGTAGTTATGCTCGGTGCTCTGACCGATACGAGCCAGCTCAAACTTATCGATACCGAGGTTATAGAGGTGGTTGAGAGCAAATGCAAAGGTACTCTCAAGGGCTGCAGACGAACTCATACCTGCACCAAGAGGTACATCACCTGCAAAGACTGTATCGAAACCGCCAATAACACCACCGCGCTTCTGAATCTCGCGGCATACACCGAAGATATAGCAAGCCCAGCCCTGTGACGGCTTATCCTCCTCAGCAAGACCGAACTCAGCATAGTCGTTGAGGTCAAGGGCAAATGCACGCACCTTGTCTGTACCATTGAGGCGGATAGCTGCAACGATACCCTTATCTACTGCACCCGGGAATACGAAACCGCCATTGTAGTCGGTATGCTCACCGATAAGGTTAATACGACCAGGAGAGGCAAAGAGAATGGCACCCTCGCCATAGATCTCTGCAAATTTTTCAGATACTCTGTTTCTCATTTTAGTAAGTTATTTAGTTGGTATTTTATCTTTGATATCGAACCGATATTGACACTATACTCGCGCAGGTGCATACCGAGCAGCAGCTCTGTAGCCTCTGTATCCGAGGCGAGCTCTCCGCACATTCCGCACTCTACATCTGCCGCATCTGCCGCCGCGATAACCATCTCTATAGCGCGCAGAACAGCCTTAGAGTATGGATTGTAGAGGTTTGCGACCTTTGCATTTGCTCTGTCTGCCGCCATAACATACTGCACAAGGTCGTTTGTGCCGATACTGAAAAAGTCACAATGTGATGCCAAACTATCGGCAATAAGCACCGCCGCAGGGGTCTCGATCATCACACCGACCTTGATATTCTCGTCATAGGCAACGCCCTGAGACTTAAGCTCTGACTTACACTGCTCAAGCAGCTCTTTTGCCTGCTCAAGCTCCTCAAGAGTTACGACCATAGGGAACATAACGCGCACATTACCCTCGGCACTTGCACGAAGAATTGCCCTCAACTGTCGGCAGAACATATCGCGCAACTCAAGGCATACGCGGATAGCTCGCCAGCCGAGGAACGGGTTCTCCTCGCGCTCAAAGCCCAAGTACGGCACAGCCTTATCGCCACCGATATCGAGCGTACGGATTGTAAGCGGCTTACCTTTACAACTACGCGCAGCCGACAGATATGCCTCATACTGCTGCTGCTCCGAAGGCTCGACAGAGCTCTGCATATACAAAAACTCGCTGCGGAACAGACCTATACCGTCTGCACCCGCTGCAATGGCGCGCTCAACATCCTCCACAGAGCCGGCATTGGCAAAGACATATACTCGCTCGCCGTTGTGGAAAATCTCTGCACCTGCCGCCTGTTGCTGCTCTGCAAGCAGTGCCTTATGGTTCAGCTCGCGCACCTTATACTCGTCCAAAGTGGCAATATCGGGCTCTATCACGACCCTGCCACCACTACCATCTACGATAATGGTATCACCACTCTTAACCTCGCTCAAGATACCCTTAAGACCGACCACAGCCGGAACAGAGAGGTTGCGGGCTATAATACAGACGTGGCTTGTAGCACTACCCTCGGCGGTGACAAAGCCACGAATCTTATTAAAGTCGAGCAGTGCCATATCCGATGGCAACAGCTCCGCATCTACAACAATATCGCCCTCGGCAACACCCTCAAACGGATTTTTTACACCGCCCGTAAGGTTTGCCGCGATACGGGCAAAGATATCCTTGACATCTGCAGCACGCGCAGCAAGGTACTCGTCGTCAATAGCCTCGAACATAGACACAAGCTCTGCTGACGCCTGCAAAACTGCATCGTGAGCACTGTCGCCCTCGTCGATATGTGCCACAACAGCATCCGAGAGCATCGGATCATCGACAATCTCGAGGTGTGCAGCAAAGATCTCGCTATCGGCAGCAAGAGTCTCTATCTGCTCGCGACTCTGCTGCAGAGCCTGCTCGAAACGGTTCTGCTCCACCTCGGGCGCGCCCTTCTCATAAGAGGTCGAGGCGGTGCATCTATCTACGACAAATGCACGACCTACAGCAATGCCCTCAGAGGCTCTGACAGTTGTTTCAAGGACTCTCATTACTCAGTAATTGCAGCGATAAAATCTACTACAGCAGCCAAGTTCGCCTCTTCGCTACCACCTTCGGCACTGACAGTAATCTCCGCGCCCGACTTAAGACCCAGCGAGAGGATGCCCAGCATACTTGCTGCGCTGACACTCTTTGCTGCAGTGGCAAGTGTAACCTTACCGTCAAGGCTCTTTGCGAGTTTAACAAGTTCGCCCGCAGGACGAGCGTGCATACCGTTTGGTGCTGAAAGTAGAATAGTCGTTGTAACCATAGTTTATTATAATACAATTTTAAGCGTTCAATACCTCATATATATCTTCAGGATTTGTAGTACTCTTAAGGCGCTCGAGTACCTCCTCGTCATCCAGAGCCTCGCTGACCCTTGCAAGCAGCTCAAGGTGTTCGTCACCCACACCGGCAATACCGATAACAAGGTATGCCTTCTCGCCATCGAAATCAACACCCTCAGGATACTGCACAACGCTGATACCTGTACGCAGAACCTCACGCTTGGCATTCTGTGTACCGTGCGGAATGGCAATACCCATACCCAGATATGTTGTAGCGACCTTCTCGCGCTCCATCATAGCATTCACATAGTCCATACCCACATATCCGCCCTTGACAAGCAGTCCGCCCGCCTCGGCAATAGCCTCCCACTTATCGGCAGCCTTTGCACCAACTTTGATAGAGGTCAAAGCAAGAACGCCCGAGTTATCCTTCTCCTTCGCCTCCTCGCCCTCTGTAGGAGCTACGGCAGCGACAACATCCTTACGCGATGCCAGCTCGGCATAGAGTGCATCCAGCGCAGGGTCCTCAAGGAAGTTTTTGATTGCCACGATACGCACCGAAGGGGCATTACCCTTTGCACGAGAGGCAAGACCCTCCTGACAGACAACGACATCTGCATCGGCAGGGATAGAGTTTACAGAGTGGTTATCGATCTTAAGACCCAGACCGAGGCTCTCCACTCTCTTACGGAAGCGGGTTGCACCAAGGGCACTGCTTCCCATACCGGCATCACACGCAAAGACGATATGAGCAACCTTGGCAGCTGCTGCAGCGCGCTCGGCATCGACCTTATACTTAGGCTTAAATCTATTCTCCGGAAGGGTATCGTCCTCCTTTGCACTACGACGCAGAATAAGTGCCGAGGTGAGGAAGGTTACCGTTGCAGCGATAAGCACAGCGGCAACATTTATGAGCATCTTGCCCGATGCGGACATGATAATTACAGAGATAATACTACCCGGAGAGATCGGACCGATAAGACCTGCGTGTGCGAGGGTCATAAAGAGGATACTTGACGACGCACCCAAAATCATCGGCAGGATAAGAAGCGGACGAGAGAGTACATAAGGGTAGTAAATCTCGTGGATACCACCGATAAACTGGATAAGCACAGCACCCGGAGCAGAACTCTTTGCCGTACCCTTACCAAATACCCAATATGCCATCAGCAGACCGAAGCCCGGACCCGGATTGGACTCAAGGAAGAAGATAATCGACTCGCCAAACTCCTGCACCTGCACGGAACCGAGCGGAGTGAGGATGCCGTGGTTGATAGCATTGTTGAGGAACATAACCTTTGCCGGCTCAATAAAAATCGAGACAAGAGGCAACATATTGTGGTCCTTCAGATAGACAATACCCGACTCGAATAGCTCTGTGAGCCACGAGATAGCACCGCCCACACTCAGGTAGCCGATAATAGCCAGAAGCATACCGATAATACCGAGCGAGAAGTTATTTACCAGCATCTCGAAGCCTGCACGAATCTTACCCTCGACAGCAGTATCGAACTTCTTGATAATCCACGCGGCAAGCGGACCCATAATCATCGCACCGATAAACATCGGAACATCTGTACCCACGATAACACCCGCAGTGGCGATAGCACCGATAACTCCGCCTCGAACACCTGCCACATTATGACCTGCCGTATAACCGATAAGCAGCGGCAGCATATAGGTAAGCATCGGACCGACAAGCTTTGCAAGGTGCTCGTTCGGGAACCAACCCGTAGGGATAAAGAGTGCCGTAATAAGACCCCACGCGATAAATGCGCCGATATTCGGCATTACCATTGCGCTAAGTGCGCGACCAAAATTTTGAATTTTATCTCTCATATCTCTTCCCAGTAAATTACTGTCATACAAAGGTAGCAAAAGCTATTCAATTTTCAAAATATTTGCCACAAACAAGGATAGAATTTGTAGTTAATTCTCATTTATCGCGTTTGTTAAGAATAATTTAACCTTGCAGATTGAGTATAAATTTACATTTTTTCTACCTTTGTGCCGAATATGAGACGATTTTTGGTAATATTTATCTCTGTAGCAGCCCTACTCGCATCGCAGATGTTGGGCGAGGGATTTTATGACATTGACGAAAATTGCACACAAAGCGAGGAGATTACGGCGGAGTTTGACTACGCCCACGCCACAGCGCCGACCTCAATACACTCGGGCAGGCAGATCAGACTACCGTCCGCATCGAGAAGGGCACTCTCAAGCAACAGCAAAATCTACACGGCACACAGCGCCAACGGTATAATTTACGACAACAACATCTCGTTCTTCTCGAGCGCAAACGCTGTACTGTCCGTAGTAAAACTTTCTACAATATTTAGGTGGCACCGCATAAGGATATAGGTTTGGGTTTAGTACCCCTATATTCAACTAAATCAGTTACTTAAATACTTTTCAGATGGAATATATCATTCTTATTGCTGCACTTGTTGCAGTGGTTTTGGGTGCAGACAACCTTGTTGTAGGTTCTGCAGCCATTGCCAAGCGTTTTGGCATCTCGGACTTTGTTATCGGTGCAATTATCGTCGGCATCGGAACATCTTTCCCCGAACTTATAGTGAGCTCTATTGGCGCATTCAAGGGTAATGTCGATGTGGCTATCGGCAATGTTGTCGGCTCGAATATCTTCAATGTTTTAGGTATTCTGGGTCTTACGGCTATGATCCACCCCGTAATCGTCAAGCGCGAGAATATGCGATTTGAGTTGCCGTTCTGTATCGCCATCTCAATACTGACAATACTTCTCGCCTTCAACTTCTTCAACGGCAGTCCTGTAACTATCGACCGCATTGACGGTCTTATACTGCTCGTCGTCTTCGCGCTATTTATCTACATCAGCTTTGTGCGCGACCGCAAAAACGGCACAGCAGCAACCTCAACAGAGGAGGATAAGCCGCAGAATATCTGGGCGTCGGTACTGCGCACACTCGGTGGTTTGGGCGTACTGATTGTGGGTTGCGACTATTTTGTCGATGCAGCCGTTGCAATTGCTACGGAGTGGGGTGTAAATGAGGCATTTATCTCGATTACCCTTATCGCCTGCGGAACATCTATGCCTGAGCTTGCAGCATCTGCCGCAGCGGCAGCAAAGCGCAATACAGACCTTGCGTTAGGAAATATTGTCGGCTCCAACATCTTCAACCTCTCATTTATCCTCGGCGTAAGTTCGCAGATAAATGCGCTTGCGGGCGGAGGCATCACTTTTGTGGATTATGCTGTGATGATTGGCGCGGCGGTGTTGCTGCTTATATGCGCTCTGAACAAGAAGATTTCGCGACTTGAGGGAGCAATAATGTTCGCAGCATTTGTGGCGTACAACATCTATCTGATTTCAACTCAAACACTATAAACTATGTTACTACAGATTTTCACACTCCTCGGAGCGCTCGGAATGTTCCTCTATGGAATGAACATGATGAGCTCCGGACTTCAGAAGGCTGCCGGTAATCGTCTGCGCGGTTTTCTTACGGCAATGACCTCAAGCCCGTTCAAGGGCGTTATGACGGGTTTGGGAATTACCTCTATTATCCAGTCGTCAAGTGCGACAACCGTTATGGTCGTGGGTTTTGTAAATGCCGCACTGCTGACGCTCAATCAGGCTATAGGCGTGATTATGGGTGCCAATATCGGTACTACGGTAACTGCATGGTTGGTCTCTCTACTCGGCTTCAAGGCAGACATCTCAATCTTCGCAGTACCACTTATGGCTGTCGGCTTTATAATGAGCATCGCAAAAAAGGAGAAGTACAAGAATATCAGCGAGTTTATCATCGGCTTTGCACTGCTCTTCCTCGGTCTGTCGCTGATGAAGAACTCAGTGCCTGATTTGCGCGAGACTCCTGAAATTCTCTCATTTATCCAGCAGTGGACAGGCTACGGCTTTGGGTCTGTGCTTATCTTCCTTGTCTTTGGTACGATACTGACCCTCGTACTCCAATCTTCGAGTGCAACTATGGCACTGACGCTGATTATGATGAGCCTTGGCTGGATTCCGTTCGATATGGCGGCAGCAATGGTGCTTGGTGAGAATATCGGAACAACTATTACAGCAAATATCGCTGCGGCAGTGGGTAATCCGAATGCCCGTCGTGCTGCGCTGGCGCACACATTTTTCAATGTGTTCGGTGTGATTTGGGCACTTATTCTCTTCCGTCCGTTCCTCTCGTTTATCGGCATTATAATCACTTGGTTGGGCTATCCGAACCCTGTATTTATCGACTACTCGGCAGGTATCGAGGCGGGCTCTGCAGAGTCTACTGCTGCGCTCTACGGAGTATCGATGCTCCACACCCTCTTCAACACCATCAACACCTGCATACTTATCTGGTTTATCCCTCTGATTGTCCGCTTTGTAACTTGGGCTATCAAGAACAAACCGGAGGATGAGGAGCAGACCATCCGACTCAAGTTTATCAATGCCGGACCTATCGGCACAGCGGAGCTTGCACTGACCGAGGCGAGAAAGGAGAGCGTGCACTTTGCGCAGATATGTCGCAACGGACTCGGTTATATCCGCTCTGCAGTACAGGCGGAGAGCGAGGAGCAGTTTGAGCTCTTCCGCAAGAAACTCGTTAAGTATGAGGAGATTGCAGACCGCATAGAGTACGAGATTGCATCGTTCCTCAACGTCCTGCCTGAGGAGAACATCAGCGAGGAGGCACGCTATCAGGTGAAGGCTCTGTACAAGATTATCGGCGAACTTGAGAGCCTTGGCGATGCAGGCGAGGCTATCAGCCGCATACTCTCCCGTCGCAACATCCACAACAAGAGCTTCTCTGCAAAGCAGATTGAGAAGGTGGAGACTATGCTCTCGCTCGTAGACAAGGCATACGAGGTGATGATTACAAACCTCGAGAGCAGCGAGAATGGTCAGGCGGAGCTGCGTCGTGCCGTAGATTGCGAGATTGAGATTAACGATATGCGCAATGTGCTCCGCGAGGAGGAGATTCTACGACTCGAGCAGCAGGGCGCAGAGTACCAGAGCAGCGTCTACTACCTCGACATAGTGTCGGAGATTGAGCGTATGGGTGACTATATTATCAACATCTCGGAGGCTCTACAGAGCGAGTAACGACAAATTTTACACATTTATAAAGCAGTTCGACCATCGGGCTGCTTTTTTTCATATCTTTGCACTATGACTGCTGCGTTTTCGGGACATAGAGTGATTTCGAGCATCGACATCGACAAGCTAAAGTTCGCCATAAGGCAATTATACTCAGAGGGTTACAGAACTTTTGCAAGCGGTATGGCTGAGGGTTTTGACCTTCTGGCAGCAGAGGTTGTGCTTGAGTTAAAGGAGGAGTTGGAGCAGCTCCGACTGCACTGCGTAATTCCATTTGAGGGGCACATCAACAAAATCGGCACGAAAAACAGAGGGCGATACAACGCCATTTGTGCGGCGGCAGACCAAGTGACACTCCTCGCAACGAGCTATCACGAGAGGGTATATTTCGAGCGCAACGACTACCTAATCGACTCGGCAGATGCGCTGATATGTTACTACTCGGGCAAGCGTCGCAGCGGCACGGGTTACACAGTAACCAAGGCTCTGAAAAAGCGCATCAGAACGATAAACATCTATGCCGACGGCGAACAAATACGATTTTTTGGGTAAATTCGGGCGATTTGTGTTACAACGAAACAAAAAAAGTGTTATCTTTGAACGATTTTTGAACATCTTTAACAATTTAATAATAGAAAAACTATGAAAGAAGCTATTGCAATTCTCACAGGTGGCGGTCCTGCACCGGGTATGAATACCGTTGTAGGTAGCGTGGCTAAGACATTCCTTGCTAAGGGTTACCGCGTAATCGGTCTTCACTATGGTTATTCGGGTCTTTTCAACCCAACCCCACGTTATGAGGATCTCGACTTTTTCAAGGCTGACTTTATCTTCAATCAGGGTGGTTCTTACCTTACAATGAGCCGCTTCAAGCCGAAGGATTCAGACTTCGAGAACAACTTCAACCTCAACTTCTTCACCGAGAACAACATCAAGTTGCTCGTAACTGTTGGTGGTGATGACACCGCTTCTACTGCAAACCGTATCGCTAAGTTCCTCGAGGCTAAGCAGTACCCTATTGCAAACATCCACGTTCCAAAGACTATCGACAACGACCTTCCGCTCCCTGCAGGTTCGCCTACATTCGGCTACCAGAGCGCAAAGGAGGGTGGTACCGTTATCGGTCGTGCCGTATACAACGACGCTCGTACATCTGCTAACTGGTTTGTAGTTGCTGCTATGGGTCGTAGTGCAGGTCACCTTGCATTCGGTATCGGTTCTGCTTGCCACTACCCTATGATCGTTATCCCTGAGATGTTTAACAAGACTGAGATTACTGTCGAGAAGATTGTAAACCTCGTTGTTTCATCAATTATCAAGCGTAAGCTGATGGGTATCGAGTATGGTGTTGCAATGATCTCTGAGGGTGTATTCCACAGCCTCTCTGACGAGGAGATTGCAAAGTCAGGCGTACACTTCTCTTATGACGACCACGGTCACCCAGAGCTCGGTAAGGTATCTAAGGCTCACATCTTCAACGAGATGCTCGAGAACAAGCTCAAGGAGCTGGGTCTGAAGGTTAAGTCTCGTCCGGTAGAGATTGGTTACGAGGTTCGTTGCCAGACTCCTATCGCATACGACCTTGTATACTGCTCACAGCTCGGTATGGGTGTTTACAAGCTCTTCAGCGAGGGTAAGACCGGTTGTATGGTTTACATCAGCCAGGACGGTTATGTATCTCCACTCTACCTGAAGGATCTCCAGAACGCAGAGGGTAAGATTCCACCACGCTTGGTAGATATCAACTCTGATAAGATTCAGCAGATTCTCAACAATGTAATGCACTATATCACTCCTGCGGATTATGAGGCTGCTAAGGCTTATGTAGCTAATCCTGAGGCTTACGACTTCCGTACTATCTTGGAATGGTAGTCAGATAATTTGTTGTGATAGTGGCGCATTTGCGGCACATCCCTTAAAAACCCAGCAATGGTTGTACGCTCAAGTACTATCCATCGCTGGGTTTTCTCACGATATACCACAACTACACCACTCTGACAACAAAGCTGGAGGTTCTACACTCCAATTATTTTTTACACTATTTTACCATCAGAGTTTGCACTCCGATTATTATGTGCACGGTTTTATCGTCAGAGCGGGGCAGATACTCCGCCAACTATATGCACTGTTTTGTTGTCAGAACGCGGTAGTAGGCGTGCATCGTGCAGAAAGCCCGACGATGGATAGTACTCGAGCGTACAGCCATTGTCGGGCTTTTAGGGATGTACGGCTAATGCCGCGTTATCACAACAAAACCTTCGGTTGGAGAACAATAAACGGCACAATCATCTCCTCCATCGAAATACCTCCGTGCTGGAAGGTATCGCGGTAGTAACGGATGTGGCGATTGGCGTCGTTGTTATAGACGAAGAAGTCGTGATTATAGGCGAAGATATAGCTCGACGAGAGGTTGGATGACGGGAGCTGTATCTGCTCAGGCTTGGTAATCTCATAGACCTCTTTATAATTATAGGCGAGGTTGCGACCCGTCTTATAGCGGAGGTTGGAGCTTGTTTCGCGGTCGCCCTGCACACGAATAGGGTTATCTACGCGCACGGTGCCATGGTCGGAGGTGATGATGACGGTATGTCCGCGCTCGGAGAGCATCTTGAGCAGGATAAAGAGCTCGGAGTGCTCAAACCACGAACGGGTAAGCGAGCGGAATGAGGCGTCATCCTCGGTAAGCTGGCGGATAATCTCGGTCTCTGTACGGGCGTGCGAGAGGATGTCGAGGAAGTTGTAGACGATAACCGAGAAGTCGGCATCATATACGCGGCGGATATTGTCAATAAGTTTACGACCCGCCTCAGGACGCACGAGTTTATCGAACGAGAGGCGATAATCTTTGCCGCACTGCTGGAGCTGACGGCGCAAAAAGTCCTCCTCGTACATATTTTTACCACCCTCCTCGTTGTCGTTGAGCCACTTATTAGGCATCAGTTTGTCGATTGCGAGCGGCATAAGACCGGCAAAGATGGCATTGCGGGCATACTGCGTTGCTGTAGGGAGAATGGCGCAGTAGTTTTCATCTACCGCCACATTGTAGTAGTTGTGCAGCATAGGGCTGATTGCACGCCACTGGTCGTAACGGAAGTTGTCGATAAGCAGCAGCGTAGTCTTGCTGTTGGCATCTACCACAGGGAGAATTTTCGAGCGCATAAGGGTATGCGACATTATCGGCGTATCCTCATTGCGCGAATTTATCCAATTTTGGTAATTGCGGCAGACAAAGCGACAGAACGCCTGATTTGCCTCGGTCTTCTGATACTGCAACACCTCGCGGATACTCTCGTCCGACGACTGCGCGAGCTCTATCTCCCAGCCGACAAGTTTGCGGTATATGCTTGTCCACTGACCGAATGTGGAGGCACTATCGACCATCTGCGATATACGACCGAACTCGGCACGATAGTCTGCCGTAGTCTGCTCTGTTACAAGCTGTTGCGACTGAACATGTTTCTTTACGAGAAGCAGTATCTGACTCGGATTGACAGGCTTGATGATGTAGTCGGCAATCTTACTGCCGATAGCCTTATCCATAATATCCTCCTCCTCGGACTTGGTTACCATAATAACGGGCGTAGTAGGACGAATATCCTTAATGAGCGGCAGGGTCTCCAGACCGGTCATTCCGGGCATCATCTCGTCGAGGATAATCATATCGTACGGCTGCTCGGTAACCATATCTATCGCATCGTAGCCATTGTTGCAGGTATCTACCTGACAACCACGATTTTTCAGTGTCAAAATATGGGGTTTGAGCAGCTCTATCTCGTCATCAACCCAAAGTATTTTTGCCTGTACGCCTGTATTCATATATAACCTCCCTTATTGTCGGATAACTACTATTCAAATTACTATCTACCTCAGCCTCGCTGCACCAGACAGCGGACTCGATATCCTCCTCCGTCTGCGCCGTTGTAGCGCTGCTCGTAGTCGAAAAGGCGAACCAATAGGTGCGCTTGATCTCCCACTTACCATAAACGTTGTAGGCGTGCAGAGTATTGCACAACTCCCCTGCAAATTTCAAACCCGAGACACCCGTCTCCTCCTCAACCTCGCGAACTGCCGCAGTGAGTGCATCCTCCCCCGCGTCGATATGACCCTTTGGCAGATCCCAGCGACCACGACGGAAGATCATCAGCACCTTACCACCCTCATCAGCCACCACGCCACCTGCCGCCTCGACATACTCGAACTCGGACAAAAAACGCTCAAAAGCGGCGTTACAATCAGCACAAAGTACAGTGAGCGAGTTGCAAGATTGAAAAAAATTGATTACTTTCGCCCTTGTTAGCTCTCTTTCGGATATGGCACACTCGCCCGCCGCGACAGCAGTGTCGGCAGCCACGAAACGAAGTGCGCAATCTGTGAAGTAGACTATCATAATGCAAATTTAGTAAATTTTTCCGTTATATGAAAAAAAGTATTCTACTTATGGCAACATTGGCAATGGCTCTTGTGAGCTGTTCGGAGCCGGCAGAGCCACTGGCGATTGACAACTCCCTGACAGAGGCGGAGATTGCGGCGGCAAGGCTCACACCTGAGGTTATGTGGAAGATGCGCCGCATAGGCAGCGCAGAGGTATCGGCAGACGGAGCTGCGGTACTCTACACAGTTACCGACTACTCGATGGCTGAAAATCGCGGTATAACACGCATCTACACCCTCGACCTTGCGTCGGGAGTTACGGCGGAGCTTACCGACACATCGTCAAACAATACTGCTGCTCGCTGGGGTGGCGACGGAGCTATATGGTTCCTCTCAAATCGCAGTGGTGCGATGCAGGTATGGAAGATGGCTGCCGACGGCTCTAACCCTGTACAAATCAGCAATGTAGAGGGTGGCGTAGAGGACTTTGGCGTAAACAGCGACTGCACAGCTCTGCACTATGTGAGGTCTGTTCATGTCAAGGACATCAACTCTAAAGATGTGCACCCCGATATGAACAAGTCGAAGGCGAGAATATATGACGATCTGATGGTGCGTCACTGGGACTATTGGGATGATGGCAGCTACCGTCACATCTTCGTTGCGCCTATTGCAGATGGTGTAATGGGCGAGGCACGCGACATTACCGGCAGTGAGGCTGCGTGGGATACTCCGTTGGCTCCATACTTCGATGGTGGCGAGATTGCTTGGCATCCGCACGCAAAGCACATTGCATACACCTGCAAGCCTCTCACAGGCACAGAGTATGCCGTATCTACCGACTCAGACATCTTTATCTACAACATCGAGGCAGGAAACACATTCAACATCTGCAAAGATGGTTCAGAGCGCGTAAAGCTCAACGGCAAAGCTACAAAAGAGGCATTTGTGGGTTACGACAAGTACCCTGTCTGGTCACCTGACGGCAGCAAGATTGCCTTCCGCAGTCAGCGTCGTGCAGGAAATGAGGCGGACAAGGAGCGACTCTTCATCTACTATCTCCAGAGTGGCGAGATGAAGGAGCTTACAGCTGCCTTCGACTACCACGCAAACAATATTGTCTGGGCAGATGAGAATACGCTCTACTTTATCGCACCAATTGAGGCTACACACCAGATTTGCCGCGTAACTACCGCAGGCAACGATGTGGAGGTTATCACATCAGGCGACCACGACATCACTTCGTTTACAATCGGCGGAGGTCGTTGCGTGGCTACTATGCAGAGTATCTCGATGGCAACAGAGCTCTTTGAGGTCGATCTGCAAAGTGGCGAGATGCGTCAGATATCGGCTGTAAACAAGGCTATCTACGACAATATCGAGATGGGTAAGGTCGAGAAGCGTTGGGTAAAGACCACCGACGGCAAGAAGATGCTCGTTTGGGTTATCCTCCCACCAAACTTCGACGCAAACAAAAAGTACCCTACACTGCTCTACTGTCAGGGTGGTCCGCAGAGCGTAGTGTCACAGTTCTGGAGCTACCGTTGGAACTTCCAGCTGATGGCTGCTCAGGGCTATGTTGTCGTGGCTCCGAACCGTCGAGGACTGCCATCGTTCGGTCAGGAGTGGTTAGATCAGATTTCGGGCGACTACTCAGGTCAGAACATCCGCGACTACCTCTCGGCAATAGACGATGTAGCAAAGGAGAAATGGTGTGATAATGAGCGACTTGGCTGCGTAGGTGCATCATACGGAGGTTACTCTGTCTACTACCTTGCAGGTCACCACAACAAGCGTTTCAAGGCATTTATCGCACACTGCGGAATATTCAATTTCGAGTCGATGTATGGCGAGACCGAGGAGCTCTTCTTCGTAAACAACGACTACGGCGGCTCATACTGGGACAAGACAAACAAGACCGCTATGCGCTCGTATGCAAACTCTCCGCACAAGTCTGTCGATAAGTGGGATACCCCAATTCTTATCATCACCGGCGAGTACGACTATCGCATCCCTTACACACAGTCGTTGCAGGCATTTACAGCTGCTCGTCTGCGCGGCATAGATGCTCGACTCGTATCGTTCGAGAATGAGGCTCATCAGGTATTCAAGCCTCAGAACTCGCTTGTCTGGAACCGCGAATTCTTCGGTTGGTTAGACAAATATCTGAAGTAGAAAAACGGATATTTCCCGTCTGATTTGGCGTCTCTTACGTAGTAAGGGGCGCCATATTTTTGCTATTCGTGGGCAAAAATTGACTGTTCGTTGAATTTATTTTATATATATGTGTCAAATGGTTACTTTTGCGGCGCAATTGCTACGAATATATATGAATATGAAAAAAATATTTACACTATTACTGCCGGCACTCTTTGCCTTATCGTGCTCTAACGAGTCTGTAGTTTCGACAGGCAACGGCAAGATTGAGGTCAGCATCGGACAGTCGGCAACAATCAAGACCCGTACACTTATTGCAGAAGATGGTTACTCTGCTCGCTGGAGCGGCGGTGACCAGATTGCTATTTGGGCGGCAAACGAGAGCAACGATTTCGAGTTGGTGGCAGAGCCATTTACTATGTATCACCTCTCAAGTATCTGGGAGACAGCCGTATTTACCGCTACAATCTCTCCACTTACAGGCAGCAGCTACACCTACTACGCTACCTATCCGGTACCAAACTCAGTTTCGGGTACTATGGCAACATTCAACCTGCCATCGACACAGCTCGGCTCAAACTCTATGGGCGTGCGCGACATTATGGTGGCAAGACCGACCGTTGCAGGTGCGCTGAACGAGGCTAAGGTAACCGAGCTCGATATGCTCTTTACACACAAGATGCACGCGATGCGTATTGTACTGCCGGAGAGCACTATGAACGGTATGGATATTACCAGAGTCGAGATGGTCTTCCCGACAGCGGTTGTGGGCGATGTAACTGTAGATATTACCGACCCCGCAGCGGAGACAACACTTGCAAACGGCTCAAACACCCTTAACATCGAGATTCCTGCAGGATACAAGGCGGGCGAATATATCTGGGCTATGATCTACCCTACCGAGCTTGTAGGCGATGTTACCTATCGCGCTTGGGCGGGCGAGTATGCCTCAAAGGAGAGGGTTATTACACTCAACAAGAGTGCACAGCCGTCACATATCTCTCCGATGTCTATACCTGTTCCGGAGCCGGAGCCTGCAACAACATTTATCATCGAGATTCCGGAGAACAATCTGGGCGAGGAGTTCAACACCCTTACAATCCTCGACAGCAACGGCAATACAGTCAAGAGCTTTACCCCACAAGCAAATAACATCTACTCTTGGGTTATCAATGGCGAGATTGATGCCACTGTATATGCTGACCAGACATTTACCTTCCGCTACGACTCTGACCACGCCATTGTAGAGGATAAGGTTGTCTTCAACAACTTCGTTGCATACGACTACAACAACTACACATCCAAGGTTCCATACCTGCTCTTTGAGGACTTCTCGTGCATTACTACCGAGAGCGAGAGCTATGGTAACAACGACTATGCTGCAAGCGATAGAGATCAGCCGGGTAATAGCCTTGACGGTATTATGTGTACTGCCGGTTGGAATGCTGCACGATATTGGACAACAGGTAGCTGTATCCGTATCAACGCCCGTTCACAGGCGACAAAGATTCTTATGCTCTTTGCCTCACAGCACTACGGCCGATTGGATACTCCGCAGCTCAAAAACCTCAAGAGCGGTGCTGATGTAAAAATTAAGGTTACATTTGATGCAGCCGGTTACATTCACACCAAAAGTTCGTTCGACACTTCGGGTGTACACGTTGCCTTGGCTACTCATACAAATGCTGCCAATCCGATTGACGGTATTCCTGTAGGTACAAGTGGTTTGGGCCAGAACTACTCAACAACCCTTGCCGATTTTGGAACAACACACTACACCTTCCAGAACCTTACCGATGTTGGAGAGAACGCCTTTGGTGGCACATTCCCTACATTCAGCACAGATGTTGCCTCTGCAACAGCAGATACCCGTATTTGCTTCTATCCAATCATAGAGTGCGACAACGACGGCACAGGTAATGCTGAGGGTAACGTATATATTGACAATATCCGAGTTTCTATTGTAAAATAATTAACACATAATACTATAAGCTTATGAAAAAATTAATCCTTTGTGCAATTGCAGCACTCGCGCTTGCAGCCTGCCAGCAGGGTAACTCCACTGAGCAGATTGAGGTTGGCGAGGGTAAGATTGCCGTTACCGCAGCCGTATCAGGCCAGGTAGCAACACGAGCAGAGGGTATCAATCTGGCTACTCCGGAGCTCTCTGATTTCACTCTTTCAATTACCGGTACCGAGAATACCGTAACTGCAGACTATGCTAAGCAGTGGGCATCGCTCTCTGACTATCGTACAGACGACGAGCGCTACGCAGCAGGTTGGTACACCGTTGCTATTGCAAATGGCGACGTTACTGCCGAGGGTTACACAACTCCTTGCTTCACTGCAAGCAAGAGCGTTCAGGTACTCGACCGTAACCGCACCGTAGTAGTAGAGCTCAATGCTACTGTGGCAAATGCAATTATTCTGGTTAAGACTACCGAGGCATTTGACAACTACTTCCCACAGAGCGAGTTTACCGTAACTACTGCTACAAACACTATCGATGTGGATAAGCAGGCAGAGGGTCACCTCTTCATCGCTCCGCAGAACGGTGTAAAGATTGACTGTACCTGCATCCGTCAGGCAAACCTTGCTACAGGCAAGACCGAGCAGCTTGCCACACAGACCATTGCTATTGCAAAGGCTGCTACTCGTTACATCCTTACATACGACCTGACCTCAACAGGTGGCGTTGATATTACCATTACACTCAACGAGGATATCCTCGACACAATCCCGGTAGATACCAACACTGAGCTCAATCCTAACGCATAAAACAATAAAAAGATATGAAAATTTTTAAGATTACTGCACTCTCTGCGCTGGTTGCGATGATGACAATCGGCTGTCAGGGTACAAGTCAGGTAGAGCTTGACCCTATTGACAATCAGGGTTTTCTCAAGCTCTCTTCTCTCAGCGTAGAGGTTATTACAGACCACAAGAAGGCCGAGGGCGAGTTTACTCGTGCCGATGGTCAGATGGATATCAACACCTTCGACTGCTTGATCTACAACGAGAGCGGCGAGGAGCTTATCACCTCATTTAAGTATGGCGAGCGTCCTGCAGAGGCTATTACCCTCGATGTAGGTAAGTATATCTTCAAGATGATCTCTGGCGAGATTGCAGATGCTGCTTTCGAGAGCCCTGTATATGGTGTTACCGAGATCTTTACTATCGTTCGCAAGCAGACTACAGAGTTGAAGAACCTTGTATGTACACTGCAGAACATTCAGACAACTATCGGCTACTCTGCAGACCTTCGTGCTGCATTGAGCGACGATACTGTAGCTACACTCTCTGTGGGTGAGGCTTCACTCGACTTTGCAATTGACGAGACCCGTTCGGGTTACTTCAAGGCTGTAAATGCCCTGAACAACATCGACATTATGGTTAAGGGTATGTACACTCAGGAGGGAAAGGAGCCTGCTCCATTCGAGTTTACAACAACTATCAAGGATGTTAAGGCGGGTCAGTACAGCGACATTCAGCTCTATATCGAGTACTCCGGCGAGGGTAGCATTGCTCTTAGCGTAACTATTGACGGCTGGGTAGTCGATGAGTCACTGGTTTTTGACTTGGCGCAGCTCATTACAGAGGACACAATGGTTGATGACACAGACAAGCCAACCATTACTATCGTTGATGGCGACATCAACAATCCGGTAGTGCTCGCTGCGACAGACTTTGATGAGAATGGCAACTACACCAAGAGCCTTGTTGTAGATATTGCAACAAAGAGTGCTATCAGCTCTGTTTTGGTAGATATTGCATCTACAAATGCCGAGATGCTCGCATCACTTGCTACATATCACCTTACAGAGTCATTCGACCTGTGCAATATGAACAGCAACGCCACTACAATCCTGCGCAACCTTATGAAGTTGCCTTGCAACGATCAGGTAGCAGGTCAGCAGAGCGTATCTTACAACCTGACAGGTGTTATGTCACTGCTCAGCAACTATGTTGGCGAGCATACATTCACTGCAACAGTTACCGACGAGAAGGGCGGCAAGAGTGTTCAGCCTCTTACTATCGTTGTTGAGGGCGAGCAGACAGGTCCTGCAATTGTTTGGAAGGGTTACAACATCGACCAGCGCTACGATGTAGTCGAGGGCATGACCGTAGATATCGTTGTAACTGCCCCTGCAGGTGTTAAGGACTTTGCCGTAAAGATTATCTCGAATGTTCTTACCCCTGACCAGCTCGGCGGCGTAGGTCTTTGCGATGTTCTGAACCTTGTTGATCCTACTGCATCATACTCTACAGTTGATCCTTCATTTGACACCTCTAATATTGCTACACAATTGACAAATCTCGGTTTCCCTACCGGCGAAGCTGTAGCAAATCAGACAAAGGTAGAGTTCTCGATTACTCAGTTCCTCTCTCTGCTCTCATTCACAGGTGCAGGTGAGCACAGCTTCGAGATGACCGTAACAGACAACGAGGACAATGTTACTGTAAAGACTCTGATGATTACCACACTATAAATTAAGGCAGAACGACTATGAAAAAGGTATTTAATATTATCGTTTGCGCAACATTTGCGCTGCTCTCTGCCGCTTGTAGTCAGGTAGAGGAGATTGAGATGGGTGCAGAAGAGGGTGTTGTATCACTCAATGTAGCTTTTGCATCAACTCGAGCAGATATCGATCCGAACACTCCGTTTGAGCTCAAGATTTATCGCTATGCAAATGCTGAGAAGAGCGAGCGCGAGCTTGTTCGTAAGTACACAGCACTTGCAGATGTGCCGGAGTATATCTGGCTCGTTAAGGACAACTATGTAGCTCAGGTAAAGGTGGGCGAGAAGGAGCTTGCCTCTTTCGAGACAAAGTACTATACAGGTGCTGCAGACTTTGAGATTACTCCGGGCAACATCTCAACCGTAAGTGTTGATTGTATGCTCTTCAATACCCCTGTAAAGGTTATCTATGACAGCACCGTTGCTGCACACTTCACAAAGGAGTTCTACACCTATGTTTGTGCCGCTGACAGCTTTAACCTTACAGATGCAAAGCAGGGCAATGTCCCTACACTCAAGTACACCGAGGAGAAGGTGGGTTACTTTATCCTGCCTGACGGTTGCTCAAACCTCTCTTGGTACTTCTGCGGCAGCGATGGCAGCGAGCAGATCACAAACCAGGGTGTTATTGAGAATATCGAGGCAAACAAGTACTACTCACTCTCTTTCAAGTACTCGAAGGATGCTCCGGGCAGTCTGATTGTAGAGGCAGTTATCGACTACTCTGTAGATCACCGCGAGGATAAGGTTCCGTTCAGTCCGGATCCAACCGTGAAGAGTGTAGGCTTCGACATCGACAGCCCTATCTACTACACCGGTGGCGGCTACGAGTACAACATCGCTGCGCTTGATACTATCAAGACCCTTGCAATTACCGTTGGCGACCAGACAATCGACCTGCTTAATGGCACAACTGCAGGTGTTGCAGTTACAAGCAGCTCTGCAAAGAACTACAATGTAGTACTCTCTGAGGAGTTCTTCGCCCTCTTTGCAGGTGGCAAGCAGACATTCGCATTCCGCATTAAGGATGCAAGCGGCGGTGTCGGCTATCAGGAGTGTACTTGCTACATCGCAGGTGTTCTTCCGCTCGAGAGCTACGACCTGTGGTTCGGTACTGCATCATTTGCAGCATACAGCTACAGCAGCAACAACCTTACTGTAGGTTACCGCGAGGTTGGTGGCGAGTGGAACCACATTGCACTCACCGCATCGGGCATCGAGAATGTATACAACGCTACTGCAACCGACTTTGTACCGTCAAAGAGCTATGAGTATGCTCTGTTTGAGAACGGCACACAGGTAGGTCTTACCCTTAGCGTTACAACCGCTGCAGGTAATCAGATTCCTGAGGCTGGTTTCGAGGCTTGGAGCACAGCTGCCGACAAGGCAGAGTGTCCTGCGGCTGACCCTTATGCACTCTTCTGGGATACAGGTAACCACGCAACAGCAAGCCTTACAGGTAGCCAGCTCACCGTATCATCTACCGATGTACGCTCAGGTGCAACAGGTACTAAGAGTGCATATATGAAGTCTATCAAGGCTTCGGTAATGGGTATCGGTAAGTTTGCGGCAGGTAACCTCTTCGTTGGTCGCTTCGTTCGCGTAGACGGTATGGGCGGTATCGTTGAGTTCGGTCGTCCATTCGACTTCAACGCTCGTCCGAAGGCTATCCGCTTCTGGATGAAGAACAATCAGGGCACAATCAACGAGGGTAGCCACACATCAGGTACAGACCTTGCGAAGATCTACTGCTGTCTGACAGATCGCAACTTTACAGTGAACACCAACGACGAGTCTACACTCTTCACTCCGGCTATTACTACCGATGGTATTCTTGCGAGCGCTTACTATGACAGCACCGAGAGCCACAGCGAGTGGACACTCATCGAGATTCCGTTCGAGTACCGCGACAACCTGACTACCAAGCCAACAATTCTGTTGCTTACATTCACCTGCTCGGGTTATGGTGACTACTTCACCGGTTCGACAGACAGCTTTATGTATATCGACGACGTAGAGCTCGTTTACTAATAACAGAGTCCTCCTCTTCGGAGGAGGGCTTGCTTAACACTATTTACGAATGCAATTGAGCAAAATTTTTACGGCACTTGCCGCAACAACGCTCCTTACCTTTACGGCAGCAGCACAGAGTGGCGATACCATTGCTGTAAGCAACACCTCTGCGGATGTTGCGATGAGCCGCAGTGAGCAGCGTGCAAACAGAGGTCTTTCCAATATGACGACCCATATTGTACCGAAAGGTCAGTGGGTTTTCGGAGGAACTCTCACCTACTCCACACATACAAACAGCGACTACTCGTTGCTTGTTATCGACGATATCAACTCTACCGGTTACACAGTAAAGGTGAGCCCGATGGTGGGCTACGCGCTTATGCGAAACTCGTTAATCGGTGTTAGAGGTATGTATAGTCGAAGCAACCTTGTACTTGACTCTGCGGCACTCAACCTCGGCGAGGGCGATGCGGCAATCAATATGGAGGTCAATCACTTCAATATGCTCAAACATTCGTACACTGCAGCCGCAATATGGCGTCAGTTTATTCCGCTGGGGATGAACCGTCGTATTGCACTGTTTGCCGAGTTCCAGCTCGCGGCAGGAGGTTCTCAGTCGAAGTTTGCCGAAGGAGAGCCTATACGCGGAACATACGCAAAGGGTTTTGACATCTCATTGGGCGCAAATCCGGGCGTAGTTGCCTTTATGACAAACAACTTGGCTCTGGAGCTCAACATCGGCATCTTGGGTCTCAACTACTCTCACACCCGTCAGATACACAATCAGATAGCTACGGGCGATACCTCGTCAAGTTCTATGAACTTTAAGATAAATATCCTCTCCGTCGGATTGGGTCTTGCGTTTTACCTATAATAAGTTGGCACTATGAAGAAGTTTTTAGCAACACTACTCCTGCTCGGCGCCACAACTTATGGTTGGGCACAGCAGACTACAGAGACAACCGTCGCAAAGGGTGAGGGCGAGAAGAGCGAGAAGACCATCAAGTTTGACCGAGGTATGAACAACAACATCTTCGTTTTCAAGGGTGAGTCTATGGCGGGACTTACCATCTCCTACGGCACCCTCGAGAGCGATAACAGCAATCTGTGGTTAGTTTTGGATCAGCTCAACCTGCGCGGTCAGATATTCTCTATCGAGCCACACTACGGTTTCTTCTACCGCGACAACAATGCAGTGGGTGTGCGTATCGGATACAGCTACACTAACGGCGCATTGGACAACGCAGCACTCAACTTGGGCGATGCGGCAGATATAAACCTCTCTATTGGCAATATCGGCTATACAAACCGAGGTTTCTCGGCGGCAATATACCACCGCTCCTATATGTCTATCGACCGCAAGGGTCGTTTCGGACTCTTTGGAGAGTGGGAACTTGCCGGTAAGATTGCCCGCTCTAAGACCGGTGCAACTACAGAGGGTAGCAGCTACTCGAGCATTGCAGACAACTACCGTCTCAGCCTCACTTTTGCTCCGGGACTTGCAGTATATATCTTCCCGAATGTCTGCGCAAGTGTATCGTTCGGTCTGGGTGGTCTGCAGTATAACCATATCCGACAGATGGACGGAGATATGAACTTTGTCGGTAAGCGTGACTTCTCGAAGCTCAACTTCGGACTCAACCTTGCAGAGATTAATATTGGTGTAAACGTCCACTTGTGGAGCAAGAAATCTGATAAGTAATGAAGCGATTTACAACTATCATAGCAGCACTTCTGGCACTGAGCTCTTGTATCAAGAACGATATTCCATACCCTATCGTAGAGCTCGATATTCTCGATCTGAAGGTAGAGGGTGCAATAGATAATCCGGTTATCGACCGAGCAAATCGCACCGTAACATTTACCCTTGCCGAGAATACCGATATCCGCCATGTCAAGTTTACCGATATAACCTACAGCGAGGGCGCAACACCGTCACGCAATATGGTCGGTTCGTTCGATATGCGCTCGCCGCAGTATGTTACCCTCTCGCTCTATCAGCACTACGAGTGGGTTATTACGGCAACTCAGCACATCGACCGCAGATTTAATGTAGTGGGTCAGATTGGTGAGACAGAGTGGGATATTGAGCGTAATATTGCCAAGGCATACCGTCGTTCAGACTTCGGACTTGACACCGTAACGGTAACACAGCTTCGCTTCGGTCCAAAGCCGGAGTATGACTACCCCGACGCATCTACGCTGCGCAACTTCAGCAATGCCGACCATACACAGACAGCCATTGTGGACTCTTACGGTCGTCGCGAGATTTGGCGACTTATCGTAGAGCCTAAGGAGGTGGCGATAGATATTACCCGTGTAGTTGCCGGTGCCGAGGTGGTATGGCTCAAGGCAACAGGTATTGACGGAGCACAGACCGGTTTCCGCTACCGCGAGAAGGGCAGCGAAAGTTGGATTGAGGCGGACAAGGAGTGGTACACATCTCAGGGTGGTATTATCGAGGCGGCACTGCGTCACCTTACACCGCAGAGGGAGTATGAGATTATCGGCTATGCCGTAACAGATAGCGGCGAGCAGCTCTCAAACATCTACTCGGCAACTACTACCGACAAGATGGCGTTGCCAAATGGCGATTTTGAGCAGTGGAGCTACACCGACAGCGTATACTTCCCATATCTCGACCTTGAGAGCTCTTGGTGGGGAACAGGTAACCCTGCATCGAAGATTGCGGGCATAAACCTCACAACACCTTACAAGAGTGGTCTTGCCGAGGGTAAGACAGGTACCTGTGCACAGCTCTGGTCACAGAAGGCTTCTGTAATGGGTATCGGTAAGTTCGCCGCAGGAAACCTCTTTACCGGCGCATTTGACCGCATTGTAGGTACACACGGTCTTGTTGCATTCGGTCGTAAGTTCGACCTCCGCCCTACCGCTCTGCGTGGTTGGGTGAAGTACAACTGCGGCATTATCGACAACTATCCTAACGGCACCAACCCTAAAATTCCGGGCATCGGCTCACCGGACCGAGGCAGTATATATGTCGCTCTTGGCGATTGGGACTACAATGTCTATGGCGGAAATCCTGAGTCGCCCGTAATTGTCGATACTCGCGACGAGTCTACCTTCTTCAACTCCTCAAATGCAGGTATTATCGCCTACGGAGAGTTGATCTTCAACGAGTCATGTGACTGGTATGAGTTCGAGATACCTATCGAGTATCGCGACTTCGAGCGCAAGCCTACGCACATTATCATCGTAGCGACAGGCTCAAGCTACGGAGATTACTTTGTGGGTAGTGCACAGTCAATTATGTGGTTGGACGATTTTGAGCTTGTTTATGACTATAAATAACAGACTTAAAGAGTATATAGAGCAGGAGATTCTCCCGCTCTATTTCTCTTTTGACAAGGCGCACAACATAGACCATGCAGAGCAGGTTATCGAGCAGAGTCTGGCACTCGCCACGCACTACGATGTCGATATAGATATGGTCTACACCATTGCCGCATATCACGACACAGGACTTTCTGAGGGTCGCGAATTTCATCATATTGCATCAGGTCGTATTATTGCCGCCGATATGCGCCTTAAGGAGTTCTTTACCGAGGAGCAGATAACAACTATGCGCGAGGCGGTAGAGGACCATCGCGCATCCGCCAAGAGCGCTCCGAGAACAATATATGGTCGTATCGTTGCCGAGGCAGACAGATGTATCGACCCGATGACAATCATCCGCCGCACAGTGCAGTTCTCACTCAAACACCACCCCGATTTTACCGTCGAGGAGCACTATGCCCGCTGCTGCAACCACCTCGACGAGAAGTATGGCAAAAACGGATACCTCAAGCTCTGGATACCCGAATCGAATAACGCCGAACGCCTCGCAGAGCTGCAAACCATCGCCGAAGATAGAGTCCAACTCCGCAAATTGTTCGACAGAATTTACGAAGAGGAGAAAATGTAAAAAAGCGTCAAATTGACGCTTTTTTTATGCCTTTGGCTGTTGGCTATTGGGGCTCTCCTTCTTACGGTTACGCAGTACAGCTAACGCAGTAAAAAACTCCAGATTTGTACTCCGCAACTCTTTTGCACCAATTTATCGTCAGAGTGGGGTAATTAAAATGACGTCCAATTTGTTGGCAAAAGTGCGTAGATGCGGGGCATCGTGCAAAAAACAATTTGTACTCCACATCTCATTTGCACCAATTTATCGTCAGAGTGGGGCAATTAAAATGACGTCAAATTTGTCGTCAAAAGGTAGTAGTAGGTGTGCATCGCGTAAAAAGCCCTGCGATGGATAGTACTAAAACGTACAGCCATTGCAGGGCTTTTAGGGATGTGCAGCTAATGCTGCCTTTTCACGACAAATTACTCTTTCTTTTTGCCTCGTCCGTCATACAGGAATCGACGAATCTTCTTCGACGGCGTCTTTACAAACTCCTCCTCTTCGTGAACGACCTCGGAGATGCGTGAGTTGCGGTTTACGCGGGCGTTGATCCACTTTTTGATGTCATCCATAACCTCATCGCGAACCTTTGCCCACTCCTCCTTCTTCTCGTCGAAGTCCTCCATCATCTCCTGATAGCGAGCCTTGATAGCCTCCATATCGAAGTTTACGAGAGCTACAAGGTGACCCTCATGCTCGGTAACGAGTGACTCGGTAATAAATACGTGCTGGTTGAGTACGCTCTCGATATCCTCAGGGTAGATATTCTCACCACTCGGACCGAGAATCATATTCTTCAATCGACCCTTGATATAGAGCCAACCATCCTTATCGAAGCAGGCGAGGTCACCGGTACGGAACCAACCGTCCTCGGTAAATACTGCCTTTGTAGCCTCCTCGTTCTTATAGTAGCCGATCATCTGGCTCGGGCTCTTTACTACAAGCTCACCGATACCCTCCTCATTAGGGTTCTCGATACGACCCTCAATACCCTGAAGCAGCGGACCTGTAGAACCTACGCGGAGCATACCGTCTACAGCACCTGCAAGCAGCGGCGCGGTCTCGGTAAGACCATAACCGATGTCGTAGATAAACTTACCCTCCAGCAGGAACTGCTCCACTGTAGAGTCGAGCTTTGCGCCACCGATACCGAAGAAACGAAGGCGACCACCGAAGGTCTTTGTGAGCTTCTTACCAGCCATACGGTGCAACATCTTACGGATAAAGCCTATACCATAGAGTGCACGCATAAATGCCGAAGAGGTGAACTTCTTGAGCACTGCGCCACGATAGATCTTCTCGATAATCAGCGGCACGGTAAGCATAATTGTAGGTCGCACCTCTCTGAGTGCAGGGAGCAACGTAGAGACTGTAGGCGCCTTGTCGAGATATACCACATGGCAACCATGATAGAAGGCAAGGATAAGACCGATAGTACACTCGTAGGTGTGCGCGAGTGGCAACACAGAGAGGAAGATATCATCAGGATAGACCAAGAAGAGCTTGTCAATCATATCCAACTGCGCGCAGAGGTTGTAGTGGCTCAGCATTACACCCTTTGGCTGCGAGGTGGTACCCGAAGTATAGATAATTGCAGCAAGATCCTCAGGCTTTGGCAGGCGTGTTGAACCTGCACCGCCCTTGACATTCTGTGCGATGACGCCCAAATTCTTGGTACGGATAACGATGTTGAGTTTGTCGGCGGTCTTCTTTGCAAGCTTCGAGAAGAGACGGTCCGACACGAAGAGTGCCTTAGTCTCCGAGTGCTCGACAATGCGGTCGATATCATCCGAAGTAAAGTCCGGCATAATAGGCACCACAACATAGCCCGCAGAGGCAATTGCAAAGTATGCCACGCCCCAATTCGGAACGCTACTACTCAAAATAGCCACACGGTCGCCGGGGTGTATATCGGCATCAACCAACATAGCCTGAATCTGTTTCACTCTCTCTCCAACCTCACTATAGGTTACGTCGGCTCCACGCCATAATGAAAAGGCTGTACGAGTGGAAAACTTCTCCAAGCTCTGCTGAAGAACCTCGTACAATGTCATTACTTTCATTTCCTAAATATTTAATTTACACGTATTTAAGAGGGTTATCTTATTGTTTATCAATAAATTAAAATTTTCCTCTTCTCTGCAAAATTACTATTTTTTCCATAAAAACACTATTTTTGTGAAAATATTATGCCAATGATTAGTTCTGTGATGATAAAAGATGCTGCCCACGCTGTCGGTTTCGATATGTGTGGTGTTGCTCGTTGTCGCCATTTGGGTGATGATACTCTTTTTCTGAAGCAGTGGTTGGATGCCGGAAATGGTCGTGGTCTGGACTATCTCGGGCGCAATATCGAGAAGCGAGGTGATGCGTCACTGCTTGTCGAGGGTGCAAAGTCGGTTATCGTATGCGGAGTGTCGTACAAAAATATCTACTCCGACGGCTACCCTGATAGTTGTCACCAGAAGATAGCCTCCTATGCCCTTACGACCGACTATCACATAACTATCAAAAAGATGTTGCAGCAGATGTGTGCGACACTCAAGCAGAGCTGCCCTACCCTGTCGGGTCGTGTATTTACCGACTCTGCGCCGGTATTTGAGAAGCGATATGCCGTAGATGCCGGATTGGGTTGGATTGGTCGTCAGTCGCTGCTTGTAACCCCAAAATTCGGCACTTTTGTTCTGCTCGGCGTGGCGATAATCAGCGAGGAGTGCGACAGCTATGACTCCCCTCTGCAGGGTGTTGGCTGTGGCGAGTGTCGTCGCTGCGTGGAGGCGTGTCCGAATGGTGCCATTATCGAGCGGCACATCGACACCCGTCGCTGCATCTCTCGCGCCACTATCGAGCCAAGCTACGACCAGAGCACCCCGCTCCACGGTTGGATCTTCGGCTGTGATGAGTGTCAGAGCTGCTGTCCATACAACCGCAAGGTTGCGGCAACACCAAATCCGCTCTTCGCTCCGACATTCGACCCCCTTGCGATAGATTGGCAAAAAATAGACGAAGCAGAGTTTTCACTCCGCTTCGCCAATACTCCTATCTCGCGCTCAACGCTTGAGAGAATTTTATCCAATATAAGTCCTCGAATGGATAAA
Organism: uncultured Alistipes sp.; assembly: GCA_947367255.1. Lineage (GTDB taxonomy): Bacteria > Bacteroidota > Bacteroidia > Bacteroidales > Rikenellaceae > Alistipes. The sequence goes on from CANBCZ010000003.1 coordinate 53,653, forward strand.
TAAAAGTGTTAGTTCAAGGCTTGCGATGTGCGAAAAACCGCAGCATACTTAGACGTATGTGAGGATTTTGAGCACGAGCGTAACGCAGAAATAACCTTTTATTTATTCATTCGATACATATCGTCGTAATACTTCTCGTATTCTCCAGAGGTAATATTATCCATCCACTCCTGATTGTCCAGATACCAGCGAACGGTCTTCTCGATACCCTCCTCAAACTGGAGTGAAGGCTCCCAGCCAAGCTCCTTCTGAAGTTTAGTAGAGTCGATAGCGTAGCGCAAATCGTGACCGGCGCGGTCGGTAACATAGGTAATAAGCTCCTCGCTTGAGCCCTCAGGGTTACCGAGCAGGCGATCGACAGTCTTAATCATCACCTTGATAAGGTCGATATTCTTCCACTCATTGAAACCACCGATATTGTATGTCTCGGCAATCTTACCGTTGTGGAATATCATATCGATAGCGCGTGCGTGATCCTCAACATAGAGCCAGTCGCGAACATTCTCGCCCTTGCCATATACAGGCAGTGGTTTACGATGGCGTATATTATTGATAAAGAGCGGAATAAGCTTCTCAGGGAACTGATAAGGTCCGTAGTTATTCGAGCAGTTGGTAACGATAGTAGGCATACCGTAAGTGTCGTGATAAGCACGCACAAAGTGGTCTGATGATGCCTTTGCTGCCGAATATGGAGAGTGCGGATTGTACTTTGTAGTCTCGTAGAAGAACTCTGTACCATAGGCAAGGTGGTGCTCCGACGAAGAGGCTGTAGTGGTAAATGGCGGCTCGATACCCTCCGGGTGGGTCATCTCGAGTGCTCCATATACCTCATCGGTAGAGATGTGGTAGAAGCGCTTACCCTCATACTTCTCAGGCAGAGACTCCCAATAGAGTTTTGCCGCCTGCAGAAGGCTCAGAGTACCCATAACATTGGTGCGGGCGAAGGTAAACGGATCCTTTATAGAGCGGTCTACATGGCTCTCGGCTGCAAGGTGGATAATGCCATCGACCTTCTCGTCCTGCATCAGCTGATAGAACGCCTCGAAGTCGCAGATATCCATCTTGACGAACTTGTAGTTCGGCTTATCCTCAATATCCTTCAGATTGGCAAGGTTACCGGCATAGGTAAGCTTGTCAAGGTTGATAATGTTGTACTCCGGATATTTATTGACAAACAGACGCACAACGTGGCTGCCAATAAAGCCTGCACCGCCTGTGATAACGATATTTTTCATAGTGTTATTTCTGTTTTAATCTGTTAATACAATGGATCATCGACTCGCGCCAATGTGGAATCTCGACATCAAAAGTTCTCTTTACCTTACTCTTATCGAGCACCGAGTATGGCGGACGGGTAACCTTTGACGGGAACTCGTCGGAGTGGCAAGGGTTGATACGGCACTCTGTATGACCTGCCGCAGCGGCAATCTCGGTAGCGAAATCATACCAGCTGCACACACCCTCGTTCGAGAAGTGGTAGATACCCTCGTTACCCTCGTAGGTACCATACTCTATAATAGAGAATATCAACACCGCGAGGTCTCCGGCATAGGTCGGACTACCTACCTGATCAAAGACCACATTAAGGGCAGGACGCTCGGCAGTAAGACGGAGCATAGTCTTGAGGAAGTTGTTGCCAAACTCCGAGTAGAGCCACGCCGTACGGAAGATAAGCGCCTTGCAACCACTTGCAGCAATAGCCTGCTCGCCGTGGAGCTTTGTTACGCCATATACACCGAGCGGAGCTGTCGGCATCTCCTCGGTACGAGGGGTATTGCCGTCAGTACCAAAGACGTAGTCGGTAGAGACATGTATAAGTGTGCCATCCACACTCTTTGCAGCCTCGGCAAGATTTGCCACTGCTGTAGCGTTGATAAGTTCGGCTGTAGCCTCATCATCCTCAGCCTTATCTACATTGGTATATGCCGCGCAGTTTACGATAACATCGACACTATTTGCCGCAACGAAAGCAGCAACGGCAGCCTTGTCGGTAATATCGAGCTCGGCGACATCAGTAAAGATATAGTTATTGGGAGAGATAGAGCCAAGGCGGCGCATCTCGCTACCAAGTTGTCCGTTTGCGCCTGTTACAAGAACATTTTTCATATTAAAATTCCGGATAGAGGTTTTCGTTATAGTCAAACGGAGAGTCGAAATCGGCAAGGCAGAGGTGCTTCAGATCCTTCTCCGAGAGCAGTGCGCTCTCTGTAGGAATCTGCCAATCGATACCCAGACTCTCGTCCTTGATGCTGATACCGCCATCTGCCTCGGGTGCGTAGAAGTTGTCGCACTTATACTGGAAGACAGCTGTCTCGCTGAGCACTGCAAAGCCGTGGGCAAAGCCGCGCGGAACGAAGAACTGGCGATGGTTATCCTCTGTCAGCTCCACTGCCACATGCTTGCCGTATGTTGGCGAGCCCTTGCGAATATCCACTGCCACATCGAGCACACGACCCTTGACGCAGCGCACAAGCTTACTCTGGCTATATGGCGGACGCTGGAAGTGCAGACCGCGCATAACGCCATAGCTCGACATACTCTCGTTATCCTGAACAAAGTTTACCTTGCGTACCTTCTGCTCGAACTCTCGCTGCGAGAAGCTCTCAAAGAAGTAGCCGCGAGCATCCTTGAACACCTTCGGCTCGATGATTACCAAGCCCTCAATATCTGTCTTTATAACCTCCATTGCTACTCAAGATTGGGTTTTCCTGTCTCCTTCAACTCCTCGATAACCTTCAGCAGATACTGTCCGTACTGGTTTTTAAGCATCGGCTGTGCAAGTTCGCGCATACGCTCCTCAGAGATCCAACCCTGACGGTAAGCAATGCCCTCCAGACACGCCACCTTAAGACCCTGACGCTTCTCCAGCACCTCGATATATGTCGATGCCTCAGAGAGTGAGTCGTGAGTACCTGTATCGAGCCACGCAAAGCCACGACCGAGGGTCTGAACCTTCAGCTCGCCATCGGCAAGGAACTCCTGATTTACTGTGGTAATCTCATACTCGCCACGTGCCGATGGTTTGATATTTCTCGCCACCTCGACAACCTTATTCGGATAGAAGTAAAGACCTACAACGGCGTAGTTTGACTTCGGATTTGCAGGCTTCTCCTCAATAGAGAGGCAGTTGCCATTCTTATCAAACTCTGCCACGCCATAGCGCTCGGGATCGTTTACCCAATAGCCGAAGACAGTCGCCTTCTGCTCCTGTTCTGCTGTACGCACAGCCTCACGCAGCATCTTTGTAAAGCCTGCGCCATGGAAGATATTGTCGCCCAAAACAAGGCACGCGCTATCGTCACCAATAAAATCGGCACCGATAGTAAACGCCTGTGCCAGACCATCCGGAGATGGTTGCTCGGCATACTCAAAGTGAACACCGTAGTCGCTGCCATCACCAAGTAGGCGCTTGAAGCCCGGAAGGTCATAAGGAGTGGAGATTATGAGAATATCTCTGATACCGGCAAGCATAAGCACCGAGATCGGATAGTAGACCATCGGCTTGTCATAAATCGGCATCAACTGCTTTGAAATTCCCTTTGTGATAGGATAGAGGCGTGTTCCGCTTCCTCCTGCCAATACAATACCTTTCATAAGTTATCTGTTTATAGTGTTTTTAATCTCTTCTGAAAATGTCGCGTGTATAGACCTTGTCGCGCACATCATCAAGGTCCGTATCATAACGATTTGAGACTATCACGCGCGACTCTCGCTTAAAGCGCTCCAAATCGTTCACAATCTTACTGCCAAAGAATGTCGTTCCATCCTCCAATGTAGGCTCGTAGACAATCACCTCGGCACCTTTTGCCTTTATGCGTTTCATTACGCCCTGAATGGAGGATTGGCGGAAGTTATCCGAGCCACTCTTCATTGTCAGGCGATAGACTCCTATAGTGCACGGCTTCTCGCGCTTGGCGTCGTAGTCACTGCTGCCTGTGTAGTAACCCGCCATAGTAAGAATACGGTCGGCAACAAAGTCCTTGCGTGTGCGGTTGCTCTCGACAATTGCCGACATCATATTCTGCGGCACATCGGCGTAGTTCGCAAGTAGCTGCTTCGCATCCTTCGGCAGGCAGTAACCACCATAGCCGAACGACGGATTATTATAGTGGGTGCCGATACGCGGATCAAGACCCACACCCTCGATTATTGCGTGGGTATCAAGCCCCTTCATCTCGGCGTATGTATCGAGCTCGTTGAAGTAGCTCACACGCAGGGCAAGATATGTATTTGCAAAGAGCTTGACCGCCTCCGCCTCTGTAGTTCCCATAAATAGCGTCGGAATATCCTTAGCAATTGCGCCCTCGACAAGCAGTTGTGCAAAACTCTGAGCAGCAGCCATTAACGCCTCGTCATCGCCCGGCACGCCGACAATAATTCGACTCGGATAGAGGTTGTCGTAGAGGGCTTTGGTCTCTCGCAAAAACTCGGGCGAGAAGAGTATATTTTTATTGCCACTCTTTGCACGAATCTGCTCTGTGTAACCCACCGGAACAGTGCTCTTGATGATGATAACAGCCTTTGGATTTATGCGGGTAACAAGATTTATTACCGACTCTACAGCCGAAGTATCGAAGAGGTTGAGTCGGCTGTCGTAGTTGGTCGGCGTTGCGACAATAACAAACTCCGCATCGCTGTATGCAGCCTCGGCGTCGGTCGTAGCGACAAGGTTTAACCGGCTCTCTGTCAGATACCTCTCGATATACTCATCCTGAATTGGCGAGCGGCGGCGATTGACCGCATCGACCCTCTCGGGAACAATATCCACAGCCACCACCTCATTGCGCTGGGCAAGCACAATGGCGAGGCTCAATCCGACATATCCCGTTCCGGCAACTGCTATTTTCATAATAGTTCTTCTGCAAAATATATGCACATTTGCGCATAATATGTTGCAAATATACTAAATTATCCTTTGAAAAGCAACAGGATGGCAACTTTTTAGCCAATAGCGACCAACTCTGCCGTAAATAGAGCCGTTTTGCGCAGTCAAAACTCTCGGAGTCAGGATAAAGAGAAAATAACCTCCCCATTATGTCATACTTTTACAACAAAATTGTTAATTTTGTGCCAATTTGTCAATCTCTCTGCCAAAGTTGGCACAGAAAATGTTTTTGGCACAAGGATTGATTGATAGTTGAGCAAATTGAAAATTTAACTAAAACATATTCAAAGTTATGATTAAACCATTATCTGACAGAGTGCTCGTTCTGCCAAATCCGGCAGAGGAGGTGACCGCCGGAGGTCTTATTATTCCGGACACAGCAAAGGAGAAGCCGCTTGCCGGCAAGATTATCGCCGTAGGTCCCGGCACAAAGGATGTTACTATGGAGGTTAAGGCAGGTGACCAGATTCTCTATGGTAAGTATTCAGGTACCGAGGTAAACCACGAGGGTACAACCTATATCATCATGAAGCAGTCGGAGATTCTCGCTGTTGTTGAGTAGTAAAAAATTAAAACACGTTTTGATTTTAGGTGGAATTTTACAACGCTGCGATTAAGCCGAACGCAATCAAACTCGTTTGAATTGCTGAGGCGGAGCAGTGAAAAGACTCCGAAGGAGGATTAACGCTCTCGCAGACAATTAAACCGCAGCATACAAAAGGTATGTGAGGATTTAATTGGCAAGAAGAAGGAAGTAAAAACCGCATAAAATCGAAACCCAAATTAAAGAGACAAGTTATTATGGCTAAAGATATTAAGTACAATATTGAGGCGCGTGACCTCCTCAAGGAGGGTGTAGATGCGCTGGCAAATGCAGTGAAGGTGACACTCGGCCCTAAGGGTCGCAATGTGATTATCGACAGAAAGTTCGGTGCGCCGCAGGTAACAAAGGATGGTGTGACTGTAGCAAAGGCTGTAGAGCTCGAGGATGCATTTGCAAATATGGGTGCACAGATGGTGCGCGAGGTTGCATCAAAGACAAACGACGATGCCGGTGATGGCACAACAACCGCAACTGTGCTTGCACAAGCTATTATCAGCGTAGGTCTGAAGAATGTCACTGCAGGTGCAAACCCTATGGATATCAAGCGCGGTATCGACAAGGCGGTAGCAGTTATTGTCGAGTCACTGCGTGCACAGTCTCAGGAGGTTGGTTCTGACAACACAAAGATTGAGCAGGTTGCTACAATCTCTGCAAACAACGACAAGACTATCGGTACTCTTATTGCCGAGGCTATGGCGAAGGTAAACAACGAGGGTGTAATCACCGTTGAGGAGGCTAAGGGTACTGATACTCACGTAGATGTGGTTGAGGGTATGCAGTTCGACCGCGGTTATATCTCTCCATACTTTATGACCGACACAGAGAAGATGCAGGCAGAGCTCGAGAAGCCATATATCCTGCTTGCTGACAAGAAGATTTCGACTATGAAGGAGCTTATGGGCGTACTTGAGCCTGTAGCACAGAGTGGTCGTGCGCTGCTCATCATCGCTGAGGATGTGGATGGCGACGCTCTGCAATCACTGGTTGTAAACCGTCTGCGTGGTACACTTAAGGTTGCCGCTTGTAAGGCTCCGGGCTTTGGCGACCGCCGCAAGGAGATGCTCGAGGATATCGCAACACTTACAGGTGCAACAGTTATCTCTTCTGACAAGGGTATGAAGATCGAGGATGCATCAATGGCTATGCTCGGTTGCGCTGAGAAGGTAACCCTGACAAAGGAGAACACCACTATCGTTGATGGTTGTGGCGACAAGGCTGCTATTGCCGACCGTGTAGCACTTATCCGTTCATCTATCGAGGTGGCAAAGTCTGACTACGAGCGTGAGAAGCTTCAGGAGCGTCTTGCGAAGCTCGCAGGTGGCGTTGCAGTACTCTATGTAGGTGCAGCAACCGAGGTTGAGATGAAGGAGAAGAAGGACCGTGTTGATGATGCTCTTGCAGCTACCCGTGCAGCTGTCGAGGAGGGTATCGTTCCGGGTGGTGGCGTGGCTTACATCCGCGCAACAGCAGCCCTCGAGGGTCTGAAGGGCGACAACGACGACCAGACAACCGGTATTCAGATTGTTAAGCGCGCTATCGAAGAGCCTCTGCGCCAGATCGTTGCAAATGCAGGTGGCGAGGGTTCGGTAGTCGTAAATAAGGTACGTGAGAGCAAGGGCAACTTCGGTTACAACGCTCGCGATGACCGCTTTGAGGATATGCTTGCAGCGGGCATTATCGACCCTACAAAGGTATCTCGCGTAGCTTTGGAGAACGCAGCATCTATCGCCTCTATGTTCCTTACAACAGAGTGCGTGCTTGCAGAAAAGCCGTCAGAGAATCCACTCCCACCAATGCCAGCCGGCGGTATGGGAGGTATGATGTAGTAAAAAATTAGGGCAGCCGAAAGCTGCCCTAATTTTTTACGCTGTTAGCTATTCTGACGCGTTCAGACACACTCTGCCACATATATGCACCCGTTTGTTGTCAAAAGTGCGTAGCTGTGGTATATCGTGAAAAATCCCCGGATGGGTTGTACTATGTGTACTACTCATTCGGGGATTTGAGGGATATGCCGCAGATGCTGGCTTTTCACAACAAAGAATATTTTTATAAAAAATATTTGCTTTTTACAATTAAAAGCACTACTTTTGTGGTGTGAATGAATGGAAGGGGACGAAAAAGTCCCCTTATTTTGTACCTTACGAGAAACAAATAACAACATAAAGCTATGGATATCAACAAGTTAATAGAGGTAGTAGAGCAGCATCTCGAGGGCAGCGATGTGTTCGTTGTGGAGTGCACCTCTACCCCATCGAATGAAATTTCACTCACTTTGGATGCCGACAGCAGAGTTACTATCGACACCTGCGTTGCCGTTTCACGTGCTGTGGATGCAGTATTTGACCGCGACGTGGAGGATTTTTCACTCACCGTAGCATCTGCAGGTATTGGCGAGCCGCTCAAGCTGTTGCGTCAGTATCACAAGATTGTAGGTTCTCCTGTTGAGGTACTTCTCAAGGATGGTATCAAGATTTTGGGTACCCTTGACGAGGCGAATGAGGCGGGCATAACTATCTCTTACGACGAGAAGGTTGCTGTTGAGGGCAAGAAGCGCAAGGAGTTGCAGCACATTGTTCGCACAATAGCTTTTGAGGATATCAAGACTGCCAAGGAATATTTAGATTACAAATAATATAAAAAGCAAAGACAATGAACAATTTGAATCTTATCAGCAACTTTGCAGAGTTCAAGGAGCTGAAAAACATCGACAAATCGACAATGATCGGTGTTCTCGAGGATGTATTCCGTCACGCTCTTCAGAAGCAGTACGGCACAGACGAGAACTTTGATGTCATTATCAATGCCGACAAGGGCGACCTTGAGATCTGGCGCAACCGCGTGGTTGTTGCCGATGAGGAGTTTGAGGATGATGTTCGTCAGATTTCACTCTCTCAGATTCAGGCTATCGACCCATCTTACGAGGTTGGCGACGAGTACACAGACTTTATCACTTTCGAGTCTTTCGGTCGTCGTGCAGTGCTCTCACTGCGTCAGAACCTCGCATCTCGAATCCTCGACCTTGAGAAGGCTACCCTTTACGAGAAGTACCGCGACCGCGTGGGCGAGATTGTATCGGGCGAGATCTATCAGGTATGGAAGAAGGAGGTGCTCATCCTCGACGATGACGACAACGAGCTCATTCTGCCTCGTGCAGAGCAGATCCCAGGCGAGTTCTACCACAAGGGCGACACTCTGAAGGCAATTGTAAAGAGCGTAGAGATGAATAACAACCAGCCTCGCATTATCCTCTCTCGTACAGCAAACCAATTCCTCGAGCGACTCTTCGAGGCTGAGGTACCTGAGATTTACGACGGTCTGATTACTATCAAGAAGATTGCCCGCATCCCCGGCGAGCGTGCAAAGGTTGCCGTAGAGTCTTATGACGACCGTATCGACCCTGTAGGCTCTTGCGTGGGTATGAAGGGTGCTCGTATCTACACTATCGTTAAGGAGTTGCACAACGAGAATATCGACGTTATCAACTATACATCAAACACCAAGCTGCTCATCCAGCGTTCACTCAACCCTGCTAAGACTACCGAGATTGTGGTTGATGAGGAGCGTATGACAGCATCTGTATACCTCGATCCTGATCAGGTATCACTTGCTATCGGTAAGGGTGGTCTGAACATCAAGCTCTCGAAGATGCTGACAGGTTACAACATCGACGTATACCGCAACATCGAGGGTGGCGACTTCCCTATCACAGAGTTCTCGGATGTTATCGAGGCTTGGCAGATTGAGGCTCTCTCTGCAGTAGGTCTTGACCGCGCGAAGGCTGTCCTTGCACTCAGCGCAGAGGAGATTGCCGAGCGTGCAGACCTCGAGGTTGAGCAGGCTGAGGCGATTATCGCTATCCTTGAGAGAGAGTTGGAGCAGAGTGAGGAGTAATTCCGTTCCCCAGAATCCGGCTACGAGATTTTCGTAGCACACTAAAGATTGTTTAACGAAAAAAATAGCAAAAATATAATGGAGAACGAAACAAAGAAATTACGCCTTATTCAAGTAGCAAAGGAGTTCAAGGTGGGTCTTAACACCGTTACCGACTTCTTGCGCAAGAAGGGTGTAGCTATCGACGGCTCGCCCAACACACAGATTAGTGGAGATATCTATGCAATGGTAGAGAAGGAGTTCGGTGCAAACCGCACTTCAGGCTCTGCACGCGACAATATCCGCGAGAAGATCTCAACAAAGCAGGCTACCGTATCTATCGAGGAGCCTAAGGCTGAGCCTAAGCGCACCATCGAGGTTAAGGACGAGGTACAGCAGCCGAAGATTCTCGGTCGCGTAGAGCTCGACAAGAATGGCAACATCGTGAAGCCACAGCCAAAGGCTGAGCCTAAGCCGGAGCCAAAGCCTCAGCCAAAAGTAGAGCCGAAAGTAGAGCCTGCACCTCAGCCTGCACCACAGCCAAAGGCTGAGCCTGTAGCTGTTGAGCCAAAGGAGAATGGTGCATTCCGTGCTACTGCTACCCCAACACTGAGCGGTCCTCAGATTTTGGGTAAGATTGACGTATCGGGTATGGTTCCCGGTGGCAAGCGTCGTAAGAAGATTGACAAGGAGAAGGTCGATATCACTCGCCAGCAGCAGCCTCAGCAGGGCGGCGGCAAGAAGAATCGTCCAGACTTCAAGCAGAATAACAACAATAACAACCAGCAGAATCAGCAGCAGGGCGGTGGCAAGAAGAACAAGCATCAGAAGCCACAGCCAAAGCCTGTAGTTCGTCCGGAGGTATCGGATGAGGAGGTTTCAAAGCAGGTAAAGGATACCCTTGCTCGTCTGACTGCAAAGGGTGCCAAGAATAAGGGTGCCAAGTACCGCAAGGAGAAGCGCGAGGAGGTACAGCAGCGTATGAACGAGGCTGTAGAGCGCGAGGAGATGGAGCGCAAGGTGCTCAAGGTTACAGAGTTTGTAACCGTGAGCGAGCTTGCAACAATGATGAATGTATCTCCGATGGAGGTTATCTCGGCTTGTATGAACCTCGGACTTATGGTATCTATCAACCAGCGTCTGGATGCAGAGGCTCTCGTAGTGGTTGCCGAGGAGTTCGGCTTTACCACCGAGTTCGTATCTGTAGAGATTCAGGAGGCTATCGGTGACGACGAGGTAGATGAGGCAGAGGATCTGCTCCCACGTCCGCCAATTGTAACCGTAATGGGTCACGTAGACCACGGTAAGACCTCGCTGCTCGACAATATCCGTAAGACCAACGTTATCGCCGGCGAGGCGGGTGGTATCACCCAGCACATCGGTGCATACTCTGTTGAGCTGAATGGTCAGAAGATTACATTCCTCGATACTCCGGGTCACGAGGCGTTTACAGCGATGCGTGCGCGTGGTGCGAAGATTACCGACGTTGCAATTATCATCGTTGCGGCTGATGACAGCGTGATGCCTCAGACTATCGAGGCTATCAACCACGCACAGGCTGCGGGCGTACCTATGGTATTTGCAATCAACAAGATTGATAAGCCGGCTGCAAATGTTGAGCGCATCAAGGAGCAGCTTGCAAATATGAACTTCCTCGTTGAGGATTGGGGCGGTAAGTACCAGAGCCAGGATGTCTCTGCAAAGCAGGGTCTGAACCTCGACAAACTCCTTGAGAAGGTGCTTCTCGAGGCGGAGCTTCTCGACCTTAAGGCAAATCCTAACAAGCGCGCTAAGGGTGCCGTTATCGAGTCTACACTCGACAAGGGTCGTGGTTATGTAGCAACTGTCCTTGTTCAGGATGGTACACTGCGTATCGGTGATGTAGTACTCTCGGGTACATACACCGGTCGTGTAAAGGCTATGTTTGACGAGAATGGTAAGAAGGTTACCGAGGCAGGACCTGCAACACCTGTACAGTTGCTCGGTCTTAACGGTGCACCACAGGCGGGTGACTCATTCAACGTTATGGAGGATGACCGCTCGGCTCGTGAGGTGGCAAACAAGCGTGAGCAGCTTCAGCGTATGCAGGGTCTGATGACTCAGAAGCACGTAACACTCGACGAGATTGGTCGTCGTATCGCTATCGGTTCGTTCAAGGAGCTCAATATTATCGTTAAGGGTGACGTGGATGGCTCTGTAGAGGCTATGTCAGGCTCACTGATTAAGCTCTCTAAGGAGACTGTTCAGGTAAATGTTATCCACTCTGCCGTTGGTCAGATTTCGGAGAGCGACGTACTGCTCGCAACTGCTTCTAACGCAATTATCGTCGGCTTCCAGGTTCGTCCGTCGGCTGCCGCTCGTCGTCTTGCCGAGAAGGAGGAGATTGAGATTCGTCTCTACTCTATCATCTACGACGCAATCAACGAGATTAAGGACGCTATCGAGGGTATGCTCGAGCCGGTAATGAAGGAGGAGATTGTCTGCTCTGTCGAGGTACTCGAGACCTTCAAGATCTCTAAGGTCGGTACTATTGCCGGTGGTATTGTTCGCGAGGGTAAGATTCAGCGTAACACCCCTATCCGCGTAATCCGTGACGGTATCGTTATCCACACCGGTCGTCTTGGCTCTCTCAAGCGTTTCAAGGACGATGTTAAGGAGGTACTGACAGGTCACGACTGCGGTCTGAACATCGAGTCTTACAACGACATCAAGGTCGGCGATATTATCGAGGGCTACGAGCAGGTCGAAGTAAAGAGAAAGTAATTTCACAACCTAATACTAAATAATTAAGAGCTATGATTAAGTTTGTAACAGCAGAAGAGGCTGTAAAGGTAATCAAGTCAGGTGATCACATTCACCTCAGTTCAGTTGCATCGGCACCTCAGTGCCTGATTAAGGCTATGTGCGACCGCGGTCGCAATGGCGAGCTTAAGGATGTACACATCCACCACCTCCACACAGAGGGTCCTGCGCCATACGCAGATCCTGAGTTCGATGGCGTATTCCAGCTCGATTCATTCTTCGTGGGTGGTAATGTGCGCAAGGTAACCCAGAGCGGTTATGCTGACTACATTCCAATTTTCTTGAGCGAGACACAGAAGCTCTATCGTAGTGGCGCAGTGCCTTGTAATGTAGCTATGATTCAGGTATCTACACCTGACAAGCACGGCTATGTATCTCTCGGTACATCTGTAGATGCTACTCTGGCAGCTGTTGAGTGCGCAGATCACGTAATTGCAGTTGTGAACAAGTATGTTCCACGTGCATTCGGTGATGCAATGATCCACAGCTCAAAGATCGAGTTCTTCGTAGAGGACGATCAGCCACTCGAGGAGGCTCACTTCGCAGCTCCAAACGAGGTTGAGACTAAGATTGGTAACCTCTGCGCAGGTCTTATCGAGGATGGTGCTACCCTTCAGATGGGTATCGGCGCTATTCCTAACGCAGTACTCGCACAGCTGGGTAACCACAAGAACCTCGGTGTTCATACCGAGATGTTCGCTGACGGTGTGCTCCCACTCGTAGAGAAGGGCGTAATCAACGGCGCAGCAAAGAATATCGATAAGGGTAAGATGGTATCTACCTTCCTTATGGGTTCACAGAAGGTTTACGACTTTATCGACGACAACCCGGGCGTACTGATGATGGACGTAGGTTACACTAACGACCCATTCATCATTGCAAAGAACGACCGCGTAACTGCTATCAACTCTGCTCTGCAGGTAGATATCACCGGTCAGGTTTGCGCTGACTCTCTCGGTCGCAAGTTCTACTCAGGCGTAGGTGGTCAGGTAGACTTTATCTATGGTGCATCACTCTCTAAGGGTGGTAAGGCTATTATCGCAATGCCTTCTATCACTAATAAGGGTGTATCTAAGATCTCTGATGTTCTTACCGAGGGTGCAGGTGTTGTTACAACTCGTAACCACATCCACTGGTTCGTTACTGAGAATGGTGCTGTAGATCTCTACGGCAAGAGCCTGCAGGAGCGTGCTCGCCTTATCATCTCTGTTGCTCACCCATCAGCACAGGAGGCTCTCGACGAGGCTGCATTCAACCGCTACGGCAGCCACCACCACTATATTAAGGGGTATATGGACAAGAAGTAATCTTTGCGGTTACTTATCTATATGCAAGGCTTTCTCTTCTGGGAAGGCCTTCTTTTTACCCCTTAATATAGTGGTGTAAACACCACCTTTTGTGTTACCTATCCCCCAAACCCCCTTTCTGTAAAGGGGGCTTCTCGCTACGCTCCAATTAAGGAGTTATACCTTAGAGTACAATATATCAAAAGCTATATGAAGAAGTAAGCATTTCTTCGTATAATCACAAAGGTCTCCCCAAAAGGAGACCTTTGTTGCTTTTAATATAGCGGTGGTGCCAAAAAACACCACCTTCTTTTATGTTACCCACCCCCTAAATCCCCCTCCTGTGAGGGGGACTTTGCTACGCAGTACATTTTGAACAAGCCCCCAAATATATTTGCTCGTTCAGAAATAATTTTTTAACTTTGTAGGGCAATCCTCGGATTGCAGACATATTATTAGTGAAAGTGTTTCGCTAATCCTTATTGAGAAATCTGGTAAATTTCAAATGTATCAAGGATAACGAATGCTTACATCACTTGTATTAGTATGCTATGTAGGCACATTCTGTGCCTACATAGCATACTATACAGGTGTGGAGTATTGTTTATTTGATACAAGGCTTACCAGAGCCTCTCAATAGATAAACGAACATCTCCACACTTTCTTTATTTTATAATCCGCCTAATGGAGATAGGGCGACAAAACTATTTTTTATGAAAAAGTTTCTACAATTTTTTATCATTGCAGTAGTAGGTTGCTGCGTTAGCATTTCTTGTGAGAAAGAAAATGCAGGAGGTATAGGAAGTATGGAGGATCTTGTAGGCACATATTCTGTTAATTTAGAACAGAACATTGTGTGGGGAGGAGACTCGGGAACAGCATATGATAGCGGAACAATTACTATTACCAAGACATCTGGTAATAGAGTTAAATTAAGAGGATTTATTTCAACCACAGGAGAACTTATCAATGGTAAACTTCATCTGGATTCAAATACTAGCACAGACAGCTATGGATATCTAACAACAACATATAACAGCGTCATATTTGGAGGTGGTATTATAACAATATGGGCAAGGACATCAGGTCAATTGGCAACAACTCCATATGGAACTAAATACTCATTTAGCAGTCTTGATTATTTTGAAGGCAGGAAATACTAAACATCTGCCACAATAACGCACAATGGGTGTCCTGTCAGACACCCATTGTGCGTTTTATCAATCATTGAGCTACAATGTAAACGTATCTCTCTCGCACACCTCGAGCAGTTGCTCCCAGAGGTGAGTTTGGTCGGCGTTCATAGCGCCATCGATGGTGGCGACGGAGTAAAGGAGATCTTTTGCCCACTCGAGCTCCTCGTCGCCGAGTGTTGTGAGTGCTGCGGCTGAGGTATTAAAGTCGAGAAAGCCTGACATACGTACTGCCGTCTCCATATTTTCAGGGTCAAGGAATGCTGCCAGTCCATAGACCAATTTCTTTGCGGCAGCCTCGTTCTGAGGGTTGTCGCTCTGTCCTATCAATAATTGACCGATACGCATTATGGCGCAGAGGTCTCGCATCATAAATTGCATACTACTCAAGTCTTAGAAGTTCACCAACTGCTGCATTTATCTCGATATATGCGTTCTCAATAAGCGCAGCCGAGGTAAAGCCCATAAGTTTATAGCCGCTATCACTCTCAAGAGCAAAGACGATATTTCCCTTAATCTCTGCGCCCGAGCCATAGAGGAGTGTTCCGGTCATATTATCGCCGATATCCTCCTTTTGGTAGCCCTCTCTATCGACAAGGAATACAAGGTGGCAGCCAACAAGTCCCAACTGCTTTGAAAGGGTATTCAGAGGTGCTGTATAACGAACAATCTCTGTTCTATTAGCGCCAATATGCTCTGCAATATCTGCATCGAGTTCCTGCCAATTCTCCGCCTTGCTCTGGAAAGGATATGCAAGGCCATTTGTCTTTGCTGCGAGGAATGTCGGAGCGATAACATCGTCAGGATTGTCCACCAGCGGTGTTGCAGGCTCCGGCAGACCGCAGAGGTTACGTGTGCCGTTAAACAATACCATCTTCTTCTCAGAGATCTGCTCGTCTGCACGAACAATATCGGCATAGACATTGACCAGCTTCAGCTTAACATCTACATCTAATGATTTTACCAGCTCTACAGACCTCTCCATAGTGAGGTTTTCGTTGTTCTTGACACAATCCAGAACCTTCTGCATTGCCTCGTTGGTAAAGCCATTTATACCTCCGTAGAACTTCTCAAGAGGCACAACTGACTCCGGCTTAAGGTCGCCATCTGCCCAAACAATAGCCATACCGATATTATAAATAGCCGCAAGAGTCTCAATTGTAACTTTCATAGTCTATTTCGATTTAGGTTAGTACTCACATGGTATGTTATATACAAATATACGAATATTTTATGAATATGTTACATTTTTCAGAATATTTTTGCAGACATCAAAGGTTTCATCAGGTCGTGGCAGATACTCGCTTCAATCAAAATAACATAATTTTGGCGTCAGAACGCTGCGATTAAGCCGAAGGCAGAGTGTGCTTGCACGCTATGCTGAGGCGGAGCAGTGAAGGGTCGCCGTAGGCGAGCCAATGGGGCAGATACTCCGCTCGGCATATAAAACAGCAAAGGGCTGTACTATGCGTACATCCCATTGCAGGTGGTTAGGGGTGGACCAAAGTGGTACACTTCAATAATTACCTTTTGTTGTCAAAATGCGTTAGAGATGGTGCATCGTAAAAAATTTCAGTCGCGGATAGTACAAAACGTACAGCCGCGACTGAAATTTAAGCGATGTGCCATATATGACACATTTTCACAACAAAATTAGAAGTAGCCTACAGTATTATCCTCTACCTCCGCCAGCTCCTGAACTGCATAGAAAGCACGAGTTGCTGACTGCTCGGCTGCTGCCTGCTGCTTAACCTGCTCAGCCTCGAGAGTCTGAGCCTCATCAGCAGCGGTTACACCGTCGGTAACGAGTACAAATACACCGCTTGCACCCTTTACAGGAGCAGAAACAGCGCCCTGCTCGAGAGCAGAGATAGTACCGAGTACGCGTGGCTCAACGCCGATACCCGGGATATAGTAAGCATCGTACTTAACATTCTCGAAGGTCTTAACCTCTGACTCTGCAGCTGCAGCAACCTCCTCGATAGTAGCACCTGCCATCTTTGCAGCAATCATCTCGAACTTCTTGTCGCGGAGCAGAGTGCTCTTAATCTGAGCAGCAACCTCGTTTACAGAGCGGTACTCGCTGTCGGTAATGCCTGTAAGGGTTGCAACTACATAGTGGTTGTTATCAAGCTTGATAAGCTCAGAAACATCACCAACCTTAGCCTTGTTAGCCCAGAATACAACCTCGAGAGAGTGACCGTCGATACCGCGAACAGAACGAGCAGCCTTCTCGATAGTAACGGTGCGTGAAGCCTGACCCTGAGCAGTAGCAGTAGCGTCGAAGCCCTCCTTTGCAGCAGAGACTGCGAAGAGGCTTGCTGCGTTGTGAACATCACGCTGAGTAGCCTGTGATGCTACGAGCGGATAGCTGAGTGTAGCGAGCTTATAGTGCTTCTGGATTGCGCTTACGCCATCAACCTTGAGGATCTGGATAACATTACCCATAGAGATCTTAACGATATCACCCTTCTTCTTACCGAGCAGTGCATCTGCGAACTCAGGAGCGAGAGTAGAGTAGGTAACCTCACCAATCTTACCACCCTCAGCAGCAGTCTCTGTAGCGAGTGAGTACTGAGCAGCGAGAGCAGCGAAATCGCCCTTCTTTGCAACAGTTACGAGGCTGTCAGCGAGCTTATCGTCAGTGTAGTTGAGAACGATGTGGCTGAGAGTATACTTCTCTGCAACATTGCGAACATCTGCTACGCGAGCTGCACGCCACTCGTCAGCAACGAGTACAGGACCGTACATCTTGCCCTTAGTAAGAGCTGCGCTCTCCTCAGAGGTCATCTGAGCAGCGGTGATATAGCTCTGAGCAACTGATGCATGACGGTTCTCACGAGTGTAAGTCTTGAGGTCAGAAACTGTAGCGAACTGCTCTGCAGCAGCCTTAGCCTCAGCCTCGATAGCAGCCTTATCTGCATCGGTAGCCTCAACATTGAACTCAACATAAGAGATTGTGCGGAAAGGAGTACGCTTGTACTGAGCCTTATTTGCCTTGTAGTAAGCCTTGATCTCGCTGTCAGAAACGGTTACGAGAGAGTCTGCAACAGTGTTGTAGCGGCTAACAACATAACGACCGTTGTAGGTGTTGTTTGCGCTCTTTACACCACGCTCAACCTCAAGCTTATTTGCATAAGCGCCCTTCTGAACAAGTGCCTGATACTTCATCATAGCACGATCGAGGTCAGCCTGCTTGCTGAAGAATGACCAAGCCTTCTGTGCCTGTGGGTTATTCTCTAACTCTGCAAGGAAAGCTGCTACAGCCTCAACATTGTACTCACCTGTCTGTGGGTTACCAAAGAGGCTTGACATAACATTGCTTGCACGCTCACCACGAACAAGAGCCTTGTGCTCTGCCTTACCTACTGCAAGACCGAGCTCCTCGAAGCCTGGGGTAAATACGTGGTCAGAGAGCAGAATCTGCCAAGTGTTGGCAAGAGCCTGCTGAGCCTGCTCATCTGTAGTGAGCTCGCCCATCTGAGCCTTAACATCGTCATAAGCTGCAAGGAACTCAGAGTAGTGAATATCCTTGCCATTGATTGCGCCGACCTTAGGGTCATTGCCTGAAAATCCCATCTCTGACTTCAGAGAGAAGATAAACGCCAAAAGCGCGCCTGCAATAATTACAGAGAGCAGTACGCCGAATTTGGTTCTCATTGTGTTCAAACTTACCATATCAGAATATTTTTTTGTAAAATTTTCAAATAACTCGCGAATATAGTAATTTTATTCCAATTATTCGCCTTTTTACACTATTTTTTAGCTATCTCTACCCTCGCAAGTTCTATTCGAGAGCGAGTAGTTCGCAAAATCTTAATCTTCAGTCCGTCGAACTCCATCTGTGTACCCGCCGTAGGTAACTCCTTATAGCGGTAGATAATGTAGCCGGCAAGGGTGTCATACTCCTCACTCTCGGCAATACCGAGTCCATACTTCTCGTTCAGATACTCAACCTCAAGACGGCACGAGAAGACATACTCGTTCTCTGCCACCTGCTTCTCTACAGCATCCTCAACATCGTGCTCATCCTCAATCTCGCCAAAGATCTGCTCCAGCACATCCTCAAGCGATATGATACCTGCCGTACCGCCGAACTCGTCAATAACTACGGCGATATTACTCTTCTGCTTGATAAACTGCGTCAGAACATCCTGCAGAGGCATTGTCTCGACAACAAAGTCCACCTCGATAAGTACCTGCTCAATACTCTTTGGAGCGGTAAAGAGGCTCTTTGAATTGACATAACCGATAATATTATCGACACTATCTCTCCAGACGAAGATACGCGAGTATTTACTCTCCACAAAGCGCTCGGTGAGGCTCTCTATTGTAGTCTCATCAATATCTACAGCCTCCATATCGACACGCGACACCATACAGTCGCGCACGCGGAGATCCGCAAAGTCAAGCGCATTCTGGAACATCTTTATCTCCGCCTCGGTCTGGTCGTCAGACTCGGCATTGTTTGTATCGAGCAGACTCTCAAGGTCGCTACGGTCAAACTCGACATCCTTCTCTGCCTGAGCCGTTGTTCTGCCAAAGAGGCGCAACAGTCCATACGAGAGCAGCGTCGTGAAACGAGCAACAGGATAGAGCAGCAGATAGAATACGAAGATTATCGGAGAGAAGATACGATAGTAGAAGTTCGGATTTGCCCTAAATACAGACTTAGGGATATACTCGGCAACGAAGATGACAATAATGGTCGGGATGATGGTCTCGAGAAGAAATGAGCCCTCACTATAGATACTATCCCAGCCCAACAGATATGCCACACCGCGAATAAGCTGCGACATACACATAGAGTAGATAACAAGTGTGATGTTATTACCTACGAGTATAGTTGTGATATATTGCCCCTGATTTTGTGCAAAGATATTGGCAATATAGTCAAAGATGCGGCTCTGTTTACGATCAATCTCGAGTTTAAGACGGTTTTTATTCAAAAACGCAATCTCCATACCCGAGAAAAATGCCGACAGAAGCAGCATTAGCAGTATGATTACTATCGATGTGGTCATTACCTATATAATATTACTCGATACGCTCGCTTGCGCCGGCAAGATTTCTATCCAGCTTTGTCGGTGTGGTAACCCCCTGCTTTCGAGGCGGGAACTGAGGTTTGGTGCGCTGCGGTTGCTCCTCACGCTTCTCGACTACCGGCTTAGGATTACTCTCTACAGCCGTAGTGTCGCTACCCGACGGCATACTCTTCTCATCCATCTTCACCTTGCCCTTCCAATGGCGGAAGTTGAGCTCTACAAGCTCCTCATCGGACTCAAAGCCCTCGGTAAAGTGGGTATCGTTATTTGTTACGATTTTGGTATCTACATTCGAGTAGACTCGTTTGGTAGTAGAGTTCCAGAAGAGTTGCTGGGTATACACCTTTGTTCCGTCGTGCTTGATAATGCGCACATTACCCTTAGCCTCCCACAATTTACGATTTTCGTAGTAGATGGCATAGTTGGACTCGATAGTGGCATTGACAGTGGTCAGAGAGTCATCCTGATAGGTTGTAATCTTGATACCCTTACGGAACTCTCTGTATGGGTCACGACCCAACATATAGCCCTCAAGCAGCGGTGTGGCAAAGCGGTATGAGCGACGACCATTCTCCGAGACGATAATTGTAAGGTTATTACTCTTCTCGGTCATAATAACGTCGAGAGACTCCTCCTCGCGTACCTGCTCCTCCTTGCACGAAAAGAGCAAAGCACTCCCCGATAAAAGGAGTGCTATTGCTAAATATCTGTGCAATACTTTTCTCACTGAACAGTATCTTATATCTTACTGATTACTGACGTGGACGAACGCGAGTTGAAATGCCCTGTGCAAAGCCGCAGTTTACAACATAGGTTGAACCGTCAGCAAGCTCGTTGAAGAAGCACTCCTCCTTTGTAGGGAATGCACCACGATAAGCAGCGGCAAGCTGGTTTGCTGCAGCTACACGGTCAGCATCCTGAGCCTCGAGAAGTGGAAGAGCCTTCTGGATAAGGTCGTATGCAACCCAGTAGATAGCGTCCTTAGCAAGACCTGAGCAACCCTTTGCACCATTTACATAGCACTGTGCAAGGAAGAATGGAGCGTGTGCGTTCTCAGGGTTGATAGCCTGTGCCTCACGGAATGCAGCAACTGCAGATGCGAAGTTGTTGATACTCATATCGAGGATACCGATACGAACATAGAGCTTCTCACGCTGCTCTGCGTCCTGCTCAACTGCAAGTGCCTCACGCAGATACTGGTTAGCCTTGTCGAAGTTACCCTTATCCTGGAATGCCTGTGCAAGTGCCATAGCAACTGATGCAGATGGCTGGAGTGAGTAGAACTTCTCACCTACAGTGAAGAAGAACTCTGTGTTGCAACCTGTACGAGCAAGGAGGCTGTATGCCTGAGATACGAGCAGCTCGTCATCCATATTACCCTCGAGCTTCTTTGAGAAGATAGCCTCGATATTATCGCAAGATGCTGCACCGCTGACGCCAAAGCACTGCTCGAACTGGTTCTTGTACTGCTGCTGCTCAGGTGCGATGTTCTCGAAATACTTAGCGTATTCGTCGTAAGTATTAACGATAGTCATTGCATCTACGATATCGTTCTGATAGTCGTCGCAGAGGTTCTTGAAGTAGATAACTACAACCTCATGATCTACTACGCCAGCCTTCTTCTGTGCGTCGAGAGCTGCCTCAAATGCCTCAGCTACACCCTCACGGTCGTCACCCTTATAGGTGAGGTACTCACGAGCCTTACGCTCGAGGATGTATGCGCTACCACGCTTAGGGTGTGATGCATAGTGCTGCAGACGGATGTCGTAGAGGAGGATGATTGAATCAACATACATCTTCTTCTCTGCAAGAGTCTCGGCACGGTTTACGCGCTCCTTGTAGAGCTTAACACCGTTTGCATAGATGTTCTCAGAAGCTGCAGGACACTTAGTCAAGAGCTGCTGCAGATAAGCCGCAGCTGAGTTGAAGTGGCGGTTTGCAATCTCCTCCTTCAGGTATGAGCTTGCAAGCATATTCTCCTTGCGCTCCTCCGGAGTCTCACCCCACTTTGCATACTTAGGGTCACTAAAGTCCTGTGCAACAGCTGTTGTTGCCATAGCAGCCATAGCTGCAATGATTAAAAACTTAATAGCCTTCATTGTGTTGTTTTTTATTGTGTTATTTAATTTTTAGTCAATCTTAGGGCGTACAAACCAGTAATCCTCTCCGAAGAGCGAGAAGCCGAGGTGTACCTTGATATAGTTCTGGCGAATAAGACCTATACGCTGGTTAAGCTTAGGCATAAGTACCGAAGAGTGGTTGCCTCTGCCGCCGATCTCGATACCTGCGTTGATGCTGTGTGCCGCCATAAATCGAATCGGGAATCCGAAACCGGCAGTTACGCACCACTGGTCTATTCTGCGACCCTCGTAGCTCTGATAGTAGTTACCATAGCGAGCACCGATACGGTATGAGATACGCTTGAAGTAGTTACGAACATCAAAACGGTTAGGGATATACTCGAAACCGAACTTATATGTGTGGGTATCTACATACTTAATTCGCATACCGGTATAAGAGTCGTGGTGGTAGAAGGCGTTGTCGCCGCCCCAATTCTGGTACTCATAGTCGGCATTGACGATAAACTTCGCATCCTGATACGAGATACCTGCACCTACAGAGTGTGGCAAACGCATCTGACCGCGGCTATCCTCCTGAAATACGACTGAAGAGGCGTAATCGCCAATATAGATGGTCTGAACAACCTTCGGGTTGAGCGGACCGCCGTAGTCGTAAGTTGCACCGAGGGTAAGCATTCGCTTCTTTGTTGCTATAAGGTTTGCCTGCAGACCCACCTGAAACTTGAAGTTCGAGATAGCATAGTCGTCAAGACCCTTTGTCGATACATAGTCACCCGAACCTACATAGTCACCATAGATAGAGGTGGTATAGTTGTGCAGGATGTTACCCCAATAGTACTTTGCTGCAATACCTACAGAGACGCCGCGAACAAACTCCCAACCAATACCTGCCTTAATCTCGGTCACATCACCATCGCCCTGATAGTTGTACATAACGGCACCAACTGTACCCCAAGTATCCTCACCCTGCTCAAAGGCGTGCATCTTATAACCGACACTACCATAAGGAGTGAGGCTGAGACCAAAGCCCAAGCCCTTTGCTACAGGGAACTGGATAGCTATCTCGCGGAGGTTTATGCTATTCTTCGCATTAGCGGCTGTAGTATAGTCAGAGGTTGAGTTTGACGAGTACTTGCGCTGAGTATTCTTCAAAAAGTTACCCTCCAAACCTACTTCAAAGATAAAGCTGTTACGAAGTGTTGCACTATAGCCTGCAGGGTTGAGAAGGCTTGCCATCTGAGTACTGCGTAATGCGATACCCGAGCCACCCATAGCGCGGTTGATAGCATTTCCATTAACACCCAGCTCTCCGATACCATACATCGTGTATGGAGAGTAGGCATTTACTGCCGAATCCTGTGCCGATACACGACCGACTACACCGAAAAGAGTGATGACAAATGCCATCAAAAACACTCTGCTATATATTTTCATTCTCTGCATTATACTCTAAAATTCTATTAAGTCCGTAAAAGACGACTTTACGACCTGCAAATATCGCATTTTTAATTCGATTCTCAAAATATTCTGCGTCTCCACCGATAAAAATTGTCAATAAATCTGCATTTTTCTCAGCAAAAGCGTCAATATACCCTTTTACTTCGTAAAAAACACCCTCCATTACGCCAAAAATTATCGCCTCTTCGGTCGAGTGTCCCAACTGCGGCGCCGCTCCGTCAAGAGCCTTCGGCGAGCAGAGCGGAAGAGTCGCCGTCTTCTCACTTAATGCCTCAAGTCGCATATCTACTCCGGGCGAGATATTACCGCCGCGAAATACTCCGCAATCTACAAAATCGAGGGTTATCGCCGTACCTGCATCCACCACAAGGATACTCTTGTCGGCGCCATACATCTCCACTGCACCCACTGCCGCCGCTATACGGTCCGTACCGATAGTGGCACGATTGTAGTCTAAAGTTATCGGCAGCGGAGTCTTGCTATCCAAACAAAGAACATACTGCACCCTTCCGTCGAGCATTTCTCGGCTCCTCTCGGCATCACCGCGAGTGGAGGAGATTATCGCCTTTGAAGGGGCATACTGACTACAAAGTTGTTCAACAATCTCCTCTGTAAGTTCAGGAACTACCCTCTCTTCCAGAATAGTGTTGTTTACATCTATAACGGCAATTTTGTGAAAAGTATTGCCCGTATCTATGATTAAATTACAAGTTTGCATCGTCTCTCGCTCTATATTGAGTACTACATTGCCGTTAAATTGCATCTTTACATTCCCTCCAAACCTCCCTTTGGCAAAGGGAAATTCGCCATTTTTACCGCTCGCTACTCTCTCAACTCTGTCAAAACTCTTACTCCATCAGCGACCGAAGCAACGCCTCGTACAGTCATCGCAAGTTTCGTATCGCGCTGCTTGAGGACAAAGCGCTCGGGCTGTGAGGTGACGCGGCGCAGCAGGGTCATAAACTGCTCGGTCTTATAGAACGGCGAGCGGTCATCTCCCACAAAGGCGACAATCATCAATCCGTTCTTAATCTTCACGCGCTCTATACCAAGCTCTGCCGCCACCCAACGCAGGCGGACAACATCCAGTAGTTGTCGTGTTGCATCCGGAATACGACCAAATCTATCGACAAGGCGTGTCTCAAACTGCTGCAGAAGCTGCTCATCGACAATAGAATCCAACTCGCGATAGAGTCGCAGTCGCTCTGCCGGCTGCTGTACATAATCGGCTGGCAATGAGGCATCTACGCCAAGTTCCACCGATACATCATCGACATAGCTTATTCTATCGACAACCTTCTGCTCCTCGGCACTCAGACCCGCCACATCAAGACCTTCGGCACGAAGTTCGGAGATAGCCTCATTGAGGATTTTCTGGTATGTCTCAAAGCCTATATCGGCGATAAATCCGCTCTGCTCTGCGCCCAGCAGATTACCCGCACCGCGAATATCAAGGTCCTGCATAGCGATATTAAATCCCGAGCCCAAATCGGAGAACTCCTCGATAGCCCTCAATCTGCGGCGTGCATCACTCGAGAGCAGTTCGTCCGGCTTACTGAGCAGGTAGCAGTATGCCTTGCGGTCACTTCGACCCACACGACCTCGCAACTGATGGAGGTTACTCAGTCCGAAGTGGTCGGCATTGTTGATGATTATCGTATTTACATTCGGGATATCCACACCGCTCTCGATAATCGATGTTGCCACAAGCACATCGCTCTCGCCATAGATAAAGTCCATAATGAGCTTCTCCATATCGCCCGCCTTCATTCTGCCGTGTGCAGCAACCACGCGAGCCTTCGGGCAGAGACGGGTAATCATACCGCGGATATCCTCGAGCTGCTCAACATTGTTATGGATAAAGTAGACCTGACCACCGCGCGACAACTCCTCCTCGATAGCATCGCGCACAAGCTCCTCTGAAAATGTATGTGACTCAGTAATAATAGGTTGGCGGTTTGGCGGAGGGGTCGAGATGACCGACAAATCGCGTGAGCCCATAAGTGAGAACTGAAGGGTTCGCGGGATAGGTGTTGCCGTAAGGGTCAGAGTATCGACGCTGACACTCATCTGCGTAAGTTTCTCCTTTGCCGCCACACCAAAGCGCTGCTCCTCGTCAATAATCAGCAGACCGAGGTCGCGGAACTTTATTGCACTGCCGAGCATCTTATGTGTACCTATCAGGATATCGATCTTGCCACTCTCCAGATCCTCTGCAATCTGTCGGGTCTGCTTGGCGCTCTTCGAGCGGTTGAGATACTCGACCTTTACAGGCATATCGCGCAGTCGCTCCATAAATGAGCGGTAGTGCTGCAGCGCGAGGATTGTTGTCGGCACAAGCACTGCCACCTGCTTGCCATCAACCGCAGCCTTAAATGCCGCACGGATAGCCACCTCGGTCTTTCCGAAGCCCACATCGCCGCAGACAAGTCTATCCATCGGACGCGACGACTCCATATCGCTCTTTACAGCCTCGATAGCTCGCTGCTGATCGGGGGTCTCCTCATAGCGGAACGACGCCTCCATAGCCTGCTGAAGGTAGCTGTCTGGCGAGAAGGCAAAACCTTCGCTCGCCTTACGCTTGGCATAGAGGGCGATAAGTTCTCGCGAGATATCCTTAACTGCTTTTTTGGTTGCAGTCTTAATCTTCTGCCAAGCACCGCTGCCGAGTTTATGCACCTTCGGACGCTCTCCATCGCCACTCTTGTAGCGAGAGATGCAGTGGAGCGAGTGGACATTTATAAAGAGCACATCGCCATCGCGATAGACAAGTTTGATAACCTCCCTCGGCTTACCACCCATAGGGTCAGGCAGGGTTACAAGACCGTCAAAGCGACCTACACCGTGGTCGATATGGACAACATAGTCGCCCACGCGCAGAGCATTGAGCTCGGCAACGGTCATCTGCTCATCTCGCTTAATCTCGCCATTTATCTTATAGCGACGGTAGCGGTCAAATATCTGATGCTCAGTATATAAGCATAGTTTTGTATCGTAATCTACAAAGCCTTCGGAGAGCATCAGTCGCATCATCTCGAGGCTCACATCCGGGCGCGAAATGGAGTGGAAAATATTCTCAAGGCGCTCCATCTGTGCGTGGTTATCCGAGAGGATATAACACTTCAAGCCCTCGCTCTTGCGGTAGGTAATATCATCGGCAAGGCGTTCGTAATTCTTGCCAAACTTCGCCTGCGGCTGGGTATGGAAGACGACTGTCGCACGGGCAGCACGCTCCGTGAGATTATTCTTCAGCAGCAACAGTGTGCTCTGCTCCATATCCGCAAGCAGCTCTCGACGCGAGGTCATACGCTCTGCCACCAACTGCGGCTCCTCGCTGCTCTCCATAGCCTTTATACGGATATCATCAACCTTACGCAGAACATAGTCGGCATCGTAAAACCAATAGTTGCCCCCCTCACCGACAAACGATGCAAAGGAGCTATTGCGGCTCTCCGCACGGTTGATATTTCCGATAATATCTATACTCTCCAACTTGTCGGAAGAGAGCTGATTTGCAATCTCAAAACGGCGCAGCGACTCCACCTCGTCATCAAAGAAGTCAAGGCGGTATGGTCGGCTCTCGGAGTACGAGAATATATCCACGATACCTCCTCGAACAGAGTACTGACCCGGCTCATAGACAAAATCCACACGCACAAAGCCCTGATTTTCCAACTCTTCGACAAGGTCCGAGATATCTACTCTATCGCCACGCGAAATCTTTATCTTCTGCTCCTCAAGCGCCTCACTTGTCACAATCTTCTCGGCAATGGCATCGGGATATGTGCAGACGACAAGGTATTCACCCGCAGCAAGACTCTTGATAGCATTCATCGTATTTGTACGCATCACGATACTCTCGGCATCCTCACGACCGTAGAGTACAGAGCGTTTATAGGCGGACGGGAAGAAGAGCACCCTCTTCTCGTCAAGCAGTGCGTAGAGGTCGTTCATAGCGTATGCCGCCGCATCGCGATCCTCTGCCACAAGTATATGCAGACCGGCAGTTTTTGCCACCGATGCTGCCAAATAAAACGAAAGGGCTCCTCCGACTAACTCATTGAGATAGACGGTGTTGCCCTTCTGTTTCAACTCTTTTTGCAGCTGCACAAACGGAGTAGTCTCTGCCGCTGCCTGAACTATTTTGTGCATCTTTACAGGTTATACCCTACTCTTTATCCTTTGTCACAGACACCTTCTTACCCTTGCGCTTACCGCTGCCGCTACCCTTGCGATCCTTGCTCTGTGGGGTAATCTTTTCGACATCTATAGTAACGCGCTTCTTGGGCTTACGGTTGCCTACATAGTTTGGATGCAACATATCCTCTCCCTTACGGTCGAGATACTTCACCTCGATAATACCCGCGCTCTGCGAAGCGGTAATAGAGATAAACATACCGTAGCGCAGCGCCCAGCGAGTACGCAGCGAGAATACGCCCTGCTTGAGGAAGGCTGCGATATATGGGCTTACCACAAGGTTTACATAACGCTCGCCGTGCTCCTCCGCGAGGAGTGACAACTGATTCTCGATAGTGCGCTCGAGCAGCACTGTCGGCTCAACCTTACCCGAGCCGCCACAAGTAGGACAAAGCTCGCGGATATCCTTCACAGCCACAGGACGGATGCGCTGACGGGTAATCTGCATAAGTCCGAACTTTGTGAGCGGGAGGATAGTATGGCGCGCCTTGTCTGTAGCCATCAGGCGCTGCATCTCCTCATAGAGCAGCTGACGGCTCTGCGCCTTGTGCATATCGATAAAGTCGATAATAACAATACCGCCCAAGTCTCTGAGTCGCAGCTGTCGAGCCACCTCGGCCGCCGCTGCCAGATTGACCTCAAGGACATGCTGCTCCTGATTGTCATCTGCCTTTGTGCGGTTACCTGAGTTTACATCGATGACATTCATCGCCTCTGTAGACTCTATAATAAGGTATGCTCCCCTCTTCAGGGATACATATCGAGCAAATAGCGACTTTATCTGTCGCGAGATGTCGAAGTTGTCAAAGATCGGCACCGAGCCTCGGTAGAGCTTTACCAGCTTCACCTTCTCGGGATCCACCGACTGGATATAGTTGCGAATTTCGTTATACATACCCTCGTCATCGACGCAAATCTGCGTAAACGATCCGTCGAGGGAGTCACGAATAATTGTGTTGGCGCGATTCATCTCGCCCATAAGCAGTGCCGGAGCCTGATTGCGGCGAATCTGCTGGCAGGTCTTATTCCACTTCTCTACTGCAGCAAGGATATCCTGCTCGACATCAAGATCGGTGGCATTTGTGGCTGCGGTGCGGATGATAACACCAAAATTCTTCGGAAGCACGCCTGCAGCAACACGCTTGAGGCGCTTCTTCTCCTCGTTTGAGCGAATCTTCTGCGAAAGGAAGACCTTTGAGGAGAACGGAACAAGGACAATATTTCTTCCCGCTAACGAGATATCGCAAGTCAGACGTGGTCCCTTTGTGGAGATTGCCTCCTTTGAAACCTGAACCATCACAGTCTGACCTACTTGCAGATGGTCTGAAATCTTACCATCCTTCTCCAGAGCAGAATCAACCTTCATTGCCTCTACTCGAATACACTTCTTACCTGGAGCCCAACTATCGACAACCTTGTCGAGCGACGGGAAGTGTGGTCCTAAGTCCTGATAGTGGATAAAAGCGTCGCGCTCGTGTCCGATATTCACAAACGCGGCATTGAGTCCGGGCATAATCTTGCGCACCTTTCCAAGGTATATGTCTCCCACCGAGAAACCGGTCTGTGCCATATCCTTTCCCAACTCTACGAGCACCTTGTCCTCACAGAGGGCAATGTTTATCTCGGTAGATGTTACATTGATTATTAACTCACGGTTCATAGTACAAGATTATGGATTTTTGTCTACTCGAAGACAATTTTGTGATACAGAGAGATAAAAAGAACTTTTTAGATGCTAAAGGTTGTATAACAAGAGGGATTTCAAGCACGAGAGTAACGCAGAAATCACCTTGTTAGGCAAGCTTCGACCGAATAGATACTTCCCACTCTCAATAATAGGAACGCTAAAGAGTTCAGAACTCTTTAGCGTTAAACTCCTATCTAAGCAATATACCGCCGGGCGGCATACTACTTCTTCTTGTGACGATCCTTACGCAGACGCTTCTTACGCTTGTGGGTCGCCATCTTGTGACGCTTATGCTTCTTTCCGTTTGGCATAGTTGTAAATATTAATGATTAAACAATAGTGTCAAATTACTTAACCTTTGCAGTGAAAGTCTTCGCAGGCTTGAAAGCCGGAATCTTATGCTCAGGGATAGTGATAGTAGTGTTCTTAGAGATGTTGCGAGCAACCTTCTCAGCACGAGTCTTAACGATGAAAGAACCGAAACCGCGGAGGTATACATTCTCACCACGACCCAGAGAGTCCTTAATCTCATCCATGAAAGACTCTACGATAGCCTGAATCTGAACCTTCTCAACACCAGTCTTCTTCGCGATCTCTGTTACGATATCTGCTTTTGTCATAGCTGTAAATTTTTGTGTTATTAATTATACCTATTTCTTTACTCAAAAACCTATCTCACTCTCAATCAGAGCGAAATCGGCGACAAATATACACTTATTTTTGCAAAAGGTAAAACTTTCGACCAGTTTTTTTGAGATTTTTTTGTACTCCGCCACTTTCGTGCGCTCATTTGTCGTCAGAGTTTGCACTCCGTTACCTCTTCGCACTCATTTGTTGTCCAGAGTGAGATAATTAAAGTGACGTCCCAATTTATCGTCAAAATGCGGTAGTGGGCGTGCATAGCGTAAAAAGCCCTGCGATGGATAGTACTTGAGCGTACAGCCATTGCAGGGCTTTTTAGCGATGTGCGGCTAATGCCGTATTTTCACGACAAATTTAGATGCGATTGAAAGCTTGAACAAAACCCTCCACAGCCTGATCCAACCCCTTCTGAATCTTACTGCCAACCATCATACGCATCATCATATTGAGTTCGCAGTGGAGAACCATACGGATACGGGTATCGGTCGGAGTGACCTCGTGGAGCTGAATCCAGAAGTTGAAGTCGATAGGCACGCCGCCATCGTCGCCGGTAATCTTGACATGCTTACCATAGACCTTATCGACCATACGCAGTTTGACGGTAAAGCCCTTGACCTTGAACGAGCAGCTATCCTCGGTAGCCTGCCACTCCTCCACCTTATCGGATACAGCGGGGGTAAGCAGCGAAAAGTTGGATATAAGCGGATATATCTGTGCTGCCGACTTAAATATCTGACCCTGTTTTGATTCGTACTTCTCCATGATGTTTTTCTCTTTGCCTGCAAAGGTACAAATAAAAAATGGAAAGTCTGCTTTACACTAAAGATTTTTTACCATTTTGTACTTTTCGACGAGTAGTTCTACTACTGCATCGGTCGCTTTCGGGAATACTTTTCGCAGGTCTATCTCGTCGGTTGTGGTAAGAATAGCCTTCAAGTTGCGCATAAATGTATCCTTTATCTCGGTTGCAAGGTTTACCTTGACAATACCGTTTGAGATAGCGCTCTGCACCATATCGTGCGGAATACCCGAGCTACCGTGGAGTACAAGTGCCACATCTGTTGCTGCGTGAATCTGAGCAAGGCGCTCGATATCGAGCTTCGGAGCCTGCTTATAGAAGCCGTGTGCCGAGCCGATAGATACTGCGAGGGCATCTACGCCGGTCTGCTCAACGAAGAGTTTTGCCTCCTCGGGGGTTGTAAAACCGCCACCCTGCTGCTGTCCGAGCTTTGCCACATAACCCAACTCAGCCTCAACATTGACGCCATAAGGGGCAGCGAGCTCCACCACGCGACGGGTAGTCTCGACATTAACCTCAAACGGCTCCTCACTCGCATCTATCATCACCGAGTCGAAACCTGCATCCAGACAGCGCTCGACAAGCTCCACGCTACCGCCATGGTCAAGGTGAATCCATCCATCGACGCCATAGTCGGCAATAGTCTGGCGAGCCATTACAACGGCATTTTTCAGACCCATATAGTCGATGCTCGAGCGGGTAAGTTGCAACAAAACGGGAGACTTTGTCGCCTGCGCAGCACGCATAACCGCCTGCAGGGTCTCGAGGTTATAGAAGTTGGTGGCAAGCACAGCACTCTTGCTCTGCTGGCAACCTTTGAGCAGTTCTTTTACATTCATTGTTTATTCAGTTTTTTTATCTCTTAGGAATAGATGTTCGAGAAGCAGAATAATGATAATACCCATCACAAAGGCGTTGCCCACGATAGGACGGAGCAGAGCAGGAATAGTCTGCGTAGCCGACTGCGGAGCAAAGGAGAGGATGGTGGTAAACATAATCGGGATGGCGAGAATAAGACCATCCTTGAAGCTCGCCGTAGCCGATGTGGTATGTATCATATGCAGACCGGCAGCAATCTGTGTTGCCATCAAAAAGAGCAGCACCACGCCCATAACCGGCTGAGGGATAGTCAGCAACACCGACACTGCTCCCGGCATAAAGGCGAGTGCTATCATCGCCACAGCAGCCGGCAGAACGGTGTAGCGCGAAGCACAGCCCGTAGATGCCACAACACCCGGAGAGAGCGAGTAGTCCACAGGTCCGACAACACCCAGCACACCGCTGACAACATTCATTACACCCTGCACTATCATACCGCGACTTTGGCGTGCAGGCATATTCTCTGCGCCTATCAGTTCACCCAGCGACTGCACAGAGCCTATCTGATTGATAAACAGCGCAATATAACAGAAGATAAAGGCGATGACAATACCCGCATTTATCTCTACCCCCTCCACAAAGAGGTGGCGAGGTGCACTATCGGCAATAAACTCGGTCGGGAAGCCTGTAAAGCAGTAGTAGATTATCGAGCCCAAAATCATCGCCACGATAACCACCATAGATTTCCAGACACCCTTCAGCAGGTTATTTGCCACAGCCATTGCGATAACAGTAACTACAGCGAAGACCATAGCGAGCAGCTGGTGGTCGTCATCGGAGAATATCATACCCACGATAGGTTTTGCCATCGTAAAGGAGATAAGCACAACGATAGCCACGACAATTCGCGGAGTGAAGAGTCGCTGCATCTTTCGCATAAGACCAAATGCCGCGATAAGGGCTATCATCACGCCACCGACAGCCATTGAGGGGTATATCTCGGCAACACTACCTCCGTGCTGCGCCGCCGCAAGCACACCCATAAGCAAAACAGCCGCAGGACCCGCAATAAGCGGCAGACGATGACCAAACAGAGAGTTCAAAATCATCGTAACACCCATAACGGCAAAGAGCTTCTGGGTAAAAAAGAGGGTCTGCCCCTCCGGTGCGACAAAGGTACTTGTCAGCACAACGGGGATGCAGATCATCAGCCACTGTAGTCCGTAGAGAATAGTCGCCCCAAAAGAGGGACGACTATCTACACCATATTTGAAGTTCATTACTTGCACATCTCTTTGATTAACTTGGTCGCAAGCACCGGATTGTCGGTTGTGATATAATCGACACCCTGCTCGATAACCCAACGCAACTTCTCCTCGGCATCCACAGTCCATACATTGACCTTCAGACCGCGCTTATGGCAATCCTTGATCCAGTGTGGCTTCTTCTTAAGCACATCGAACTTATAGTCGATACCTGCGATACCCATACCCTTGACATAAGCAGGATTGTAGTCGCCATTGAGGTAAGCGATAGGTGTACCCTCCGGAGCAAGGCGCTTGAGCTCGAAACATACCCACGGACGGAAGGCGATATACTCAACCATATCGTTAAGACCGAACTTTGCTACCATATCTACGGTCTTCTGAACAATCTCGGTCTCCCTCTCTGGGGTTGCGTGGTCCTTAATCTCGATAATGAGCTTGGTCTTCTTACTCTTCTTGAGCTGAGTCAGATACTGCTCGAGGGTAGGCATAGGCTCACCATTCTCCAAAGGGATGGTCAGAAGCTCCTCATAGGTGCTCTTCTGAATAGTCAGGCGTGGGATATCCTCACCCTTACGATAGATCTTATCCGGATGCAGACCTCCGTGAGCTACCACGATAACACCATCCTTTGTAAGATTGATATCGCACTCCGAGCCGTAAAGACCCATCTTCTGAGCCTGCTTGAGTGCCTCGATAGAGTTACGACAAGAGCCTTTAGTGGCGTGGAAACCACGATGCGCAATTACCTGCGGCTGAGCAAATGCCGCAACTGAAACCATAGCTGCAACTAACACTGTAACAATTTTTTTCATAACATTAGATTTTTCTTGAAACAAAATTAGAAATTTTCCATCAAATAAGCAATTTATTCTCCAAAAAATAGTACCTTTGTACGCAACAAGAGAAAACTTTAACAAAATATAGTGCGTATTATGGCTAATAAAATCTCCGTATCGGTAATGTGCTCCGATCTTATGAATCTTGAGCGCGACATCAAAACTCTCGAGCGCAACGGTATCGACTGGTTGCATATCGACGTTATGGATGGTCACTTCGTACCAAATATGACATTTGGTCCCGACTTTCCTAACGCAATGCACAAGGTTACAAACCTGCCTCTCGACATCCACCTTATGTGCGAGGAGCCTGAGTTCATCTGCTCAAAGATCGATGTTCACGAGGGTGACATCATATCAACTCACGTCGAGCTGGACAAGGATCTGAGCGAGTTTGCTGCCGACATCCACTCTAAGGGTGCTATGTTCGGTGTTGTTATCAACCCAGATACCCCTGTAGAGGCAGTTGCTCCGCACATGGCTTATACAGATATGGTTACCCTTATGCTCGTTCACCCGGGATTCTCAGGTGCAAAGCTCGTAGACGGCATCCTTGACAAGGTTGCTCTGATGCGTCAGTGGCTTGACAACAACGGTTACGAGAAGGTACTCATCAGCGTTGATGGCTCTGTATCTTGCGAGCGTGCCGAGCTTATGGCAGGTATGGGTGCAAATGTATTCGTAGGTGGTACCGCAGGTGTTTACCGCAAGGGTATGACCCTCGACGAGTCTATTCCACAGCTCCGCGCTGCTATCTCAAAGTAGTATGAGCGAAAGACAAGAACGAGTATTCGATTTTCTGCAACAGCAGCAGATCGAATACTCTTTTTATACCCATCCCGAGGCTCCGACAATCGAGATTGCCCGCCAATATTGGCACAACGACGGCTCGAAGCACTGCAAGAACCTCTTTTTCCGCAACCACAAGGGCAACCGCCACTATCTTGTCGTATTTGACAGCGAGCAGTCGCTTGCCATACACGACCTCGAGCAACGACTGAAGCAGGGAAAGCTCTCCTTTGCTTCGGAGCAGCGTATGGACCGTTATTTAGGTCTTAAGCCCGGCTCGGTCTCCCCTTTCGGATTGATTAACGACGCTGAAAATCATGTTCATCTCTTCCTTGACAAGAATCTGCTGAACTACCCGTCGCTCAGTTTTCATCCAAACGACAATCGTGCCACGGTAGTCATCTCGCAGGAGATGTTTGCGAAATATCTTGCAGCGGTAGGAAACAGTTACGAGTATATCGAGTTATACTAAAAAAGTAGGTTGAGATTTCAACCTACTTTTTAGTTTTTAGCTGTTCCGCCACCTCTTATTGAGCTAACTGCAGTTGCTCTACAGGCTCCTCCGGAAGCAGCGAGCCTTCAGGCAGCGCCGGCACATCGTGAGTGATAATACTATCTACAATAAATCGGGTAAAACCTCGCCACGGCAGAGCACCGAAATACTCCTTATAGCGCAGCTCGACAACCTTACCGCCCTCGAGCATCAACTTCTCGGCAATGCGCTGATTCTCAACAGAGAACTCAAACTCATACGACTGGATAGAACCCGCAGCCTTTGAGCGGATACCCGACTGGATGAGTTTACCCTCGTAGGTCTTGAAGATAACGCCCTTCTTTACGACATAGTTAAGCTCACCGCTCTTCACACCCTCGCCAAAGACAAAGTAGAAGCGGAAGTAGAAGGCTCCTGCGCCAATGGCAAGAAGCACAAGCAGTGTCACAACCCAGAACTTTTTCATATTACTCCAAATTTATACCCAAGTTAAGTTTACCCTCAACAGGATTTGCATAGATACCGAGCAGGATATCGCGTGCCACATCCTTATCTACGCCCATAACCTCAAACTGAGCATTTGAGCGCACAAGGTAGAGTGCAAACTGCTGCTCTGCCGCTGCTGTGTAGTACTTTGCAAAGCGACGAGTGCCGTGCTTGATGTCGTATGCGATATAGTTGGTATCGTAGAGCTTATAGCCCGAGATAATGCGCTTGTCGATAATCTCTGCAAGTGCCTTACACTGCTCTGCACGTGGCAGCTGAGCTACCGCCTCCAGCTCCTCGGTAGTGATAGGATCGCAGAAGGTCATATGGCTGTCGCCCTTCCACGCCTTGATACCTGTAAGGATACTGAGGAAGTCCTCATTCTCCGCCTTCTGATATGGTGCACCACTCCGACGACGACAAAGCTCGACAGCCTTGAATACGTCGCACGGCTCATATTGGTAGCTGATAGCAACCGGAGCGATGTGGAGCTGAGAGAAGTTCTCGACAACATCCGCAGAGCCACTGAGGCTGAACATCTTGATAATACCCGGCTCGGTCATATCTATTCCGTCCTTTGTACGACCATTGCGCTGCGCAATCCATACAGAGCGGTGCGCATCGTTGATACGGTGGCGGATATACTCCGAGAGGTGCTTTGAGTTCTCGAGAAACTCGCGCGGAGTGACGTCATCCTTGCGGATAACCTTAATCATATAGTTTGCCTTACAGAGCTCGAAGACCAGCGGTGTACGCAAAAGGTTGTCACCCAACGAGATATCTGTCGTAGGCAGGTTCTTCTCGAACAGGGCGTACTGCATAAGCATCGCATCGAGAGTGATGTCTCGGTGGTTGGAGATATAGAGCCAGCTGTTCTTATCTGTCAGATGCTCACAGCCCGAGGTGGTAAAACGGCGCATTGTGCGGTGGATAATACCGCCAATTGCCGGATACATAATCTTACGCTGAATATCATCTGTAGTCTGACAGGAGCTGATAAGGTTGCGCACCTGCTCAATATCCAAATTCGGAAAGACAAATTGTGCCGCAGGAATGAGCAGCGGATCTGAAGCAATCTTCTCCACAACCGCCGGAATCTCCTCATCTCGATAAGCACGAATGTCATCAAAGAATGATTGAGTATTTTCTTCCATCTTCAAAAAAATTTCTATAGCTGTCAGTCTGCGGTTTGACGACACAAACCAACAACTCTATGTGCAATATACACCGCAAAGATAATAATTTTTTCATAAATCGTGCAAAAACGCCAAAAAATTACATATCTTTGTAGCGGTAAAAGTGTGAAACATACAATATTTATTATTGTATTAGGGTAACATCCCCGTAAGGTGTTTTTTATCTGATGAATCGAAGTTAAACCTTATAATATTTTCAACAATGGCTAAAACTGAAAGACTCTTAAAGCGTATGGCAGAGCTTGAGGAGCAGACCGGTGTTAAGCGCACCATTTTTGCTGCCTGCCCTAACTCTTCAGCCGTAATCCGTGCATCTATTCGCTCGGCAAAGCGTAACAATGCGCCTATCTACTTCGCTGCAACCCTTAACCAGATCGACACTGACGGTGGTTATACAGGTATGACCCCTGCAGATTTCGTAAAGGTTTGCCGTATGGAGTGCGAGGCTATCAACTTCACAGGTGACTGTATCATCGCTGTAGACCACGGTGGTCCATGGCTCAAGGATAAGCAGAACACTGAGCGTTGGGAGACCGAGCGCGCAATGAATGCTGTTAAGGACTCTTTCGAGGCTGCTATTGCTGCAGGTTTCGACCTTATCCACGTAGACCCAACTGTCGATATCAACGTTCCTAAGGGCGAGGTTATCGATATTCACCTCGTTGTTCGTCGTACCGTTGAGCTTATCGAGCACTGCGAGAAGTTCCGTCGTGCAAATGGCTACCCAGAGATCTCTTATGAGGTAGGTACCGAGGAGGTTCACGGCGGTCTTGCTGACGACACCGTATTCGATACATTCCTCGTAGAGCTCAAGGAGGGTCTTGCAGCTGTAGGTCTTGCTGATGTATGGCCTTGCTTTATCGTTGGTAAGGTTGGTACCGACCTCCACACTACCCTCTTCGACGGTGAGGTTGCAAAGAAGCTCACTGCAAAGGTTCGTCCACTCGGCAGCTACATCAAGGGTCACTACACTGACGGCGTAAGCAACCCACAGGATTACCCTCTCTGCGGTATGGGTGGTGCAAACGTTGGTCCTGAGTTTACTATCAGCGAGTACGAGGCACTCGAGGAGCTCGAGGCTAAGGAGGTTGAGTACTACAACGCAGGTCGCGTAGCTATGCTCTCAAATATCACCGAGGTACTCACTCGCCTTGTTTACGAGTCTAACCGTTGGAAGAAGTGGTTGCTCGAGTCTGAGAAGGGTGTAGATTTCTACCAGATCGACCCTGAGCGTCGCGCTTGGCTCGTGAAGACCGGTTGCCGCTACATCTGGCAGAAGCCTGAGGCACTTGTTGCTCGTACTGCTCTCTATGAGAACCTCAAGCGTGTAGGTATGGATCCTGAGAACATCGTTCTCGACCGCATCGAGCACGATATGGACAAGTACTTCTACGCATTCAACATCGTAGATCTGAACAAAATGTTATAATTGACGACTCTCATTTAAGGACAAAAAGAGGATATAAAAAAGAACTATCGCGGTTGCGATAGTTCTTTTTTGATTAATATATCACAGGTTGACACTAAAATAATCTATCTTATTGGTAACCATTTCAATAGATGAGATTGTTCCCAGCTATATGTTTATTATTATTCTCTTAATAATTTCTTACTAATCTCTCTAATTCTCTATAAATCACCAAGTTAAATTATTTAACACGCATTTGGATATTATTGGAATGATTGGTATCTTTGTGGGGTGCTGGGTGAGAGTTAGTGTACACCTTGAGCATATTAATGAAAAATACTGATATATTGATTTTTACAATCGGATTATATATCTTTACATCCATAAATCGGAATTTGATAGATATGGAATTACAAACCCAAAGATTGTTGCTGAGACCTTGGCAAGAGGATGATGCTGACGAACTATACAAGTACGCCAAAGACCTACAAGTGGGACCAGCTGCAGGATGGCCAGTACATACAAGCGTTGAGAATAGCAGAGAAATAATCCGCACAGTTCTCTCCGCAGTAGAGACTTACGCTGTGGTATTGAAGCAAACATGCAAACCTGTTGGCTGCATCGGATTGATGATAGGCAGGCAAAGTAATATTGGGCTACCCGACAATGAATGCGAGGTGGGCTACTGGATTGGCGTGCCCTATTGGGGACAGGGGCTGATACCCGAGGCTGTTCGTGAGTTGCAACATCGAGCCTTTGAGGTCCTGGGAATGCAGAAAATGTGGGCTGGTTACTTCGATGGCAACGAGAAGTCAAAACGTGTGCAAGAAAAATGCGGTTTTAAGTATATGTTCACGAAATGCAACGTGTCATCACAATTGGTTGGTGAGTTGCGGACGGAACACATTACTTGCCTAACAAAGATGGAATGGTTAACAAGTAAGTAAATTCGAATTTAACTCACGTATTCAAAAATAAAGTGTATTCAGAAAAATCAATTTGAATACACTTTTTAGATTAATATATCACAGGTGTACAACACTTTCATGGTAATTTCCAATCAATTTCCAAAGCACCCAGCAATATGTTATTTTTTAACTTGCTGTAGTTCAGTGCATTGGTGCAAAATTAAGAATTATTCCATAAAGTTCCAGATTCATCTAGTGATTTACCATCCAATCAGTTAGGGATTTTTATTGTATACCATGAGTATATTAACTCTTTTTTATATCTTATCCACTCGCTTGAAAAACTTCAGCAGATAGTACTTTACCGGATTCTTATACTTCAGCTGCTTCCACGGGCGCGATGCGTGTGGGCGGTGAATAACCGGCAGGTCGCAGAAGAGGTAGTTATTCAGCCCCAAATCCTGAGAAACATGAGAGATATGGACATCAAACCAATGCTTCTCGGGGTTGAGTTTATTGAAATCGTAACAGTTTAGCAGCCTATTTGTCAGCAGCGAACAGCAGAAACTGCAGTGTTTCTCGACCTTATATGCCTCGCCCTCATGACCCTTGGCGTAGTTATACGGATAGTTTATAGCTCCATTATCATCTACCGTTACTGAGGCAGCAATACCGCAATCGTCGCGCTCGATAGCCCCATTTACAAGCTTCTGAACAGTATCTTTTTCGACAATAACATCGCTCTCGACAATCAGCAGACTCGCCTCGTTCTCAATAGCACGCTTCTGTGCCATCTGCAACACAAGCAGGTAGTTTGGTGACGGGTGGTCGGTAATATCGGCAAGATTTACAAGCTCAAAGCCCAGCTCTGCGGAGTACTTCTTGAGCAGCTCCGTATTCTCGGCACTACTGAAGTCGTTATAGACCGTATATATATATGGAACATCTATCTGCGACGCAAGCAAAGCACGAATAGTCAAAATCGTGGAATCAATAGAGTCTTTTACCGGCGTGATAATATGCAGGTTTTTCATCTGTCTGTTGATTTTTCTTAAAAAATAGCGTACCTTTGTTACGATTTACACACGCAAAGGTATATGAAAAAAATCAGATTTACAATAGTTTATGTCATATTTACGACATTGGCAACGCTATATACGACAGCGGAGGCTCGCCAAACTCGTGAGGAGTACATCGAGAGATACAAATCTATTGCCGTAGCACATATGGAGCGTTACGGTATTCCGGCAAGTATCACAATGGCGCAGGGCATACTCGAGTCGGATGCCGGAAATAGTGCACTCTCTATCTCGTCAAACAACCACTTCGGCATAAAGTGCAAGAAGAATTGGACCGGCAGAAAGGTCTACCACGATGACGACGCCAAGGGCGAATGTTTCCGCGCATACCCCTCTGTCGAGGAGTCATATCAGGACCACGCCGAGTTTCTCGACTCATCACCTCGCTACGACTCGCTCTTTGCCTATCCGTCCAACGACTATCGCAGCTGGGCTCGCGGTCTGAAGGCTGCAGGATATGCCACAGCTCCCGACTACGCCGAGCGTTTGGTGGCAATTATCGAGAAGTACAACCTCCACCTGCTCGACCAGCAGGATGGCGATGCAATCTACTCATCGGGCAAAAATGCAAAGGAGAATGCCGAGTATTTCGCTATCCAGAGCACCATCAACCGACAGGAGGCTGTGGGTATCGACCCATTTCGCATCAGTTCGTCAATGCATAAGGGGTACAATGTCTACCGCACCAATAATACTTGCTATATCGTTGCTAAACAGGGCGATACATACTCCTCTTTGGGCAAAATCTTCGCCATTAGCGAGAAGATGCTCCGCCGCTTCAATGATGTAGATAAGTCGGAGACCCTGACCGAGAACGAGATTGTCTTTATCGAGCGCAAGAAGGATCGTTGGCTTGGCGACGCACTGCTGCACGAAGTCCGCGACGGCGAGGATCTTCACACCCTCAGCCAGACCTTCGGCATCCGCAAAAAGAACCTTGCCCGCCTCAACCACCTCCGCCCTAACAGCAGTCTGGAGAAGGGTCAGACGGTCAGAATTAGATAACACCGCAGATTTCACAATACAACAACCCCAAGAGTTTGAACTTCTTGGGGTTGCTTATGTTTTACCTATACTGGAAGATGGGATTGACTTCGCTACGCTCGTCTTTCCCATCCGCTCGCCGCGGGGGCTCCTTCAAAGTTTGAAAGTATCTTTGACACTAACTTTTTTATTTACAGAGCCGTATGAGAACGAGTTCTCACGGCTATGTAAATAAAAAAAGCCTTGCGATTGCAAGGCTTTCAAACTTTGGGTGGAAGATGGGATTCGAACGGCTTTAGCCGTCACCGAGGGAGTGCCGTAGTCGCGCAGTGCGCGGTGCGGAGATACACGACCGA
Organism: uncultured Alistipes sp.; assembly: GCA_947367255.1. GTDB lineage: Bacteria > Bacteroidota > Bacteroidia > Bacteroidales > Rikenellaceae > Alistipes. Next base: position 94,827 of record CANBCZ010000003.1, read on the forward strand.
GGTAACCCTAACTTTTCCCATATTGCATTACTGAAAGCAGGTGCACGAAGTGCGGGATTTTTGTTTGGAGAGGAGTGGGAGCTGGCTCACAAACTCCGATACAAACAAAAAAAAGATGCGAGGCAAAACCTCGCATCCTGCTTTCAGGGGTGGAAGATGGGATTCGAACCCACGACCTTCGGAACCACAATCCGTCACTCTAACCGACTGAGCTACATCCACCATATAATTCGTTTCCGAATCGGGGACAAAAGTAATACAGTTTTTTTACTCCTCCAAATTTTTTGGGAATCTTTTTTGATAAAATCACAAAAAAAAGTATTTTATATCTCCCAAAAACGAGCATTAGTCTAAAATTTACCTATATTTGCATTATAAAACCATTGAAATATGGAATCTATAAGAGAATTATACAAGGTTGGTTGTGGTCCTTCGAGCAGCCACACAATGGGTCCGAAGCGTGCAGCCGAGCAGTTTGCCGAGCGCACAGCAGGTGCCGAGGCTTATCGTGTAACACTATACGGATCTCTTGCTGCGACAGGTAAGGGTCACTTGACACACAGCGCCATACTCTCTGTACTGGAGCCGCTTGCACCGACAGAGATTATCTGGAAGGCAGATGTTGTGCTCGACTTCCACCCGAACGGAATGTTGTTCGAGGCATTGAAGGGTGGCGAGGTGTTCGACAGCTGGCAGATATTCAGCGTCGGAGGAGGTTCTCTTGCCAACGAGAATACTGTAGCTACTGCGTCCGAGAGCATCTATCCGCTGACAACTATTCAGGAGATTAAGCAGTGGTGCTACGATGAGGGTAAGACCTATTGGGAGTATGTAGAGCAGTGCGAGGGTCCTGAGATTTGGGATTTCCTCGACAATATATGGAATATAATGTGCGAGACTGTGCAGCGCGGACTCAACAACGACGGCGTGCTGCCCGGAGGTCTTAAAGTTGCCCGAAAGGCGAGCACATACTATGTAAAGAGCAAGAGCTACACAGACTCACTGAGTTCTCGTGCCAAAATATACGCATACGCGCTCGCAGTTGCCGAGGAGAACGCCTCGGGTGGTACGGTAGTCACTGCACCTACCTGCGGCTCATGTGGCGTACTTCCGGGAGTGTTGTACCATATGACAACTTCGCGCGAGTTCCTCAGAATCAGAGTATTGCGCGCCCTTGCTACCGCGGGTCTGTTTGGTAATGTTGTTAAGACCAACGCCTCTATCTCGGGTGCCGAGGTGGGCTGTCAGGGCGAAATTGGTGTTGCCTGCGCTATGGCGGCAGCGGCAGCGTGTCAGCTCTTTGGCGGAACACCCGCACAGATCGAGTATGCGGCAGAGATGGGTCTTGAGCACCACTTAGGACTCACTTGCGACCCTGTTTGCGGACTTGTACAGGTACCTTGTATTGAGAGAAATGCCGTAGCGGCAGCGCGTGCGCTGGATGCAAATGCATACGCAACACTCTCTGACGGTTCGCACTTGGTATCTTTCGATAAAGTTGTCGAGGTAATGAAGGAGACCGGTATCAACCTGCCGAGCCTCTACCGCGAGACCTCCGAGGGTGGTCTGGCACTACATATTAAACGATAGAGATCAGAGTTATGAAGATTGCAGTTCCTACACGTGACAATATGGTCGATAACCACTTCGGACATTGCGACCACTACACCATCTACACCATCGAGGAGGGAAGAGTTGCAGAGAGTTCTACCCTGCCATCTCCACAAGGCTGTGGATGTAAATCGAACATTGCCTCCGTACTGCAGCAGATGGGTGTAACCGTTATGCTGGCAGGCAGTATGGGAAAGGGTGCAAAGAATAAGCTTGAGGCGCACAATATTCGCGTCATCCGAGGCTGCTCGGGTGTTGTAGAGAGTGTTGTCGAGGGCTTTTTGAAGGGTTTTGTATTCGACTCGGGCGTAGGATGTGTTGCGCACGAGTGCCACGAACATTAATAACACGACATGAACAAGTTAAAGACAAATATTATCATCGATATACTGATGCTCGCAGCAATGGCGACAGTCAGTGGTTCGGGCTACCTGCTTGATGAGGTTGTTCGCCGAGGTGTGAAATTTTTGGGTATGAGCCGCGGAGTGTGGAGAGATATTCACCTCTGGTCGGGTATTATTATCGTTGTGCTGCTTATTCTGCACATCGTTTTCCACTGGAGCACCATCAACGGCTTCTTCAAGAAACATATTCCGAACGCTATTGCCCGCTATGCAGTATATATGCTGCTGTTGGCACTTGTTTTGATAGCTTCTATTCCATGGTTATTTATGAAATTATAAATTATGAAAAAGTATCGTTGTATTGTTTGCGATTGGGTCTATGACCCTGCAGTCGGAGATCCTGACCACGGCATTGCTGCCGGAACCCCATTTGAGGAGCTACCTGATGATTGGGCTTGCCCGCTATGTGGCGCCGGCAAAGAGGATTTCGAGGAGGAGTAACAAAAAAACAGAGCAGTCGCTCTGTTTTTTTTGTTATTTGTCGCTTAACTCCCATTTTGGCGTCAAAACGGGGCGGTAGTTCGATTAAAACAACAACCGATTTGTCGTCAAAACGTGTTAGAGATGGTGCATTTTCACGGCAAATACAAATTATATGGAGTGTGACAGAGGCGGCGGAACCACTCCCCCAAACTCATAATCCCCCCAACGCTCGGCAATTGACGATATAGTATCTTGAAGTTCATCGACATCGGTGAGGGTGACGAGTTTCATACGAGTCTGCTTGAAGTCGGGAAGTCCCTTGAAGTAGTTGGAGAGGTGGCGACGCATCTCGAAGACACCGACCTTATCGCCCTTAATCTCTACGGACTTTGCAAGGTGTTCTTTTGCAATAGCGATACGCTCAAGGACTGATGGTTGCGGGAGCAGCTCGCCAGTTTCGAGGTAGTGCCTTACCTCGCGGAAGATCCATGGGCGACCATATGTTGCACGACCAATCATCACACCATCTACGCCATAGCGGTCAAACATCTGCTTAGCCTTCTCGGCGGAGTCAATATCGCCATTTCCGATAATCGGGATATGGATTGTCGGGTCGTTCTTAATCTTTCCAATCAGGGTCCAGTCCGCCTCACCGGTATATAGCTGGCAACGAGTACGACCGTGGATAGTCAGGGCTGCGATACCCACATCCTGCAGGCGATGGGCTATCTCCTCGATATTTTTACTATCATCATCCCAGCCAAGGCGGGTCTTTACGGTAACAGGTTTCTTCACGGCATTGACTATCTGGCGAGTCATCTCGACCATCAGCGGCACATCACGCATCATACCCGAGCCTGCGCCACGACCGGCAATCTTCTTCATAGGACAGCCGAAGTTGATGTCGATAACATCGGGATCAGCACCCTCGGCAATGCGTGCAGCCTCGACCATCGGCTCTATCTGGTTACCGTAGATCTGAATACCTACGGGGCGTTCAAAGTCGTTTATATTGAGCTTTGCAAGCGACTTGCGGGCATCGCGGATAAGTCCGTCGGAGGAGATAAACTCCGTAGTTACCATATCTGCGCCAAATCGCTTACACATATAGCGAAATGACGGATCGGTAACATCCTCCATAGGTGCCAAAAAGAGCGCTCGGTCGCGCAACTGAACATCTCCAATCTTCATTAGTCCCTCTTTTTATAGATTTGGTATGAGTTTACGATATTTTGCCAAACGATATATGCTGTCGGAGCAACGGCAGAGAGCGGAGAGAGAAACGACTGCGCCATCCATATAGCAAGTATCGTATTCTTCTGTCCCAACGACTGTCCGCCGGCAACGGTATCGCCGTACTTTGCGCCGATCTTTCGACCCAGCGCAAACTGCGCAAGGCATATCACTGCCGATATTGCAGCCAGAATAATCTCGGTTTTAGCCTCGGTTGCACTGTGGTCAATGACAAATGCTGTCGTGCGACCCACGACAATCGAGAGCGACACGAGCCATATATAGAACGAATATCTGCTATGGTCGGCAACCCATCCTGCCACCTTCGGGGTTAAAAATCGGCAGAGCTGTCCCGCCACAAAAGGTGCGACAAGCAGCGGTGCCACCTTGCTGAGAATCTGCATAAGTGTACACTCGCCATCACCCACCCACGAGAGGATAAATGGTGCCACAAGTGCCGTTCCGAGGTTGCAGAGCAGGCTGTATGTTGTCATATTCTCGATATTTGCGCCAAGCATTCCTCCGATAACCACCGCAGCCATAGCAATCGGTGCGAGGGCGCATATCATCGCACCCTGAGCCACCGTCTGACCAAGTGGCAAAAAGAGTATGTAGAGCGCTACTGAGCCGACAATCTGCGCAGCAAAGAGAAAGAAGTGCATCATCGTCACACGCATCTTTGTAATATCTACACGACAGTATGTAAAGAAGAGCATTACAAAGATAAGCAGTGGCGTCAGATATCCGGAGCTCCAGCTATCGAGAGCCACAATCTGACGACACAACAGAGCACCCACAACCATACCGAGAGGCATAGAGAGGGTGCGCAGTGTATGTGACGACAGTTGTTTCATTACTCTATTCCGTCAAAGAAGTAAGGTGCATGGTTAAAGCCCTGCTTGTCGTAGAGCCTACGCAGTATATGCATACGACGAGCAAAGTCATCATAATCCTTGTTCCCATACGACCAACCGGTCTCGGCAAGTGCTGCAAGACGCGGCAGGAGCATATGTTGCACATGGTCAAATGTAGAGATATACTCGGTCCAGAGGTTTACCTGCACACCCTTGATAAACTTCTGCTGCTCCTCGTTAAGCTCGGCATAAGGGTCAAGCTCATAGGTCTTGCGCAGTGTTACAGGGAAACGACCGTTACCGAGAGGCTCGCCATTTGCCTTATGGTCAGAGGTCTGGTAGTAGTCGATATAGCAGTGGGTATTTGGCGTCATAATAACCTGATTACCAAGCTTTGCAGCCGCAATACCTCCCTTGCTGCCACGCCACGACATAACTGTTGCACTCTTCGATATTCCGCCCTGCAAAATCTCATCCCAGCCGATAATCTTTCGACCACGCTCGGCAAGCCAACGCTCAACACGCTCCATAAAGTAGCTCTGAAGCTGGTTCTCGTCCTTAAGACCCTCCTCCTTGATGCGCTTCTGGCAGTGAGGGCACTTTTTCCACACATCACGCGGAGCCTCATCGCCGCCGATATGGATATACTTGTACGGGAAGAGCTCAAGCACCTCCGTAAGGACATTTTCGATAAACTCAAAGGTGCTCTCCTTACCTGCGCAGAAGATATCCTTGCTGATACCCCAGCGAGTCCAAACCTCATACGGACCGCCTGTACAGCCGAGCTCCGGATAGGTTGTAAGTGCCGCAATGGCGTGACCCGGCATCTCAATCTCCGGGATAACATCGATATATCGTGCAGCGGCATAGGCGACAATATCACGCACCTGATCCTGAGTAAATACGCCACCATAGCGGGTATTATCGTAGATCTTCGAACGGCGATTTCTGCCCACAAGGGTCTCGTTGCGATATGCACCGACAGCCGAGAGCTCCGGATAGCGCTTAATCTCTATACGCCAACCCTGATCCTCGGTAAGGTGCCAATGGAACTTGTTACACTTGTGCAGGGCGAGGATGTCGATATACTTTTTCACCTCCTCGACAGTAAAGATATGGCGGCAGACATCGAACAGGCTACCGCGATACTCAAAGTGCGGCTTATCGCTAATTTCGACACCACAGAGTGCCACACCGCCCTTTACAGCATCCGATGCAGCAGCAATCTGCAGAAGGCTCTGTAATCCGTAGAATACGGCACGCTCCGTTCCACCGACAATACGCACGCCATCCTTCGAGATGTTGAGTCTATACTCCTCCGGCTGCAGCGAGCTCTCCAGAGCAAGGCTGATAGCGCCACTCTTTACAGTCGAGCGCTTAACTGCGAGCTTCGAGCCGGTAACGGCAGCCAAATCCTCTGAAAATATTGTTGCAGCACCAACAAGCGACTGCACCTCAGCACGCACAACGGTCTTTGGTGTGAGGATAAACTCCCCCTCAACGGCTCTGCATTTAACAGGTCGTGGCACGATGACATTGGCATAATCTGCAGCAAAAACTACAGATGTGCAGGCAAGTGCCGCGATAAGTAAAAATAATCTTCTCATGTTTTATAGGTTAATGTATTAGGTATTCGACAATATCTTTCATAAGCAAATCGCGCTCAGTTCTCTCTGTAACAGACTCAAACGGCAGACCCATTACAAAGGTTGAGTGGTCATCGCCCTTATATCCCACCGCCGCAGCAATACGGCTATCCGGATAGTAGATAAGCGCTTTGGCAGCACCGACGGCTCTGAAGCCATCAACGGAGTTTACGGTATAGTAGTCGTGGCGATAGTCGCGGCAGAAGTGGTACTCTCTGCCCGTAAATGCACTCGGCTGGCGGCTGATGGTCGTAACCACACTCTTTCGTGAAGCATTGGCACCGACAAATGTAAGGTGGAGCGATTTTTTCGCAAACTCGCGGTCGGCATCTGTTGTCTTATCGCTGCCAAGAAGGTCAGTACCGATATAGGCTCCCGAGACAAACAGCGCACCCTTTGAGTCCAGATACGCAGCAAGTGCGCTCTGCAACTTATCTGAAAAGCACTCATATTTGCTCTGCACAACACCGCGACCAACAGTTGTTGTACGCTGCTTGCCGAGCAGAAGATCGACCATATTGTAGCACGACAAATCGACATTACCACTCTCCACTGCCGCCACACTTGAGGAGTAGAATGAGCAGCCTGCTGCTACAAGGCTCTCTCCGTGCAGGTATGGATAGTCAAAGGTATTTCCGCCGACAATACCTCCCTGATAGTCGCTAAACGAGTAACCGAGGGCACTCTGCTCGACCTTTTCGCGACGCTTGGAGGTGTCATAAACACGCTGCTCGCCGACAAATGCGACATCTCGAATATATGCCACACCGCTATCGAACTCATTATGAAATCCATCCTCGCGGCACTCCGGCGCCGACAGGCGGTCAAAGCCATTGACAACCATAACCGTCGCCACAGCATCGCTACGACGACATACGGCAAGTGTTTCGCTCGGAAAACTCTCACCTCCGGCATTGATTGCAGTAACTCGGTAGCTATAGATTATATCGTCACTCTGTCTGACAACAACCTCCGTCCCTGTCACTACACGACCGGAGTCGAAACCGCCATTACCCTTGCGGGTATAGACAACATATGCAGTTGGAGCAGCACTACTCTCAAGCGAGTCTACTGTCGGCTGCCAACTAAGGCGCACGCCGTCACCATCGATTGGCGAGGTCGAGAAGTTCTTCACAGGCAGCGGAGTGACACAATATGGTACATCGTACTGCGCCGAGAGGTGGCGAAGCATAGCCTTATATATTGCGCGGGCAACGGTAAACTTGAAGTTCGGGTCGTGACCCAGACGCATATCGGCAAGGTTCTGATGCGAGAGCAGCTCGAGGAGCATTGTCGGCGTAGATGGTACGCGTGCCTCATAGTAGGAGCGGTTCCACATTCCGCGACGACGCCACTCGGGCTCGTATGTACGACGCAGATCGTCGGATATTTGCGACATAACAAGGTCTGTCAAATCGCGCGAAAGATAGCGTTTGGCTCCACCCTCGAACTTACCCTTTTGGAACTTGGTGTAGAAGATACCCAGCGTACCGATAGTGGCATCGTTGTCGGTAATTCCGGCGTCGGTATGGAAGGCAAACGAGAGATCGACAGGTATAGCTAATCCCTCCTCCTTCTTCAGGCGCTCGGAGCCACCCATAAGGGCATTGACCCACTCGCCACGCGACATATAGTCATCCTTATAGTCGTTACCCTCTCTATTCGGAGAGTAGACCTTCTCATCGAAACCTGCCCACTGCAGCCAATATCTTGCACCCTCGCAGTAGCGCGGCATACCGCTTGTAATCGGGGTATAATCGCCACCCGCCACCTGCAGCGAGTCACGAACCGTACGGGCAATATTACCATAGCCGCCACCAACCTTTACCGCATCGGCACTGACTATTACACCCTCCTTATCCAGCAGGTTTGAGAGTGTCACCACCACCCTCTTCTCGCCCTCTGTAAAGCGATGTGTTCCCAAGTATATCCATGTGCCGCCACCCATACGCTGATTGACCTGGTAACGACTCTCGCCGCCCGCGTGATGAACAGTATAGACCACACCGTCGGCACTATCGGGGAAGGATTTGTAGCTTACATAGACTGCATAGTCGTCGCTCTTTTGAAAGGCTGCGCTCCATTTGGCAACACTCGAGTTATCGGCTGCCGATACGCTGCGAGTTGCGCGGCTTGTACCATCTGCAAAGGGATTTTCGCCCGTAAGGTATGTCGTCTTGCGGTGTGCAAAGCCATCCTCAATGCTCTGCCAGCGATATTTACCTACCTTTTCGGTGTAATTTTCACTATCGTTGTCGATGATAATTTCGGTTGTCTGGAAGTCGCGCTCGCGTGGCAGAAGCACCGTTGCACCTGCACTCTCAAGCATAGGGACAAGGTACGGCAGCACATAGCTCTGGGTATAGAGGTCCTCGACGGTCTGCCAAAGTAGCGAGCGCTGCCATGTCCAGTCGTTTATACCCTCATCGAAGTAACGACCGTGACTCTGCCACATAGCAATATGGCGGTCGGCAAGTCCCTTTGTAATCGAGAATGGTCGCTCGGGGCGCACAAGCTGTCCTCCGTCGCCACTATTGGTAAACGGTTTTACACCTTTGCGCGAAGTGCGGTCGTAGAGTGGTATGTAGTAGTCGAGAGAGTAACCTTCGGAGACAATCTCTATCTTCTTATCCCTCAGACCATTAGGCAGGCAAAGACGCACAGAGTCATAGATTGCGGCAAGATTATCCTCCCTTACGGGATAGTAGGACATACCCACCGAGGTATAGATAACGACCTTACCACTGCGTTGCGAGATATTGGATACCCTTACAGGCACGCCCTTCACCTCACGCTGAACGATACGCGTAAGGGTCTGAGAGATAGCCTCTTTGGTGCTATCTGCAAAGGACTTTGGCGCTGCCGAAACGAGTATTGGCAGGAGTAAAAGAGGTATGAGTATATATAGTTTTTTTACAAAATCTCGATTCATAGATGCAAAGATAGCAAATAGTTATTAAATTTGCGATATGAAGCAGCTTTTATCAGCCATATTGTTACTCCAAATTCTCTTTACCGGATGCTATGACCACCACTCGGCACCAAAACCGAGCGAGAATGAGCAGATTGTAACAGCGACCATTGCCGATCTATACGAAATGTGCAACGGCAGTCAGATAATCCAGATAAAGAGTAGTATCTCCACCCACGGAGTAGTGGTATCGTCTGACTCTCAAAGTTTTATCAACAAGGCTATCTATATTGACGACGGCACTGCGACGGCGAAGATATCTATCGATATGAGCCAGATATCGTCACTCTATCCCATAGGCTCAAAGCTGACAATATCCCTCAACGGTCTGGTACTTACCATCCGAAACTATCAGCTCCATATTGCAATGCTCGACAACGACGATCCGACCGAGATTAAGGGTATTAAATCCGAGGTGCTGTTAGATAGGCACATATCGTGTGAGAGTAGACCATACACCGTTGAGCCACAAGTAGTTCTGCCGTACGAACTAAACTCACTGCTATGCGGAAAACTCGTACGCCTTGAGGGTATGATGCACAGCCCGACAGATGAGGCTGACAGCTATATTGCAGGTGGATTTCATCGCTTCAGCAATCTGCGGGGCGACCACACTTACATCTATATCGACCAATACAGCTCCGCCTTCGGCAAACCGCTCCCAACGGGTGAAGTGACCCTAACGGGCATTGTCACTTGGTACCCCGAAATCTATGGCGAAAAGAACACCATCGCCCTTCTCCCGCGCTACAAAAGCGATATAGGGATGTAAAAAAGCGCATGCATCTGCATACGCTTTTTAATGCTATTGGCTTGTTGGCTTTCAGCTGCAAAGAATTTGTTTGAAGCTGCTCGTAGGTCTGAAAAGCGGAGTTTACTTTGTCGTAAATGAACATTTTCAGAACAAGGCAGATGCCAAAAGAGCCTTGTTAGACCTTTATTACTTTTATAAGAATTTGTATAACAAAAGCTATTTTGAAGCTGCTCGCAGATCTGAAAAGCGGAGTTTACTTTGTCGTAAATGAGCATTTTCAGAACAAGGCAGATGCCAAAAGAGCCTTGTTAGACGAATTCTTACTATTTGCAGTTCTTCAGCACATCTAAAAGCAACGCCCAGAACTTATCTACAGTTGCAATCTCCAATCGCTCGTCAGGCGAGTGTACGCCGCGCAGGGTTGGTCCGAAAGAGACCATCTCGAGGTGTGGATACTTCTCGAGGAAGAGTCCGCACTCAAGACCTGCGTGGATAGCGCGCACCTTCGGCTCGGCAGCAAAGAGTCGCTTATATGACTCGAAAGTTGTTGCAAGCAGAGCTGACGATGGGTCAGGAGTCCAGCCCGGATAGCCGTCAGAGTGCTCTACCTCAGCACCTGCGAGGGTAAGAACAGCCTCGATGCTGTGCATTGCGTCGCGCTTTGCACGCTCGACAGAGGAGCGCTGTGAGGTGGTAACGACAATCTGATTTTCCACAAACTTTACAGATGCGAGGTTTGTCGAGGTCTCGACAAGACCCTTCATAGTCTGCGAGAAGGCGAGAACTCCATTTGGAAGACCAACGAGTGCAGAGAGCAGTGCCGACTGTGTATCCTCGTCGATTACAGGTTGCAGAGCCGCCTCGCCAACAGTAATCTTCAGATTTGGCTCGGTAGGGGCATAGAGTGCCTTTACTGCCGAGATATATGTTGCAAGTGCAGTCTCAAAGAGGAGTGCTGTCTGCTCCGGAACAGCAACAACGGTGTATGCCTCGCGAGGGATGGCATTTCTAAGATTACCACCATCGAACATACCCAGACAGATGCCGTAGCGCTGTGCGTCATAGAGGAAGGCAGCCAAAATCTTATTGGCATTACCCAGACCCTTATCGATATCGTCGCCCGAGTGACCACCCTTCAGACCCGCAACATTGATACGGTAGAGGAGATACTCTCCCTCCAAAGTCTCTGTTGTATAGTCGAAGCGGGCAAGGGTATCCACACCACCGGCACAGCCGATAAATATCTCACCCTCATCCTCAGAGTCGAGGTTTATCAGGTACTTGCCTGTAAGCATACCCTCACCGAGGTTGAAAGCACCGGTAAGACCGGTCTCCTCATCAACAGTAAAGAGTGCCTCGATAGCTCCGTGCTCGACAGCAGGGTCGATAAGCACCGCGAGTGCCGCTGCCATACCGATACCACAATCGGCGCCGAGTGTAGTACCCTCTGCCTTTACCCAACCATCGACAATCTTTGTACGGATCGGGTCGGTATCGAAGTTGTGAACGGTATCCGAGTTCTTCTCGCAGACCATATCCATATGCGACTGCAAAATAACTGTCGGCAGAGCCTCATAGCCTGCAGTGGCAGCTTTACGAATAACGACATTGCCAATCTCGTCGCGCTGAGCCTCCAAAGAGTGCTTTGCGGCGAAGGCAAGCAGGTAGTCGATAATCTTCTCCTCACGCTTTGACGGGCGTGGAACAGCTGTAATCTCATCAAAAATCTCCCAGATGAGTTTTGGTTGTAAATCTCTGATAGTCATAGTAGTATATTTTTTAATCTTTGTAAATCAATGCTACACAGGTCGCTGACACACCCCTCTCCTCGCCCTCAAAGCCGAGGTGCTCGGTGGTTGTCGCCTTGACCGATACGCACTCTACCTCGATACCCATAGTCAAGGCTATCTGCTCGCGCATAGAGTCGATATATGGGCGCAGTTTTGGTCGCTGCATAGCTATTGTCGAGTCTACATTTCCGACCTTATAACCCCTATCTGCAAGTAGCGCCACAACCCTTGCAAGCAGTTTGCGGGAGTCGATGCCCTTAAACTCGGCAGCGGTATCGGGGAAGTGCTTGCCTATATCGCCAAGCGCAGCGGCTCCGAGCAGTGCATCGCATATAGCGTGAATAAGCACATCGCCGTCAGAGTGGGCAATACACCCCTTTGTGTGAGGTATCTCTACCCCACCAAGCACCAATCGAAGTCCATCGCCAAGGGCGTGTACGTCGTACCCGTGACCAATTCTAAACATACTATTATATAAATATATACTTAAGGACAAAGAGTACTGCCAGAATATACATTGCAGGAGTCAATTTGCTAAACTTACCGCAAATCATATTCATCAGCACATATGAAATCATACCCAAAAGAATACCGTTAGAGATAGAGTATGAGAATGGCATCATTACAATACAAACGAATGCAGGAATTGCCTCTGAGAAGTCATCCAACGGAATCTGTGTAATCGGAGTCATCATCAAAAGACCCACAATAATCAGCGCAGGAGCAGTTGCCGCTGCCGGGATAGAGAGGAAGAGCGGCGAGAAGAAGAGCGCCACTGCAAAGCAGCACGCAATAGCAAAGGCGGTAAGACCTGAGCGACCACCCTGAGCAACACCTGCTGCACTCTCTACGTATGTTGTAGTGGTAGAAGTTCCGAGCATTGCACCTACTGTAGTTGCGATAGCATCTGCCATAAACGCCTGCTTAAGGCGGCGAATATGACCATTCTCATCGACCATATGTGACTTTGTACATACACCAATAAGTGTACCAACGGTATCAAACATATCGATAAAGAAGAAGGTAAACACAATTATCGCCATATCCATAGTAAAGATATGCTCCCACTCAAACTTACAGCAGATTGAACTGATAGACTCTGGATGAGAGATAATGCCCTTAAACTCGGTAACACCCATCGGAATACCGATAAGCATAGTAATAAGGATACCGATAAGGATTGAACCAGGGATACCTCGCATATACAAAAGTCCTGTGATAATCAGACCGATAAGGGCAAGCAGAGCCGAGCCTGAAGTAATATCACCAAGACCTACGAGTGTAGCCTCGTTGTTGACAATAACACCTGCACTATTAAAACCAATAAAGGTAATAAAGAGTCCGATACCTACACCAATCGCTCTACGAAGACTCAGCGGAATTGCCTCAACAATTGCATCTCGAACATTTGTAATGGTCAGAACAATAAAAATCAGACCCTCGATAAGCACTGCTGTAAGGGCAAACTGCCAAGAGTAACCCATACCGATACAGACGCTATATACAAAGAATGCATTAAGACCCATACCTGGAGCAAGACCAAATGGAAGTTTACCCCAGAATGCCATTGCAAGACAACCTACAATAGCTGCGAGTGCTGTAGCGGTAAACACTGCACCGCTTGACATACCCTCAAGCTGACTAAAAATAGATGGGTTTACTGCAAGGATATACGACATTGTAAGGAATGTGGTAATTCCCGCAAAGATCTCCTTTTTGACCGTAGTTTGACTCGGGTCAAAACCGAATAGTTTGTTAAGCATTGTTTATTGGATTAGAGTGTTAAAAATTCCATTTAAGAGCAATAGTTGGATTTGCAGCAAAGCCCTTCTTGAAGAAGTTGCAAGAGAGCTCCACCTCTGTACCTACGCTGAGGCGCACCTTATCCCAACCCTTGATATTCTGCAGGTTTACCCACAGCTGAGGTTCGGTAAGGAAGATAAACTCTGTGCCCTGCCAAACTCTTGCCTCACGCCAGAAATCGGCAAAACCGTTGAATGAAATCCAGTGTTTGAAGAAGTCCAAGTTCCAAACACCTGTAATCTGGAAGTTATGAGCCTGCTCCTCGCCATTAAGTCCGATAGTTCCTGGAATTGCCTTATACGAAGCTGTCACCGACCAAGTCTTGCTCCAGTCCTTAGAGTGACCAGAGTAGGTTGCACCAACCAAGAAACAGTTGTTGAACGAACCTGCAGCGGTGCTTAGTCCACCATTATACTCGATATGAGCCGAGAGCCAATTCATCTTGCTATTCTGCCAGAAGCAGAGCTCACGAGCAATCTCCCAATATGCGCCACTCACCTTTGGAGAGTAGTCCATATCTACAAAGAAGAAGGTGCTTCCACCACCATCTGGGCGAAACATCTCAACTGTAGTTGTCGCACACTGGCGACCAAAGTCGTAATGCAACTGCACATTTTGACCAAAAGCGTCAGACTTTGCCAACATCAGCAAACCGACCGCTAAGACACAAATTAGTTTGGATCTTTTCATAGGGATAGTAAATTTACGCAAATATAATCAAAAGAGTGCGAAATAGCAAATAGAGTACGGGGATATAGCGGTGATTTGGTTTCAAATTTGCTACAGTTTGTTCGTAATCAAAATTTAATGGCTATGAAACGAAAAATCTTCACACTGTTACTGCTACTTATTGCCGCAGTTACGATTGTTACCGTTGTGCGTTCACAATCGAGCAAGACGGTACACAAGACGGCAACAACTGTACAAAAACCTATCAACGACACCCGCGAACAGCGCCACAAGGAGCGCGAGCAGCGTCGTGCCGAGCGACTTGCAGAGTACGAACGATTTATGGACTCGATAGTCCTTGCCCGCAACTTCAAGTTCTTACCATCATCTGTTCAGCAGGAGCCTGCAGGACCTACGCGTCTGCTGACAAATCCTAACTACGAACTCTCTGTTTGGGGTTCGGAGGTCGATGTCTGCCTGCCATATATCAAGGGAGTGACACCGCCATACTACTTCGTGCTGCTCAACTATACCCTGCCGTCGGTCGAAAGGTATATCACCGAGCAGACCCACGAGGGTTGGAATGTCAGCTTCTCATCCTCGCTCTTCTCGGCGACAGAGTATAACTTCTCCCTTGACATCTACTCCTCCTCGGGCACAGCAACCCTTACAATCTCCTCGACTTGGTACCCCGATGTGCAGTACAACGGCTCGATAGTGAGTGTTAATTAGCTGTTAGCCTTACAGATGTATCCGCAAAGCGGATGAATATTTATATTTTTGCACTCCACACTATTTCTGCGCTGTTTTGTCAGAGAGTATAATCAAAGCGACGACCAATTTATTGTCAAAACATGTTAGCGATGGTGCATAGTGAAAAATTTCAGCCTCGGATAGTACAAAACGTACAACCGAGGCTGAAATTTGAGCGATGTGCCATATATGACACATTTTCACGATAAATTATTCCATTAGAGTGTAGTCGTAGTCAGCAGTAACCTCACTGCAAACATATTTGGTACCAAAACGATCGGTAGCCTCAACACGAATATTGGTTGTGTTCGGATTTTTGAGGGTATACTTATACATATGGTAGCAAGCGTTCGAATATGAGCTATTCTTACCGCGACCAACTACGCCAATATGGTAGCCGATGCTCCACCAGTCCTGACTCGAGTCAGTAGGCACAAGGCACGGATAGTCACCCAGCGCGTCGGCATTGTACTTCTTTGCAGGGATGAGGCTCATAGTACCGCTAAGGGTGCCATCTTCGTAGACCTCAACCTTCCACGAGGAGTCTGCATTGAAGACATTTGCGAGCAGCACGCCGTGACCGAGCTGAGTATTGAAACTCTTGCTCGGAGTACCGCCCTTAATATCACCACGATAGAGGCGCATCTGGTAGTTGCGGTCGTCCATACCCTTATTTACACCCATATAGTACCAATTCTTGATGGTAGCACCCTCAATGTCGTAGACGCCGTAGCCGTTAGGCACTCCATCGGCGTTCATATTGGACCACCACCACTGACCGCACACTGCGCCGTGAACATGCTCATACAGACCACTTGACTCGATATTGCGACCATAGTGGGTATGACCTGCCATAATGTGAGCCTCCTTGAACTGCTTGAGAAGGGCGATAGCGCTCTTTATATTGGCGTTACTTGAGGTCGAGATTGGGATATGCACGCAGAGGATAACGAGTTTATCCTTCGGCACAACAGCAAGATCCTGACGCAACCACTCGAGCTGCTCGTTGGTAAATGCTGTTGAGTATGAGCTCCAAGTATCGTTCTTGCTCCACTGCATAGTACGCATACCGACAATATGCGCATCGCCACGATTCCACGAGTAGTTGATAGGTCCGAAGACAGTCTCAAATGCTCGCTGCGCCTTGATATTATAGGTCGAAGATGTTGCGTCGGCGCTAATCGGTTTGTTGGTGTGGAAGTATGTGTAGTCGTGGTTACCCATAACATTGAAGATAGGCATACCTGCCTTGTCTATATGCATCTTATCGCGCATATCGTCCATAAATGCCTCATTATTTCGACTACCCTCCGAATAGACAACATCACCCAGAGTGGTACCATAGCAAGGTGCGCTCTTTGTTGCGGCGTGAGCCTTGATGGCAGGGATAGACTCGTTTGCAAAGCGGTCACCGTGACGACGACCCTTATTATCGGTTGCTGTATTATCCTTACACTGCGGATCGGCAAGGCAGAAGAGTGTAAAGGCGCTCTCCTTACCACCCGCAAGCTTTGTCAGAGTGAAGTTATAGACGGTATTCTTGCGGTCGTAGCGCGCAAAGAAGCAAGGCTGACCGTAGTTATTTGTATCCACCTTACAATCTGCAGGCACAGAGTAGTAGATATACCAGCAATCCTTATGCGGGGTGATTGTATATTTACCCGCACTATCGGTCTTTACAACGCTATAGCCGTCAGATACTGCTACACCTGCCGCAGGAGTACCATCAGAGTAGGTTATAGTACCTGTAACATCAACAATCGGAGCCTCCTTATAGGACTTGATAGATACACAGATATCATCGAGCATAAAGCGGTTGGTCTCTGTTGCACCCAGCGCACCACCGATAGCAATGGCAGAGGTCGAGGTGACATCTGTAAGGGTCACTGTATACTCCTTCCAATCCGAGATCAGATCACCCTCGAGAGTCACATTCTGCTCCGAAGCAACACTCAGGTAATCTACGCTGTAGTTTGTGTTGTATGTAACATCTTTCAGAGCCTTTACGGTTATATAACGCTCGGCATCATTAACACTGCCATTCTCCATTGTTCCGTAGGTAACAGCCTTAAACTTAACCTCTACAGTCGCCTCCTTATCATCAGGAATAGCAGAGAGCAATGGTGTACAGATAAATGAGCGGTTGGCAGTAGTACCGATCTTAACATAACCCGGACGGGCACATATAGAGCCACCTGTAGCACCACTCTTGCCGCCAATCCAACCCCAACCGTCAATACCGGCCTCATCCAGAATACCCTTGAGGGTATTGAACAGACCAATCTCCACATCGGCACCTGTCATATAGTAGCCAGAGTTTGCTACAGTAATCTCTCCCTTGCAGTCGGCATCGCTAAACGAGTTGAGAGAGCCGCGATCTGTACGCGACAGACCGGCACCGCGAGAGGTTATATCGCCGGCATAGATAAGTCCGTCAAAGTTCTCAAAGAGGATAATGTCCGAAGGCTGCGCATTTGTTGTAACGACACTCTTCTTGTCGGCTACCGATGCCTTGGTCACTACACGCAGCGCCTTTGCATTGGATGTGCCGTCTGTAAGGTTCTCAACCTTTACATAGTATGTCGTTCTCTGCTTAAGACCGGTAAATACAAAGCGTGGCGGACAGGTCTTGCTGTTATAGAGTGCCTTTGCATCCACCATATTCTCCTGAATAGGGCTTACGCTTACCTCTACATTTGTACACGCAGAGTTGTTATAGAGCGAAACTCTATACTGCTTTGTAATATCCTCCGAATAGTCTGCCTCGGGGCTCGGCTCAATCTGTCCGATATATGGCACATTGCTCTCGGTGATGGTCCAACCGATAGTAATTGTGCTATCTGTAGCCCTTACAACCGCTACATTAAGGTTAGGATCTACCTCGACTGCAGGCGGAGTCTGAGTAGGTTCTTCGCCATTTGGCTCAGGGTTACAGGCAACCAGCAGAGCCGAAAGCGCGACAATTGATACTAAAAATCTCTTCATATTATCTATTTAGTCATTAACGAATAGTCATAGTCGCCAATAATATCCGAACTTGAGTATGTTCTGCCAAAGCGGTCAGTAGCCTCAACACGAATCTTGGCACTCTTATTCTTTAGAGTATACTTGTACACATGGAAGCAGTTAGAGAGGTAATTTGTACGATTTCCACCGCTGTAACCACGACCCACAACGCCAATATGGTAGCCGATAGCCCACCAATCCTGACTTGATGAGGTGCTTGGCTTTGTAGGATTACCTGCATCCGGAGTGGTCTTCTTATTAGGAATCATAGTCATATTACCCGAATATGCGCCATCCTCATAGACTTTGATAACCCACTCCTTGTCGGCATTGAAGACATTTGCAAGCAGAACATTATCACCAAACTGCAGCTCGAACTTCTCGTATTCTCCACCACACTTCATGTTACCACGATAGAGGCGCATCTGGTAGTCACGGTCGTTCATACCATTATTAAAGCCCTTGTAGTACCAATTTGTGATTGTATTGCCGTCAATATCGTATACTCCATAGCCATTAGGAGCACCATCTCCATTGACTCTTGACCACCACCAGTTACCGCATACCGCAGCGTGAATATGCTCAAAGATACCACCCGAGAGTGTCGGCTCGTTACGAGAGTAGTGGGTATGACCCGACATAATGTGAGCCTCCTTGAACTGCTTGAGCAGCGCGATTACATTCTGAACATTCTTGTTGCTCGAGTTTGTGATAGGAATATGTACGCAGAAGATAACCATCTTATCCTTAGGCACATACTGCAGATCCTGACGCAACCAGTTGTACTGCTCGTCGGTAAAGCACATGGTATACTTAGACGCATCGGAGTTTGAGGTCCACTGCATATTTCGCATACATACGATATGCACATCACCACGATCCCACGAGTAGTCGATAGGTCCAAAGACAGCCTCAAACTCACGCTGAGCCTTCATATTGTAGGTCGATGAGGTCTCATCGGCAGAGATTGGAGAGCCCGACTGGAAGTATGTATAGTCGTGGTTACCCATTGTCTGGAAGATAGGCATACCGATATTGCTATTTGACATATGGGTACGCAGGTACGGCATCTGAGACACGCAATTTCGTTTACCCTCAGAGTATGCCACATCGCCCAAAGTGACGCCATAGCAAGGTACACCCTTTGTCGAGATATGAGTCTTTACATCAGGCACACACTCGTTATTGAAGCGGCTACGGTGTGTTGCATCCTTACACTGCGGATCGGCAAGGCAGAAGAGTGCAAACTTGCTCTCCTTGCCATTTGGCAGCTTCTTCAGGGTAAAGCTGTAGCCGGTCTGACCCTCTACATACTTTGCAAAGAATGCAGGCTGTCCGTAGCTGTTGATAGGCACCTGACAATCTGCCGGAACAGTATAATATATATAATAGGTATCCTGACATACGGTCAGCGAGTACTTACCCTCTGCATCGGTCTGAGTAACCTCAAAACCGTCAGATACAGATACGCCTACAGCCGGTGTACCATCCTCATACGTGAGGTATCCGCTCACAACATCCACTGCAGGGGCATCCTCGAGTTTATCGACATAGATTCTCACATCGTCAAGCAGCAGTCGGCAGGTTGTTGTCGGTCCTGCGCCACCACCCAGCGAGATTGATGCACCTGATGGGACATTGGTAAGGGTGACGGTATACTCGCGCCAATCCCAAATCTCCTGCGATGTAAGTTCAAACTTTTGCTCGCTCACAACGCCCTGATAGTTCATTCTGTAGTCAGATGCAAGCGACGGCTTTGCAAGTGCACGAACACTCATCATGCGCTCACCCTCATTGGTCACATAGGCGTTTGGACTGCCGTAAGGGATTGCCTTGAAGACAATGCGCAGCGAGGCGACCTTATCCTGCGGAATAGCCGACAGCGCCGGAGTACATACATGCGAGCAGTTGTTAGCCGTACCAATCTTGAGATAACCGGTGCGGGCACATACAGAGCCACCTGTAGCGTCACTCTTGCCACCAATCCAACCCCAATTCTGGAAGCCATAGTCATCGACAAGGTTCTTCATTGTATTAAACAGACCAATCTCGGTACCAGACGGAGCGGCATAGAAGCCTGTGCTGCTTGATACAATCTCACCCTTGAGCGGAGCAATCTCGGTAAGTTTATTTCTATCTGTGCGAGATACGCCCGCTGCATAGGAGCACATATCGCCGGCATAGATAAGGGATGCGAAGTTCTCGAAGAGAATCATATCACCCTCCTTGGCATTGCTCTTAACGACCTTTGCAGGGTCTACCACAGTCGCCGAGGTGGTAATCTCGACAATATTCGACTCATAGTCGTCGGTAGTATCCCACACCTTTGCATAGTACTTTGTGCTTGGAGCAAGACCTGTAAAGACAAAGCGCGGAGGATTGATTTTAGCAGTATATACAGACCCGCCATTGAGTTTATCGTCCTTAATGTCGCTTACGCTAACGATAAGGTCGGTACAAGCAGCATCGTTGTAGAGTGCCACCTTGTAGGTCTTGGTAATATCTACCGAGTAGTCGGCAGCCTCATTCGGACGCACCTGACTAAGATAAGGGACATTTGACGCAGTGATAGTCCAGCCGATAACACCTGTAGAGTCTGTTGCACGGACAAACTTAGCAACAAGGTTACTCTGGGCAACATAGCAGCCATCCTCCAGCTGACCGAACGAAGCTACCTTTGTAAACTTTGTAACATCCAAATTGAGGGTGTAGATATAACCCGCCTCAAAGTTCTTTGTAGGTCGCTTGCAGAAGGTGTAAGAACCTCGGTTGGTCTTGACGATATAGAAGACCTTACCCTCAGATGCTGTCCACGCCACAGGGGCAACAAGTGCCCAACCATCGGTCGAAGTGCCTGTCTCCGGATTCTGGTAGTTTACGGTAACAGCACTCTCCGACGCCTTTGCAAGTGTAAGTGTGTTGATATCTACAGTTGCTCTTCCCGAGAGTTTGTCATTCTCGGCACTCATAGTAACAGAGAGAATCTCCTCATTATCCGCCACCTTGATATTGAAGCGGGCAACAGATGCCAACATCTTAAAGTCGAATGTATGTCCGTTGTCGGATGTAGTACCGATCATAATATTACGCTCCTGATCGCTCTGACCGACAATATTCGAGTAGCGCTGTGCTGTCGGGATATTTACGCTCAGAACACCCTCAAAAGAGTCTCCCGCAGCACGGGTTTCATCCCACGGAGTCTCCACCTCACCGAGTGACGGCAGTGTCGCACCTGCAGAGGTGTTACTAAATATAGCCGCCGAGTATGGCGATACACCATAGAGAGGCTTTGAGTCACTGAATGTAACACCCTTAGATGTATCGGCAACAACAAATGTTCCTACATCGCTACCCTCTCCCGAGTCGAGGTTGTACTTGGCAATATTTTCACCATCTGTCACTGCAAGACAATCGGTGTGGTGCCAATAGATATTCAAATCACCATCCGTACCCAATACAGAGAAAGTACGCGAATTGTCATTTGCAATCTTAGCCGTAAAGGAGTCTATCTTACGACCCGAAACAATATCCAGACTCTCCTCAGTATCGACACAAGCGACAGCCGCAAGCAGAGCCACTACAGAAATCAATAAAAATCTCTTCATAACTCCCCCTCTCTACCAAGCGTCGCCGCCATTATTATAGTCCAATATACTGTCTTTATCCGCTCCGGGTATGTTGTCAGGAATGTCAGACTCCGCAAAGCCACGCTCCGGAATAAACTGATAGGCTGCCACCTCTGGCTTTAAGTACTTTTTCATATAGGTTAAGTTTTAAGTGTTCGACTGTAAATATCCTAAGATATTTAACAAAGATAGGAATAAAAATTCAAAACACAAAATCCACGACAATTCTTAGGCTATTGGCTATTAGCTATTGGCTTACCGATTATAGGAAGATTAGGAAATTTAGGAAGTTTAATTAATGTGACGCATTTTATCGTCAGAGTGCTGTAGTTGCGGTATATCGTGAAAAATCCCCGGATGGGTCGTACTGAGCGTACTACCCATTCGGAGATTTGAGGGATGTGCCGCAAATGCGGCACTATCACGATAATACCAATTTGTTGTCAAAAGGTAGTAGAAAAAGCCTCAAACAACGCAATAGCTAAATTGATTTTAGGCGAGAAATTTCCACGCTCGCTCTAAAAAACAACGAAGGGCTGTACTGCGCGTACTGCCCTTTGTTGGAGTTTAGAGTAGCGGAAGAAATTTCCGCATAAAATCGATTTAGCCCAGGAAGGCGAGGAGAATACCAGCCGCAACCGCCGAACCCACAACACCTGCTACGTTTGGACCCATAGCGTGCATGAGAAGGAAGTTTGACTTGTCGTACTCCTGACCTACGGTCTGAGATACACGTGCTGCCATAGGCACTGCAGATACACCTGCAGAACCAATCAGTGGGTTAATCTTCTTACCCTCCTTAGCGAAGAGGTTCATAAGCTTTGCAAGAAGAACACCACCTGCAGTACCGCAACTAAATGCGAGGATACCCAGAACGAGGATACCCAGAGTCTTGAAGTTGAGGAATGAACCTGCAGTAGCAGTAGCACCTACAGAGATACCGAGGAAGATAACCACGATATTCATCAGCTCGTTCTGAACGGTCTTTGAGAGACGATCCACAACGCCACACTCCTTCATAAGGTTACCGAGCATCAGACAGCCCACGAGTGGAGCAGCAGATGGGAGGAGGAGTGAGATAACAACAGCGATGATAACAGGGAAGAGAATCTTCTCAGTCTTAGATACCTGACGCAGCTGTGACATCTTAATCTTACGCTCTGCATCGGTAGTCAGCGCGCGCATAATTGGCGGCTGAATAACCGGTACCAGTGCCATATAAGAGTAAGCAGCGATAGCGATAGGACCGAGGAGCTCCGGAGCGAGGCGAGCGGTAAGGAAGATAGATGTCGGACCATCCGCACCACCGATAATACCGATAGAACCACACTCGTTTGGCTCAAAGCCCAAAGCATAAGCGCCGAGGAATGTTGCGAAGATACCCAGCTGAGCTGCAGCACCCAAAAGGAAGCTCTTAGGGTTAGCAATCAGTGGACCGAAGTCTGTCATCGCACCTACACCCACGAAGATAAGGCACGGATAGATACCGAGCTTAACACCGAGGTAGAGGTAGTCAATAAGACCTGCGTTATCAACGAAGATATCCCAGTGTACATGACCACCGGCAAAGAGCTCCGAGTGGAACATCTCTGCACCCGGGAGGTTGGTCAGCAGCATACCGAAAGCGATAGGGAGCAACAGCAGCGGCTCAAACTGCTTCTTAATTGCCAAGTAGAGGAGGAAGCAAGCCAGCGCAATCATCACTGCGAACTTCCAACCGCCATCAGCAAAGAAGGCTCCAAAGCCAGAGGTCTCGACAAAAGCACCAAGACTCTCGACTATAAAGTTGCCTGTTTGCAATAAAACGCTCATAGTTTACTCGATTACGATTAATACATCACCCTCCATTACGGTTGCACCTGCAGCTACAAGAATCTGCTTAACAACACCACCGCGCTCAGCGTCGATATTGTTCTCCATCTTCATAGCCTCGAGTACGAGCAGGGTCTGACCTGCTGCTACAGTATCGCCCTCCTTAACATTGATAGCGATAACTGTACCTGGCAGTGGGCAGGTAACCTTTGCACCTGTAGCTGCTGGAGCTGCAACAGGCTTAGATGCGATAGGGGTCTTAGGGGTTACTGAAAGACCTGTAGCTGCAGGAGCAGGTGCTACAGCCGGCTTCTTGGTGCCGGTAGCCTTACCACCCTCAATCTCAACATCGTACTTTGTGCCGTTTACAGTTACGTGAGCCAAAGTAGATGCCTCGTTAATGTCGTCAATCTTTACTTCGTACTGATTGCCGTTGATTTTCAATGAATATTTTTTCATAGTTCGTTCAAATTATTTTTTCTCAGGAATCTGAGTAAGTCCGTGAATCTTAGAGTTCCAAGGCGAGTATGCACGAGTGATGCGGCTGATGGTAATCATCTCCGACTCCTGATCGTGCAGATTGCTCTTGTAGAGTTTGAGTGCGGTAATAATTGCCGCAGCAAGCTCCTGGTCGCTGATTGCGTGGTCGAGTGCAGGCTCTGACGAAGTAGCAGCTGCAGCCTTTGGCTTACGATCGCGTGTAAAGAACCAACCCATCGCTCTCATAACGAAGATGAGCAGTACCAACACCGCAAAGACCAAAAGGAAGCCGATAAGCGCCATAAGCAACATCTCAGACCAGTCTACATTTGCAAATTTATCCATAATTCAAACGGTTTACAATGGAATGTTAGAGTGTTTCTTAGCAGGGTTCTGCAGACGCTTGGTAGCAAGTGACTGCAGTGCACGGATGATGCGGAAACGAGTGTTGCGTGGCTCGATTACATCGTCGATATAGCCGTAGCGAGCTGCATTGTATGGGTTAGAGAACAGATCCTTGTACTCCTGCTCCTTCTCTGCAACGAACTTAGCCTTCTCTGCAGGATCGGTGAATGCTGCAAGCTGCTTAGCGTAGAGTACCTCTACTGCACCTGATGCACCCATAACTGCGATCTCAGCCATTGGCCATGCGTAGTTGATATCACCGCGGATGTGCTTAGATGACATAACGATGTATGCACCACCGTAAGCCTTACGCAGGGTAACTGTTACCTTAGGTACTGTAGCCTCGCAGTATGCGAACAGAAGCTTAGCACCGTGGGTGATTACACCACCGTACTCCTGAGTTGTACCCGGAAGGAAGCCCGGAACATCTACGAGGGTTACGATAGGAATATTGAACGCGTCGCAGAAACGAACGAAACGAGCAGCCTTACGAGATGCGTTGATATCGAGTACACCTGCCATAAACTTAGGCTGGTTAGCGATGATACCTACGCTCTGACCGTTGAAGCGAGCAAAGCAAGTGATGATGTTCTTTGCATAAGCTGCTGCAGACTCGAGATAGTCGCCGTTATCAACGATAGCCTTGATAACATCGTACATATCGTATGCCTGATTAGGGTTCTCAGGGATAATCTCGTTGAGTGAATCCTCAAGGCGAGCGATAGAGTCGGTGCAAACTGCAAGTGGAGCATCCTCCATATTGTTCTGCGGCATGTAAGAGATGAGCTTGCGGATAAGTGCAATACCCTCCTCCTCAGTATCTACTGCGAACTGTGCAACACCTGACTTGGTAGCGTGAACGGTAGCACCACCGAGCTGCTCCTGAGTTACATCCTCACCTGTAACGGTCTTAACAACCTTAGGACCGGTAAGGAACATATTTGAGGTGTTCTTCTTCATGATGATGAAGTCGGTAAGTGCAGGAGAGTAAACAGCACCACCTGCGCAAGGACCGAAGATAGCAGAGATCTGTGGGATAACACCTGATGCCATTACATTACGCTGGAAGATGTTAGCGTAACCGGCAAGAGCATTTACACCCTCCTGAATACGAGCACCACCTGAGTCGTTCAGACCGATACAAGGTGCACCGTTGCGCATAGCCATATCCATAACCTTACAGATCTTGTCTGCAAGAGCGAGTGACAATGAACCTGCAGTAACGGTAAAGTCCTGTGCAAATACATAAACAAGGCGACCCTCGATAGTACCGTAACCTGTTACAACGCCATCACCAAAGGTGTGCTTCTTCTCCATACCGAAGTCGTAGCAACGGTGTGTTACGAACATATCAAACTCCTCGAAGCTGCCCTCATCAAGCAACATCTGGATACGCTCACGAGCAGTAAACTTACCCTTCTCGTGCTGCTTCTCAATAGCCTTCTCGCCACCACCCATACGAGCAATCTCGCGATTCTCGATGAGCTTATTGATTTTATTCTGAATTTCGCTCATAATATTGTATGAAATTAAAAATTACTTCTTCTCGCAGAGCTCGGTGAGGATACCCTGAGTTGATTTTGGATGGAGGAAAGCGATAGTCATATCGTCAGCACCCTTGCGTGGAGTAGCGTCGATAAGACGAAGACCCTTCTCTGAAGCGTCTGCAAGCTGCTCCTCGATATTCTCTACAGCAAGTGCCATGTGGTGAATACCGATACCCTTGTTCTCTACGAACTTTGCAATAGTAGAGTCCTCTGAAGTTGCCTCCAAAAGCTCAATCTTTGTCTGACCGAGCATAAAGAATGCTGTACGAACCTTCTGATCTGCAACCTCCTCGATTTTGTAGCAAGTCAGACCCAATACATTCTCCCAATAAGGAATAGCTTCATCAAGGCTCTTCACTGCGATACCAAGATGCTCAATGTGAGATACTCTGTCTCTTATACACATCTGACGCTGCCGACGACTTAATAGGTGTAGATCTCGGTGGTCGCCGTATCATTAAAAAA
>CANBCZ010000004.1 GCA_947367255.1 uncultured Alistipes sp.
TATTTTATCTTTGCTGCAAAGATATGGTCAAAAACTGAAAATTGTACTCTAAAAGTTCAAAATTTGTATAATAATTTTTCATAGAATTTTATGGGACAGCGATTGAAACTTATACGCAAGGCACTCGGTCTGACGCAAGAGCAACTGGCTCAGAGACTTGGTGTGGGCAAGACTGCGCTCTCAATGGTGGAGACAGGCAAGGCTCGACTCTCGAACAGAAACAAGAATATCCTTGTTCAAGAATTTAACGTGTCGCCCGAATGGTTGGAGACGGGAGAGGGTGAGATGTTTAATGCCGATCCGTCGCTCGTAAAGGCGTTCAGCCTCAAGACCGACAACTCGCTGCCGATGCAGTCGGTGCCACTCTACTCGATTGAGGGTACTGCGGGACTTGTGCCGCTCTTTGCTGACCGTATGAGCGTCGAGCCGATCAATTTTATCCATATTCCGAACCTGCCGAAGTGCGACGGCGCGATATATGTGGTGGGCGACTCGATGTATCCGCTCCTAAAGAGTGGCGATATTGTCCTCTATAAGCAGCTGCAGAGTCTTGATGATGTATTCTGGGGCGATATGTATCTGCTCTCTATAGATATTAATGGCGAGGAGTATATCACCGTCAAGTATCTGCAGAAGTCGGATATCAATGGCTGCGTGAAGCTCGTGAGTCAAAATCCGCACCACGCCGACAAGGATGTTGCCGCAGATAAGATTCGCGCCATAGCTTTAGTTAAGGCCTCTATTCGAATGAACTCAATCCGATAAAAAATCATTTAGGCGGCGATCTACTTCCGCTAACGGAATATGCCCACAAAGAATCTGTCAAACAAGGCTCTTTCGGCATCTGCCTTGTCTGGGAAATGCTCATTTACGTCCGAGTAAACTCCGCTTTCCCAGCCTGCGAGCAGCTTCAAAATAGCTCTTGTTATACAAATTCTCGCACAACAGAGGTAGTTTAATGACTTGTTGGTACCCCATCGAGTTCAATTTCGCCGAGCGTTGTAACTCATCCGCCTAAATGATTTTTGTTTTTGACTTAGGCGGCGATCTACTTCCGCCAAAAGTGTTTGTTTATGGAATTTTTAGCTGAGTATGGTCTGTTGGGGCTCTTTATCGGCTCCTTTCTTGCTGCGACCGTAGTGCCGTTTAGTGCCGATGTGCTGCTGGTGGGTATGATTGTTGCGGGGGTGAACTCTCCGATAGAGCTGCTTGTTGTGGCGACACTCGGAAATTGGATAGGCGGCATTACCAGCTACGGTATTGGTCGCGCGGGAAAGTGGGAGTGGATTGAAAAGCTGCGCGTCAGCCGCGAGAGCCTTGAGAAGCAGAAGAGCCGCATCGACCGCTTCGGTGCTCCGATTGCTCTGCTGACTTGGGTGCCATTTATTGGAGATGTCTTTGCCGTCGCTCTCGGATTTTATCGCGTGAAGTTTCTGCCGGCAATCTTCTGGATGCTTATCGGGAAGGGGGCGAGATTTGTCTGCTGGTATCTCCTTTTAGCGTAAATCGCAATGGCTCGACAACTATCTCCCCTTATATATAAATATAGGTATAAAGGGCAATTTTGGGGTGATATTAAGAAAAATGAAAAAATTATTGAAATTTTTTAATAAAATACTTGCACAGTTCGAGAAAAGCCCTTATCTTTGCAGTGAAGTTTTAAGGTTCATTTTAGGTTAGTAGTTTTAGGTTGGTTGAGGAAATCGGCGGTTGTAGGACAAAGGGTCCTACTAAGATTCTCGGAAGGTGCTCTTTCGAAGAATCGAACACCCCGAAGACCTCATTTTTTTGTTTATACTCACGGGTATAAACAAAAAGAGAGAGATCCTAAACCTCTGAAATGTTACCCACCCCATAAATCCCCGTCGAAAGATGGGGATTTTTTGTTTTGTCTTATTCTTCAGAAGGTCGTATTTGTGGCAATTTTTGGTTGAAATCGGTAAAAAGGAAAGTAAAAGATAGGTATTTATACCTAATAGTGTGAAAAACTTTCTTTTTCTTTACTTTTTATTTCAGAAAAATATAAAAAATTTCTCTTTATAATTTCGTAATCTTTGTTTTTGTTGTAACTTTGTAGCCGGAATACTCTGTATTTTAGAAATTGACACACAATTATAGAGATGAACGAATTTGATGTGATTATTGTCGGCGGTGGAGCTACCGGCGCGGGTGTTGCCAGAGATTGCGCCCTGCGCGGTATTCGTGCTCTGCTCATTGAGAGAGACGACATTGCTACCGGTGCTACCGGACGCAACCACGGCTTGTTGCACTCGGGTGCTCGTTATGCGGTGAATGACCGCGAGAGTGCCGAGGAGTGTATAAAGGAGAATATGATTCTGCGTCGTATTGCCTCGCACTGCGTGGAGGATACGGGTGGACTGTTCATAACTCTGCCGGAGGACAGCCTTGAGTTTCAGGCGAAGTTTATCGAGTCGTGCCTTGCCGCAGGTATATCTGCCGAGGCGATAGACCCGAAGCTCGCACGCATAATCGAGCCGTCGGTAAATCCGACACTTATCGGAGCTGTAAAGGTGCCGGATGGTTCGATAGATCCGTTCCGTCTTACTGCTGCAAACATCCTCGATGCTCGTCTGCACGGCGCTAAGGTGCTGACATACACAAAGGTTGATGAGCTTGTGATCGAGAGCGGCAGGGTAGTGGGTGTCAAGACTACAAATACAATTACCGGCGAGAAGGGTGTGTACAGAGCGGCTATTACGGTAAATGCTTGCGGTATCTGGGGTCGCGACCTTGCAGCAAAGGCGGGCATTACTATCAATATGCTTCCGGCAAAGGGTGCACTGCTCGTATTTGGTCACCGCGTAAATAATGTGGTTATAAACCGCTGTCGCAAGCCTGCCGATGCAGATATTCTTGTTCCGGGTGACAGCATCACCGTTATTGGAACAACATCAAGCAAGGTTCCGTTTGATCAGTGTGACAATATGTATGTAACTGCCGACGAGGTTGAGCTACTGCTCCGTGAGGGTAGTATGCTTGCTCCGGCACTCAACCACACCCGAATTCTTCGTGCCTATGCAGGTGTGCGTCCGTTGGTTGCCTCTGACGACGATCCGAGCGGACGAAGTGTCAGCCGCGGTATTGTCGTGCTCGACCACGCTACACGCGATGGAGTGGAGGGCTTTGTGACAATTACGGGCGGTAAGTTGATGACCTATCGTCTGATGGCGGAGTGGACCGTGGATCTGATATGTAAGAAGCTCAATATAGATGCTAAGTGTACAACTGCCGAGGCGCTTCTTCCCGGTTCTTCCAAAACATCCACTGAGGACTGCATGCGCACAGCAGTAGCTCAGGTCGGGGGGAAGGCTTCGGCGTTTTATCGTCACGGAACAAATGCCGAGAAGATAGACAGCTCGACAGCAGCAAAGCGTGCGTTGGTTTGCGAGTGTGAGCAGGTATCTGTTGGTGAGGTGGAGTATGCCGTAGAGCAGTTGGGTGTAAACAACCTTGTAGATCTTCGTCGTCGTACCCGTATGGGTATGGGTACTTGTCAGGGCGAGCTCTGCGCGTGTCGTGCAGCGGCAGTTATGGCATCTGTCGGCAAGTCTTGCTCGGATAAGGCGAAGGCTGACTTGAAGGGTTTTGTGACTGAGCGTTGGAAGGGTATGTCGCCTGTTGCGTGGGGTGATACTCTGCGTGAGGGCGAGTTGCTCAGTTGGCTCTATGATGGTGTGTGTGATTTGTCAAATAACGGTAAGGAGGAGTAGCTATGAGATACGATACAGTGATTATTGGTGGCGGTTTGGCTGCTCTGTTGTGCGGTATTGAGCTTGTCAGAAATGGCAAGAGTGCCGCTATAGTAACTACAGGACACAGTACATTGCACTTCTCGAGTGGCAGCTTCGGTCTTTATAATGGTGCAGAGCCGTTGAAGGCGGTGGAGGCACTTGGCGAGGAGCACCCATACAGCAAGCTGGGCGAGAATATTGAGCAGTTGGCGGCAAAGGCTACGGAGATACTTAATGTTGCGGGTGTTGCAACTATTGGCGACGCCGAGGCAAACCACTATATTATGACCCCGACAGGTGCGTTGCGTCAGTGCTGGCTCTCTATGGAGGGTATGGTGACAAGCAAGGATGGCAAGAGCCTTGACTTTAGTGATGCGTTGATACTCTGTCCTGAGGGATTTTTGGATTTCTATACTCAGTTTGTGGCTGACAGCCTCAGACGCTTGGACGTGGAGGTTGCAGAGGCGTTGTTCTCGCTTCCGGAGCTTGTTATCCGTCGCAACAACCCGACCGAGATGCGTTCGGTGGCTGTTGCTCGCGCGTTGGACAAGGAGGAGAATATCCTCGCCCTTGCATCTATAATCTCTCGCGAGGCGAAGGCTACTCAGACAGTAATTATGCCGGCAGTTCTCGGTTTTGAGCGCACAGATGTACTGAGCAGACTCGAGAAGATAACCGGCAAGCAGATACTTACAGTGGCTACGCTGCCACCATCTGTGGAGGGTATCAAGGCAGAGCGTGCACTCCGTAGGACATTCGAGCGTATGGGTGGCGTGATCTTTAACGGTCACACTGCAACCGAGTACACTATGGATGAGGGCGCTGTGGCGACTATAACAACATCTAAGGGTGTTACCCTTGCTGCAAACGACTTTGTGCTTGCGTCGGGTAGTTTTATCGGCGGCGGACTGCAGGCATTGCGCTCGGGGGTTACAGAGGTGCTCTTTGGTGCCGATGTAGTGGCTCCGGAGGTGACAGAGCTGACAAACAGAGAGCTGTTTGCTGCACAGCCGTTTATGAGTGCAGGTATTGCAACCGATGCTCAGTTTAAGGTCATGGTGGCAGGTCAGGCTGTAGAAAACCTCTATGGTTGTGGTGCTGTGCTTGCGGGTTATAACCCTGTGAAGGAGGGTTGTGGCGCCGGCGTGGCGATGTTTACCGCACTTGCAGTGGCTGAGGATATTATAAACAGATAGAGCGATGAAACAGTATAGCGAGCATAATTTCGAACAGTGTACAAAGTGTACCGTTTGTACCGTATATTGTCCCGTTGCAGCGGTAAATCCGCTCTATCCGGGACCAAAGCAGGCGGGTCCCGATGGTGAGCGCCTGAGAATGAAGGGCGGGGAGTTCTTTGACGAGAGTCTTAACCTCTGCCTCAATTGTAAGCGTTGTGAGGTGGCGTGTCCGTCGGATGTGCGCATTGGCGACATTATCCAGAGCGCACGCATCAAGCACTCTGCAAAAAAGCCGGGTCTGCGCGAGTTTACACTTGCAAATACCGACCTTGTGGGCTCCGTGGCAACGCTCGTATCACCTGTAGTCAATGCAACGCTCGGTCTTAAGCCGGTGCGCCATATTGTCGAGGGTGTGATGAATATCGACCACCGTCGTATATTCCCGAAGTACGCCTTTGGTACCTTTGAGGGTTGGATGCGTAAGCAGCGCAAGGCACAGGAGCAGTTTGCAAAGCAGATAGCCTACTTCCACGGCTGTTATGTGAACTACAACAATCCGCCACTCGGTCAGGCATTTGTAAAGGTTCTCAACGCACTCGGATATGGTGTGCAGCTGCTTGAAAATGAGAAGTGTTGCGGCGTGGCACTTATCTCGAACGGATTTATCGACAAGGCAAAGAAGCAGGCGAAGTCGAACCTTGCGGCTATTCGTAAGGCTACAGCTGCGGGGCTGAAGGTTGTGGCTACATCTTCGACCTGTACATTCACTCTGCGCGACGAGTATGAGCATCTGCTCGATCTCGATAATGGCGATGTGCGCGAGAATATCGACCTTGCTTGTCGTTTTATATACAACCTCCTCTGCGACGGCAACCATACTCTGCAGTTTAACCCTGACGCGCCGCGTGTGCGTGTGGCTTACCACTCTCCTTGTCACCTCGAGCGTCTCGGCTGGACTCAGTACTCTATCGAGTTGTTGAAGCTTATCCCTAATGTGGAGCTTGTCAAGCTCGACTCGCAGTGTTGCGGTATTGCCGGTACCTACGGCTTCAAGAAGGAGAACTACGCCACATCACAGGCTATCGGCGAGTCTCTCTTTGCAGCTATCGAGGCATCCGAGTGTGACTATGTGGCAACAGATTGCGAGACCTGCAAGTGGCAGATTGAGATGTCTACAAGTAAGAAGGTATTCCACCCAATTGAGGTTCTCGCCGCCTCTTTATAGTCTTATCGTGATAACGCGGATACCTGCTTCCGCTAACAAAAAAATCCGACAATGGCTGTACGCTCAAGTACTATCCATCGTCGGATTTTTTTTTGCCGAGCGTTGCATATTGTAATTTCAGAGCAAATCCTGACGCAAAAAATTATAAAAGGGATAAATGGGAACTATCGGCGCAAAAATTGTGGTGAGAAATTATTTCTGCAAAATATTTGCATCACAGAGAAAAATGCTTAACTTTGTAAAGAGAAAACCTTAAAACAACTACAATATGAAAGTTCAAACAATTATGGCAGACTTGGAGCGCAAGCATCCGGGCGAGAATGAGTACCTGCAGGCTGTACGCGAGGTGCTGGAGTCTATCGAGGAGGTGTATAACATTCATCCCGAGTTTGAAAAGGCAAAGATCGTAGAGAGAATGGTTGAGCCGGATCGTATCTTTACTTTCCGTGTGACATGGGTGGATGATCGTGGCGAGATTCAGACAAACCTCGGTTATCGTATTCAGTTTAATAGCGCTATCGGTCCTTACAAGGGCGGTATACGTTTCCATAAGGCAGTAAATCCATCTATGCTTAAGTTCCTCGGCTTTGAGCAGACCTTCAAGAATGCACTTACAACACTGCCGATGGGTGGTGCAAAGGGTGGTTCGGACTTCGATCCGGTAGGTAAGTCAGATGCCGAGATTATGCGCTTCTGTCAGGCGTTTATGTGGGAGCTGTGGAACAATATCGGTCCAGACACAGATGTCCCTGCAGGTGATGTAGGCGTAGGTGGTCGCGAGATCGGTTATATGTACGGTATGTACAAGAAGCTGGCACGCGAGTACAACACAGGCGTACTTACCGGCAAGGGTATGACTTGGGGCGGTTCGCTCATTCGTCCTGAGGCTACCGGTTTTGGTGCGCTCTACTTCGTGGAGCATATGCTCGCAAAGGCAGGAAAGAGCATCAAGGGCGCAACAGTGGCTATCTCGGGCTTCGGTAATGTCGCTTGGGGTGCTGCTACAAAGGCTACAGAGCTCGGTGCGAAGGTTATCGCAATCTCGGGTCCTGATGGCGTGGTATACAACCCTGAGGGTATGAACAAGGAGAAGCTCGACTATATGCTCGTGCTGCGTGCTTCAAACCAGAATGTTGTAGCTCCGTTTGCCGAGAAGTTCCCTGATGCAACATTTATCCCTGCAAAGAAGGCGTGGAGTATTAAGTGTGACATCGCCCTGCCTTGCGCATTCCAGAATGAGCTCAATGGTGACGATGCTGCCGAGCTGCTCGCAAATGGTACTTGGTGCGCTGCCGAGGTGTCAAATATGGGCTGTACCCCTGAGGCTATCGCTGCATTCCAGAACGCAGGTATCCTCTTTGCTCCGGGTAAGGCTGTAAATGCCGGTGGTGTGGCAACATCAGGTCTTGAGATGACCCAGAACGCTATGCACATCAGCTGGTCAGCTGCCGAGGTAGATCAGAAGCTCCACTACATTATGGAGTCTATCCACGCTGCGTGCGTTAAGTACGGAACACAGGAGGATGGCTACATCAACTATGTAAAGGGTGCTAATATTGCAGGATTTATGAAGGTGGCGCAGGCTATGCTGGAGCAGGGTATAGTATAGCATTTGCCGTGAAAATACGGCATTAGCCGCACATCCCTAAAAGCCCGACAATGGCTGTACGTTTTAGTACTATCCATCGTCGGGCTTTTTGCGCGATGCACGCCTACTACCGTGTTTTGACGACAAATGAGTAGTGCGAAATTACAGCCCTTCGCTGTTTTATATGCCGAGCGGAGTATCTGCCACGTTTTGACGATAAATTAATGCAAGGAATAATCGTAGTGCAAGCTTGGATTTTTCACGATATACACCTACTACTACCTTTTGACGACAAATGAGTAGTGCGAAATTACAGCCCTTCGCTGTTTTATATGCCGAGCGGAGTATCTGCCACGTTGGCTCGGCTACGCCGACCCTTCACTGCTCCGCCTCTGCATAGTGTGTAAGCACACTCTGCCTTCGGCTTAATCGCAGCGTTTTGACGACAAATGGGTGCAAAGAATAATCGGTGTGCAGGTGTATAAATTCCGCTTCGCGGATACCTCTGTAAGGCTAACAGCAAAAAAACAAAGAGCTGAACAATTAGTTCAGCTCTTTTATATACTCCTTTCCGCAGCCGCCGAAGCGGTTTACTGCCAATTTTTCGCTAAGGATGGTCTCTCCGCTGCTGTCGGTGAGTTTTACCTGCAGAGGGAAGGTGGTCTCGACGCCTGCGAGTGTCGTATCTTCAGGAAGGGAATTTGGCAGCACATAGATATAGAATCGTACCTTGTCGCACTGCTCGAACTCGATCTTTATCTCGCGGCGGCGTACAAAACCCTCGGGCGCCTCGCTGCTCTGCGAGCCGACGGGGAGGGGTGACTCCTCCGCAGAGTGGTAGCCCACCTGCTCGCCACGGCGGTCAAGCATAGCGAGGGTGACCATAATATTGTAGCGCCAACTCTCGGCGTAGGATGTCGTGATTGAAAGTGTCATTAACTTGGCAAATCTACCTTAACTTTCTCGTACTTATAGCCCAAAAGGTGCAGGGTAAGTGATGCACCGAGGACAAAGAATACCTTCACCACGCGGGCAAAGATGTGGAATGCCATAACGCTCTGCGGCTCGATGCCCTCCTTGCGAATTGCTGTCTCGGCAGCAATAGCTGCGCTGCGCAGTGCATCCTCCACCTTGTCGATCTCTGACTGCTTAATGCCTGTGTCGAGCAAAAGGTATGCCACATACTCGTCCATCTCGTCAAAGCCGCGGGCATCGCGCAGACGGAGGTATGTATTCTCCTCGGGGTTGATTGTCTGCTTATCCCAGAGCACTGCAGCGCCCGCGCCGAAGTATGCTGCCCACGCAATAGCGGCAAGCGGATAGTCGGCAATCTGCGGTACGGCATCTGCCATATAGTCAGGTGCGCAGCGGTGCCAGAGCTCTGCAAGCTCCTCAACCTCAAATGTATAGCCGCCAAGCAGACACTTGTCTGACAACATCTTTGTCAGCTGCTCGGCAAGACCCTTCTCAAAATTTGCTAAATACTCCTTCTGTTCCATTATTTACGATTGTTTTTCTTCTCCTTCTTCAGTGTCGAGCCCTTGACTGTCCAGCCGAAGGTGCCCAACTTCTCGCCAAGGGCGTAGTACTCGCCGTGGGCATAACCCAAAAGTTTTGCGCGGCGAAGGTCGAGCTTACCGCTCTCGGGGTCGAGAAGCGACTCATCGACCATAACACCCAAAACCTCGGCGATAAACATATCGTGTGAGCCGAGCTCGATAACCTGCTTTACTCGGCACTCGATATTTACGGGTGACTCGGCAATAGCCGGCGCGGCAACATTGTCGCACTTTTCGGCAGTAAGTCCGCAGTACTCGAACTTGTCAAAATCCCTGCCTGAACGCACGCCGCACCAATCTGTAGCGCGAGCAAGTGCCTCGGTTGTAAGGTTGATGACAAACTCTCCCGACCGCTTTATCATATCGTACGAGTGTCGCTCCTTGCGTACCGAGATATAGCACATCGCAGGCTCCGAACAGATTGTTCCTGTCCATGCGATAGTGATAATATTCTTCTCCCCCTCAAAGCTTCCGCAGCTCACCATTACGGCGGGTACGGGCGAGATCATTGTTCCGGCTCTCCACCTCTGTTTTTTATTCATAGCGCAAAGGTACGAAAAATAGTTTAGAATTTTGTCTATTACGGAATTATTGCTAATTTTGAGGAGTAAATATAGAACAAAAACCTAAACTAATAAACCTGACTAAATTATGAAGTCACTTTTGAAAAATTTACTTCTTGCGACAGCTCTGTTGCTTGTTGTAGGATGCTCGGCAACCGTTGAGCGAGTTGGTAAGAGGGTCGATGCACTCGACGACTCGGCGTGGGAGTGTTCCAAGTGGATATCGGTAGTAGATGCTCCGGTAGTTACAAAGAAGGGCGCAAAGCGTGCAGCCGATGGTGCCAACTGGTTTGTGACAACACTCAAGAATGAGCAGGCTGTTGTCAGTGCAAAGTGGATGGCAACATCGCTCGGTGTTCACCAGATCTATGTAAACGGCAAGCCGGTGGGCGAGGAGTTCCTCAAGCCGGGCTTTACACACCGCGAGAAGACTCGCCACTCGTTTACATACGATGTAACCGAGGTGTTTAACCTCGGCGCAGGTAGCGAAAACCTCCTCTCGGCACAGGTTACGCCGGGTTGGTGGGCAGATTTTATCATCACACCGTCGCGTTACAACGGTCTGTTTGGTAAAAAGTGTGCATTTCGTGCAGTATTGGAGCTGACCTTTGCTGATGGAACGACAAAACTCTATGGTACCGACCTTGAGAGTTGGAAGGCGGGCATTGCTGGTCCTGTGAAGCACGCGGCAATCTTCGATGGCGAGGAGTATGATGCGCGCGAGAAGCTGGGCTTTCAGACCCCTGAGCTGCTCTCGACTCCTGAGGAGAATAGCGAGTTTACGGGCAATATCTTGCCGGCAAATGGTGCGGAGATATATCTGCGTCACGACCTTACACTCTATCCTGTAGAGAGTTATATCTGGAAGTATGCAGAGAACAGCAACGAGTGGGAGTACGGCAAGGTGGTTATCGACCGCAAGTATGAGGCGGGCAAGACCATAACCCTCAATCCGGGCGAGACGCTGGTTATCGACTTTGGTCAGAACTGCGCCGCAGTGCCGGAGTTTACATTCAAGGCTGAGGAGGGTACAATCCTCACCTGTCTCCCTGCCGAGATGCTCAACGACGGCAATGGTGCAAAGAGTCGCGGTATGGACGGTCCTGAGGGTAGTGTATATCGCACCAACCTCCGCATTGCCGACCTCGGTATGATTCTTAAATATACCTTCGGCAAGGGTTGCGGCTATGTGACATACCATCCGAGCTGCACCTTCTACGGCTACCGCTACATCTCTGTAACTGCAACAGAGAGGGTTACAATAAAGAGTGTTAAGTCTATTCCGGTGACATCTATCACAAAGCAGATGGAGAGCGGCACGCTTGTTACCGGCAACGAACTTATCAACAAACTCATATCGAATACCTACTGGGGACAGCTCTCGAACTACCTCTCGGTGCCTACAGACTGCCCGCAGCGCAACGAGCGTATGGGTTGGACTGCCGACACGCAGGTATATGCCGAGGCGGGTTCGTTCTTTGCCAATACTGCGCAGTTCCTCCACAAGTGGATGGGCGATATGCGCGATAGTCAGAACGAACTTGGTGGCTATCCGGGTGTAGCACCAATAGCGCACTACGGTACATCATATATGCGCCTTGGTTGGGCAGATGCGGGCGTGATTGTTCCGTGGATTGTCTGGAAGCAGTTTGGCGACACAGCGATTATCGACGAGAATTGGGAGTCGATGGTGCTCTATATGCAGCATGTAGACTCTACAAAGTATGACCACAATGCCCTCAAAAAGGAGAATGGCAACAGTCAGTATGCCGATTGGCTCAGCTATGAGCCGCTGGAGAGCCACAGCAAGTCATACTATGTCAAGGGTACGAAGGAGCTCAACCCTGAGGCTGTGGGTTACTGGAACTTCCTCAGCGCAGCCTATTGGGCTATGGATGCGGCGATGATGGCAGATATGGCTGCCGCAACAGGTCGCGATGCTGCCCACTATAAGGCGATGAACTGCCGCGCAAAGAGCTATATAAAGTCTAAGTTCCTCAATGCTGACGGCACATTCAAGACCCCTATTCTCAACACTATGCAGACCCCTGCACTCTTCGCACTCAAGGCGGGTGTTGTTGAGGGTAAGGCTAAGGCGGATATGATTGCGCGTCTGCGCGAGAACTTCAAGCAGCACGACAACTGCCTGCAGACAGGTTTCCTCGGTACATCTATCCTGATGTCTACACTCACCGAGAACGGTATGGAGGATATTGCGTGTGATCTGCTCTTCCAGCGCAAGAATCCGAGCTGGCTCTACTCTGTCGATAACGGCGCAACAACCATCTGGGAGCGTTGGAACAGCTACACTCTCGAGGAGGGTATGCATCAGAAGAGTATGAACTCATTCAACCACTACGCCTACGGTTGTGTCTGCGAGTGGATTTGGGAGAGCGCAGCAGGTATAGCCTCAGACCCTGCAGCTCCCGGATTTAAGCATATCATTATGCGTCCTATACCGGATAAGCGACTCGGTCACCTCACCGCAGAGTATAACTCCTCTGCCGGCACCATCAGAAGTGCTTGGCGCTATGAGGGGGATAAGTGGATTTGGGACTTTACCATTCCTGAGGGTGCTACAGCATCTGTTACCGTGCCGGGAGAGGGGGTGAAGGAGTATCAGGGTGGCTCCTATACCATCTCACGTTAGATTTTGTTGTGATAACGCGGATACCTACTTCCGCTAACAAAAAATCCGACAATGGCTGTACGTTTTAGTACTATCCATCGTCGGATTTTTTGCCGAGCGTTGTATCTACCGCGTTCTGACAACAAAATGGGTGCAGATACTATTCGGAGTGCAAACTCTGACGATAAAACGGGTGCAGATACTATTCGTAGTGCAAATTCTGACAACAAAATGGGTACAGAGATTATTCGGAGTGCAAACTCTGACAACAAAATGGGTACAGAGATTATTCGGAGTGCAAACTCTGACAACAAAATGGGTACAGAGATTATTCGGAGTGCAAACTCTGACGATAAAATGGGTGCAGATACTATTCGGAGTGCAAATTTTGACAACAAATAGGTGTTGCTGTGCAGCGGCTGAAGATTGTCGATAGCAGATTTTTAATTTTTTTTACTACCTTTGTAGTATGGTAAATGAGAAACTTGTATTTGTAACCAACGATGACAGCTACGCATCGAAGGGTTTTAGGGCGGCAATTGAGGTTGCGCGCCGTTTTGGTAAGGTGATAGCTATTGCTCCCAATACTGTGCAGAGTGGTAAGAGTCAGGCAATTACTATCTACGATATGCTCCGTCTGCGAGAGATCGAAAAGAGTGAGGATGTCGAGATATATTCGCTTGACGGAACGCCCGTAGATTGTGTGAAGTTTGCACTCGACTACTTCTTGAAAGAGAGAAAGGTCGATCTGATGATTTCGGGTGTCAATCACGGCTCTAATGCTGCGACAAATGTCCTCTACTCGGGAACGATGGGTGCGGCAATAGAGGCGGCATTTTACAACATCCCGTCGATAGGTCTTTCGAACCTCGACCACAGCGACGATGCCGACTTTGAGGCGAGCGTGGAGTATGGAACACGCATTGTGCGCAGCGTTCTTGAGGGTAATCTGCCGCGTCCGTTATGTCTGAATGTCAATATTCCGATACTGCCCGTAGAGCAGATTAAGGGTATCAAGGTGTGCCGACAGACTCGCGGTTTTTGGAAGGATGAGTTCTATAAGCGTACCGATCCGCACGGGCGTGACTACTATTGGGTGACAGGTGGTTTTGACAACCACGAGCCGGAGGCTTTAGATACCGACGAGTGGGCGCTCAAGGAGGGATATGTGGCTGTTGTGCCTATTCAGGTCGATCTTACAGAGTACAAGTTGCTGGATCAGCTGAACGGTGCGTTGTAACGATTTGATTTGTAGTCTGTTATGACAACATCGCTGCTGCTCAATGTCATTATAGTCATCGCACTGCTGTTGCAGGTGGCGGCGATTGTCTATGCGTTGAGGCTTGTAAAGCGCACGAAGTACAATGTCATTTGGGTACTGAGCATTATCGGTTTTGTCTTTATCGCTTTGGAGCGTTTCTTTGAGCTGAGGAGCATAAATGGCGAGCCCAAATACTTCTATATCTCCATCTGTTTAGGACTTGCGGTATCTGTCTGTATCTCCGTTGCGGTGATGTTTGCGCACCGTCTTGTCAGCTACTTAGAGCGTGTTGCAAGGCAGCGAGCGATGCTCAATCGTCGTATTCTTACAGCCGTTATCCGTGCCGAGGAGCGCGCACGATCAAACTTCTCGAAGGAGATGCACGACGGGCTGGGTCCGCTCCTCTCATCGGCAAAGATGTCACTCTCGGCACTGCGCACGGAGAGTATGACCGACAAGGAGCGCGAGATAATCACAAATACATCATACATCATTGACGAGGCGATACGCTCGGTGCGTGAGATATCGAACAACCTCTCGCCGCAGGTGCTTATCGACTTCGGATTGGAGCACGCCATAAAGAACTTTATCGGCAGGGTAATCTCGCTGCACGGCGTGGCTGTAGATATGAATATCTCTCTGCCTGAGGCTCGTCCGGATAGCGATGTGGAGGTGATACTCTACCGCATAGTCTGTGAACTTACGAACAACTCTCTCAAACACTCGGACTGCACGAAGATAGTGCTCGAGCTCTGCTATGATGACAGTGCCATAACGCTCCGTTATGCTGATAATGGTTGCGGATTTGACCTGCAGGCGGTGGCGGAGAAGGGTATGGGTCTGTCCAACATCTCTTCGCGCATAAACTCTGTGGGTGGACATATCGACATTCATAGTCGCGAGGGCGAAGGTATGAATACAACAATTACAATTCCTGTAGATGGTCGAATAAATGGTTAAGATAGCTCTTGTAGATGATCATACACTCTTTCGCAACGGTTTGAAAGGGTTGCTGCTGGCAAATCCCGACTACGATGTTGTCGGCGAGTTTTCGGATGGCTCGCAGTTTATTGCGGCACTGCCGACGCTGGAGGTTGAGGTGGTCTTTATGGATATCTCAATGCCCAATATGGATGGCAAAACGGCGACAAAATTGGCACTCAGACAGCGCCCCGAACTGAAGATTATTGCGCTGACAATGTTTGGCGAACAGCAGTATCTCGAGCAGATGGCAGAGGCAGGTGTGGTCGGATTTCTTAAGAAAGATTCGGATATTCAGGAGGTCTATTCTGCCATAGAGAGCGTTGTGGCGGGGGAGTGTATCCTCCCCGAGTGGGTAGGTGCAGAGACGAAGAGTCAGACCGACCCCGATGCACTCTCCGAGCGTGAACTCTCAGTACTCTCGGCGATATGTCAAGGGTTATCGACCCCGCAGATTGCCGAGCAACTCTCAATATCTCGCCGCACGGTCGATGCACACCGCGCGCGCATCCTCGAAAAGACAGGGTGTAATAACACCGCGAGCCTCGTCGCCTATGCAGTCAAAATGAACCTTGTAGAGGTCTAAGGGCTCTTTTTCTGATTATAGATTTGTAAGATTAAAATATTTATACTACCTTTGTAGTATATAAATTATATTATGGCAGAGAATAAGGTTATACAGCGTTTGGAGTCGAGTGTCGATAAGATGCTCGAGCAGTATACCCTTGCAACTGAGGAGGTGGCTCGCCTGCAGATACTTACAGCAGCACAGCAGCGCAAAATCCGCACCCTTCAGC
Source organism: uncultured Alistipes sp. (assembly GCA_947367255.1). GTDB lineage: Bacteria > Bacteroidota > Bacteroidia > Bacteroidales > Rikenellaceae > Alistipes. The sequence continues at coordinate 15,534 of CANBCZ010000004.1, forward strand.
AGCAACTCTCCGATGCCGAACGTGCGCTGGCGCAAGCAAAACTCTCTGAGGCTATCTCTTCGGGTGGTGCCGATACCAAGGCGGCGCGTGCACAGATTAATCGACTACTGCGGGAGGTTGATAAGTGCATAGATATTGTTTCGGCAAAGATTTAGGATGATTTTGGACGAGTATGGCTAACAGGAAACATACATTTACACTTCTCAACAAGAAGTATGAGCTCGATATCGCCGACCAGCTGGAGGAGGTGTACCGTATGGGTGAGCGTCACCTGAACGGTCTGCTTCAGGCAGCTATGGCCGCGAAGATTGACGGCTACAATGACCGCGACTACCTTGCAAAGGTGGCGCTGGAGCTTGCCACAGAGCTTATATGTATTGAGAGTGACAACAATGCAGGTGGCCCCGATAGCGAGGCACTCGTAGCATTGATAGAGAAGATTGAGGCATCGCTCAAGTAGCGTTTGCCGACGTTCTTTACATACAACAGGAAATTTCCCGCATAGATTCCTTTCGTTTTGCGAAACTGAACACTTTTTACATTGGGGCAGTCTCAATTATCAAAACCAGGCCTTGTAGCCGGAGACGGTGAGTACCGCGCGTACCGATGGAAGGTTGCGAAACCAAGCAGAACCCCACACATGACTTATTTTACAGATTCGTCATTACCTAACAAGGAATCTCATGCGGTTTTTTTGTTGTGAAAAGGCAGCATTAGCTGCCGCTAACCTCTTTCTCGTCAATGGGTAGTACTCCAAGTACAACCCATCGTCTCGAAAGAAGGCCGAGCGTTGCTACTACTACCTTTTGACAACAAACGACAAACCGAGAGCAGAGGCTGCTTGCAGACTATGCCGAGGTGCGGAAGTTTGAAAATCCCACTTGTGGGATTAACAAAAAATTTTGGAGTGATAACGCGGATATCATTATAAACATAAAACCTTAAAAAAGAGGACACTAATAACCATATATAAACACCAAACAAACTATGGAATATACTATTATTTTAGCAATTGCCCTAGTTGTTTCGGCACTGGTCGGAGGTTTGACATATTGGGTTGTCAAGTCTCGTGCGCAGACGATGATTCACGAGGCGGAGGCACAGGCTGAGATGATTAAGAAGGAGAAGGCTCTCCAGGCAAAAGAGAAGTTTATACAACTCAAGAGTGAGCACGACCGTGCAGTAAACGAGCGCAACCAGAAGGTTAGGGAGGCGGAAAATCGTGTGCGTCAGGCGGAGCAGGCACTGCAGCATCAGCAGAAGGAGCTGGAGCGCAAGCTTGCCGAGAGCGACAAGGTTAAGGCAAAGATGGAGGCGCAGATTGCAACTGTCGAGGAGCGCAAGGCTGAGCTGGCACAGCTGATGAGCGAGCAGAATGCGCGTCTTGAGCAGATCTCGGGAATGAGCTCGGAGGAGGCGAAGAATATCCTTATCGAGAATATGAAGGCAGAGGCGAAGAGCGAGGCTGCCGCATATATCAACGAGACTATCGAGGAGGCGAAGATGACCGCCACAAAGGAGGCTAAGCGTATCATCGTAGCATCTATACAGAGAGTGGCAACAGAGACCGCCATCGAGAACTCTGTCACTGTATTTAACATTGACTCTGAGGATGTTAAGGGTCGTATTATCGGTCGTGAGGGTCGTAATATTCGTGCCCTCGAGGCTGCAACAGGTATCGAGATTATCGTAGATGATACCCCTGAGGCAATTATCCTCAGCGGCTTCGATCCTGTACGCCGTGAGATTGCTCGTCTGGCACTGCATCAGCTCGTAACAGATGGTCGTATCCACCCTGCACGCATCGAGGAGGTTGTAGCAAAGGTTAAGAAGCAGATTGAGGAGGAGATTGTTGAGGTAGGTAAGCGAACAGCTATCGACCTCGGTATTCACGGTCTGCATCCGGAGCTTATCCGACTTATCGGTAAGATGAAGTACCGCTCATCATACGGTCAGAACCTGCTCCAACACGCCCGCGAGACTGCAAACCTCGCAGGTATTATGGCTGCAGAGCTCGGTCTGAATCCTAAGGCGGCGCGTCGCGCAGGTCTGCTCCACGATATCGGTAAGGTGCCTGATGATGAGCCGGAGTTGCCACACGCAATTATCGGTCAGAAGCTCGCCGAGAAGTATAAGGAGAAGGCTGATGTCTGCAACGCTATCGGTGCTCACCACGACGAGACAGAGATGACATCTATGATCGCCCCAATTATTCAGGTCTGCGATGCTATCTCAGGTGCACGTCCGGGTGCTCGCCGCGAGGTTATCGAGTCGTACATCAAGCGTCTGAAGGAGATGGAGGATATCGCACTCTCTTATGAGGGCGTTGTAAAGACCTACGCTATTCAGGCAGGTCGTGAGCTCCGCGTAATCGTTGGCGCTGACAAGCTCTCCGATGCCGAGTCTGAGGCACTCTCACACGACATCGCAAAGCGTATTCAGGATGAGATGACATATCCTGGACAGGTGAAGATTACTGTTATTCGTGAGACGCGTTCAGTAAGCTACGCAAAGTAATTTTGGCGTGATAGCGGGGCACCTATCTCCGCTAACATATAAAATCAGCAAAGGGCAGTACATCCAGTACAGCCCTTCGCTGTTTTATATGCCGAGCGGAGTATCTGACCCATTGGCTCGCCTACGGCGACCCTTCACTGCTCCGCCTCAGCATAGCGTGCAAGCACACTCTGCCTTCGGCTTAATCGCAGCGTTCTGACGCCAAAATTGCGTGACTCTAATTAAACGTTCTGACGACAAATGCGTGTAGGGATGAGGTGGTGATAAAATTTTTTCGATAAAATGTTGCAGATTTTGTATATTTTCTATACCTTTACCATATGAAAGTATCGGTAAGCAGATATACATTGACTTCGGGGTTGCTTATAGTGGCTATGGCTGTGTTGTCGTGGTTGCTTTGGGCGGTTGTTCCGTTCTCGGTTGAGTTTTTTGCATTCCCGTTAAATCTGATACTTTTTCTGCTTTGGGGCTGGGGTGTTTTTGAGTTACATCGTGCCTCGGGGCGCAGTGTTATAGCGCGTTATCTACTTTCTCGTCAGGCGACAATTACAAGTCTTGTGTTGCTGGCTGCGGGTTGTATAGTTATGGGATTACAGCGTAAGCCAGCCACAGACTCATATCCATTTTTGTTGCTTAACCTCTTTGTTATCACGCAGTTAGCTATGGTTACTCTGCGCGGATGGAGAGATTGCTCCGGTATTCGTTGGGTATTCATATGTTGTCATTTAGGACTGCTGCTTGCGCTTATTGCGGGATTTTGGGGTGCTCCTGATACTCGTATTATGCGTGCAGAGATTACTGCCGAGCCGACAAAGAGTGCTCTATGTCAGAATGGGGAGGTTATGCAGCTTGGCTATGAACTTTCGCTTGCCGACTTTAGGGTTGAGTATTACGATAACGGTACGCCGTCGGCATACGAGGCGGATGTCGAGATAGATGGCAGCAGGGTGGAGTTGCGTGTAAACCATCCGCACAAGGTGGGGCTGGGGGAGCATATCTACCTGACATCCTTTGAGCAGAGGGGGAGTGATACCTGTTGCATTGTGCAGATTGTGCGTCAGCCGTGGAGGGCGGTGATGTTTCTTGGCATTGCTCTTATGCTTGCGGGGGCGATACTGATATTTATAAGAGGACCGAAACGATGAGTGCCGGGTGGGGTATATTTCCGATATTTGCAGTTGTGGCTGCGGCTATGGGACTTGCGAGTTTCGTAGCGGCACTTTGTACTCGTAAGTCGTTGGCTCAGTGGATGATTCGCGGAGCTGTGGCGGTTATGCTGCTCTTTATTCTGCAGCTGTGGATAGTGCTTGACCGCCCACCGATGCGTACTATGGGAGAGACAAGGTTATGGTACTCGCTCTTCCTCTTTATCTGTGGTGCATTTGCCTATAGGCGTTGGGGATATGGCTGGCTGCTCGGCTTTGCGACAACAATGGCGACGGTATTTATGGTCATAAACTGTTTTAAGCCCGAGATTCACGACCAGTCGCTGATGCCGGCATTGCAGAGTGTATGGTTTATCCCTCATGTCTCGATATATATCTTCTCGTATGCGTTGTTGGGGTGTGCTACGCTGATGTCGCTCTACTCGTTATGGGGCAGGAGAGATGTGGATGATGCACTGCAGAGCCTTACTTGGGGCGGTGTAGCATTCTTTACGATAGGTATGCTTACAGGTGCACTCTGGGCAAAGGAGGCGTGGGGTGAGTATTGGAGCTGGGACGCAAAGGAGAGCTGGGCGGCGGCAACATGGCTGCTCTATCTGCTTGCAATGCACCTGCCGCGTCTTGGTTATAGTGATAGAAGGGTGCGGGCGGTGGTGATGGTTGTTGCATTTCTCAGCCTGCAGATGTGTTGGTATGGTGTGAACTACCTGCCGGCAGCAATGGATAGTGTGCATATTTATAACAGATAAAACCCTTAAACTTAGTAGCTTATGAAGAAAAAACTACTTTTTGGTTCGCTGGTTGTCATAGCGCTGCTCGTTGTGGCATACCGCATCAGTTGCAAGGCTCCTTCGGCAGAACTTGGCGAGCAGGAGCGTGTAGCGGCAATTTTTGAAAGAGGCGGATGTCTGGACTGCCATAGCGCAGAGCCAAACCTGCCATTCTACGCTTCGATGCCGATTATGGGCGATATGGTTGTTGCCGATAGTAAGGCGGGCTATCAGATGTTCGATATCGAGCCGATGATAAAGGCGCTCGGATCGGGCGAAACACTCTCGGCAGTCGATGTGGCAAGGGTCGAGAAGGCTGCGCTTGACGGCGATATGCCTATGGCAAAGTACTACCTTGTGCATTGGGGTAGCCAGATGACCTCTGCAAAGAGTACTATCATTGCCGCTTGGGCAGAGAAGTGGCGTGCAGAGTACTACAACGACGGCATTGGTGGCGAGCCTGTTCGTCCTATAGCCGAGCGATTGGAGTATGACGAGGCAAAGGCAGAGCTCGGTCGTATCCTCTACCACGACACCCGACTCTCGATTGACAATACCGTCTCTTGTGCCTCTTGTCACGACCTGAGCACAGCGGGTGTGGACAACAAACAGTACTCGGAGGGTGTGGGCGGTCAGCTTGGTGGCGTAAATGCACCGACCGTATATAATGCTGTCTACAACTTCGTTCAGTTCTGGGATGGTCGTGCCGCAACCCTTGCATTGCAGGCTGCAGGTCCGCCACTCAACCCTGTGGAGATGGGCTGCGAGTCGTTTGACCAGATTATTGCAAAGCTCTCGAAAGATCGTGCCCTGACACGAGCATTCAAGGCTGTATATCCTGATGGTTGGAGCGAGGCAAATATTACCGATGCAATCGCGCAGTTCGAGCATACTCTCATCACACCTAACTCTCGCTTTGACAGATACTTGAAGGGCGATGCCGAGGCAATTACTGCCGAGGAGCTCGAGGGTTATAACCTCTTTAAGAAGTATAACTGCGCAACCTGCCATGTAGGTCCTATTTTGGGTGGTCAGTCCTATGAACTTATGGGTCAGTATGCCGACTACTTTGCAGCGCGCGGCACAGAGCTTACCGTAGAGGATAATGGTCGATTTAAGGAGACATCTATCGAGCGCGACCGTCACCGCTTCAAGGTTCCCGGACTTCGAAATGTAGCACTTACTGCCCCATACTTCCACGACGGCACCGAGCCTGAACTCAAAGAGGCTGTATGCAAGATGGGTACATATCAGGTTGGTGTGGAGCTTGAAGATGAGGTTGAGGATAAGATTGTTGCCTTCCTGAAAGCAATATAGAAGTTTTATCGTGATAACGCGGATACCTACTTCCGATAGCTAAAAATCCCGGTAAAGGTCAGTACTAAAATGTACAGCCTTTGCCGGGATTTTTACTTGAGCCAAGGGCAATAGACAATAAAGAGAGTGGCAAAAAAATGCATTTTCCTTTGTACTTTAGTACAAAAAGATGTACCTTTGCGCCCTATGAACTCACTCAAACAATTTTTTCAACTTTTCGGCATTACGTTACTGCTCAGCTTATTAGTATCGGCTGCATCTGCGCAGAGCGTAGCTAAGGTGACTGTAAGCGGTACTGTTACCTCTGCCGAAGATAACTCCCCGCTGCTCGGTGTGGCAGTAGTGGTCCTTGAGACTATGCAGGGAGTGACATCTAATTTTGATGGTACATACACCATCGATGCTGCTGCAGGAAATACGCTCAGCTTCTCCTTCCTCGGATGCAAGGAGGCGCAGTGGGTAGTGCCCGCAGATGCAAAGGGTAGTATCACCTGCGACATCAAGCTCGAGTCGGAGAGCGAGGCGATTGACGATGTGGTGGTAATTGCCTATGGTGTGCGTAAAAAGGGAACTATCACCGGTTCGGTATCGACGGTGAAGATGGAGAAGGTCGAGAAGACACCGACAGCTGCATTTGATCAGGCGTTGCAGGGTCAGGTGCCGGGCTTGACAGTACTCTCGAACACCGGTGAGCCGAGTGCGGCGGCGGTGATGACTATTCGTGGTACAAACTCCATCAACTCGGGAACCGCTCCGCTCTACATCCTCGATGGTGTGCCTATTGCGGCAAGTGACTTTAATACTATCAACCCTGCCGACATCGAGTCTATCTCGGTGCTCAAGGATGCCTCTTCGACCTCTATCTATGGTGCGCGTGCAGCGAATGGTGTGATTGTCATCACTACAAAGCGCGGAAAGATGGCAGATCGTCCGAGAATTGAGTATCGTATGCAGCTCGGTTTCTCGCAGGTGGCATGCGGAAAGTGGGATTTGATGAACACTGCCGAGCGTATCGAGTATGAGCGTCAGATAGGTATGGACGAGGGTCAGAACTATGCTGTGCTGAGCCAGACTGATATAAATTGGATGGAGCAGGTCTTCAACTCGTCGGCAATGTTGCAGAACTACGAGCTTGCCGTATCGGGTGCTGATGAGAAGACCTCGTACTACATCTCTGCCGGTTACTACAATCAGGATGGTGTGGCAATGGGCTCGAGCTTCGAGCGTTTCTCGTCGCGTCAGAACTTCGAGCGCAAGATGGGCAGCTGGCTCAAGATGGGTGCCAACACAATGCTCAACTTCCAGAATATTACACAGGCGGATGAGGGTGCATATACACTCGTCACTCCAATCTCGGCAGCCCGCTTTATGATGCCGTATTGGAATCCATACCGCGCAGACGGCTCTATAGCCTCAATTGCCGACGGTAGCTGGAAGGGTAATGGTCAGAACCCTGTGGAGTGGCTGGCAAACAACCCTGTGAGCTTCAAGAAGTACAAGGTTATCTCTACGCAGTATGCCGAGGCGACACCTATAAAGGGTCTTACACTCAAGAGTCAGTTCGGTATCGACTACTCGCATACTACCGGCTTCGGTCAGTCCTTCCCGAGCTATGCTCCAAATCAGGGACAGGGTAGTGCTTCACGCAGCTCGACCGACAGCTACAGCCTTACCATAACTAATACTGTAAACTACAACTTCGATATCGACAACAGTCACCACTTCAACCTCCTTGTAGGTCAGGAGGGTGTGAACAGCCACTACGAGGCGTTCAATATCCTTACGAAGGGTCAGAATAACGATAAACTGACAAATGTCTCTTCGGGTACCCGCGCAACATCGTGGGGTGATACTACCGACTCGGACTACGGCTTTGTGTCGTTCTTCGGTCGTGGCGAGTACAACTACGACGAGCGTTACTTCGCCGACTTCTCGGTGCGTACAGACGGTAGTTCGCGCTTTGGTGTCTCTCGCCGTTGGGCAGGCTTCTGGAGTGTGGGTTTTATGTGGAATATGCGCAACGAGGCGTTTATCGACAGCGCGCGTTTGTGGCTGACAAATGCTCAGATCTCCTTCTCGACAGGTACATCGGGTAACTCATCTATCCCTAACTACGAGCACCTCGCACTGGTTGGTGGCGGTGCTGACTATGTAGGCAGTGCCGGTGTAGGTCTTATGCAGCCGGGAAATGAGCGTCTGGGATGGGAGAAGCCGTGGACCACAAACCTCGGTCTGCACTTCGGATTCTGGCACAGACTCAATGTAGACCTTGAGCTCTACTACAAGCACACCTCGGATATGCTTATGGAGGTGCCTGAACCATACTCTACATCGGGTTTTGGATACTACTGGGATAATGTCGGCGCGATGGTAAACAAGGGTGTGGAGCTCAATGTTCTCGGAACACTGATTGCTACTCCGGAGTTTATGTGGACAGTAAATGCCAATGTGTCGTACAACCATAACCGCATTACCGAGCTCTATAACGGTGTTCAGGAGTATGAGCGCTCGGGTACAAATACAAAACTTGTTGTGGGTCATCCACTCGGCGAGTTCTACATCAACCGCTATGCGGGCGTAAACCCTGCAAATGGTGATGCGCTGTGGTATACAAAGGATGGCGAGCTGACAACAGAGCTTCGAGATGAGGATAAGGTGCTTATCGGCAAGAGCTACATCGCCCCTTGGCAGGGTGGTTTCGGTACGGCGCTGAGCTGGAAGGGACTCTCTCTTACTGCGCAGTTCAGTTGGGTTGCCGACCGTTGGATGCTCAACAACGACCGCTACTTTGACGAGTCGAATGGTCGTTTTGCATCTTACAACCAGTCACGCCGCCTGCTCGAGCGTTGGCAGAAGCCGGGCGATGTGACCGATATACCGCGTCACGGAGTCTACACAGAGTTTGACAGCCGCCTGCTTGAGGATGCATCTTTCTTGCGACTTAAGAACCTGATGCTCAGCTACTCAATCCCGGAGAAGGCTATCCGCAAGAGCCGCGTATTCAGCGGACTGAGACTCTACGCACAGGCGCAGAACCTCTTTACATTCACTCGCTTCTCGGGTCTGGACCCCGAGGGTACGACAAACCTCTATGCCGCGCAGTATCCTATGTCGCGTCAGTTTACCTTCGGAGTTGATATTACATTCTAAACAGTGACACTATGCAGAAGATAAAGATATTTTTCGTTGCTTTGACAGCCCTTGCTGCTGTAAGCTGTCTGGATAAGGTGCCGGGCTCTGCGATTGAGCAGCAGCAGGCGATGCAGACCTTTGACGATGCAGAGCAGACCGTGACAGGTATCTACTCGCTCTTCAAGAGCGGTGCCCTCTATAGCGGACTGCTGACGATACTCCCCGACCTGCAGACAGATTTTGTCTATGCAGTAGACGGATACTCAAATACTTACGGCGATATTTGGCAGTGGAAAATCCGCTCGACCAATTCGGAGATAGAGGCTGTATATGCCGCCCTCTACCAGATTATCGCAAACTGTAACTTCTACCTCGACCGTATCAACGGCGTTATGGCGGCTACGACAGACGACGAGAAGCTCCAGACGCTCGACATCTACACCGGAGAGGTATATGCCATTCGTGCACTCTGCTACTCGGAGTTGATAAAGTGTTACTGCAAGGCGTACGACCCTGCAACAGCCGCAAATGAGTTGGGTGTGGTGCTCCGTACAACGACTATCGATCCGCAGCCTATGCCGCGTGCATCGCTCTATGACTCTTATCAGCAGGTACTTAAGGACCTTGCCGAGGCGGAGCGACTTCTCGATGAGGATAACGATGCATACAGCAGTGCCTTTGTCACTCGCGCTATGGCATACGCCCTGCACGCCCGCGTGGCACTCTATATGCAGGATTGGCAGAGCGCAATCGACTACTCGACACTGCTTATCGAGAACAAGGAGTTTGCTCTCAGCTCGGCAGTAACTCTCTATACGAGCGATATGACCTACTTCGACTATATGTGGAACTACGATTTGGCAACAGAGATTATCTGGCGAATCGGTTTTACGACAACATCTTATGGTGGCGCGCTGGGTCAGTCGTTCCTCGGATTTAACAACGACTATACATACTACTATCCGGATTATGTTCCGGCACAGTGGGTGCTCGACCTCTACTCGCAGTCGGATATGCGATATGGCAGTTACTTCTACACCCTGCCGACAGGTTATAACCACGCTCTGCAGTGGCCACTGCTTGTTAAGTACTATGGTAATCAGGACTTTATAAACAACGCATACATCTACCATGTGGTTATGCCGAAGCCGTTCCGCCTTGCCGAGCAGTATCTGATTCGTGCCGAGGCGTACTGCCGTCAGGCAACACCAAACTATGCCGCAGCATCTAAGGATTTAGGTACGCTGCGTGCAGCGCGTATCTCGGGTGGTGGTGCAGTAAGCCTCAATGCTGCTAACTGCATCGAGCAGATTGCCGACGAGCGTGTGCGTGAGCTCTATATGGAGGGTTTCAGACTCCACGACATCAAGCGCTGGGGTAAACTCTACCGTGATGGCGAGGGATTTACCCGCACTCCGCAGTCAAACTCCCTCTCGGAGGGCAGCTCGCTTGCCATCAAGGCAGACAATCCACTCTTTGTATGGCCTATACCGAAGCACGAGCTTGAGGCTCCGGGTTCACTTGTTCAACCAAACGAAAGCAACTAAGATATGAAGAAGTTACCTATATATATATTGGTGGCTCTGGCACTCTTCTCTTGCAAGGAGCAGTACACCAAGTACTCGGATGCAGAGTATGTGATGTTTGCCGACAGCATCTCGACAAATATGGTGCAGAAGGAGCAGAGCCGCTTTACTGTAGCTGTGTCATCGACCGTAGCGCGCAGCTATGACCGAACATTCGGCGTGGAGGTTGTCGATGCGGGCAGTAATGCCATAGAGGGCAAGCACTACCGACTGCTGACAAGCAGTGTGACAATTCCGGCAGGAAAGCTCGCGGCAGATGTTGAGGTGGAGGGTATCTACGACAATATCGAGGCGACAGACTCGCTCGGCTTCCAGCTGCGTCTTGTGATGCCGGAGCAGTTGAAGTGGAGTCTCTATCCGAACTCGGACTGCACGAAGGTTACGATGTACAAGAGCTGTCCGTTCGACCGCAATACATTTACAGGCTATGCAGTGCTCTCGTCACTGCTGCTGCGTGACTATCCGGGCGAGAATGTATCGTTCCAGCGACTTGTCTACACAGAGGCGCACCCTACAGAGGAGAGTATGATTATCGTGCGCAGTGCCTTCTATGACGGATATGACATTACGCTGACACTCCATAGTGAGGATGCTGCCGAGCCGAGAATTACTATGGACAAGGATCAGGTGCTCTCTGATGAGGCGTCTGTATTCGGTCAGATCTTGGGCGATAACCACATCCTTGGCGATGATAGTCCGTACTACACATCATATTTCAATACCTGCCAGCGCTTTGCTGTGCTCTGGCTCCGCGTATATGTCGAGAATCTGGGTACTACAATCGGTACTGTGGGCAACTACTACAATGTTATCGAGTGGATCTCGGACGAGGAGGCTGACAGACTCAAACGAGAGGGACTTTAGAGATGGTTTTAAGAGATAATAATTAAAAAAATAGATACTATGAAGAGGTTTTTAACTATCATTTCACTTCTGCTCGTTGCAGCAGCTTGTACACCTACACCGACTCCGGAGCCAGAACCGGAGAAGCCGAACTTCCCTGAGGCTGTAAGTCAGGCGGTGCTTCCGGGTAGCGAATTTACCCTTAACATCGAGCCGAACTACGATTGGGAGGTGGCTCTCTCGCAGAACTCGGTTGCATATTTCTCGATCAAGGATGGCGAGAATGTATCGTACAAAGTTCGCGGTGAGGCGGGCGAGCACTCTGTCGTTATTGCAGTTGCCGACATTCAACTCTTTGACCTTGAGCCTGTTTGTGAGGTTACAATGACTATGCAGGGTCAGAGTCAGGTTATTGCAACCCTTACAATGACTGCTACAGAGCGCGAGATGAAGATCTATCCTGTAGTACTTGAGGATGGTGCATTTGCATACTCCGCAGAGAGCGATCTGACATACGCATATCTCGATACAGAGGTTGCTGCAGAGGGTATGGCGATGATTTGGCCTGCCGAGATGTCGCTCTACTCTACACGCGTTAAGGTTGTGAGCAACTTCAACTGGATTGTAGACGGCACGCCGGAGTGGATTCTCCCTATCGAGGGCGGTACTGCGGGCGTTACAGAGCTCTGGATTAAGGGCGATGAGACAAAGTATCCGATGACTGCGCAGAGCGCAACACTCAACTTTGTAGATGCAACAGCAACCGACAAGGTGGCTGCAACGCTGAAGATTGCAATACCTGCAGCGACAGAGATATTTGCTGTAGAGGGCTTCTCTCAGACAACAGAGTTCAACTATCAGGGTCATATCTACAGCTCGATGATTGGTGAGTATGTTGAGGGTGGTGCTATTGCATCTGTGCTCGGCGTAGATGGTTCGAACGTGGTTGCTGTTGAGTTTAGTGAGGCTGCAGGTCTTGCACAGGCAGCGCTTAATCCGCAGTGGCTTACAATTGACTATGCTGCTTGGGATACAACAAACAGCTCTGTAATTCAGCAGCGTGCACTTACTCTGAGCGTAGCAGCAAATGAGGGTGCGGCACGTAAGGCGACTGTACTTGTACTGCCTAATGGCGTGGCTGCAGATAACATTGATTTGATCGCCCTCAATGGCGATATTGCAGATGAGTACAAGCAGTATGTAGTAACCGTAGTTGAGCAGGCGGGCGATCCCGGTTCTATTGAGATTGTCGGCGAGCAGACTATGGAGGGCAACGGTGGCAGCATCGAGCAACTTGATGGTTCACACTGGATTTTCGGTCTGTTCTCTGGCGTAAAGGCTGGTTATGATGTGCTCTACACCTCGCAGTGGGCATACGAGGATTGGTATGTGAATGTTGTTCGTCCATATACAGAGATTAAGTGCTACTCATTTGATACTACAGGCGCTACTGTTGAGCTTTCGGGCGATACCGCGTGGATTACAACCACAGTATTTGGCACAAACTCAGAGAAGGTGCGTATCGTAATGGATAAGAGTAAGCCAACTGCAGCACCATCGCAGAACCTCAATACAGGTGACTATGAGGGTGTTGTGACCTTTGCCGACGAGAACGGTGTATTTGCGCTGATCTTCTGCCGCTACAACGAGGCTGCGGCACAGACCTCTACAGGTGTCGATTTCTACTATCCTGAATATGCTGCACAGCAGAACTCTACACTCGTAGAGCTTACCTCGGGCGAGCTCTATACAAAGTATGCCTCTTATGGCGAGAAGGTATACCACCTGACCTATACCACAGCAACTCCTAACCTCTCGATGCTTAAGGGTCTGCCACAGGCTTGGGCTTATGTAGACGAGACAGCGGACAAGGATTGGCTTAAGTATGAGTATAGCGAGGACTACCAGATGGTCACTATGGACTCAAAGAAGGGCAATGGCAAGACCGGTGCTCTGGTATTTGGCGAGGGTAGCGTAGTACTTATTTGTACACTCAATATTGCACAATAATGAAAAAACTATATTTGATACTCTCCATACTGCTTGCAGTGGTCGGTTGTACAAAGCAGACAGAGCCTGACTACCGCAACGACAGCTATGGATATGTGCAGTTCAAGCTCTACAAGGAGGCGTCGTATGGCACCCGCGCAGTAAAGCCGATGCTCGACTACCTTGCCGAGGCTTGTAAGGTAAAGGTCACTCTGGGCTATCAGGGAACAACTATAGCTCAGAGCCTGACTCTCCACGCAGCAGAGGGAGCTGCCGAGCTGGGTCTGCGCTCGGATAAGCTGCAGCTGCTCACAGGATGCTACGAGATGGTGGCATTTGCCCTCTATGATACTCAGGACGAGCTGCTCTATACCGGTACTCCGGCAGTGGCAACGCAGTTTGAGGTTATCCCGGGCGGTCTTACTATGCAGGATATAACTGTAAAGGTTACAGAGCGCGGCTCGGTACGATTTACACTTAAGAAGGATATAGCGGACTTCTCCGGTGCTCCAACGCGTGCCGTAGATCGTCAGTATACTTTCGACGAGATTAAGTATGTTACCCTCACTGTGGGTAAGGTGCTTCAGTCGGGTAGTGTGACAAATCCTTTGAAGATTGAGAAGCTGCCTGCAAAATTCTCGGTGCACTTTGACGAGGAGGATGAGTTTAGCGACAAGGAGGGTTACAGAACATCGACTATCGCTTGTGACTCGCTCGTAACACTCCCTGCGGGTAAATATCGCGTGGTGTCATACGAGACATACGACAGCTCAAAGTCGCTGCTTGAGAACAACAACTCGCCGAAGTTGTCGGAGTTTACAATCGAGGATAATGTTACTACCGATGCCGATGTGCGTGTGACACTCTATCAGAGTGACGAGTATATCAAGGACTACTACGCTCTCTACGAGATTTGGAAGAGTCTTAATGGTGAGAGCTGGTACTATGTTGGCGAGAATTGGGCTCGTGGTGCAAACTGGGAGTTTAATAAGGATCCCGACCTGTGGGGCGATCAGCCGGGTGTGGAGCTTCACTCAAACGGTCGTGTGGCAAAGATTGACATTAGCGACTTTGCATTTAGCGGTCACCTCTCGCCAGCTATTGGTCAGCTGACCGAGCTTATTGAGCTCTATCTGGGTACTCACAACGACGTGAATATACTCACATACGACCCAACACTTGACAGCAACCTCTCTGTTGCTGAGCGTAGTGCAACCCGTATGGAGCGCCACGGAGAGTATCTGAAGATGGTGCACCCTGCAACGCAGTTTAGTGAGCCTTGTGCCCGCGCACTTGCAGAGAAGGGTATCTCGATTGATGCTACATCGCTCTACAACACTATGACAGAGCGTGAGATTATCGATACAAAGAGCGGTAAGCAGACTATAAAGCCGATGGATACTCTGCACGGAACACTCTGCAACGGACTCAAATCAATCCCTGCCGAGATTGGCAAGCTGCAGAAGTTACAGTACCTCTTTATCGCCAATAGCGCAATTGAGACTCTGCCAGAGGAGATTGGCAATTTGGTATCTTGTACAGATTTGGAGATTTACAACTGTCCAAACCTTACAACCTTCCCGCTGCAGATAGCTCGTCTGCCAGAGCTTGTTTCGCTCAACATTGCAAATAATGCCCAGTGGAGCTCGGAGGAGATTTTTGCAGGTTTTGAGGCGCTGACAAATGGTGCGTCAAAGGAGAAGTTGCAGATTCTCTATGCTCGTCAGAATAATCTGAAGGAGCTGCCAGAGTCATTCCGCAATATGACAAAGATTGGTCTGTTGGACCTCGCGCATAACAAGATTTCAAAGATCTATCCGCTCGGAAAGAGCGTGTCACCGGTGCAGCTCTACCTCGACTTTAACCAGCTCGAGAGTCTGCCTACAGATAGCGAGGGTTACTTCTGCGGTTATGCCGATTCGGAGAACTTCTCTGTAAAGTACAACCGATTGAAGAAGGTGCCGAATATCTTCTCGGCAAAGAGCAATTCATCGCTCGCCTCTGTAGACTTTAGTGGTAACGACATCGACGGTTTTGAGGGCGAGGAGGATGGTACTTATCGCGGTCTGAAGGTTGAGACATTTACCTTGGCGCAGAATCCGAAGCTGACAAAGTATCCGACAGCACTTGCAAAGACAAACTCGATTGTGGCATATATTATCCTTCGCGGATGTAGTATTGACGAGATTCCGGAGGGTTCGTTTGAGTATCCTAACTCGGTATATATGACATCTTTAGACCTCTCTTACAATAAACTGAAGAAGTTGCCACGCGAGATGCGCTCGGTAAATCTGCCATATCTCTACGGTGTGGAGTTGTCGTTCAACTGCTTCGAGCACTTCCCGTTTGAGCCGCTTGATAGTTTCTACCTGACTGTCTACGGTGTTCGTAGTCAGCGTAATGAGAAGGGTGAGCGCTGTCTGAAGGAGTGGCCACAGGGTATCTTCAACCACACAGGTCTGAGAGGTCTTTACTTGGGTTCGAATGACCTGCGTAAGGTAGACGATACCATCTCTACGCTTATCTACTACCTCGATATTTCGGACAATCCGAACATTATTTTTGACGCTTCGGATATCTGTTATGCTTGGCAGGCAGGTGTATATTTCCTCATTTATGACAAGTCGCAGACAATTCTGAACTGTGACGCAATGCTTGAGTAGTATGAAGTTGAGAAGTATTATATTTTTATCGTTGTTTGCACTCGCAGTAGGCTGTCAGAGTGACCCTACAGATGTCTTTACTACCGAGGGTATTGAGTTCGACGTTGAGGCTACAGGTGGAACCGTTAGCCGAACTATCAAGTCGAATGCCCGCTGGATTGCATCTACAGACAATGCGTGGATTACCGTATCTCCAGCAAACGGTAGGGGAACTACAGAGTGTAAGTTTATTGTAGACTCTGCTCTTACAACAACTGCTCGTCGTGGCGTTGTGCGTATCGAAAATCTCGATACTTGGGAGCAGAAGGAGGTGGTAATCAACCAGAAGGGCTTTGATTATAGTATCGAGGTGGAGAATGGCGAAGTTGAGCTTGCAAACTACGACCGTTTGGATGCTCGTTGGTTCGATGTGACTGTGCGCAGCAATGTCGATTTCGATGTCGAGATTCCGGACGATGCCGTATGGCTCAAGAGCAGTCGTCATACGCTCGACCTTAATCGTGGTGCCCGTCCGCGAACAACTACCGTTCGTTTTAATTGGGACATTAATACAATGCCGTCAGAGCGCCTTGCAAAGGTTGTCTTCCGTCCGAAGAGCGACGTTACACTTGCGCGTCAGGATGGGGTGAAGGTGTCACAGCAGGCGGCAGAACCGATTATCCCTGACACCCGTGCAGGTGACTCGGTTGCTCTGCTCTCGATTTCACGAACACTGCAGACTATGGCAACTTGGGATGCCTCTCAGCCGATGACAATGTGGAATGATGTTGTGCTGTGGGAAGAGGGTATGGATGGTTGTACTGCAGAGAATGTAGGTCGTGTACGCAAGGCAAACTTCTACTTCTTTAATATTAAGGAGCCGCTGCCTTATGCTATCAAGTACCTCACTGCCGCAGACGAGATCTACATCTTCGGTAACACAAACACCTTCTTGCTCAATCTTGAACTGGGAGATGATATTGCAGAGCTTACTCAGCTTAAGCGACTTACAATCGGTAGCTATGGCCTTATTTCGTTGCCTCAGAGCCTCTCTGCACTCAAAAACTTGGAGTACCTCGATTTGGGCTCAAATAACTTTCAGAAGGTGCCAGAGGTGCTTACAAAACAGAACTTCCCTGCACTGCGTACCCTTATTCTCAATGCAAATCAGCGACACTTTGTTACCGATTTGAGTAATGTAGTAAAGGAGGATTTAGGTGGTTTTATCGACGAAGAGTCATTCCCGGAGCATCTGCTCAAGTGGGATCTGGATACGCTTATCCTCTCGGTGAACTATCTGCAGGGTCAGCTACCGACATTTGAGGATGACGATACTGTCCCTTGCTACACTCAGGAGGAGATTAATGCGGTAGATTCGCTGCCACAGATACTTGTAGACAGAAAGGTTAAGAAGGTTATGCCGTCGTGCAAGCGCTTCTCTATTAACCACAACCGTCTCTATGGCAAGCTGCCTGATTGGTTGCTCTACCACCCGGCACTCGATCTGTGGATGCCGCAGGTGCTTGTATTCCCGCAGGAGGGTAGGGCAAAGAATGGTACTCTGGCGGTCTTTGACAACGAGCCTGCAAGTATGGATTACTACTATGATGCATATACTACAAAGAAACGACCTACAGCTGAAGAAGATGAATAAGTTTTTATATATAGCGGTGTTGCTGCTTGCTGTTTCGTGCAGTGGTGACTTTAATCAGCCTCTTGAGCCGACAGAGGCACCCTATGTTGAGGGTGAGATACTCGTAAAGTTCTCGACAGATGTTGCCGAGATGATCGATGTGGCTGCTGCAGAGGGTACTTCTGTGACCCGCAGTGGCGATATTGATGTGGATGGCGTACTGAAGGCTATCGGCACCTGCTCTGTGGAGCGTGTATTCCCGATGGATGCGGCAACCGAGGCACAGACCGTAGAGAGTGGTCTGAACTTGTGGTATGTTGTCCGCTTTGACCGTAGCAAGTGCAGCACTGCCGATGTTGCGCGTCGCTTTGCAGCACTTGGCAAGGTGCAGGTAGTCGATGTAAACCGCAACATCAAGCGTGCCTACACAGGCAAGGCTACTCCGCTCTCTAAGAGCCGTCTTGAGCAGGCGCAGACAACTCGCGCAACAGTCTCGGACCCGCTACTTGCGGCGCAGTGGAACCTGATTAACAACGGCGACCAGTTTATAAAGGATGGCGTTGTAAAGTCGGTGAAGGATGCCGATGTGCAGTGTGCAGCAGCTTGGGAGCGCACTACAGGCGACAGCAGTGTCGTTGTGGCGGTGCTCGACGAGGGTATCTTTATCGACCACCCCGATTTGAAGGCAAATATCTGGGTCAATGAGGATGAGATTGACGACAACAATACCGATGCCGACAACAACGGTTACAAGGGTGATATTCACGGATATAACTTTGTCCACAACTCGGGTCATATTGTGAGCAACAACGCCCTTGACTCGGGTCACGGTACACACGTTGCGGGTGTTATTGCTGCGGTGAACAACAATGGCGAGGGTATCAGCTCGATTGCCGGAGGTAACGGAGGTGCCGATAGCGGCGTGAAGATTATGGTTTGTCAGATATTCTCCGGAAATACTGCCACAAGCATCCTCTCGACCGTTCGCGCGATAAAGTATGCGGCAGATAACGGTGCGGTGGTACTCCAGTGTAGTTGGGGTTATATCTCACCAAAGGCAAACGCTTATGATTGGGGTGAGAGTTACTTCAATACCAAAGATGAGTGGATTGCCGGCTCTCCGCTCGAGCGTGAGGCTATAGAGTACTTTACACACTATGCAGGCTCGGCAAATGGCGCTATTGAGGGCGGTATTGCAGTCTTTGCGGGTGGTAACGAGAGTGCCCCTGCAGCGGGCTTCCCGGGTGCGGCAGATGAGTATATCTCTGTGGCTGCTACGGCTGCCGACTTTACCCCTGCGGTATATACCAACTACGGTCCGGGTACGACAATATCTGCTCCGGGTGGCGATCAGGACTACTATTTTGAGTATGTAGACCAGGACCACCGCTACGGCGAGGTGGGTTGTATCCTCTCGACACTTCCATATCATGTGGCAGAGAGTGGCTACGGATATATGGAGGGTACATCGATGGCTTGTCCGCACGTATCTGGCGTTGTGGCGCTGGGTATAAGCTATGCCACACAGCTGCGTCGCCACTTCAAGGCGTCGGAGTTGCAGAAGCTGTTGGTAGATACTGCAGTGCCAATTGACAGCTATATGACAGGCAAGAAGAGCTACTGCCGTTATGTTGCCGACATTGGTCCTATACAGCCTATGCAGATGAATTTGAGCGACTTCCGCGGTCAGATGGGTGCAGGACAGATTAATGCCGAGGCATTCCTTGCGGCTATTGCCGACGGTGCAGGTGCGGAGATGGTGTTCCCGAATATCTATATCGCACTCGGCGGTTCGGTGGCTGTAAATCCTGCGCGTTACTTTGTCGGTGGTGATAGTTTGACCTATACCGTGACAGCTTCAGACAGTTCGCTTGTAGAGATTACTGCTGCCGATGGTAAGATTGTTTTCTGCGGACTTAAGAGTGGTTCGACAAAGGCGACTATCAAGGCGAGCAACGGCAAGAGCTTCGACTTTACCGTTACCGTACGTCGTGGTGCAAACGATAACGGCTGGTTGTAATGCGTAGAGCGGCTTTGGTGACACTTTTTGCCCTGCTGTGGGGTGCGGCTATGGCGCAGTTCAAACTTGTGCCGCAGTCGAGACTCGACAGCGTGGCTAACCCGCGAACAGCACCCTCTGCACTTATTGTGGAGCAGAAGTTTGTCGATTTGGGTCGTGTGGCAGAGAGTGCAGTTGCCGAGCGCAAGATTACGATAAAAAATAGTGGCAATCGCCCAATTATGTGGAGCTGTCGTGCCACCTGTCGCTGCCTCTCGGCTACAAATGGAGCCGTAAAAGGAGGAGAGGTGTCAGAGATGTCGATGACCTTCTCCGGCAAGGGTTTCCCGGGTCCGTTCGACCATAAACTCTTTGTCTACGAGGGTGGCGATAACCAAAAGCTCGTGGCAGTTGTGCGCGTAAAAGGATATGTTATCCCCGACACCGACCGCAGTGGCGACTATCCCTATCACTGTGCAGGGTTGTTGTTGCGTCAGCCGAGTGTCAAGTTTGACAACACGACAATTGAGCGCATAGCCTGCAAAAATGGCTCTCAAAGTGCTGTGAGGGTTAGAAAAGATGCCCTGCTATCCTCTGCGGAGATTGAGCTGAGGAGCGAGCCGGAGGTGCTACAGCCGGGAGAAGAGGGCGATTTGATTGTCACATTGAAGGGTAAAAAGAGAGAAAACCTAAAACTATATATCGATGCCGATATGGCACCACGAACAAGAGAGATAAAAATTGAGTAATATGAAGAGATATTTGACTATTCTGATTGCAGCACTCGCTCTGTGCAGCTGTAATAAGCCTAACCTTGACCAGAGCCACGCGCTGATAGATGTCACACCGACAAGCCTTGCGGGTGTGTGGATGCTGGAGAGCTTTGATGGCGGCAATACCCTTGCCGAGGGTGACTTTGTCTATATCGAGTTTGTCCGCTCAGACCGCAGCTATACACTCTATCAGAATGTTGGCAGTATGTATACGCAGACAATGCGCGGCAACTACTTTATCGAGAATGACCCCGAGCTGGGCGCAGTTATCCGTGGCAACTACGGCACCGAGGAGTATAACTACTTCGACTGGTCACACCGCTACATCGTCGAGATGTGGGCAGACGGCATTATGCGCTGGACAGCCAAGGATGACAGGGAGGATATATCGGTCTATGTCCGCGTAGAGAAGTTGCCTGAAATGTAGAGGAGTCCTATGTGCGGAGCATATTTGTAATATGCAAAAAGGCGACCTAAGTGGTCGCCTTTTTGTTGTATGTTGTATTTCAGACTACTTCTTTGGCTTCTCGTAGCCCTTGATCTTTACGAATGGGAGGTTCTTCTCTGCCCAGTCGCCAACCTCGAAGAAGCGGTCGCAGCACATTGCATCGCAACCCAGAGCAGCACCGAGGAAGAAGTCCTCCTTGTTGTTACCCGGCCAGAGCGATACGATCATACCGAGCTTATGACCCAAGCGGATGGTTGAGCGGGTAGTGCCGTCCATCTTACAGCCTACGCGCATAATGCCCATATTGTAAGCCTCCATAAGGATCTCCGGAGATGCAGGCTTGCTCTTGAGAAGCATCATCTCAGCCTCAGGGTGCAGGCGCTGCATAATCTTCAGAGCGCGCTTGTCGAATGAGGTGAACAGGTAGAGTGAAGACTCGTGCTTTGTAGGCATAGTCATATTCCACAGCTTCTCGCACAGCTCCTCGAGTTTTGCCTCGGTGTAGAGCTCAGGGATGGTCTTAATCTCCCACTCAACATACATATTTGGCTTACCTGCAAGGAAATCTGCAAGCTCCTGTGCAAGTGCAAGGTCGTTACCAGACTTAGTCTTGATCTTGAGGCACTCCTTAGTGGTCATATCCTCGGTCTGCTTGTCTACACCGCAAGTACGGTAGAGAGACTCGTCGTGGCTGAGGATAAGGTCGCCAGAACCGGTCATACGAACATCGGTCTCAAAGCCGCGTGCACCGCGCTCGTAAGCGGTCTTGAATGCGAGCATTGTGTTCTCGTCATACTCAAAACGGCTGCCTCGGTGTGCGAAGAACTGGATAGTTGGATAATCCTCAATCTTGCTCTGTGCAGTAGCAAAATCTGCAGAGAATACCATAGCAGCAAAGGCTGCAAGCATCAAAAATCTTTTCATTTTACTTAGTTTGTAAAGGTTAAAATATTTTCTGTTGTCAAAGATACAACTTTTTGTTCGATTTTCGAAATATGATTTAACTTTTCTTATTTTTAGAACTCTTAATAGTGAAACTTTATTATCTTTGTCCTATGAAAAGATCGATTTTACTCTCTCTCGCCCTGCTATTTGCCCTCTCGGCATCTGCACAGCTCGCCGCTGTATCGGGTATCCCTATGCCTAAAAAGAGCTCAGAACCTATCGTTGGTGCACTTGTCACCTTCACCTCGGAGTGGGATAAGGATCTGAAGTATCAGCGTAAAACCGACGCCGATGGATTTCGCGTCGTGCTTCCGCAGGGTGGCTATATAATGACCATTGAGGCAGAGGGCTACGAATCCCATCGCCTCGAAATCGAGGTTGATGAACCTAATATCGACCTTACCGTAATCACTATGCTGACCAATGAGCAGGCGGCAGTACGAGATGCCAAACGCAAAAAACGTTATTTGTTGTAATTTGCCGTGAAAATACGGCATTAGCCGCACATCTCTAAAAGTAAACCCCTTTGGGCTGTAGGTTTTACTACTATCCCAAAGGGGTCTCTTTTGCGATGCACGCCGACCGACGCCAAACCGAGAGCAGAGGCTGCTTGCAGACTATGCCGAGGTGCGAAGGAGGAAGAACCACCTTTAGGTGGGTCAGCTACCGTATTTTGACGACAAATTGGTTTTATTGTGATAGTGCCGCATCCGAAGATATTTCACGATGCACCATCTCTAACACATTTTGACAACAAATTGGTTTTGGCGTGATAGTGCCGCATCCCTTAAATCTCCTAATGGAGAGTGATAAAAAAGGTCAGCCGCAGCTGACCTTTGTCGTTACTCCTCAGGAGCGAACATCGGATCCCACGCAGGGAGCAGAACAGGCTTCTGGTCGAGCATCTTGAGTACATCTGCCGGAACATATTTGCGCTCGGCAACAAGGCGGAACATATACTCGTTGAACCACTCGTCGGTCATAATTACATTACCCTTATAGCCGCTTGTCGGACCCCAGCTGTTCTCGACCATCCACTTGGTGGTCTTGCCGTTGTTGTCGATATCCACTGCAATAAGCGTCATTGCGTGTGATGAGCCGCTGGCAAAAGTCGATACGCGCTGGCGCTTGTCCATCGGCAGGGTGGTATCAAAGAGTGACTCGTAGTCGAGGTTCGCAATATCGAGCACACCCTTCTTGCGGTCGAAGAACTTGCCCACATCGCAAGAGAAGTACATAGCCGTATTATCCTTGATAGAGGCGATTGCAATCTCCTTCACGCGCTCGATAGGCAGGTTGATGTAGAGCCAATTTTCGCCGTCGTAGACATGGCGGTCGTAGTCGATCTCGTAGACCTTGCCGTACTCGCGGGTAGGGTCGTTCATAATCATCACATAGTTACTCTCCAGATCCTCGCCAACAAACTCCTCGTAGAAGCTCTTTGGAGTGTAGACCTTTGTCGAAACCAGCTCATCCTTGCTGTTGTAGCGGCTCCACTCGAACTCTGTCGGAGGTACACCCAGACACTTTACAAGGATGCCGTAGATCTCTGTCAGCATAGTGGTCTTGAGGCTCTGCAGCTCCGCCTTCTTTGCACTGCGAAGGGTGAGGGCATACTCGCGCAACTTGAGCGAGAGAATCATTCGCATATCGCGAGTGTTGTTGCTCTGATATGTCTCAGGCATAGCCGACTTTGGCACTGCACCATACTTTGTAATAAGGTTTGACACGCCGGTAAACTGTCCTCCGTCACCGATAGGACTCTTGAGCAGCCACTCCACCTTACGGTCGTCAAGTGGGAGGTTGCGAGTGTCAATAATGCCCTGCAGGAAGAGGTTTGACTTCTCGAGAAGGTCGTAGAAAGAGAGGTAGTTCTGCGAGAACTCGAACTCCTTCAGCTCGTGCTTTGTAATCATCTTGGCACGCAGCACATTAAGACCTGTAAAGAGCCAGCAGCGACCTGATGAACGCTGGTCGGTAATACCCTTAGTCTTTACTTGGTGCGAGAAGTGGGTGTCGCACATGGCGAGGTTGTCGCCATTTGTGGCAAGGGTAGAGATAGATGTTGTTGCAAGGGCATTCTTCACGGCACGCTCGGCAGCAGAGCCCTTGTAACCGGTGCGGATACTCTCCATCATTGCGGCGTCGATACCGCCACTGTTTTGTGCTACGACTGTCGCAGAGGCGAGCAGACAGATTGCAAATAAAATCTTCTTCATATAACTTACTTTATCAATAATTCGCGTAAAATCTTTGTCCAACGCTTGTAACCCTCGGCGTTGAGGTGGATATTGTCGTCTGTAAAGAGGGTGGTGTCAATCTCGCCGTTAGCTGTCAGCAGCGGGGTGCAGGTATCGACATAGATTACATTGTTGTTGCTGCGCTCGCAGTACTCCTTCATCAGGGCGTTGTAGACTGCCTGACGGTCGCGGATAGCCTCGCGGCGCTTGCAGTGCTTCATGGCAAGGAAGTAGATCGGTGTGCCCGGATACTCCTGCTCGATGCGCTTAAAGAGCAGTCGTGCAAGGTCAAACAGCTCGCCTACGGGGATATCTATCTCTGCCTTTGTCCTCAAATCGTTGTCGCAGTAGAAGACAAATGCCTTCGGCTTGTAGTGCGCCATAACGGTTTGGTAGTTGTAGTGCAAATCGCGCAGTGTAGCACCGCCATAGCCACGATTGACAACAGTCAGCGGAGCCATATCTTCGTGCAGACTCTTCCACAGACGGATAGAGGAGCTGCCGAAGAACATCACATCGCACTCGGCAGGCTCTACGGATGCTCGCTCCTTGAGAGCCTTGATATACTTCTCTTCGTAGCGGGTCAGCCACTCGACATCGCACTCTTTGCTCACTGTAATGGCACCCTCAATAGTGTACTTATCTGATTGTGCCTGCTCTGCCGACTTGGGCGCGCAACCGAGCGCAAACAGAGCTAAAAGAAGGGTTAAGATTCTCTTCATAGTTTTAGTAGTTTTTACAAAGGTATAAATTTTCTTGTCGAACTGCAAATGAGTTTGTATATTTGTAGTATAAATCGTTTTGCTATGAAAAACTCGATACTGCTCCTTGCCTCGCTCTTCGACTCCTATGGAGGCTGGAGTGCCGACCGCCAATTCTTCGATCTTATGGGCTCAACCTGCCTGCTTGCGCACGGTTTGGGCACTCCTGTTGCCGATGCTGCAACCACTTGTACCGTCGCCTCTACGGGCAGATATAACATCTTTGTTCGCACTCGAAATTGGACAAAGTATTGGTCTACAGCCCCTACGCCGGGCATTTTTGAGGTGCTTGTCGATGGACAGAGTGTCGGCATCTTCGGTAACGAACACTCCGAGTGGCATTGGCAGCGCGGTGCGGCTGTAGAGCTTGCGGCGGGAGAACATAGGGTAGTGGTACGCGACCTTACGGGCTTTGATGGTCGTTTTGATGCGGTGCTGATTACCCAAAACGAAAACCCTCCGAAGGATGATTTGCAGAGCTATAAGATCCTCCGTAAACAGCTGCTCTCTCTGCCGCTTACCCCAAAGAGTGCAGGGTCGTACGACTTTGTGGTTGTCGGTGGCGGTGTTGCAGGTATGTGCGCAGCCATTGCAGCAGCGCGTACAGGCTCGCGTGTGGCACTTATTCAGGATCGTGAGGTGCTGGGTGGAAATAACTCCTCCGAGATTCGTGTGGGTCTTGGTGGTAGACTCAATGTGGGACTATACCCGTCATTAGGCTACCTGCTCAACGAGTTTGCTCCCGTAACAAAGGGTAATGCCCGACCTGCCGAGGTCTATGAGGACGATAAAAAACTCGCAGCAATCCTTGCGGAGCGCCGTATAACCCTCTTTATGGGCTATCGTGTGACCGAGGTGACGAAGGATGGCAACCGCCTTACAGCCGTCGTGGCTACAGATGTCATAAACCATAGCCGTATACGCGTCAAGGGTCGCCTCTTTGCCGATTGTACGGGCGATGCAACTCTTGGCGTGCTTGCAGGTGCCGAGTGGAGTATGGGTCGCGAGGCGCAGAGTAAGTATGGCGAGCAGTCGGCACCCGAGGTGGCAGATGGTATGACTATGGGCTCCTCGTTGCAGTGGTACTGCCTTGAGGATAGCGTTGAACGACCATTTCCCGATATAGATTGGGGTCTGAAGATAGACGAGCAGAGTGTGCAGGTGGTGCGTCGTGGTCAGTGGTACTGGGAGGTCGGTATGCGTGACGACCAGATAGCTGATGCCGAGCGTATTCGCGACTACGGTATGTATGTGGCATACTCGAATTGGGCATATCTGAAAAACCGATACTCGAAACGCGAGGATTACGCCAACAGCTACCTCGGCTGGGTAAGCCATGTGGCAGGTAAGCGTGAGTCCCGCCGACTGATGGGCGAGTTTGTGCTGCGCGAGCAGGATCTGAAAAATAATGTCATCTACCCCGACGGCTCGGCATCGACCTCGTGGTATATCGACCAACACTATCCCGACCCCGAGAACAGCCGCCTCTTCCCCGGTCAGGAGTACCTCTCCTGCGGACACCTCGACCCTATGGGATTCTATCCGATACCATACCGCTGCTTCTACTCTAAGGATGTCGAAAATATGTTTATGGCAGGTCGTAATATCTCCGTCAGCCATATCGCCCTCGGTACTGTCCGCGTTATGCGCACTACCGCAATGATGGGCGAGGTCGTAGGTCTTGCAGCTACCATCTGCCGCCGCCGCAAAGCCCTCCCTCGCGATATCTATTACACCTACCTCGAGGAGCTCAAATCTATGATGCGTAAAGGTGTCGGCAGAACGGATGTGCCTTATACCCAGATATATACCTTGATTGACACCACCGCAGCTCGTAGCGAAGACTGCTAATTTAGCGTGAAAACGGGGCACCTATCTCCGCTAACATATAAAATCAGCAAAGGACAGTACACTTCAGTACAGCCCTTCGCTGTTTTATATGCCGAGCGGAGTATCTGCCCTGTTTTGACGCTAAATTAGTGCGAGGAAGTGGCGGAGTGCAAACTTTGATATTTCACGATGCACACCGACCGACGCCAAACCGAGAGCAGAGGCTGCTTGCAGACTATGCCGAGGTGCGAAGGAGGAAGAACCACCTTTAGGTGGGTCAGCTACCGCATTTTGACGACAAATGAGTGCGAAGAGGTGAGGAAGTGCAAATTTGGATTTTGCCGAGGTGCAATACATAATCGTAACAAAAAAGGCTCCGTCAGATGACGAAGCCTTGTGGACCCAGAGGGGCATGATCCCACGACCTTCGGATTATGAGTCCGCTGCTCTAACCGACTGAGCTATGGGTCCCGAAAAAGGATTTTCCTATTTTGCGGTGACAAAGATAGAAAAAATGTGTAAACGGTGCAAATCTTTTACTGAAAAATGTTATTTTTGTGACACATAACCACATAGAGATATGAGAGAGAAGAGAGTAGCTGTGGCAGCGATGGCGTGTGCAGTGGTAGTAACTGCAGAGGCAGAGGCGGCAGGTGGCAGCGGCTGTGCAAAGAGGAGCGACAGCCAGCGCCCGAATGTGATTTTTATCCTGCTTGACGATGCAGGATATGGTGACTTCGGTTGCTATGGTCAGACCAAAATCGAGACGCCCAATATCGACGCCCTTGCCTCGCGAGGAGTTCGTTTTACCGATATGTATGCCGGAGCACCCGTCTCGGCACCCTCGCGCTGTACACTTATGACGGGTCTGCACTCGGGGCACGCACAGGTGCGCTCGAATGACGAGATGCTCTCTCGTGGCGATGTGTGGAGCATAGATGCTATGGTGGCACACCCTGAGTTTGAGGGTCAGGCACCTATGGCAGCAGGTACGACAACCCTTGCTACGGTGATGCGCGAGGCGGGGTATCGTACGGCGATGATCGGCAAGTGGGGGTTGGGTGGTCCCGACTCGGGCAGCACTCCGCTCGATATGGGTTTTGACTACTTCTACGGCTATCTGTGTCAGCGTATGGCGCAGTGTTACTATCCGCCATTTCTCTACGACGGTCTGGAGCGCAAATATACGGCAAATCCGAGGATGAACCTCGGCGACAGGCTGGATGAGGGGGCAGACCCTTATGATGCAGCGAGTTACAAGAAGTTTACCGGTCCTACATACAGCCCCGATGCAATTTATGACCGCATCGAAAAGTTTGTCAGCAGTAGTGCTGATGAAAACTTCTTCCTGATGTGGTCCACGACCATTCCGCACAGCGCCCTTGCTGCGCCCGACGAGTGGGTGGCAAAGTATGTCGAGAAGTTCGGCAACGAGGAGCCTGTATATATGGGAAAGGGCTACTTCCCTGCACGCTACCCGAAGGCGACATACGCGGCGATGATCTCGTATCTCGATTTTCAGATTGGCAAACTTGTCGAACTGCTGAAGGCTAAAGGGCTCTATGACAATACGATAATAATGGTTACGAGTGACAACGGACCGACACATAACAGCTATACAAATACCGATTGGTTCGATTGTGCCCACCCGTTCCGCAGTGACCGCGGCTGGACAAAGCGTTCGCTGCATGAGGGCGGTATCCGTATGCCGTTTATCGTTGCGTGGGGTGACAGGATAACCCCGAGGGTGAGCAACCATATCGGCTACTTCCCCGATATAATGCCGACGCTCTGCGATATTGCGGGGGTGAAGAGCCCGACAACAGACGGAATATCTATTCTGCCGACCATTGTGGGCAAGCGTCAGAAGCAGCACAAGTACCTCTACTGGGAGTTTCCGCCATTTAAGAAGGATCGCGGTTGGCTCACTATCCGTATGGGTCAGTGGAAGGGTCTTGTGACCGATGTTGCCGACGGAAATACGACAATGCAACTGTTTGATATAGTGAACGATCCGCGCGAGGAGCGAGACCTTGCAGCCGAAAATCCGAAGGTTGTTGCCGCTATGTGGCAGGCGGTGCGCGAGTCGCATACGGAGTCCGATCATCCGCTGTTTCAGCTCGAAATAACCTATCCGTAGGCGGTTTTGTTGCAAAATGTGGTGGGAAATATAGTAATTTTACTATATTTGCATTGATTTATACAGATTGTTTCTATTATGGGATTTTTTGATCTTTTTAAGAGTAAGAAGAGGGAAGAGGAGCTGCAGCCCGAGGTTGTAGCGCAGGATCGTAAGGATTTGGATGCAGGATTGGAGAAGACCAAGGAGGGTTTCTTCTCAAAGATAGCGCGTGCCGTTGCAGGTCGCTCGACTGTCGATGCCGAGGTGCTCGACGAGCTGGAGGAGGTGCTCATAACATCCGATGTGGGTGTGGATACCACCGTAAAGATTATCGAGAGAATAGAGGCGCGTGTGGCTCGCGACAAGTATATTAACTCAGAGGAGTTGCAGAATATTCTCCACGACGAGATTGCTCTGCTGATGGAGGAGGCTGAGGGTAAGGTTGAAAACTTCGGTCTCGATGTCAAGGAGGGTATGCCATATGTGGTTATGGTTGTGGGCGTAAATGGTGCGGGCAAGACGACTACTATCGGTAAACTCGCAGCGCAGCTTGTGCGTGCGGGCAAGAAGGTCTATATCGGTGCTGCCGATACTTTCCGTGCTGCGGCTATCGACCAGCTTGCCGTATGGGCAGAGCGCGCAGGGGCGACGATGATCAGTCAGCAGATGGGCTCAGATCCCGCTTCGGTGGCATACGACACACTCAAGAGTGCTGTGGCTAATGGTGCCGATGTTGTGCTGATAGATACTGCCGGTCGTCTTCACAATAAGATTGGACTGATGAATGAGCTTACGAAGATTCGTAATGTTATGGCGAAGGTTATCCCTGACGCTCCGCACGAGGTGATGCTTGTGCTCGACGGCTCGACAGGACAGAACGCCTTTGAGCAGGCTCGACAGTTTACAGCTGCGACAAAGGTGACCTCGCTTGCCATTACAAAGCTCGACGGAACGGCTAAGGGCGGTGTGGTTATCGGTATTAGCGACTCGTTCAGCGTGCCGGTGCGTTATATCGGCGTGGGCGAGGGTGTAGACCAGCTCAAGATTTTTGATCGTCACGAATTTGTAAAAGCTCTATTCGGAAAATAATGGAGAAGATTAATGTTATAACCCTCGGTTGCGCGAAAAACCGAGTAGATTCGGAGCATATTGCGGCACAGCTTGCAGCGGCAGGATATGAGATAGTCTTTGATAGCGACAAGTTCGATGCAAAGATTGTGGTGATAAATACCTGCGGCTTTATCGGTGATGCCAAGCAGGAGAGTATCGATATGATATTCAGCGCCGTAAATGCCAAGCACGAGGGACTTATCAAGCGATTGTTTGTTATCGGCTGCCTCTCGGAGCGTTATGCAGACTATCTGCGTGAGGAGATTCCGGAGGTGGACGAGTACTTCGGTGCACGCGACCTGTCGGGTGTAATCAAGATACTGCAGGCGGAGTATAATGAGAGATCTACCGAGCGAGTACTCTCGACACCGAAGCACTATGCATATCTCAAGATATCTGAGGGCTGTAACTGGCGTTGCGGCTACTGCGCTATTCCGCATATTCGCGGCAAGCATATCTCGGTGCCTATGGAACTGCTGCTTGAGGAGGCAGAGAAGCTCGTGGCGAAGGGTGTGCGCGAGATTATGGTCGTTGCGCAGGATACCACATACTACGGCGTGGATCTCTATGGTCGTCGTTGCCTTGCAGAGCTGCTTGAGAAGCTCTGTCGTATCGAGGGTCTTGAGTGGATTCGCCTCCACTATGCATATCCGACAGACTTCCCGCAGGATGTTATAGATGTTATGGCTCGCGAGCCTAAGATCTGTAAGTATCTCGATATTCCGTTGCAGCACATATCGGACAATCAGCTCTCGCTGATGCACCGCCGACACACAAAGGCGGAGGCTTTAGAGCTGCTTGAACGACTGCGCAGAGCTATGCCGAATATAGCTATCCGCACAACACTCCTTGTAGGTTATCCGAACGAGAGTGCGGAGGACTTTGATGAGCTGTGTGACTTTGTGCGTCAGCAGAAGTTCGATCGTCTGGGCGTATTCCCATACTCGGAGGAGGAGGGTACTTTCTCTGCCGAGAAGCTTACAGATAATGTTCCGGAGCGCGTGAAGAACTATCGTGTCGAGGAGGTTATGCGTATTCAGAGCAACATTTCATTTGATAAAAATACAGATCGTATCGGCAATCTTGAGCGTGTGATTATCGACGAGCGTCGTGGCGATTACTATGTTGCTCGCAGTCAGTACGACTCTCCGGAGGTCGATGAGGAGATCTTTATCGAGGCGACAGGCAAGCGACTCTTCCGTGGCCATTTCTACAATGTGCGCATTACCGGCGCCGATGATTACGATCTGTTTGCAGAGTTAATGTAGCCCTATGTGTTGGATCTTCAGACGACATACACGCGAGCAGAGTGCCGAGCGCCAGATAGAGCAGCTCAAGGCATCTCTTGCCTTTGTCGAGTTGGAGCCCGAGTGGGGTGCCGAGCAGATTTTTCGTCGTGGTGCCGACTCTATGGCGGCGGGCGACAGCAAGAGTGCAGCTACCTACTTCTATAAGGCGGCAACCGAGGGTTACGCTCCGGCGCAGCACTACATCGGTTGGTGCTTCGAGGTCGGCAGGGGTGTAGAGAGCTCTCAGAGTGAGGCGGTAAAGTGGTACAGACTTGCTGCCGAGCAGGGCTTTGCATATGCGCAGTGCTTGCTTGCTATCTGCTATCATAAGGGTCGCGGTGTGGGTAAAAACTACGAGCTTGCGGCGGGATGGTATGCAGCTGCGGCGATGCAGGGTGTTGCGCGTGCGCAGTATGAGCTTGCGGGGCTCTATGCCGAGGGCAAGGGCGTGGAGACAAGTGTCGAGGAGTCGGTAAGGTGGTATATTGCTGCAGCACGTCAGGGGCATAAGATGTCCAGAGAGCTATTGAAGAGCTTTAAGGTTGAGTATTAGAAGAGACAAAATAAATAGAAGAAAACTATGGCAAGTTACATTCTTAAAGAGGTAAAGAGCAGAGAGGATGAGAAGGTGTGGTTGCATGTAGATCGTCCCATATATAAGGGTTACGACAAGTGGGTATGTCCGTTGGATAACGATATACTTGCGGTCTTTGACCCCGAGAAGAATAAAAAGTTCGCTACCGGCGAGGCCGTTCGTTGGTATGTTGTCGATAGTGAGTCGGGCAAGGCTGTGGGCCGTATCGCGGCATTCTATGACAAGAATGGCTCGGATGACTATGAGCAGCCGACAGGTGGTTGCGGATTCTTCGAGTCTATAGATGATCAGCAGGTGGCAGATATAATGTTTGACGCTGCCCGCGATTGGCTCGCCTCGAAGGGTATGGAGGCTATGGACGGACCGATAAACTTCGGCTCGCGCGATGCGTGGTGGGGTCTTCTTGTTGAGGGTTACGACTACGAGCCGCTCTACACAAATCCGTATCACCCGCCATATTATAAAGCTCTTTTTGAAAACTACGGCTTCCAGAACTACTTTAACCAGAATACCTATGTCTGGCGTGCGCAAGATGGCGTGCTGAGCGAGGTTGCACTCGAAAAGGCACATCGTGTATTGGCAAATCCGGAGTATCAAATCAAAGATATAAGCAACACAAACCTCGAAGAGGCGGCTGAAAATCTGCGCACCATCTACAACAAGGCGTGGGCGCTCTTTACGGGAGTTAAGGAGATGACAAAGGAGGAGGCGCAGACTCTTATGCGTACGCTCCGCCCGATTATTGACCCTAATTTGATATATTTTGCCTATCACAACGACAAGCCGATTGGTTTCTTTGTTATGGTGCCCGACCTTAACTGCGTAATAGGTAAATTTAACGGTAAGTTCGGTCTTATTGAGAAGTTGCGCCTTATGTACGAACTGAAGGTGCGCAAGTCGTGCGACAGAGTGTTTGGTATCATCTTCGGTATAACCCCCGAATACCAGGGTAAGGGTATCGAGAGCGCCATTATGACCTATATCCTTGAGAATTATATCCAGAAGGGTCGCAGCCCGTATAAATCGTTTGAATTTGCGTGGATTGGCGACTTCAACCCTGTGATGAACAAGATGATCAGAACCTATGTCTGTGCAACACAGCACAAGATGCACACGACATACAGATATCTGTTTGACCGCACCAAGGAGTTTACTCGTTGCCCTCGTGTCGGTTTCAAACGACCTGCAAAAACCGAATAATTTGGTGATTTCTGCGTTACGCTTGAGCTCAAAACTATCACATACGTTTTAGTATGCTCAAGTTTTTCGCACTACGCAAGCCTTGAAATCCCTCAAATTCTTCGATTTTTAGACACTAACAAAAAACTAACGAAAAACCTTAAAACACAATATTATGAAAGTTACACCTTTTACCCACTATCACATTGCCGCAGGTGCCAAGATGGCTGAGTTTGCGGGATACAATATGCCAATCGAGTTCTCAGGCATTAAGGATGAGCACGCTACTGTTCGCAACGGCGCGGGCGTGTTTGATGTAAGCCACATGGGCGAGATTTGGGTCAAGGGCAGCAATGCTCTTGCTCTGCTGCAGAAGATTATGTCTAACGACTGCTCAAAGCTCTACGACGGCAAGGTGCTCTACTCTTGTATGCCGAATGGTCAGGGCGGTATTGTCGATGATGTGCTTGTATATCGCTTCAGCGAGACAAAGTATATGCTCTGCGTAAATGCGGCAAATATCGACAAGGATTGGGCCCATATCCTCAAATATGGCGAGCAGTTCGGTATGCGCGAGGGCGTGGAGCTCGAGAATGCATCAGATCGTATCTGCCAGCTCGCTGTGCAGGGTCCGCTCGCTATGAAGATTGTGCAGAAGATGTGCAACGAGCCTGTTGAGGATATGGAGTACTACACATTCCGTCAGATGGAGGTTGCAGGTTGCGACTCTATCCTCTCGATTACAGGTTACACCGGTGCCGGTGGCTGCGAGATCTATCTCCACAATGCCGATGCAGAGAAGATGTGGAACGCTCTCTGGGCTGCAGGTGAGGAGTATGGTCTGAAGAATATCGGTCTGGGTGCACGCGACACACTGCGCCTCGAGAAGGGCTTCTGCCTCTACGGAAACGACATCTCTGATACCACATCGCCACTTGAGGCAGGTCTGGGCTGGATTACTAAGTTTGTGGACGGCAAGGATTTTATCGACCGCGACCTGCTCGCTGCACAGAAGGCTGAGGGCGTATCGCGTAAGCTTGTCGGCTTTAAGATGATCGACCGCGGTATTCCTCGTCACGAGTATCCTCTTGCAGACCTCGAGGGTAACTCTATAGGCGTTGTTACCTCAGGCACAATGTCGCCAACCCTCAATGTCGGTATCGGTATGGGTTATGTCAAGACCGACTACGCAAAGGTAGGCACCGTCATCGCCGTAGAGGTGAGAGGAAGGTTGTTGAAGGCGGAAGTAGTTAAACTTCCTTTTGTATAATTTATCGTGGCATTTGCCGTGAAAAGCACGCATCTGCGGCATATCCCTTAAAAATTAGTGTCGGCTGTACGTTTTGTACTATCCGATACTGATTTTTTTCACGATATACCGCACCTACGCACTTTTGACGACAAATGGGTGCAAAGAGGTAGCGGAGTGCAAACTTTGACGAATAAATTAGTGCAAACAATAAAACCTGCCAATCGGCAGGTTTTATTGTTATTTCAGATTATTCTCAATCACGTCGAGTAGTTGGTCGAAGTCCTCTGCGCTATAGCCGACCGAGGTGGCGATAATATGTCCAAGAGGGTCGATGACAAAGCAACGCGGTACATGGCGTGTGGCGTAGAGCGAGTAGATGTTCTTGTCTATGTCAAGACCGATATTGAAGCGGTAGTCGTTGTCTGAGACCAATCTCTCCATAGCCGAAAGGCTCTCGCCGCGAGAGATGGCGAGGAGTTTGAAATTCTTACCCTCAAACAGATCTAAAACGCCATTGAGCATACTGAGCTGAACATTGCACTCCGGACATGTCGAGTCGAAGAATACGAGTAGAATGGTATTGCCATGCAGCTGCGAGAGGGTAACCGTAGTGCCGGAGAGCAGCTCTACGGTAAAGTCGGGAGCTACATCACCCACGCGGACAAGGGTGGTCTTCTCTGCGTCCTCTGTCAGATCTGCATCTGTCATTGCCATACAGTTGGTAAGACAGAATAGAGAGAGTATAAGTAGATAAATATGGTAAATATATCTCATAACAATGTCAAAGATAACTATTTAGTTTGAATTTGCCAAATTGTATACCTATATAATATATAGAGGGCTGCAAATCCTAAATAAAAAACCGAGCTGCTCGATACAACTCGGTTATTATAAGGCTATAGAGTTCTACTCCTTGTCGTTCGGAACAAGGATGCGACCGCAGTACTCGCAGACAATCAGCTTCTTACCGAGGCTAACCTCTACCTGACGCTGTGGCGGGATGCGGTTGAAGCAACCTGAGCAAGCGTTACGCTGTACGGTAACCACTGCAAGACCGTTGCGTACCTTGCTGCGGATACGACCATAAGCGGCAAGCAGACGATCGTCAATCTTCTTCTTTGCAGCCTCTGCCTGTGCAGTGAGTTCTGCAACCTGATCGGCTGTCTCGTTCTCGATATTCTCGAGCTCGGTGCGCTTTGCCTCGAGGTCTACATTGCGCTCTGCAATCAGAGCCTCGGTCTGCTCAGCCTTAGCCTTCTTTACCTTTACCGCTGCTGCATACTCCTTCAGATGCTTCTCGGCAAGACGAATCTCAAGCTCCTGATACTCAATCTCCTTAGCAATAGCGTCGAACTCGCGGTTGTTGCGAACATTCTGCTGCTGCTCGTTGTACTTGGCGATAAGCATATTTGCCTCGTCAATCTGACGACGACGCTGACGAGTCAGGGCACCCAACTCCTCAATCTCGGCATTAATGCTATCAACGCGAGTCTGAAGACCTGCAATCTCGTCATCCAGATCCTGCACCTCATCCGGAAGCTCACCCTTTACCTTGTTGATCTCGTCAATCTGAGAGTCAATCTTCTGCAACTCGTAAAGAGCCATAATCTTCTCGTACATCGAGTAATCTACCTCTGCGGTTTTCTTAGTTGTAGCCATATATTGTTATTTATTGTTATTTCGTTTCTCTTAAAACGCTTATAGCCAACGAATTACATAAAATAATTCATAGGGTTTTTCGTATTAGCGCTCTTATGGAGCGCAAAGTTACAAAAAATTTTTGACAAATCCGCCAAAATATCGAATAATAAATCAATTGCGCAAAATTCGCTCTCAAAATGGCCTACATCGCAGAGAATAAAACGACCATCTGGCAGATAGTAGTCGTTGTATTTCAGGTCTGCTGTAATGTAGATATCGCAACCATTTGCTGCCGCTGCGCCGATAAGAGAACTACCTGAACCAGTGCAGATTGCAACGCTCTGGATGCTCTCTTTAACAATCTTGCTGTGGCGTATTGCGCTGCAACCCAAAGTGGACTTTATCTGCGCCAAAAATTGCTCGGTAGCCATCGGTGCAGCAAGCGTTCCGATAGTGCCAAAACCAGCACCCTCAACGGTCGGCTCAAGCACTTGCATATTATTTACGCCGAGCATAGTTCCCAACTTCCAGCTCATTCCGTGCGGTGCAGAGTCGAGGTTGGTGTGGCAAGCATAGAGTGCAATATTGTGGCGAATAGCTCGCTCAATGCAACGCTCGACAACGGATGCCGAGTTGAAGCGTTTTACACCGTGGAAGATAATCGGGTGGTGGGTAATGACCATTCCGCATCCCTTCTCGAGTGCCTCGTCAAGCACCGCCTCGGTGACATCTACAGCAAGCAACACACCGCCCTTGAGCTCGTCATCCTCGCGACCGACAATCAGTCCTGCATTGTCGTACGACTCCTGTAGCCAGAGGGGTGCAAATGCCTCTATCTTTGCGGTTATATCCTTGATTTTCATAATGTTAGAAGTCAAAAAGTGTCTGCTCTCGATACATCGGTTTTGCCGGCTGTGGCTCTACTGCGGGCTCTGCAGCCGGTGCCGGAGCAGGCTCTGCAGCGGGTTGTGGTGCTACAGGTGCAGGTGCTGCAGCAGGCTCTGCATCATTGCCTAAAGAGTCGCGAACGGCAACAAGCATAGAGCGCAGGTTGTGCAAACGGTCGAGAAGCTCCATATCTGCAGTAGATTCAGGAGCCTGCGAGCGGTCGCCACGCAGCGCACGGTTGGCACCCTCGAGGGTCATACCGCACTCCTTGACATAGTGATATATTCGCTTGAGGGTCTCAATGTCCGCAGGGGTGAAGAGGCGGTTGCCCTTCTTGTTTCTGTGCGGCTTGAGCGCAGGGAACTGCGTTCCCCAGTAGCGAATCAGCGAGGCATTGACGTCGAACATCTCTGCCACCTCGCCCATAGTGTAAAAAAGTTTCTCTGCCATATATTATAAGTTATTTATTTTCAACGAATTAGGATATGTATTGTTCACTCGGTTGCCTATGCGTTTTACAAAGCCGAGAGGGTAGTTGTCGCTTGTTACAAGGTTTATGCCCTCCTCGAACAGCGCAGCAGGAATATCCTTTTTGCGTAGGTAGTCGAGTGCGCTCTCTGTGTCGAGCTCTGCAACGGGAACAACGCTCTTGTTGTACCACACCGACTGCGAGAGTGACCACTCGGGCTTAAGTTTGCCCTTGAAAATCTGACCCATCTCCACGCCCGAGTATATCACGGTGAGGTTGTGTGCCAGCGCCTTAATCTCCTCGTAGTAGTCAGCAGGGTAGGCGTAGTAGCTCTCTGCAACGACTGCAAAGCGGATATTGTTGCCATCGGCAATCCATCTCGACAGCTCCTTGACAGCCTCCTTCGGCGCATCTGTCATAATCTTTTTGCGCGACTTCGGCGTTACGGCTCTAACGGAAATATTGCTGCTCTTGCGGGCTACGGCAACGAAAAATCCCTCGCTTGCCACGCGGTGCGGGAAGAACTTAAAGCCCTGAAAGTGGCTGACCTTCACCCTCTCCGCATCGCAACCCTCGGGCAGAGTAATCTCTGCACTCGGACATATCTCGTCACCCCATTCGGCAGCCATCCACTCGAGTATTCCCTCATCCTCTGTAGTGTTGTAGGTGCAGGTGCTGTAGATGAACAGACCGCCCGCCTTGAGGCTCTTCCACGCCTCTGTGAGGATTGTCTTTTGGCGTGCAGTGCAGATCTCTACATTATTTGCGCTCCACTCTGTGCGTGCCACCTCGTCCTTGCGGAACATACCCTCGCCCGAGCAAGGTGCATCCACGGCAACCACATCGAACCATCCCTCGAAGGCGGCTATATGCGACGGGTCGTTATTTGTCACAACAACATTTCCCAAGCCCCACTTGCGGATATTGTCGGCAAGGATGTTGGCTCGGTTTCTCACATACTCATTGGCAACCACAAGACCACGATTGCCGACAGTTGAGGCGTAGAGGGTGCTCTTTCCTCCCGGAGCGGCGCACATATCGAGAATCTTACCGCTGCGGATACCCTCGCTGCGCAGTATATGGTCGATAAATTGCGAACCTGCCTCCTGAACATAGTATGCTCCTGCCGCAAATGGTATGTCGGTAGTGAACTGCGGGCGCGAGTCGAGGTAGCGACCATACTCGCTCCACGCAATAGCCTCGCCCCAGTTGCCACCGTGCCACTTGTCGCCATTTATACGCACAGAGACGGGTGAAGGGCTGTCGAGCGCGACAAAGAGACGCTCTGCCTCCGCCTCGCCAAGTTGTTGGCGCATATTGTGGATAAAATCGGCAGGAAGTTGTTGCATAGTTTTTACCACTTAAAGGTTGATTGGCGCACTGCGGGACGCTGAGCGTGAATCTCGTCCAGACGCTTGTAGAGCGAGTCGAGAACCTTGATATTCTCGACAAAGTCTGTGTTATCCTTGTCGATGATAAATACCTCGCCCTCGTAGTTTGCCACCCACTCGTCGTAGCGGTCGTTGAGGCGCTTGAGGTAGTCGATGTCGATATTCTGCTCATACTCTCTGCCGCGCTTCTGAATCTGACGCACAAGGGTCGGAATACTCGACTTGAGGTAGATGAGAAGGTCCGGCTTCGGGATGAGGTCTGTAGAGATGTCAAAAATCTTCATATAGGTACCGAAGTCGCGACCCGACATAAGACCCATCTGGTGAAGGTTACCTGCAAAGATGTGGGCATCCTCGTAGATGGTTCGGTCCTGAAAGACATTCTCCGAGCCGTCCGAGAGCATATCTATAGTCTGACGGATACGGCTGGCGAGGAAGTGCACCTGAAACTGGAATGCCCAGCGGTTCATATCCTCGTAGAAGTCGGAGATGTAGGGGTTGTCCACATCCTCGTAGTACGCCTTGGCGCCGTAGTGTTTTGTAAGTATCTCGGTCAGCGTGGTCTTGCCGCTGCCGATATTTCCTGCAATAGCAATATACATATCAGGGTATCTATATAAATTAGTAACTTATTGTTTGTCTGTTAGTTGAAGTAGTAGCCTGTATCTGCAATAGCCGACGGCATAGCAAATACCACTACGCGGTCATAGGCGTTAATCTGCATCGAACTTGTGGCGATAAATACGCGGTCACCACGAACAATGCCGCCGATAATAACATCCTCCGGAAGACCCATCTGACCGATAGTGGTCTTTGTGGCAGGCGAGTTTGGCTTGACGATAAACTCCAGCACCTCGGCATCGCTGCCCGTAAGGCACTTGATGGCAAGCACATCGGTAGACATTGTAAAGCGGAAGATGTTGGAGGCGGTAACAATCTTCTTGTTGATGATTGTATCTACACCCACCGAGTCGGCGATGTTGATGTAATTCATATTCTCCACCTCGGCAATTACACGCTTCACGCCCATACGCTTGGCGAGCATAGCTGTCAGAATATTTGTCTCGCTACGACCCGTAACGGCGATAAAGGCGTCCATATTTGCAAGACCCTCCTCCATCATGGCATCTGTATCGCGACCATCCTGATGGATAATCAGCGTGCGGTCGAGCATCTCGGCAAGACGATACGCCTTGTCGGCATTGTAGTCGATAAGCTTGATGTTCACATCGTCCTGCAGCGCTTGTGCAATCTGCACACCGATACGCGAGCCGCCGAGAATCATCATATTGTTTACCTTCACGCCACTCTTGCCCGACAACTCCATAACGGTACC
This sequence comes from uncultured Alistipes sp., assembly GCA_947367255.1. Lineage (GTDB taxonomy): Bacteria > Bacteroidota > Bacteroidia > Bacteroidales > Rikenellaceae > Alistipes. The sequence continues at coordinate 55,397 of CANBCZ010000004.1, forward strand.
AACAGAGTCGTGACGAGCAATGGCATAGACCATATCGCCAATCATATAGCTGTCACCGCGCTTAGGGATGATTGTCACGCCATCGCGCATAATGGCAACGGTGCGGTAGTTGAGCGTCTGCTCCTCCTCAAATCCTGCGATAGGTCCGCCGACAAGCGAAGAGTTGGGCTCAAGACGGAAGACGACAAGCGAGAGCTTACCGCCCGAGAAATCGACAAACTCGGTCGTTGCAGTGTGTCCGAGAAGGTTGATAACCTCCTCTGCGGCGAGCTTCTCGGGGTAGAGCAGGTAGTCGATGCCCATGTTGATAAACATCTCCTTGTTGTTCGGCTCCAGATACTCGTTGTTGTCGATGCGGGCAATGGACTTCTTTGCGCCCAACTGCTTTGCCATCATCGCCGAGAGGATATTGTCGTTCTCGATAGAGTCTACGGCAATAAAGAGGTCACACTTGCGCACAGCCGCCTTGCGGAGTGTGGCAAATGTGGTTGCGTCACCCTCGATGGTGATAACATCGGCAAAACTGCCAAGCTCGGCAAGCAGCTTCGGATCCTGATCGATAATGGTGATGTCGTGTCCGTTTCCGCTGAGCATCTTGGCAAGATGATTGCCCATCTCCTCAACTCCTGAAATTACGATTCTCATAGGCTTGCAAAATTTCAGACAAATTTATAAATTTGTAGCGAGATTTCAAAGCCTTAGCGGGTTTTGATGTAAAATAAATTTAAGTAAATTTTGTAACTTGCTTATGCCTAATTGGTTAGTTGTTATTCTTTTTGCTGTCGGAGCGGTCGCTTTCTTTGGTATTGCACTCTCTTTGACACTTATTTTTAAGGGTCATCATATCGAGTCGGAGATCTCTACAAACCCCAATATGAAAAAACTCGGTATCAAGTGTGCCGTGCAGGAGACTCGTGAGGATATTGCCGCCGAGACCTGCGATACAGACAGCGTCTGTACAGGTAACTGTGCCGGTTGTGATATTGACCACTCGGCTGCGAAATAGTTCGATAGAGGGGTACAAAATGGAGTGAAATCCGTCTAATCTGTGTAATAACCAAACTTATCCTATAATGAAACGACTATTTGTAATTATCTTGCTGCTTGCTGCCGGTATCGGTATGCTGACAGCTCAGACACCTATTGAACAGTTACCGAAACAGATATGCTCGGGCGAGTGGAAGGCAGGTCACGTGCAGGGGCTTGCTGTCGATACCAAACGCGAATATATCTACTTCTCATTTACCACTATGCTTGTCAAGATGGATATGCAGGGTAATGTCGTAGGTACAGTTACCGGTCTGCTCGGTCACCTCGGTTGCATTGAGTTTAATGATGCTGACGGTCGCATCTACGGCTCATTGGAGTATAAAGACGACTCTATCGGCAGGGGTATTCTCAAGCAGGAGAAGTCCAATAAAAAGTTCGATACCGCATTCTATGTCGCTATATTTGATGTCGATAAGATTACCCGTCAGGGTATGAGTGCCGAGAAGGATGGTATTATGACCACCGTCTATCTGCCAACCGTTGTTGAGGATTTCAAGGCAAAGGTCGAGTGTGGCGGCAAAACCCTCGAGCACCGCTTCGGTTGCAGCGGCTTTGATGGCATAACATTCGGTCCAAAGTTCGGCAAGAGCGACGGAAAGTACTATCTTACAATCGCTTACGGCATCTACGGCGATGCAAATCGTAGCGATAACGACCATCAGGTGCTCCTCCAGTACGACGCCTCAAATTGGACAAAATATGAGCAGCCGCTCTCGCAAGATAATATGCACCAGTTGGGTCCTAAAAAGCCTGCAGGTCGCTACTTCGTCTATACCGGCAACCGTAATTGGGGCGTGCAGAATATGGAGTATGATAAGAGCCGAAACTTCTGGTTCTTAGCAACTTATGAGACTAAGAAATCCGATTTTGCAGGCTTCTCGCTGATGACAATCGACGGCAATATCGCACCTAAAAAGCAGCCCCTCAAGGGGGTGGACTACTGCAAGAGTGGCAACCTCTTGACACTCTCGGGTCGCGGTATGACCGATGCCAACCACCACTCAATTCGTGGCTGGCACTTCGATAAATCATCTACCGGTATTCACGCTTTGGGCGATAACTACTTCTATATCTCGCACCGCAAACGCAATAAGCCATACCAGAGTTGTACTGCGACGCTATATAAGTTTGTGGGGAGGGAGAGTTATCCTTTTGATCTCATTCAGTAGTTTTATCGTGATAGTGGCGCATTTGCGGCACATCCCTTAAAAACCAACGGCGGCTGTACGTTTTAGTACTATCCGCCGTTGCTTTTTTGCACGATGCACCGCAACTACACCACTCTGACGATAAAACGGTGCAAAGAAGTAGGGTAGTGAAGTTTGGATTTTTACTGCGTTAGCTGTACTGCGTAGCCAGGAAACCCGACCTATTCGCGCACCCGGAGCGAAGCGACTAAGCCCCCTTTTTTCAAAAGGGGGTTTGGGGGATATGTCAATATTTTTTTAATATATTAGCATCAGCCGTTTTCGGCTATTCTAAATCCGCAGTGCTACGCTTAAAACGCCATGCGATATGGGCAATACATCTGTACGCCGGTGCGGTTAAGTTCAGTTTTCAGCTCCTCGTAGTGGTTGCAGAGCTCCATTTGCTCGTCGGTTATCACCATTGAGCGTACCTGCATACCGAGGCTCTGGATAAATGCCATCATCGGATCCATCTCCGGCAGTACCTCTGTTATCTGGAAGTTCTCGGCGATGCCTGCCTTATCGGCAGCGATGCTTACGGCTCTCTTGATGCCTCCATTTGTATCTGCAAGACCGATCTCTACGGCATTTGTACCGGTCCATACGCGACCTTCGGCAATGTTGAGTACCTTCTGGAGCTCGAGGTTACGACCTGCTGCGACCTTTGTTGTGAATGACTCGTACACATCGTCTACTGATGCGATGAGCAGCTTGCGCTCCATCTCGGTTGTCTTGCGCAGACTCACGCCGAGGATGTTCTGACCGAAGTCCGAAGAGGCATTTGTCTTCACGCCGTCAAAGGTGATGCCGAGCTTGTTTTTGAGCATATTGCCACCCTCCATAAACATACCGAATACGCCGATAGAGCCTGTTAGTGTGAGTTTGTTTGCCACAATAGCATCTGCCGGAGCGGAGATGTAGTAGCCGCCACTTGCTGCATATGCGCCCATAGATACAATTACCGGCTTCTCCTGCTTGAGCAGCTCCACCTCGCGCCAGATAATATCACTTGCAAGTGCGCTGCCGCCCGGAGAGTTTACTCGCAACACTACAGCCTTGATAGTCTGGTCTTTACGCGCCTTGGCAATGGTATTTGCGAGTGTTGTGCCGTAGATATTGCCGTCGATGCTCTCGCTGTCGCCATCGACAATACCTCCGTCAGCATAGACAATACCCACCTTAGGTGCAGAGACCTTGCTCATATTGGCACCCGCTACAGAGCAGTAGTCGCCCAACGAGAGGATCTCGTACTCTCCGAGGAAGTTCTTCTCCACGCCATACTCGGCAAAAATCTCCTCCATCTGGTCGCGGTAGATTATTCCGTCAATCAGTCCGTGCTTGAGTGCCTGCTCGGGGAAGAGCATCGGCTCGGTGTTGGCAATCTTGTTGAGCGCCTCTACTGTTGTGCCGCGGGCATCGGCTACAGTGGTAGAGATTGTGCTCCACATACTCTCCACCAGTGCCTCCATCTGCTTGCGGTTTGCCGGCGACATCTTCTCGAGGATGTACGGCTCAACTGCGCTCTTGTACTTGCATACGGTCGGGCGGAACACCTCGCAGGTGAGTCCCAACTTGTCCATTGCCCCCTTGAAGAATATTGTCGGCATAGACAGACCCATCCAGCTGAAGCTACCCTCCGGCTGCAGATAGATCTTGTCCGCTACAGAGGCAAGATAGTAACCCATCTGCGAATATCCGTCATTGTATGCCAAGATAAACTTGCCGCTTGTCTTGAATGCCTCGAGCGCCTCGCGCATCTCCTCAAGAGCCGCTGCAGATACCGCTCCGCCACCCGAGAAGTTGAGGTAGATACCCTTTATGCGCTCATCTGTCGCTGCTGTCTCTATTGCGCGCAACACCTTCAGAATCGGCAGCGAACGGGTCGTTTGCATAGATGAAAAGTTCATACTTGCAAACGGATTTATCGCCGGTGACTCGACAATATTGTCTGCCAAATCGATCTTCAAAATAGTATTCGGAAGGACTGTCACAGCCTTGCTGCCGCCCATAGACCCCGCCATGCCGAAGATGGTAATGAGCCAAAAGAGTCCTGAAATTACACTACCTGCCACCACTGCAAGCAGCGCTGCCCAAAAAACCTTAGAAAATTTCATAATCGTAAATGTTTATTTAGAACAAAGGTAGTAAAAAATTGTAAAAATCGCATAACCACCACCAATAAACAACATTTTGCCCAAAATATACTTGATTTATGGTTTGAAAAAAGTAAAACATTTTCTAATTTTGCAAAAAGCATTGGTTATGAAACGTTTTGTTGCCATACTTGTTTTTGCTCTGTGTGCATTTTGTGCTGAAGCACAACTTATGAACTTTATGTACCAGCCGCCAGAATATAATAAAGAACCTCCTGTATATATTATCGGTAAATTTACGAGAATAACAGATATGGCTCTTGCTTATAAAGAGGATGGCTTGTATAGACGAGGTAGGGTTCATGGTATGTTTTATTGTACAAATAGGGCTTTAGATTATACGTTGGCATTCTCTTTCTTGAAAACGGAATATCCGTCAAAAGATTTGGAAATTTTAGACTTGCCAATCTCTGATTTAGAGCAGTTTGAGAATATAATTTTAGCAGAAAATTTCCTAAAACTTAAAAGCCTTAAAGAGGCTTCAGACTTAATGTGGGAGTTTTTCTATCGACGTTGGAAAGGAAAAACCTACTTTATCGATAGCAGTGAGTGTTATAAATCTGACCCAGAACTTAAAGAGCCAGATAGAATGAAGGCTATTCAGGTCGAAGTTTATCCATGCGATATACCTAAATTGCCTCTTCCCGATGGTTTTGTAGAATAGATAGCTAAACAGAGGATGACCATATACGGTTGTCCTCTGTTCGTGTAAAAATGTAATGCGCAGAGTGAAAAAATGGTATTTTATTGGCAAAAATGGTGTAAAAATGTTATCTTTGCGATAGGGAAAGTTAAAAAGTGTAACTATGGCGTTATACGAAATGGATTAAATAACTGAAAATCAACGATATAAATTTATAATATAGTAAAACTATGTACGGTAATTTCAAGCAGTTCCTGGAGCAGGAACTTCAGGCTATCAAGGATGCCGGTCTTTATAAGACCGAGCGAGTTATCTGTTCTCCGCAGCGTGCAGAGATCGAGGTGGCAGGTAAGGAGTGTCTTAACTTCTGCGCTAACAATTATCTGGGTCTTTCTGACAATCCGCGCCTTATTGAGGCGGCAAAGCGTGCTATGGACGAGCGCGGTTACGGTATGTCGTCAGTGCGTTTTATCTGCGGCTGTCAGGATATTCACAAGCAGCTCGAGAAGGCTATTGCCGACTACTTCGGCACTGAGGATACTATCCTTTACGCCGCTTGCTTCGATGCAAATGGTGGTGTGTTCGAGCCGCTCTTTACCGAGCAGGATGCAATTATCTCCGACGCCCTCAACCACGCATCTATCATCGACGGTGTGCGCCTCTGCAAGGCTGTTCGTTACCGTTATGCAAATGCCGATATGGAGTCGCTGGAGGATTGCCTGAAGCGTGCACAGGCGCAGCGTTTCAGAATTATCTGTACCGACGGTGTCTTCTCTATGGATGGCAATGCCGCTCCGCTCGACGAGATTTGCAAGCTGGCAAAGCAGTATAACGCCCTTGTTATGGTGGATGAGTGCCACTCTGCGGGTGTGCTTGGCGCTACAGGTCGCGGTATTACCGAGCTTTACAACTTGCGTGGCGAGGTGGATATTATCACCGGCACCCTCGGTAAGGCATTTGGTGGTGCTGTGGGTGGTTTTACAACAGGTCGTAAGGAGATTATCGATATGCTCCGCCAGCGCTCACGCCCATATCTGTTCAGCAACTCTCTTCCACCGGCAGTAGTTGGTGCCGGTATCGAGATGTTCAAGATGTTGGAAGAGAGCAACGAGCACCACGACCGCCTTGTGGCAAATGTGGAGTACTTCCGTAGCAAGATGATCGAGGCGGGCTTCGACATCAAGCCTACAGACTCGGCAATTTGTGCAGTTATGCTCTACGATGCAAAGCTCTCGCAGGAGTTTGCAGCGGCACTTCAGCAGCGCGGCGTCTTTGTAACAGGCTTCTACTACCCTGTAGTGCCAAAGGGTCTTGCCCGAATCCGCGTGCAGGTCTCTGCAGGTCATACAACCGAGCAGCTGCAGCGTTGCGTAGATGCCTTTGTTGAGGTAGGTAAAGAGTTAGGTGTTTTGAAATAAAATAGGAGGATAGTGTTATGAGCAACAGTAAGGTAGTACTCGATGCGACAGATCGCAAGATACTCAAGTTTCTGGTAAAGAATGCGCGTATGCCATACCTCGAGATTGCCCGTGAGTGCGGCATCTCGGGTGCAGCTATCCACCAGCGTATCAAGAAGTTGGAGGAGTCGGGAATCATTATGGGCAGCCGTATGATCGTAAATCCTAAGATGCTCGGCTTCGATGTCTGCGCCTTTATCAGCATCCGGATTCAGGACCCTATTATGAGCCACGCCGTTGCCGAGAAGATCAAGAGTATTCCGGAGGTTGTGGAGTGCCACTTCATCACAGGTACATACAATGCAATGCTTAAACTCTACTGCGTTGATAATGACCACCTTATGCGTACCATCTTTGATGGTATTCTGCGTGTGCAGGGCATCTCGACCACCCAGACATATATCTCTCTCAATGAGGCGTTCCAGCGCGAACCGCATATTGATTACCTCGATAAATTGGCACTTAGATAATGATTCGTCTGACAAAAGAGTTCTCGTTTGAGTCTGCTCACGCCTTGTGGGGCTATGACGGTAAGTGCCGTGAGGTTCACGGACACTCTTACCACCTCTTTGTCACCATCAAGGGTGAGCCGATAGCAGACGAAAATGACCCGAAGCTGGGAATGGTTATGGACTTCGGCGAACTCAAGAGCATCGTCGCCCGTGAGATTACCGATCGCCTCGACCACTCCTTCGTTATGCGTCGTACACCCGAGGCAGAGGCACTCGCAGCCACTATGGAGAGCAAGTTTACCAATGTAATACTCGTAGACTACCAACCTACCTGCGAGAATATGCTCGCCGACTTCGCCGAGCGCCTTATGAAGGCACTTCCGGAGCGTGTGCAATTGTATTCGTTGCGACTGCATGAGACTGCTACTTCATACGCAGAATGGTTTTATCGTGATAACGCGGATACCTGCTGCCGCTAACCCGATTTTCAACAATGGGCAGTACTCTCAGTACAGCCCATCGATGAAAATCGTGTCGAGCGTTAATCCTCCTTCGGAGTCTTTTCGCTGCTTCGTCTCAGCAATTCAAACAAGTTTGATTGCATTCGACTTAATCGCAGCGTTGTATCTACCGCATTCTGACGATAAAACAGACGAAAATCGATTTTAAGCGGTGATTTCCGCGTTACGCAATTTTAATCAGACAGGGAAATACCTCCTGTATGTCCCTGCCAGCTTAAAATTCCAAGCCTTGAAATCCCACCCTTAAAATCAATTTTTGGGGAGGTGAAAAAATTAAAATAACATCCGCTCTGCGGATACCACTATAAGGCTAATGGCTAATAGCCAACAGCCAATAGCAAAAAATAATGAAAAAACTCTTCCTTATAGACGCTTATGCGTTGATTTTCAAGTACTATTACGCATTTTACGGGCGACCGATGCGCAATCGTGCCGGAATGAACACATCCATAGTCTTCGGCTTTACGAAGTTTTTGCGCGACATAATTAAGCGCGAGAAGCCCGACCTGCTCGGCGTGGCATTTGACCCGCCGGGGGGCTGTTTCCGTCGTGAGATGTTCCCCGAGTACAAGGCAAACCGTCCCGAGACCCCCGAGGATATTATCGAGTCGGTGCCATACGTAAAGCGCATTGTCGAGGCTATGTGCATCCCGATTCTCGAGATTGAGGGCTACGAGGCTGACGATGTTATCGGAACACTCGCCTTCAAGGGTGCCGCAGCGGGATATGATGTCTATATGGTTACACCCGACAAGGACTACGGTCAGCTTGTGGGCGAGCGTCGTAAGATTTATAAGCAGAAGGGTGACAGTATAGAGATTGTGGACAGCGCAGCCATCAAGGAGAAGTACGGCATCGACGATCCTGCTCTTGTGCGCGACATCCTTGCGCTGTGGGGTGATGCGTCGGACAATATTCCGGGAGTTACGGGCATTGGCGAGAAGGGTGCAAGCAAGCTCGTTCAGAAGTGGGGCGAGGTGGAGAACATTATCGCCAACACCGACAAAATTGGTGGCAAGCAGGGTGCAAATATCGCCGCCTCGGCAGAGCAGTTGCGCCTCTCCAAGACCCTTACGACAATCTGCCTCGATGTGCCTATAGAGTTCAACGAGGCGGATCTTACCGTCTGCTGTCCGAAGATAGATATGCTCCGTTCGCTCTTCACAGAGCTTGATTTCAAGGCATTCCTGAATGATTTGCAGAATATGGCACCTGCCGAGGATCTTACAGTGCCGCGCCAGATGGAGCAGACGCAGCTTGCCAATATGGCGCGCGTAAAGGCGGGCGAGGCGAAGCGCAAGGCTATGGAGGGTCAGGGTTCGCTCTTCGACCTATTCGGTAATCCGTCTGCAGAGGCGGCACAGCCACAGGTGGCAGAGCCGGAGTCAAATGGCTTTGATACAGTGGCTACGGTGCCACACACATATACTATTGTTCGCGATGCAGCGACGCTTCGCAGTGTTGTGGAGCAGTGTGCAAAGTGCAAGGAGCTCTGCTTTGACCTCGAGACCTCGGGATTGGATGTCTTTGGCAGCCGCATTGTCGGAGTATCGCTTGCCGTAGCACCACACGAGGCGTGGTACATCCCGTTCACCCTCTCGGCAGACAGAAACCGCATCGAGAGCGACTATGCTGCCATTCTAAAACCACTCTTCGAGGATGAGAGTATCCTCAAGGTTGGTCAGAATATGAAGTTCGACATCCTCTTTTTGCGTACCCTCGGCATCGAGGTCAAGGGTAGAAAGGGCGACACGATGCTTATGCACTACCTTCTCGACCCTGAGGCGCGTCACAATATGAATGCCCTTGCCGAGAAGTATCTCAATTACTCGCCAATTACTATCGAGACCCTTATCGGTCGAGGCTCGCAGCAGATTACGATGGATATGGTCGGACTGGATGCCATTGCGCAGTACGCCGCTGAGGATGCAGATATAACCCTGCAGATCTACCACGCTCTGCGCCCGTTGGTGGAGAAGGAGCAGCTATGGGAGCTCTACTGCCGTATCGAGGAGCCGATGATAGGTGTACTTGCCGATATGGAGTGGAACGGCGTGAAGATAGATAGCGCAGCGCTGAAGAACTACTCTGTAGCTATGAGTGGCGAGCTGGCGCGTCTGGAGGAGCAGATTCGTACCCTTGCCGACGAGCCTGCGCTCAATGTAAACTCGGGTAGACAGATAGGTGAGGTGTTATTTGCAAAGATGCACATTGCCGACAAGCCGAAGATGACAAAGACAAAGCAGTTCTGCACAGACGAGGAGTATCTGACCTCTTTTGCTGCCGACCACGAGATTGTCCGTACAATTCTCGAGTATCGCGGCATAAAGAAGTTGCTTTCGACATATATCGACGCCCTGCCACAGCTGGTAAATCCTGTGACGGGACATATACATACATCGTATAATCAGGCAGTTACGGCTACGGGACGACTCTCGTCCTCGAACCCGAACTTGCAGAATATACCTATCCGCGACGCTCTGGGAAAACCTATCCGCGAGGCATTTATTCCATCGCGAGCAGAGGGGCTGCTGCTCTCGGCGGACTACTCGCAGGTGGAGCTGCGACTTATGGCGCACCTGAGCGGTGACGAGTCGCTCATTGAGGCTTTTCGCAATGGAGAGGATATCCACGCAGCAACGGCTGCAAAGATCTTTGGCAAGGCGGTTGCCGATGTTACTGCCGAGGAGCGCCGCAGGGCAAAGACGGCGAATTTCGGTATTATCTACGGCATCTCGGCATTTGGACTTGCGCAGCGACTGAACATATCGCGCACAGAGGCTAAAGCGCTCATTGATGGCTACTTTGCATCCTATCCGAAGGTGAAGCAGTATATGGAGCAGACTGTAGCTGAGGCTCATAAGTCGGGTAGCGTATCGACAATCTTCTCGCGTCGCCGATACCTTGACGGTATCGACTCTCAGAATGCCAATACCCGTGCCCTTGCCGAGCGAAATGCCATCAATGCCCCTATTCAGGGTAGTGCAGCCGACATTATGAAGATTGCAATGATTGGCGTAGCACGCGAGTTCAAGCAGCAGGGTATCCGCTCAAAGCTTATCCTGCAGGTACACGACGAGATTGTCATCGACCTTATCCCTGCCGAGCGCGAGGCGGTCGAGAGAATTGTCCGTGAGCAGATGGAGGGTGCCGCAGAGCTCTCTATACCGTTGCTTGTGGAGATTGGAGTGGGCAAGAACTGGCTTGAAGCACATTAAGAGACTGTTTACAATTTATTTACTTCGTTCTTTTATGCTCTTTACGGCTCTTTCCCCTTTCAATTCTCGTTATATAGTCCCCGCTATACGCCTCGAATTGAAAGAAAAAATAGCCACAAAATAGACGATAAAATAACTTCGTAAACAAATCTAAACAGTCTCTAAAAAGAATAAAATACTTAAAAACTAAAAACCTATAGAATGAGAAAATTTTTAATTGTTTTAGCGGCTGTGGGCTTTGCACTCTCGGCGACGGCAGAGGAGCAGACGGCTCGCGAGAAGATCTTCAGCGATCCGAGCTATGCTCTGGGCGTATATCGCCTCTATCCGACCGAGTTCAAGGAGCAGACTCCCGTACCTAAGGGGTATAAACCCTTCTATATCAGCCACTATGGTCGTCACGGCTCGCGCTATGTGCTTCGTGACGAGAAGTTCGATCGTGCATATAATGTCCTTGCCGATGCAGCACATTTCGACAAACTGACCGACTTCGGTAAGGATATTTTCGACCGTATGACCCGCTCCAAGGTCGATACCTATGGTCGTGGCGGTGAGCTGTCTATTAAGGGTCAGGAGCAGCATCGACAGATCGCGGCGCGTATGTATGAGAACTACAAGCAGATATTCAAAAAGGCTGACTATATCGACGCCAAGGCGACTATCGTTCCGCGTGTGCTGATGAGTATGACAGCCTTCTGCGACGAGCTTATGCGTCACGACAATACTCTCGACATACACTACGAGTGCGGAAAACCGTTCCAGAAGTGGCTCAACCCATACTATAAGGATAACGACCCTCGCCTTGCCGAGTATATCGATCGCTATCGCCACAGCGCAAACTGCGAGTGGATGAGAGAGTGGAGGGAGTATCGTCGCAAGAATGTCGATATTTCGCGTATCCTCAACTCGCTCTTTAAGCCCGATTATGTGAAGAGTATGCCGTTCCCGCACGACTTTGTCTTCCACCTCTTCAAGACGGCGACATCCTTCCCGGGTACACCGACAACAGAGTCTATTTTGGATGTATTTACAACGGAGGAGCTCTACCAGCAGTGGAAACTTGTGAATATCATCTTCTATCACGAGAAGGGACCTTCGGGTATTAAGGATAAGTTCCTCAATGGTGTCTCTACACCGCTGCTCGAGAAGATTATCGAGGATGCCGAGCAGAAGGTTGCCGAGGGTAAGCCGGCAGTCACTCTGCGCTTCGGACACGACGGAAATATTATGGGTCTGCTCAATACTATGCGTATTCCGGGCTGGTGTGAGGAGGTTGATAACTATGAGGATGTGGAGAAGTATTGGAACGACTTCAATATCCCTATGGGTTGTAATGTGCAGTTTATCTTCTACCGCAACAAAAAGGGCGACACCCTTGTAAAATTGTTGCTCAACGAGGAGGAGATTGCCCTGCCAAAGCAGATCGACGACTCCCTTGCACCATACTATCGCTGGGAGGATGTCAATAAGTTCTACCGCGACCTTATTCCGCAGATGTACGAAACAGGCGGCTATAACAGATTGGACAAATTATTAGGTAAATAACAAACTATAAGCTACTATGAAGAGATTTTCATTACTTATCGGTCTTGTTGCAATAGTTGCAACTGCCGGTGCAAAGACTCCTCCGGAGGACAATTCAGACGACAGAGTATTCTGCAATCAGATTGACAAGGCTGTGCGCCGCATCATCTCTATTCCGGACATCGAGGGCTACAAGACCCTCAAGTGCGACTTCCACATGCACACTGTCTTTGCCGATGCACAGGTATCTCCAACAGGTCGTGTGCGCGAGGCTTGGCAGGATGGTCTGGATGTTATCGCTATGTCCGAGCACATTGCCGTACACAAGAGCCCGGGCATCAAGCTCAAGGACTACAATATTCCTATCAACCACGCCCTGAAGGAGGCTGCGAAGTGGGGATTTTTGGTTGTTCCGGCTGTCGAGATTACCCGTACAAAGCCATTCGGACATATGAACGCCCTCTTTATCAAGGATCCTAATGTCTTTGAGGAGACCCGCTATAAGGTCGATGAGAATGGCAAACTGCTCCGTGACAAGGATGGCAACCGCATTCCTAACCCTACCGAGATGGATGACTTCTGTAAGGCTGAGGCGCAGGGCGCATTTATGCTCTGGAACCACCCGGGATGGCCTGATCGCAAATCTACTCTCTATCCGCTCCAGAAGCAGCTCATCAAGGAGGGTCGAATTCACGCTGTGGAGATCTTCAACAGCATCGAGTGGTATCCAAAGGTGCTCGATTGGTTTGACGAGTATAAGTTGCCGATGATGGCAAACTCCGATATTCACGAGACATCACGCTTTGCTTATGGTGATCAGATTCGCCCTATGACCCTCGTATTTGCCAAGGAGTATACCCTCGAGTCACTGCGCGAGGCGATGTTTGCAGGTCGTATTGTTGCATTCTTCGATGGTAAGCTTGCCGGCGACGAGAAGTATCTGTCACAGCTTGTTGGCGAGTCACTCAAGGTGCAGGTTGTAGATGCAAAGAAGGGTGTGCTTGTTGTTACAAATGTTTCAGATATTCCGTTCTATACCCTGTTTGGCGAGCGCACACTGCCGTTTATCTTCCATCCGCGTGCAGCTGTTCGCGTAACAGTTCCGAAGGGTACAGTTCTTGATTTTACAAATTGTTATGTTGGTCGCAAGACCCTTAAAAAGGAGATTTGGTAATGCTTAGTATTGCAGAACGTCATAAATACATCCTCGAAAAGCTCGAGAAGTACGGCTTTATCCGTATTACGGATGTTGCCGAGGAGCTGGGTGTGACAAAGGTTACCATCCGCAAGGATGTCAAGATTTTGGAGAGCAAAGGTCTGCTCTTCAAGGTGCACGGTAGCGCGCGCCTTGCCAATCCGCATATCGCCGACCGTGACCTTATGACCAAGAGTTCGCTCAATCGTGAGGCGAAGCGTCGTATTGCCGAGCGTGCAGCCCAGATGATCGAGGAGGGTGACTCTATTATGATCTCGGCAGGCTCTACAACCTACGCCCTTGCCGAGGTTATCCACGCCATGTCGCCATCGCCGACAATCAATGTCGTAACTCCGTTCCTGAAGGTCTCGGCGCTGCTTAACGAGGTCGATACCATACAGGTCGAGCAGCTCGGCGGCTGTGTCTACAAGAAGTCGTTTGCTACCCGTGGCGAGACTGCCGGTGCCAGCCTGAAGGATATGGTCTGCACAAAGTTCTTCCTCGGCGTGGATGGCTTTGATCCCGATTTCGGCATCACCACCTCGACTATCGAGGAGGCTCATCTGTCGCGTAAGATGATGGCTGCAGCAGCAAAGGTTATCGTTGTCTCAGACTCGTCAAAGTTCGGTCATCACGGCTTTGGTCGCGTGACCTCTATCGATGGCGTGGATGTGATTATTACCGACACCGGTATATCTCCGGAGATGGCTGCAATTATCGAGGAGACAGGTATTGAATTGATTACTGTATAAAAGCTTTGAGAAATTATGGCAGAAAATAAACTTGAATTCGAGATTGACCCTGAAGTAGCGCAGGGTCAATACTCAAACTTCGTGATTATCGCACACTCACCGAGCGAGGTTATCCTCGACTTTGCCTCTATGCTTCCGGGTATGCCTAAGGCAAAGGTCGGTCACCGCGTCATCCTCACCCCTGAGCACGCCAAGCGTCTTCTGCGCTCCCTGCAGGAAAACCTCTCAAATTATGAGAATAAGTTTGGAACGATCAAGGTTGGACAAGGCGGAGGTTTTAAGCCAATGGGTCAAGCGTAAACTTGCATAGCAAGGTGAATTCTGCGTTACGCTCGGCTTGAAAATCGGTCTTGTTATTCGCTTGTGGGTGGTGAAAATACTGTCTCTGCCCAAATGGTTGTTGTTTTTAACAGATTTCTTCGACTTTTATGCGATAAAACGGCGATTTTACACTAACTTTGCGCCAAAGAATAATCTAATAGTAAAATAATATGGAGGCTATTGTAAAGACAAACTTCAATTTTAAGGGTCAGAACAACCACTATGTCGGTAAGGTGCGTGATGTTTACAGCATCGATGGCGACTATCTGGTAATGGTAGTTTCAGACCGTATCTCTGCGTTTGACGTAGTATTGCCTAAGGGTATTCCATTCAAGGGTCAGGTGCTCAACCAGATTGCTGCTTCTTTCCTTGATGCTACTACAGACATCCTTCCTAACTGGAAGATTGCTGTGCCGGATCCAATGGTAACTGTAGGTCACAAGTGCGAGCCATTCAAGGTTGAGATGGTTATCCGCGGCTACCTCTCAGGTCACGCGTGGAGAGAGTACAAGGCTGGCAAGAGAACTCTCTGCGGTGTAACTATGCCTGACGGTATGGTTGAGAATCAGAAGTTCCCAGAGCCAATCATCACCCCTACAACCAAGGCTGATGAGGGTCACGACGAGGATATCTCTAAGGAGGAGATTATCGCTCGCGGTATCGTTAGTCGTGAGGACTACGAGCAGCTCGAGGCTTACACTCGTGCTATCTTTGCTCGCGGTACAGAGATCGCTGCAAAGATGGGTCTTATCCTTGTTGATACCAAGTACGAGTTTGGTAAGAAGAACGGTGTAATCTACCTGATGGACGAGATTCACACTCCGGACTCTTCTCGTTACTTCTACGCTGAGGGTTATGCTGAGCGTCTTGCTGCAGGCGAGAAGCAGAAGCAGTTGAGCAAGGAGTTTGTTCGCGAGTGGCTTATGGCAAACGGCTTCCAGGGTCAGGAGGGTCAGCAGGTACCTGAGATGACTCCGGAGATTGTTGCGTCAATCACCGACCGCTACATCGAGCTCTACGAGAGCATCACCGGCGAGAAGTTCGTGAAGGCTGAGTGTGAGGATGTGGCAGCGCGTATTGAGAAGAATGTGAGTGAGTTCCTCGCAACTTTGTAGTGAGTGACAAAAAAGCGAATTTCTGCGTTACTCTCGGCTCGAAAATCCTCATTTACGTCAAGTAAACTGCGGTTTTCTCGCCTTCGAAAGCCTTGAAATTCATCTTTTTATTCACTCCCTATCTCGGTTTCGGGTAAAATAGAAAAGGATTGGTTCATCGAACCAATCCTTTTTTTTGTAGCTAATCGCCTATTACTTTGCCACCTCAAAGGCGCGATCGACAGCCTTATGGATAGTGTCGAGGATATTCTTCTTGCCGAGTTTGGCAACGATACCGCTGCGGTCCAGAGAGCGGAAGACATTCTCGTTTACTCCAGACAGGACAATCTTACGACCGCTGGCGAGCGACGAGTCGATAAATATCTCGAGGTTATGCAGACCCGTAGCGTCGATAAACGATACCTTACGCATGCGGATAATGCGCACCTTGGCATTTGAGCGGTTACGAGCCATCTCTTCGAACTTGTTCGCAATACCGAAGAAGAACGGACCGTCAATCTCGTATACCTCGATAAAGTCAGGTAGAGTGATCTTCTCATCATCAGCCTCACCGTCGTTGTGAACATCGAGTTCGTTAGTAAGTACAGAGATGCTTGTGTTCTCCATAATTCGGCGCATAAAGAGCACTACAGCGAGTACAAGACCAATCTCGATAGCGATTGTAAGGTCGAAGATAACTGTCAGCAGCAGTGTTGTAAAGAGGATTGCGATATCCGAGCGCGACTGGAGACACATAGAGCGGATAGTTCTCCAGCCACTCATATTGTATGACACCATAATCAGCACACCTGCAAGGCACGGCATAGGGATAGCACCTACAAGACCACCGAGCAGCAGCAGTACGCAGAGCAGAACTATTGTATGAACAACGCCCGCGACAGGGGTACGACCACCGTTGTTGATATTTGCCATAGTACGGGCAATAGCACCTGTTGCAGGGATACCGCCGAAGAATGGAACGACGATATTTGCGATACCCTGACCGATAAGCTCGGTATTTGAGTTGTGCTTGTCGCCGATAACACCATCTGCAACCATTGCCGAGAGCAGTGACTCGATAGCACCCAGCATAGCGATAGTAAAGGCTACAGGGAGCAGTGACTGCATAGTCGAGAAGATTGTCTCGCCCTCAGGAATTGATGGCAGACGCCACTCCGGAAGACCTGAAGGGAGGGTGTAGAGGTCGCCGATTGTAGAGATAGATGTAACACCTGCAAAGCGCTCAAGCAGCCAGCAGACGAGGGTCATAATGACAATAGCGAGCAGTGAACCCGGAATCTTCTTCGAGAACTTAGGGGTGTAGACGATAATCAGAATACTCAGAATACCCACCGCAAATGACCACCAGTTGATATTGCCGATATTCTCGAAGTAGCAGATCCACTTGTCGATAAAGTTTGCAGGAACATTCTCGATGCCCATACCGAAGAGGTCATTCATCTGTGTCGAGAAGATGGTAATTGCAATACCGCCTGTAAATCCGACAATAATCGGGTATGGCATAAACTTGATGACACTACCAAGACGGAAGATACCCATCAGCACAAGCAGCACGCCCGCCATAATGGTTGCAATGGCAAGACCGCCCAGACCGAACTGCTGGATAATGCCGTAGATAATTACGATAAATGCACCTGTAGGACCGCCAATCTGTACCTTTGAACCACCAAATACAGAGATTAGAAATCCTGCAATAATTGCAGTAACAAGACCCTCTGTAGGACCTACACCTGATGCAATACCGAAGGCAATAGCGAGTGGAATGGCTACGATACCGACAATAATACCCGCCATAAAGTCCTTCGAGAAGGTGTCGAGGTTGTATCCCTTGAGTGTAGAGAACAACTTCGGACGAAAATCAATCGAAAAACGACTCATAATGAATTATTTAAGTTTGAGAGCGCAAAGGTAGTAAAAAAAAGTGCTGTTTGTTCAAAAACAGCACTTTTTTAATCAATATCCGTATTGGGCACTGTCGCCGAGCCTCTCCTCGATGCGCAGCAGACGGTTGTATTTTGCCGTTCTCTCGCCACGCGACAGCGAGCCGCACTTTATCTCTCCACAGCCGAGGGCTACGGCAAGGTCGGCAATTGTTGTATCTTCGGTCTCTCCCGAGCGGTGCGACATAATGGTCTTATAGCCGGCGTGTTGAGCCATACGGACAGCATCAATAGTCTCGGTGAGCGTACCTATCTGATTGGGTTTTATAAGCACTGCATTGGCACACTTTTGAGTAATACCTTTATATATACGTCGCGGATTTGTGACAAACAGATCGTCGCCAACTATCTGACAACGCTCGCCAATGGTAGCCGTCAGTGCCTGCCACCCTGCCCAATCATCCTCGGCAAGTGGGTCCTCTATAGAGTCTATCGGATACCTCTCGACAAGTTGTCGGAGGTAGTCTATCTGCTCGGCTGTCGATAGCTTTATGCCGTGTGACCCCTCGAAACAGCGGTAGTCGTAGCTCTTCTCGCGGTAGAACTCCGTCGCTGCGCAATCAAGGGCGAAGGTTACATCTCTGCCGGCAGTATATCCCGCACGATTGAGCGCCAGAACCATCGTCTGCAGCACATCCTCTATCGACTCAAAGGCTGGGGCAAAGCCTCCCTCATCGCCTACGGTTGTTGAAAATCCTCGGTGGCGCAGCTCCGCCTTCAGGGCGTGAAATATCTCTGCACCCATCCTCAGCCCCTCGCTGAATGTTGAGGCTTCGATAGGTCTTATCATAAACTCCTGAAATGCCACAGGGGCGTCGGAGTGTCTGCCGGCGTTGATGATGTTCATCATCGGAACGGGCATTATGTAGGTGGAGGCACCGCCTATGTAGCGATATAGCGGCAGGTGAAGACTCTTTGCGGCAGCCTTGGCTACGGCAAGCGATACGGCAAGGGTGGCATTGGCGCCCAAATTGGATTTATCTTCTGTCCCATCTATAGCTATCAGCGTACGGTCTATGCCTCGCTGATCAAGCAGATCCATACCCATAAGCTCGGGCGCAATAATGGTGTCGATATTGTGCAGCGCACGCAGAACACCCTTGCCGTTATACCTGCTTTTGTCTTTGTCGCGTAGCTCTAAAGCCTCATAAGAGCCTGTAGATGCGCCACTTGGCACAGCTGCACGTGCCGAAAATCCCATCATTGTCACCACCTCTGCCTCGACAGTAGGCACTCCGCGAGAGTCAAGTATCTCGCGTGATAAAATCTTTGCAATCTTCATATTTGTCAAAATTGTTTACGGGAAAAATTGCAATTCTTGCACCAAATTATTACCTTTGTATAAGAATATATTTTTTGAGTTATGGCTGTATTCAAAGTTGAAGGTGGTCGCCGTCTTTCGGGCGAGATTACACCGCAAGGAGCTAAAAATGAGGCACTACAGATTCTCTGCGCAACACTGCTGACAAAGGAGGAGGTGGTAGTGGAGAATATACCTCAGATTATTGATATACTGCAACTTATCGACCTGCTGTCGGCAATGGGTGTGGAGGTAAAACGCCTCTCGGAGGATTGTTATTCGTTCCGTGCTGCCGATGTAAATCTCGACTATGTCAAAAGTGATGACTACCTGCGTCGTTGCTCTCGACTGCGTGGCTCGGTGATGATCCTCGGACCTATGCTCGGTCGTTTCGGTGTGGGTTATATGCCAAAACCGGGTGGCGATAAGATTGGTCGCCGTCGTCTGGATACCCACTTCCTTGGCTTCCAGAAGCTCGGTGCAGAGTTTGACTACGACGGAGCTGAGAGCCTCTTTGCTGTTCGAGCAAAGGAGCTGAAGGGTTGCTATATGCTTCTCGACGAGGCTTCGGTTACAGGTACGGCAAATATCATTATGGCGGCGGTGCTTGCCAAGGGTAAGACCACAATCTACAACGCAGCCTGCGAGCCATATATTCAGCAACTATGCCGTATGCTCTGCCGTATGGGTGCCAAGATTCACGGCATAGGCTCCAATCTGCTTGAGATTGAGGGCGTGGAGAGCCTCGGTGGAACAACTCACCGTATGCTGCCCGATATGATTGAGGTCGGCTCATTTATCGGTATGGCGGCAATGAATCGCTCGGAGATAACTATCAAAAATGTATCCTACGACCAGCTCGGCATTATCCCCGCACAGTTTGCACGCCTCGGAATTGCTATGGAGCGTCGTGGTGACGATATATTCATTCCACAGCAGGACCACTACTGCGTAGAGAGCTTTATCGACGGCTCGATTATGTCATTTGCCGATGCTCCGTGGCCGGGACTTACCCCTGACCTGCTCTCGGTATTCCTCGTTGTGGCAACACAGGCAAAGGGTACAACCCTTATTCACCAGAAGATGTTCGAGTCACGCCTCTTCTTCGTTGATAAACTGATAGATATGGGTGCCCAGATAGTCCTCTGTGACCCTCACCGCGCCGTAGTTATCGGTCACGACCACAATGTTCAGCTGCGCGCTGCGCGTATGTCATCCCCTGATATTCGTGCCGGAGTATCTCTCCTCATCGCCGCTATGAGCGCCGATGGCGTGAGCACCATCCAGAATATCGAGCAGATCGATCGCGGTTATCGAGATATTGAGGGTAGGTTGAATGCGATTGGCGCCAACATCATCCGCACCGAAGAGTAGTTTTATCGTGATAACGCGGCATTAGCTGCACATCCCTTAAATCCCCGAATGGGTAGTACGCTGAGTACAACCCATCCGGGGATTTTTCACGATGCACACCTACTGCCGCGTTCTGACGATAAAACGGATTAGTTGTGAAAATACGGCATTAGCCGCACATCCCTCATATCCCCGAATGGGACGTACATCGAGTACTACCCATCCGGGGATATTTCACGATATGCACCTACTACCGCATTTTGACGACAAAACAGTGCATAGAGGTAGCGTGGTGCAGAACTCAGGTTTTGATTTTTTCGAGAATAACAGCTATCCGCAAGGATAGTAAAATAGAAAGAGCGGTAGTGTAAGCTTGCTTACAAACTACTGCTCTTGCTGTTTTTGGTATTGTCACAGACAACGTTATTCTCGCAACAGATACGAGCGAAACGGAGTTTCGCAGAAAGCTTTTTGCACGCCCTGCTTTTTCTCGAAAAAGCGGGCAGTACTATGCGGGCAGTACTGCGCAGTCATTCGGTGCTAAAGTGTGGAGAGGACCATTCTCTCCATAATTGTATAGCACTCGCTATTTGGATGTACGCCATCTTTAGAGAGGGCGGCGGGCAGAGCGCCGTTTTTAGTGGCGAGAGGGGTATAGAAGTCGATAAATGTGCGATGTTTATGGCTCGCAAAGCGTTTGATGCGGCGATTCATATTGCGGATAGGCTTGACGGGCTCAATCTCCTTGCGCCACGGGTAGCGGTCGGCAGGAAGGATTGTGCAGAGGATAACCTCGATATTCTTCTCTTCCGCCATCTTTGTCATAATCTTTATATTTTTCATTATCAGGCGGTTAGGAACATAACCCTTATTCTGTGCGATATCGTTTGTGCCGCCGCAGATAATAACTTTCTCGGGGTGGCGGGCGATGACATCCTTCTCGAAGCGTGCCACCATTTGTGCCGTTACCTGACCGCTCTTGCCGCAGTTTACAAAGTTATTCTTTGTGAAAAACTCGGGGTGTCCGCCGTGCTTGGGGCTATCCCAGCTGTCGAAGATAGAGTCTCCCATAAATACAGCACGCGGCTGGGTGTAAGCTGCTGATATAGAGAGCAGTGCGAGAAGTGTTAATAGTAATCTTTTCATAGCTGACCAAGTGTAATGGAAGAGGTGTTGAAGATCTGTACATCGGTTGCGATAAAGTCGGCGGCGGTGCAGTGCCAGAGCTCCACGAACTGCTGTGGTGAGCGCTCGGCAAGCGGATACCAACTACTTTGTACACAGACCATTATGCGGTGATTCTCCTTAAATGTATGTGCTATGCCCGGCAAGGTAAATGCCACCTCCGTAGCTCTATCTGGTATCATTGGTGACGGCGTGCTGAACGAGTTGCGGTAGCGGGCACGCATAATATCGCCACGCACAAGCATCTGATACTGAGGTTTTTTCGCATCGTCATCAGGGAAGAGGTCGATAATGCGCACAACGAAATCGGCATCAGTAGTAGTGATTGCAACATCCAACTTTACGCTAATATCGCCGACAAATGAGGTATCCTCTGCAAGTGGCTCGGAGAGGTATGTGACAACATCTGCTCGGTCGGCAGTAAATCGCTGATCCTCAATCATATACTCGCGGCGGCGGTGAACTGTCTGACTATCGTACGGAACGGGATTTTTAGGGTCAGATGTATAGTTGCAGCAGCGTCGCTCTGTAGGCTTCTCGGCGGTAAGGGTGCCGTTATCGAGGTAGAATGTTCTGCTTGTCAGAGAGTCGCAGTTGCTTATCCAACTATTTGAGCCTGAGAGGAATATGGACTCATCAGGCATAGTCTCCAAACTGCCTTTACCGCGCAGATAGTACTCGAAAAATGGGAGTTCGAAGTGGTTGGTATAGTACTTGGTACCTGCCTGCTTGCCGAAGTTGAAGTCGCCGAGTTGTTCAGCATCTCTATTTCTCCACGCGCCGTGTGCCCAAGGTCCGACAACAAGTCTGCACTCGGTATCGGGCGACTGCTCCTTAATGGCGCGGTAGGTATTCCACGCGCCGAAGCAATCCTCGGCATCGAACACTCCGCCGACAACAAGCACAGCCGGCTCTATATTATATAGGTAGCGGCGAACATTGCGAGCCTGCCACCACTCGTCGTAGTCGGGGTGCTCGGACATAGAGTCCCAGAAGCTCGATGGATGCATAATGGTGCGCAGAGAGTCGCGCGTAGCACTGAGGAAGAAGGCGTACTGGTCGGGAGAGTTGTCGTGCTGACGGGTCGGTAGCCACTCGGTAGTCGGGGTGTGGTTGGTGTGGCTCATCATCGGCATAAAGTTGAATGAGTCGGAGAGCATCATAACGCCGTTGTGGTGGACATCGTCGCCCATAAACCAGTCTGTCACAGGGGCTTGCGGAGATACTGCCTTGACTGCCGGATGACCACACAGAGCGGCATACATAGCATAAAAACCCGGGTATGAACAGCCGTAGAAGCCGACGCGACCATTATTGCCTTCAATATTGTTTACAAGCCACTCGACAGTGTCGTAGCTGTCAGTAATTTCGTTTATCGGCTCTGTCGCAGGGCGGATATTCTCATACTCGCCTTCGCTCATAAATCTGCCGCGAACATCCTGAAAGACAAGGATATAGCCTCGACGCACAAAACTCTGCATAAGGTAGTTGTTGGAGAGTTGTTTGTTGAACTCTTTACCATACGGGGCGCAAGAGTAGGGTGTTCGTTGCACCAAAATAGGGTGGTTTTTGCCCAGACGCGGTTTATATATTGTCGTATGCAGACGCACAGAGTCACGCATAGTGATTGTGGTCTCGATCTTCTCGTACTTAAACTCGAGGGGCGCAAAAAAGAGCGCAGCAGCGACAAGAGCCACTGCTGCGAAAATATAGAGTATACGTCTCATAATCGATTGATTAGTACGCTGTTACAACCACTTCTTGTAGCGGAAGTAACCCATAGTAAGACCTGAGGCGAGAATCATCAGACCCAGTGCGAAGATGTAACCCATAGGGATATTCCAGCCGTTTGGCAGAGTCCAAATCCACTCGAGCTCAGGCATAAACTTGAAGTTCATACCGTAGATACTTGCCACGAGTGTTGCCGGCAGGAAGACTACGGCAGCCACAGAGAAGATCTTTACCACCTCATTCTGCTCGATGTTGATAAGACCGAGTGCCGCATCCTGAATATAGTCCAGACGCTGGAAGGTAAAGTCGGTATGGCTGATAAGTGAGCTTACATCCTTGATCATCAGCTGCAGACGCGGATAGATATCGTTCGGGAAGCGCTCCGAGCGGTGGATACCCGAGAGTACGCGCTGGCGGTCGAAGATATTCTCGCGCAGCACCATTGTACGCTCCTGCAGGGTGTTGATGCGGTGGATAACCTCCTTGTCGATGCTATCCTCGCGATTGATATCCTTACTCAGCGTAGATACCTGACGACCGACCATCTCGACAAGGTCGGCATCGAAGTCGATACGCACCTCGAGAAGTGAGATGAGGATGTGGTAGCCGGTAGAGTAGTTGCGGTAGTTCATCTGCAGGCGCTTCTCCGCCTCGCGGAATGTCCGCATATCTGCCTGACGCACAGAGACAAGCACACCCTCGTTCGAGAGGATGAACGACACAGGCTCAACCTTGAACGAGTCGCCACCAACGGGAACGAAGAAGTTGCTGTTTGAGATAATGGCATTCTCCGACTCGGAATATTTTGAGGTAGACTCAATCTCCTCGACCTGCTGACGGGTCTGGAGGCTGATCTCCATAAAGTTCTCCACAGCCTTCTGCTCCTTAATGGTCGGCTGCATCATATCAATCCAGAGGATATCGTCAAAACCCAAATCGTCGAACAGCTCTGTGTCGGCGTTTCGGATGATTTTGTTGTATTGCTTAAGGTAGATGGTAATCAATTTAGTTCCTCCCTCTCTGTTTTTTGATTAGACTTCATATTCCAGATTGGCTTGTGGTGCTACGGCACCTACCCCCTTCAGCCGGGATTGACCTTAGGCTCGATCTTCAGCCCAAAGTCCCAGAACTTTTTAAGCGCTTTATGTTTCTGAGTGTCAAAAAGATAGTCGATGTTGTTTGTCAGGTAGTCGTAGGCATAGTCACGACCGGCATAGTCGCTCTCGAGAATTGCCTCGTAGGTATGCTCGACACCGAAAGTTAGTGCACGCTCCAGTGCGTCGTGCACATCGTATGAAAGACCCTTGCGTGCTACCCAAACGGCAAAGACAAATGGCAGGCGGGTCTGGGCAATCCACTCCTCGGCAAGGTCGTAGGTGTATTTGAAGCGACCCTCATACTCGAAGCACTTGTCGCCGATAATCAGGTAGGCATCGCCCTGCTTCGGACACTCCATAACGGAGTAGTCGTCCATAGCGAGCCACTGCGGAGCAATCTTCCAACGATTCTTCGCAAGGTAGCCGCTCAGCTGTACAGAGGTGCGAGAGTGGGCATCGAGCCAGATGCGCTCGACCTGCTCGATAGGGGTGTTGCTGACGATAACAACAGTTCGTACAGCGCCTACAGCACCTATGCAGTAGTCGGTGATAATCTCGGCATCTTTGAGTGTCGGAGCAACAGCGGCAGGAACAAGGGCAAGGTCTACTCTACCCTCGATGAAGTGTTGAACATTTTGAGATGGGGGTGCAAAGAGCAACTCGGCGCAAAGACAACCTTCGTGCCGAATACCATAGATGAATGGTATCGTATTGAGATACGATATTGCAGCTATTTTTACATTGATACCCATCACCATCCATAGTTGTTCACTATTAATTACACAAGATGTACGCATTGTACATTGCAAAGTTAATACTTTTTTGCTCACAGAGTATGCCCCTCGGGCTATTTTTTCAAAAAAAGTGCAATTTTTTTTCGCGGGCAGAGATATTTGTGACCCGATTTTTCTCGATTTTCTGAATGGGGATGGGGTTTGCCCACTTGACAAGGGGG
The DNA here is from genome assembly GCA_947367255.1 of uncultured Alistipes sp. Lineage (GTDB taxonomy): Bacteria > Bacteroidota > Bacteroidia > Bacteroidales > Rikenellaceae > Alistipes. The sequence goes on from CANBCZ010000004.1 coordinate 80,546, forward strand.
CTTTTTGAGTTATATATTTGCACTGTCAGTCGACGGTTATTGACACTTTCTCGATAGTGTCGATAACTTTATTAACAATCGCAACATATTGTAAATCACTGCAATATATAGATGTGTTGCGAGGAAATCAACAAAATTATAAACATACAACTACTATGAACCGCAAAAAAATCATTTCGGCGGTGCAGGGGATTTGTGGCTCTATGGGCTACGAGTTTCGAGTCTCGGACTCGTCCGCACTATCTGCAAAGAGTATGGCGATGCCTGCAGCTGTACTCATTGAACCAAAATTCCACTCTATCGAGGGTCGTAACCACGGCAGAATAACCTATCGGACAACCCTCTATCTCTTCGACAGCGGCTCCCGACTCTCGGCAGAGGAGAGGAGCAATCTGCTGGCACAGATGGAGAACGATATGTTGGATATATTTTCGCAACTATCTGAAAATAAGTCTGTTGCTGTGGTAGATAATCTGCAGATGGACCACTCGATGCACTCCGTACTCGGCAGGGGTGAGCTCGGGTTGAAGGCGACAGCCGAGGTAGAGATAATCTTTTAATGGCGCAGAATTATGGTACGAATTGTAAAACAACCGGAGAACTTTACCCCGATTGGCGAGGGGTTGATATTTGTTGTTCAGAGTGACGAGAGGTGCGACCTTGAGGTGACTATTATAAACACCCTGACAGGCGAGGAGGTGGGTCGAAAGCTTATCTATGACACTACCGAGGCGGTGGTAGACATCGCCCCATATATCGCCGGAATGAGTCCGCTTACAGTGCCAAAGCGACACTTTTCGGAGCTGCTTTCGGCACCCGCTGCCAGCTATATGATTGTGGTGCAGCGCGAGGGCGAGGTGGTGGAGTCTGAAGAGGTGTGGGTGAGCAACAACATTGTCAAAGAGGGCGTAGGTGTGGCATCCATTTTTGCGACAGAGGAGTGTCGTGAGATTGCCTATGGTGACGATGATGATCTGAAGATTAAGGCTCCGGAGGCGGGGTTGATCTCGGTAGAGGTGCTCTCCGATATTGGCGAGAGCTACAGCTATAGCATCAACTCTGAGAGCGGTCGAGCGATGTTTCACCTTGGAACGAGGATGTTCGATGAGTCGGTAACGCGCATTGTAGTTGAGGTGTACTGCAATGAAGAGTTTCTGCAAAGTATTGATTACGAGATTGTTCCGCGAGGAGCGAACTCGATGCGACTGATGTGGTTCTCGCCTATAGGAACGCTTGAGCACCATACATTTGCAGCGACCTTAAGTCGAACATTGGTATCAAAGCAGAGACAGAGATTTGTGGGCAGTAATGGCGAGGTGTGCAGCTCAATCTCCGCCGAGCAGACGACTATCGGCTCGAAGAGGTGTTCGGAGAGGCTCTTGGCAGCTCTGGCGACAATTGTCACAGCCCCAAAGGTGTGGATAGAGCAGGCGGAGGAGTATGTTCCGGCAGCGGTACTTGACAGCGAGGCGGCAATATCGAGACTTGGCGAGGTGGGACAACTGTCGGTGACATTAGAGCATAACAGAAAGGAGGTGACACTATGAGGCTCTATGTAGATGGCAAGAGTTGTCCGACGGGGGATATTGACAGGGTGCCGATTGGCTTCTCGCTTGAGGATATGCTCAATCCGCAGGCGGCGTGCAGCGGTCGCAAGATGGAGATGACAATCCCCTCGACAGCAGAGTCAAATGAGATTTTCGGTGTGGCGCGAGATATATATGCCGCCGAGAGGTTTAACGACTCGCACCATACGGCACGCCTTGAGTGTGATGGCGTTACACTCTTTGAGGGTACTATCTATCTGCTCGATGCATCTGTCGGCAGTCGCAGTGGCGGCGACTACAAGGTGCGCATTGTCGAGGGTGGTAAGGATTGGGCGAAGGATGCAGCACGCAGGGAGCTGAGAAGCAGCGGCATCTGGTTCAATATGGCACTGACGCCTGAGAATATCTGCTCTACATGGGAGGGGGAGCAGTCGGTGCGCTTTCTGCCGGTGTTGCGCAATCGTTATACTGCCGAGTACTCCGGAGTCTCGCTCGGACCCAAGGAGCAGGTGCTGACGACAGACGACTACCACCCCTTCTTCTCGGTGCCGGCACTCTTTGAGCGAATATTTCGCGGATATGAGGTGGAGAGTAGTTTTCTGCAGAGCGATGAGTTTCGACAGCTCCTCTTTTCGGGGCAGTATGGCTCACCCGACACGGCAAAGCAGCAGAAACTACTCGACTTCAAGGCGCGTAGAGCAGCTCCCGTAACGGCTGTGGCAAATGAGTACGGAAAGGTCTATGCAACGGCAGCATTTGATGATGACGAGTCGTTGGGAAACATTGTCGATACGGCAGATCCGACAGCTGTAGACAGCGACGGCAAGCTGATGCAGGATACATTTACGACGGGTAATGTCTTCGGAGTGGATGAGGAGGGTTATATCCGCTTTGAGAGTGCGATAGCGGCAAATGTCGGATTTCTGCTGCACCTTGAGTATCAGACCGACTACTGCATCGAGAGCAGAACGCGTCTTCGAGGTTTCGATACAGTCGTCTCCGAGCCGATAGTGGAGGCGCACTTCCCGCTAAGCAATGGTTTTAAGGATAAGCAGAACGAGCTTGTGGCGGGGCTGACCTACAACCTCTGCATATTCGACTATGTGCCGAGCAGCCTCTATATGTTCAAGATCTTTGATCGCGAGACGGGAGAGGAGTTAGAGAGTCGGGTTATCGACGGCAGGTTTACGCAGATAACGATGCCTGAGGAGTGCAGCCCCGTATGTACGCTTGAGCCGATGCTGGGCGAGTCGTTGGAGCACAGTGCAGATTGGGCGCTCTACCCCGGACATGTGCAGGAGCGAGGGGTGACGGAGGTGGTGGTAGATATCCGCATACCGCCGCAGGAGTTTCTGGCGGGCGATAAGATGAGGTTTAATCGCATCAGGTTTCAGGGTGCCGAGCCGGGGATGGCGATTACCCTCTCGACGGAGTGTTCGCTCAGACCATACTTTACAAATGTGCCCGGTTTCGGCTCGGTGATGGGGCTGACCGATATTGCCCACAACAAGATGTGGCTCATAGAGTTGGTGGAGGCTGTATGTCAGATGTTCAACCTTGTAATCTACACAGACGAGCGTGCGAAAAGGGTCATTATAGAGCCCGAGGAGGCGTTCTACAGCGACAGAGTGTGGGAGTGGAGCCACAAGATTGACTACAGCGAACCGCTGCGCATCTCCGACCTTGGTGTGGATGCTCCGCAGTGGGTGGAGCACAGGTACAAGGAGGGCGACTATGCCTCGGCGCAGTACAATGAGCAGTACGGAACAGATATTGGCTGTTGGAGGTCGGGAAATCAGGTATATGGTGCGTTGGATACGACCAAAGTGGTTGAGAGTCCGCTGTTTACGACGGGTGTAAACAAGTGTGGTGTCTACGCCTTTGCTCCGTCGGCATCGTTGCTGCAGGTGGGCGACAGCGCTGCTGAGGGCGCGATAGATATGCCATTTACAACCCATATTGTGCGATATCTCGGGCTTCGACCACTGCCGGAGGGTGAGGTGTGGGGTCCTTTGGGAGAGGCGAGGTATCCTTTGGCGGCATTCTTCTTCGAGGGTGACGGGCAGACGGAGGGGTTTTCGCTCTGCTTTGAGCCGAGGGATGGTATTGCAGGGTTGAGCCGTTACTTCGAGCAGCACGCCGAGCGAGTGACTCGCCGTCAGCGACTTACGGCAACGCTTCGACTCTCGCCGGCAGAGATAGAGTCGTTGCTCTCTGCGGAGAGCGAAGGGGCGACAATTCGCGACACATTCCGACTGAAACTCTTCAACGAGACCTCGCTCTATCGTCTTGAGAGCATCAGAGGATACAACCCTGCAACTCAAAGTGCAGAGTGTACATTTATCAGACTAATGAAGGACTAACAATGAATCAGAGAATTAAAATTTCAGCAAACACAACCGTCGCAACGATAGATATCGAGGGCGAAATCGGCTCTGAGCAGTCGGGCGCGGTGACGACCTACGGCGCACTGAAGGAGAAGCTGCAGCAGATTGAGGAGCTTGAGGCTCCCGTAGTGGTGGTAAATATCCGCTCGGTGGGTGGAGATGTTGCCGATGCGTTGCTTATCTACGAGGCACTGAGCACTCTGGATGCGCACATCACGACCCGTTGCTACGGCTACACCGCCTCGGCAGCGACGGTTATTGCTCAGGCGGCAAATGAGGGGTGTCGAGAGATTGCCGACACGGCACTCTACCTTATCCACAACTCTTCGTGCGTAGCAGAGGGTAATGCGGCGGAACTTCAGCAGCACGCAGAGTTGTTGCAGAAGACTGACGAGAGAATAGCGGCAATATATGCTGCCCACTCGGGTAAGAGTGTCGAGCACTTTCTCTCGCTAATGGCAGAGAATGGCGGTAATGGAGTGTGGCTCTCACCCGAGCAGGCGTTGGAGGCGGGGCTGGTAGATAGTATCATCAAGCCCGAGAAGGGTGTAACGACGACCCTTATGAGCAGAATAGCCGAGTGGCTCGGCATAAAACCGAAGAGCGTGCCGACAATGCCGACAGACAAGGTGAATATTCGGTCACAGCAGCCTACAGCCTGTTCGCAGCTCTCCCTGTCGGAGGGTCAGAGTGCTGTGAGCAGGTCGCAGGTAAAGGCTGTGGAGGACCCCGGACTGCAGGGGGATGCACTGAGTGCAAATGCAGAGGCGTACAACCGTGACGCCATTCTTTTCAGAAACTAACAAAACAAACAACAACTTAAAAAACTTAAAACTATGACTATTGAAAATACAAAGACCTACCGTGGTGAGGAGGTTGAGAAGATCTTTTTCCGTCCATCTTTTTGTGGTACAGATGTAAATCAGCTCGGCGTGCGAGTGCTATACAATATGCCAATGCCGACAACAGTGCAGGTGTGGAGCCGTCCGAAGAATGTCCTGCAGGAGTTTGAGAGCGGCTGGAGTGGCGGCACAAACGGCGAGAAGATGCAGAAGACAATCGATATGCGCAGGGTAAAGGCGGAGTCGAAGTTTTCGTCTGAGGACTATGCATCGCTCGTATATGAGAAGATTGTCGGCAACACTGCCGTAAATCAGGGCGATCTGACAGGTACAGCGTTGGAGCAGGCTGAGACCGAGCTCTTCCGACTTGCCATTGCCGAGAGTGTGCGTTCGACACTCTGGATTGGCGATACAAAGGGCGAAATCTCGGACAATACGACATTTGACGGTCTCTTCCGTCACATTGCCGATATGCGCGACGATATTACTGCGGTGGTAATATCAACCTCCGATACAAACCAGCCGAAGGCGATAGATATGCTCAAGGGGTGTTGGGATCAGGCGACACCGGAGCTCAAGGCTCTGCGCTCGGAGGGTCAGCTGGCATACTTCGTAAGTTCGGATGTGTGCAACGGATATATTGAGCAGCTCGACGATTGGGGCACCGATGCGGCGTATATCGATATGGTAAACGGTCGTCAGCAGCTCTTCTATCGCGGTATTCCGGTGATTGAGGTGCCTCTGAGCGGCTACAATACGAGCAGCTTCACAAACTTCTGTATGCTTACCGACCGCCGCAACCTTGTGCTTGCCCTCAATACTGCCGATATGCCGGAGAATGAGGTGCGTATGTGGTACAATCCGGACGAGATGGAGAACCGTCAGCGTGCAGTATTCCTTGCGGGTGCGCAGGTGCTCGATCCTCTGCTTGTATCTATCTACTACACAAACTATTAGCGTATGGATTACAAACCTGTTGGTGGCGTAAGGAGAGTATCTCTCCGCGCCGCCGATACGGTTGGTCGCGCAATGGAGAGTGTCGAGGTAGAGCTGATAGATGACGGCTCGACATACAGAGAGGTGCTGAGCGTAGAGAGGGGAAGTGGCGTGGTAAGGCATACGCTTACCCTCAAGGCGCTCTACAGCAATGCCGAGGCGTGGCTGCAAAGCGAGTTTATCGATATGGCGACACGAACGGGTGTTGTGGCAGAGGTGATGCTCAACGACTCGCGACAGGTGACTGTCGGGTTTTCGGAGGCTTTAGGGGTGGAGCAGCCGCTGCGCATAAGGTCGCTCGAGGTGGACTCGGCGCACTCGCCATCGGAGGTGCCAACCGTAACGCTTGTATTGTGTTGTGAAGGTGTGAATTTAATATAGAGTCTTGAATATGAGTAAGATAGTAAAAATATGCGGAGCGACATCCTCGACTCCTGACCCATATATCATCACCTCAAAGAGGGTGGAGAGTAACGAGTTTTGGCGTTGGGGAAGTGACAATCGTCTGCCGAAGTTGCTCTCGACAATATCGCGTTGTTCGACAACGCATCGCCGAATAATCAACGACAAGGCGGACTACATAACCGGCAAGGGATTTACATTTGACCAGCAGATCCCGCTTCTTGAGGCATTTGTAGGACAGGTAAATGGCAGCGGCGAGAGTCTGCGCCAGCTGATAAATAAGGTGGCATTTGATAAGTCGCTCTTCGGAAATGCATTTATCGAGGTGGTGACGGATGCCGACCATACATTTCTCTCGCTCTACCATCAGGATGCGGTACGATGTCGTGTGGCGAAAGATTCGGAGCACATACTGCTGCACCACGATTGGGACAACTACTCGCCAAAGGATGCAATTTGTCTGCCGAGATATCCACTCTTTGAGCAGCAGAGTGATGGTACGCTGCGCTCGATAATTCACTACAAGGATTATGAGCCGGGATTTGACCACTACGGCGTGCCACCATATATTGCCGGACTTGGCGTGAGTGCAATAGCCTATAAGACAGATCGTTGGAACATCTCACGACTTGACAACTCCTTCCAGCCGTCGGGTGTGATGATACTCGACGATGCTGTGGACAACGAGAGCGATGCCGAGCGAATGGTGCGCAGTGCCGAGGAGCGATTTGCCGGCAGACCGGGTCAGGTGATGTTTATCGTAAAGGATGGCAGTGATAATGATAACTCTCGATTTGTGCCTATATCGACGGCGAGTGACGGCGATTGGGAGTCGCTCCATACGCAGGCGACAAACGATATTGTCGTGGCGCACTCGTGGTTTCGTTCGCTCAGCGGACTGGACTACTCGACGGGTTTCAACTCCGAGCGAATACTGCACGAGTACGAGATTGCCCTCAATACGGTAATTCTGACCGAGCAGGAGGAGTTGCTTGAGCCGCTCAGAGAGTTGCTGACGAATATCCTGCAGGTGGATGCCTCGTCGTTGGAGTTTGTAAATCGTCCGCCGACGCGCTCGAAGCCTATATATATGAAGGTGTGGGAGGCTCGCAAGGCGGATGGTCTCGACTACGACCCTGAGGATAAGGAGCAGCAGTACTATCTCTCCGAGATAACGAAGTATAACGTAACAAAGATTGGATGATGAAGACAATTATAGATGTGGAATCGGTGCTCACCCTTGCCTTCGCAGAGGCGGAGCACCTGAGTCGCGAAGTGGTTGGTAGTACCGATATTCTTGTGGCGACGGAGCGTTATATCACCCCGATTTTGGGGCAGAAGATGGTCGATGCCCTCACAGAGGGCAAGTATTGCGATTTTGCTGAGAAGTATGTAGCCCCGGCACTCGCCTTTGCTGTAAGGTCGGTTATCCAGCCGGCGATAAATCTCAGGCTCGGAGATAGCGGGCTTGTTGCTCCACGAGGTGAGGCGATGGAGCAGCCGAATGGAGAGGCGGTGAAGGGGTTGAATCGTTCGCTAAAGATAAGAACGCGACAACTGCTCAAGCGACTCTCGGAGGCTGTAGAGCAGAATAAGGGTCAGTTTGTTGAGTATGAGTCGAAGTGTAACATTTTTAACCGTTGTTCGATAGATGGAGGAGTTGTTCAGATTTTTTAAGATGCTGCTCATCTCGTTGTTGTCGCTCTTTGCGCCTGTTAAACCATTGATATACTGCGCATTGGTATTTGTGCTGATAGACTTTGTTACCGGCGTGGCGGCATCAAGAGCTGTAGCAAAGCGCGAGGGTAGGAGTTGGTATTTCGAGAGTCGCGAGGCGTGGAGAACCCTCTACAAGGGTGGATTTGTCGTGATGGCGATAGGGATGATGTGGATCCTTGAGAGTTGCGTGCTCGACTTTATGACTCTCAACCTGACAAAGCTCTTTACGGGGTTTGTATGCTCGGTGGAGCTGTGGTCATTTCTTGAGAATGCCGCGCAGCTCTCGGATACTCCACTCTTTGAGTGGATGAGAAGATATTTGCATCGTAGAATTGAAAACCAGATAGACAATGTCAAGTAGAGGTTTGAGAAACAGAAATCCGGGAAATATTCGCCGCTCGAAGGTGCACTACAAGGGCGAGAAGGAGTTTTCGACAGATAGTGCATTTAAGCAGTTTGAGACCCTGGAGGCGGGCTATCGTGCGATGTTCGTATTACTCCATACTTATCGCGTAAGAGGTTATGGCTCAACCATTTCGCAGATGATTGCTCGTTATGCTCCGCCGTCGGAGAACAACACCGAGGCGTATATTGCCAGAGTTGAGAGGATGTCGAAAATTGATCGTCATACGCCTCTCGACACCCTTTCGGAGGAGCAGATGGTGCCCGTTGTATGTGCAATGTCGGCAGTTGAGAATGGAGTTGTTGCCGAGAGGGCAGCAGTAGAGCGCGGCTGGCAGATGTTTGTTGCCGACTTTGCAAAAAAATGATTATCTTTGCGTATGACTTTGGCGGAATTTGAGATTTTGTGTAGCGAGGAGGTGCGCAGGGCGGTAGATGAAAATATCGCTCGCGACCCTGTGTCAATTGCTCTCGACAAGCGTATAGAGCACGCCTCGCTTGTGGCAACGCAGGTGAAGCGACTGCAGCGTGCAAAGAGCAAGCTGCCATCCTACTACGCCGTTCGAGCTATCCTTCCGCCGAGGGCATACGAGCAGTCATCAAGTGAGCTTTGTGCTGCCGAAAACAATCTCTCAGGTACTTCTGCGCTGGATTTGACCTGTGGGCTGGGTGTAGATACTCTCGCCCTGTCGCGCAAATTTAGCCGTGTTGTTAGTTGTGAGCGTGATGAAGTTTTAGCATCCATTACGCGCTATAATTTGAGACTGCTCGGAGTAGAAAATGTCACTATTGAAAATTGTTCTGCGGAGGAGTATCTTGAAAAGACAACCGACCACTTCGATTGGATATTTGTCGATCCAGACCGCAGAGGCGAAAAGGGCGAAAAGCTCGTGCTCCTCGAGGAGTGTTCGCCCGATGTGGTGGCGCTATTCCCGCGAATTATGGAGGTGGCAGACCGTCTCTGCATAAAGTCCTCGCCACTATTCGATACGGCGGAGGCGGAGCGTAAATTTGGTAACTGTTCGGTGGAGGTGTTGTCGCTTGCCGGCGAGTGCAAGCAGGTGAATATCTATGTCGATGGAGGTGCTCCGACACTCTCGGCAGCGGCTGTGGGTATGGGTCGTTTTGAGGTGGACAGATCTAAGGCTGATAGTTACTCGTTTGCGGATGCTCCGGTAGAATTATCTGAATATAAATATCTTACAATACCTGATGTGGCGCTTGTTCACTCGCGTCTTGTGGCGGCAGCATTTGCCGGCAAGGCTGATGTGTGGTCAAATAATGGCGTGGCACTCAGCAGAGAGTATCCCGAGAATGTGTTGGGTCGAATATTTAAGATTGACGAAATTTTCGACTTTGGCAGCAAGGAGCTAAAGCGAGCACTGAAGGGTAAGAAGATTGAGATTTTCCGTCGCGATTTTCCAAATTCAAATAGCGAGATATGCCGCAAATTCTCCGTCAAGGAGGGTGCAGCAGAGCGTTGGTGTTTTACCCGTATCTGTGGAAAATTGTTGGCTATAAAGCTCGTCCCTCATCAGCGCTGAGCAGACCGCACGCAGCCTTTATATCCTCGCCACGAGAGGCACGGATAGTGGTCATAATACCCTTTGCCGTAAGTGCATCGCGGAAGGCAACCATCCTCTTCTGGTCCGGTGAGAAGTATGGCGAGTCGGGAATCTTATGGAAACGAATCAGGTTTATACGACACTTAATGCCGTTGAGCAGGCGGCATAACTCCTTGATATGCAGTTGCGAATCGTTCAGACCACTCATAACGATATACTCAAATGACACGCGGCGCTGGTGTGTGAAGTCGTAGCGGCGCAGCGTCTCGGCAATATCTGCAATAGGGTACGCTCGCTCGATAGGCATAATCTCGGCACGCTGATCGTGGAACGGGTTGTGGAGCGAGATGGCAAGGTGCACGGAACTCTCGTTCAAAAATCGCTCAAGCTCCCTGCCTACGCCTGCAGTAGAGACGGTAATACGGGTCGGTGACCAGCCGTAGCCCCACTCGGCAGTCATAATCTCGAGCGCCTTGAGAAGGTTGTCGATATTGTCAAACGGCTCGCCCATACCCATATAGACCACATTTGTAAGTGTCTCTCGCTCGGGCAGAGAGGCAATCTGGTTGAGGATGTCGCAGACCGAGAGCGAGTGTATGAGTCCCAAACGACCTGTAGCACAAAATTTGCAGCCCATACGGCAGCCCGCCTGTGACGATACGCAGAGCGTAGCTCGCTCACCATCAGGGATATATGCCGACTCTACTGCCGCCCCCTCGCTTGTGCGGTAGAGGTACTTTTTTGTGCCGTCAGCAGATTTGCTCTCCTTGACAGGTGCTGTAAGACCGATGCAGTAACTCTCGGCAAGCTTCGCACGATTTGTCTTTGACAAGTCGCTCATCTGGTCGATTTCGGTAACGCCGCGGCGATAGAGCCAGCCGGCAATCTGCTTGGCGGCAAAGCGTGGCAGACCCTCCGCTGCACACAGCTGCTGAAGCTCTGAAAGGGTCTTTCCGTATAGCGGTTCGAGAGTTTTGTTGCTCATTGTGTCGAAAAATTTTTCACAAATGTAGAGAAAATTCGCGATTTTTTCGTCGGGATGTCTTTTTTTTGAAAAATAATCCTTATATTTGTGCCAAAGTATGTCTGCGAAGTGTAGCGCGGACAGCAGATTGGGGTCAATAATTAAAAACTTAACTATAAATGGAACTGAAGAAAAATCCTAAAGTTGATGTCAATAACAAGCGCACAGTGCTGCTTGAGATTGGCTTGTGTCTTGCACTTCTCGCAGTTATCGGAGCATTCCTCTATGCACCAAAGGATGTTGTTGTCGAGGAGATTGATATGAACTACGGTCCTGTAGAGGAGCAGATCACCGAGATTACTCGTCAGGAGGAGCAGAAGCCTGAGCCTCCAAAGAAGACCGAGATCACCGTTATTACCGACGTGCTCAACATCGTAACCAACGATGAGAAGATCGAGACCGGTTTCGACTTTGCCGAGTTTGACGAGGATGTTGAGATCGTTCAGCAGGTAGCTGTTGAGGAGGAGGAGATCGAGGAGGATCAGCCATTCGTAAAGGTAGAGGAGATGCCTTCATTCCAGGGTGGTGACATTCAGACCTTCCGTAACTGGGTACAGAGCAAGGTTCGTTATCCACAGATTGCTCAGGAGAACAACATCTCTGGTCGTGTATTCCTTATGTTCGTCGTTGAGCGTGACGGTACTTTGACCAACATTCAGGTTCTTCAGACTCCGGACTCTTCACTCTCTGATGAGGCTATCCGAGTTCTTAAGACCTCTCCAAAGTGGAAGCCTGGTAAGCAGCGTAACCAGACTGTACGTGTGAAGTATACACTTCCTATCGACTTTCGTATCCAGAATTAATCTGTTCTAAGCCGTTCTGCGGCGTTACACTCGATTTCAAAAACCTTGCAGAACAACTTATAACAAATTAGTTAAATAGAGACAAAACAGAGGGGTTGCCCACAGGGTAACTCCTTTTTTGAGATATATGGAGAATAACAAGAAGAATACAAAGACCACAGAGGTCGTCGAGCAGACCGTTGAGCGTGCTGTACTTGTCGCCGTTATTCGCGACTCGCAGGACCCTCGACAGGCTACAGAGTTCCTTGATGAGCTCGAGTTCCTTGCCGAGACAGCCTCGATAACTACTGTGCGTCGTTTTACACAGCGACTGCCGCAGCCTTCGTCGAGAATCTATGTAGGTCCGGGAAAGTTAGAGGAGATTGCTGCATATTGTGCTGATAATGAGATAAATGTGGTTATCTTTGATGATGAGCTCTCGCCGTCGCAGACCCGAAATATCGAGGCATCGATGCCGTGTCGAGTGATTGACCGTACACGCCTTATCCTCGACATCTTCCGTCAGCGTGCACAGACCGCCTATGCCAAGACGCAGGTGGAGCTTGCGCAGTGCGAGTATATGTTGCCGCGCCTTGCAGGACTCTGGACCCACCTTGAGCGTCAGCGTGGTGGTACAGGTACTCGTGGTGGTGCCGGTGAGCGCGAGATTGAGACCGACCGTCGTATTGTGCGCAACAGAATATCGAAGCTCAAGGAGGATCTGAAGAAGATTGACAAGCAGATGGCTGTGCAGCGCTCAAATCGTGGCTCTATGGTGCGCGTGTCGCTTGTGGGATATACCAATGTGGGTAAATCGACGCTGATGAACCTTATCTCGAAGAGTGAGGTATTTGCAGAGAACAAACTCTTTGCGACCCTCGATACAACTGTTCGCAAGGTGGTATTTGACAATCTGCCATTCCTGCTCTCGGATACCGTAGGTTTTATCCGCAAGCTCCCTACAGAGCTTATCGAGTCGTTCAAATCGACCCTTGATGAGGTGCGCGAGGCGGATCTGCTGATTCATGTTGTGGATGTGTCGCACCCGCAGTTTGAGGATCAGATTGATGTGGTGAAGCAGACTCTGCAGGATATTGGTGCGGGGGATAAGCCTGTATATCTGGTCTTTAACAAGATTGACGCCTACACCTATATTAAAAAAGATGAGGACGATTTGACCCCTGCGACAAAGGAGAACCGTTCACTCGACGATCTGCGCGAGAGTTGGTTTGCAAAGCAGAATACCCCTTGCATATTCCTCTCGGCACTCGACCGCACAAATATCGACAAGTTCCGTCGTGACCTCTACGGTATGGTACGCGAAATTCACTGTGGCAGATATCCGTTCAACAACTTCCTATACTAAAATGAAACATATCCTCGATAAACAAAACTCGCTGGTAAGCGTATACCTCTCGCAGTTGCGAAATGTAGAGGTGCAGAACGATATGATGCGCTTTCGTCGTAACATCGAGCGCATTGGTGAGATTATGGCTTATGAGATCTCGAAGACTCTCGACTATGCTCCGCAGAGTATCACCACTCCGCTTGCCACAACAGATGTAAATCTGCCTACGCAGACTGTCGTTCTCGGTACAATTCTTCGTGCGGGACTGCCTCTGCATCAGGGACTTGCACACTACTTCGACAGCGCAGAGAATGCCTTTGTTTCGGCATATCGCAAGGGTCTTACAGAGAGCAACTTTACAATTGCCCTTGAGTATCTTGCCAGCCCGTCGCTGGAGGGTAAGGTCCTTATCCTTGCAGACCCGATGCTCGCTACAGGCGCCTCTATGGTTGCTGTGTATAACGAGCTTATTGCCCGCTGCGGAAAGCCTGCACATACCCATATTGTCTCTGTTGTCGGCTGCCCTGAGGGTGTGAAGATGGTAGAGGAGAATATCGACCTCGACAACGATGCAACACTCTGGATCGCTACCGTAGATGATTTCTTGAACGAGAATAAGTATATTGTTCCGGGTCTTGGAGATGCGGGTGACTTATGTTTCGGAGAGAAACTGTGATTTTGTTGTGAAAAGGCAGCATTAGCTGCATATCCCTCAAATCCCCGAATGGGAAATACGCTTAGTATGTCCCATCCGGGGATTTTTCACGATATACACCTACTACTACCTTTTGACAACAAACGACAAACCGAGAGCATAGTCAAGCTTGCTTGAACTATACCGAGGTGCGAAAGTTCGAAAATCCCGCTTGTGGGATTAACAAAATAGGTCGTCACTTTAAGTAAGTTCTGACGACAAATAAATATCTATCCGCTTGCGGATATCTCGAAAAGGCTGAAAGTATTAAAAAATCGCAAAAAAATTGATAATTATTGAAAATTTTCGTAAGTTTGTGAAATAAACCGCAAACAATTACCTAAAAAATTTAATATCTATGACTGGATCTAAAACTTTGCAAGGTTATCTTGCACCGGAGTTTAAGGTGTTATCCTTAACTTGTGAGGCGGGTTTTGCTATCTCGAATGAGGCGCTGGACGGCGAAAATTGGGATTGGGAGACACCTCAGGCGTAATCTAATGTTAAATCAGAAAAGAAAAACGAAACAATGAAGAAGTTTGCTATGTTTGTTGGTTTAGCATTGGTGATGCTTGCCACAAGTTGTTCGACTGACACTACTGATGTCAATCTCAATGGCGCGAAGGTGACACTTGGCGTATCTCTTGACCAGACTCGTACATATATGGGCGAGCTCAACAATGGTCAGTATCCTGTACTTTGGAGCGAGGGTGACTGTCTTCTGGTAAATAACAAGGTTGTAGCTGTGCCTGCAGAGTATGTAGGTAAGGCGACTGTTCAGGTGGCTGTAGATGCTGCTGAGGCGTACAATGTTGCATATCCTGCCGATTTGGTTTATGGCAATGAGCTGACTATTTCTGAGGTTCAGAAGTATGCTGAGGGTTCATTTGCTGTAGGTTCTGGCGTTATGGTGGGTTACTCACACTCTGCAGATGCTGTAGGTTTGAGAAACCTCTATGGTTACTTGAAGTTTACTGTTACAGGTGCTGCAAATGTAGATGCTGTAACTGTTGTTGCTGCAGGTGGCGAGGCTATCTCCGGTACTTACTCTATCGACTACAAGGAGGCGACTATTGCTCCAAAAGCAGGTAAGGATATTATCCGCGTAACCGATGTAGTTGCAAAGGATGGCGTTGCAACCGTTGTTGTGGCTGTTCCTGCAGGCGAGTACAGCAAGGGTTTCGAGGTTAAGATTAAGGATAATGCAAATGGCGTGATGGTTAAGAGCCTGAAGGCTGCTGGTACTGTTGTTGAGGCAGGTACTGTTTACGCTATGCCTGAGGTTGCTTATGCTGCAACTGCTACTGAGACCGAGATTACAACTGCTGCGGATTTACAGGCATTTATCGCTGCTGCAAATGCGGGCGACTACTCTGCTTATGTAAGCGCTGACGGTGAGGTTAAGCTCGGTGCAGACCTCGACCTTACAGGTGTTACCCTTGATCCTATCACTACATTTAACGGTATTTTCAATGGTCAGGGCTATGCTCTTAAGAACTGGACCTCTTCTAAGGGCTTGTTTGTTTTGAACAGTGGTACTGTTAAGAATATTGTAATTGACGAGAGCTGTAAGCTGACTCTTCCTGTAATTACAGAAGCAGCAATGATTGGTTTCGTTGTTAATCAGAATACAGGTTTGGTTTCTGGTTGTGTGAATAACGCAGATATTACTCTGAATCATGAGGCAGATTTGGCTCTTCAGTACAAGGTTGGTGCTATTGTTGGTTACTCTTCTGGTGCAGGTAAGGTGTCAAATTGTATTAACAATGGTGATATTACAATGACTTTCCCTGCAATTACAGCAGGTTCAGATTATTTGGGTGGTGTTGTTGGTAATACTTCTATGGACGACGCTGCATTTGTAGCTGTTGAGAACTGTATTAACAATGGTGACCTTACATTTACAGTACAAGGTGCAAGTAAGAACGTTTACCTTGGTGGTATTAGCGGTGCTTGCAACAGCAGGGGTGTAATCAATAACTGTATTAACAATGGTGCAGTTGTGTACAACTTTATTGCTGGTGGTAGTGGCGCATATCCTAACGTTGGTGGTATTGTTGGTTACACAGCTTGTACTATTAATGATTGTAAGAACTACGGTGATGTAACTTTCTATTCTGAGGGAGACCTTACTCGTCCTGCAGTTGCTGGTATTGCTGGTTATGTATCAAGAACTGTTAAGGGTTGTGATAACTACGGTAACATCTCTGCAAAAGGTAATAAATTTGCTAAAGCTGCTTCTGCAACTGGAGGTGGTGTCGGCGGTGAGCAGTGGCCTGCATTTGCTGGATGTTTCGGTTGCGTAGGTACTGTTGCAAGCAATGGTACTGCAGATATTTCTGACTGTAATAACTATGGTAAGGTGCTTGTTGTAAACCCTAATGGTAGCTGCCGTTTTGCTGCTGCAGGTGTGGTAGGTGAGCCTTGCGGTAATGTGAAAAACTGCCATAACTATGGTGATGTTGATGTTACAGGTGGTTCTCAGGTATATCTTGGTGGCGTTGCTGGTTATCACTATTTGGCAACAGACAAGGTTATGGAGAATTGCTCAAATGAGGGTGATCTTATCCTTCGTGAGGGTACTTACTTCTATGGTGGTGGCGGTGACGTCTCAGGTGCTGCATACCAGTATGTTGGAGGTCTTGTAGGTTCTTACAATAAATATACAAACTTTAAGGCTACCAACTGTGTTAATAAGGGTGAGGTGAAGTCTGTTTGCCGTTTGCCAGTTCTGATTGGTGGTCTGGTTGGATGTATCCGAGGCACATTTGAGAACTGTGAAAACTATGGTGATG
The DNA here is from genome assembly GCA_947367255.1 of uncultured Alistipes sp. Classification (GTDB taxonomy): domain Bacteria; phylum Bacteroidota; class Bacteroidia; order Bacteroidales; family Rikenellaceae; genus Alistipes. Next base: position 97,049 of record CANBCZ010000004.1, read on the forward strand.
TTATTAATGAGAACGGTTATGGTACTAAGTTGTCTGCAACTGCTGGTATTGCTGGTTTTGGCGGTGGTTCTTCATTGAATTGCGCAAATTATGGAAATGTTACAATGACAAATGCAACCGGCTTATACGCAGCTACTGCACTCCTTGGTGTTGTTGGTAATACAGAGCAGTCTCATGTCGGAACAACTCTTAAGTGTGCTGTTTCTTCAAATCTTGGTATCGCGCTGCTCGTAGCAGGTCAGAGCAATAATGGAATGACTGTTACTCTTGGTGCTGCAGAGGCTCCAATTACTCTCTCTGATGTATCACTTAATGGCGTTGCTGTTACAGCGGATAACCTCGCAACTACAACTGTTGCTGTTAATACTGAGGAGGCAAATGTTGCAAACCTTGTTTACGAGCTTGGTACTACTGTTGTAATTGAGGGTGACGCTCCAGCTCCAGCTGCTCTCTCAATTGATGGTAAGCGTTGGCAGCTGCCATCAGACATCGCAGAGATGCTTGCAGGTGTTCCTACAGCAGTAGTTGTTGCAGATCTTGGCGTATCAACTGCAGGTCAGCTCGCAATTGTTGTTGACTATGAGTCAGTTTATGGCGCACAGGCTGCTGGTTACTGGGCTCCAATGGTAATGGTTGCTTATGAGGTTCAGGCTACTGATGCTACTTCAGGTAAGGTGTTGGTTAAGCAGACTGACCACTTCGGCGATGTTACTAACGTAGAGGTTCCATACTCTAACCTTACAGCTGATAGCGTAGTTATCGACTTTACAAACATTCTCGGCATGCCAGGTACAGGCTCTTGCACTCTCTACACAGGCGAGGTTAACTTGTCAGGTGGTGGTGTAATGTAATAGCGATTACGCATAAATAAAAACAACGGCGGGAAAACTCCTGCCGTTGTTTTTTTGTTGATACACCCACAAAAAAGAGAGCGTCCGACTGGACGCTCTCTACTATTATGTAAATAGGTAAGGCTTACATATTTTGCCAAACGAGTGCTGAAGCACCGAGGATTGCGGCATTCTTGTTCTGCAGGCCTGATGGGAGCACCTTAACCTTATTCTTAAAGGCGAAGAGCATATTCTCCTCCATATACCACTTAATTGGGTCGAGGATCAGATCGCCAGCCTTTGCAAGACCTCCGAAGATGAAGATCGCCTCAGGGGAGGTGATGGTAACGGCATCGGCAAGTGCGTAACCGAGACGCATACCTGTAAGGCGGAATGCCTCCTTAGCGATTGGATCGCCCTTAAGTGCGTGCTGGTAGAGGATTGCAGAGTCCATATCGTTGAAAGAGATGTCGCGCAGAGGTGACTTGTCGTTCATAGTCGCCATAAGCTCGAAAGCGGTGCGCTTAATACCGATAGCCGATGCGTAGGCCTCAAGGCAACCCTTACGACCGCAGCCGCACTCTCTACCACCGCGCTCAACGATAACATGACCGAACTCGCCGGCAAAGCCGTCGTGACCGTAGATCATCTCGCCATTAGAGACAAAGCCCGAGCCGACACCTGTACCGAGTGTAACCATAATAAAGTCCTTCATACCCTTTGCATTGCCGTAGACCATCTCGCCGATAGTTGCTGCATTAGCGTCGTTGGTAACATATACCGGAACATTAGGGAAGTGAGACTTGATATCCTCTGCGAAGTTGAACATACGCAGGTTCGCGTTCTGGTCCTTATCCTCGGCAGTGAACTTCCAGAGGTTTGCCGGGGTCTCGATAGTGCCCTTATAGAAGTTTGCGTTAGGGGCACCAACGCCGATACCGATAAGCTCGAAATCGAAGTTTACAGCCGCAACGAGCAACTTCATAGCCTCACAGAGGTCTGCCACATAGCGAGGGTAGTCCTGATAGTTAGGATATGCGCGGGTAGAGATTACAGACTCGCCAAACAGCTCGCCCTTCTCGTCCACAAGTCCAAATGCTGTATTGATACCGCCGATATCAATACCGAATGCAAGTTTTTTCATAAAAGGTGTGTTCTATAATTAGTAAATCAATTTCTTTGTATCAAAGGTAGTTAAAAAACGCGCAATTGCAAAATATATTTTATGAATGGTGGAATTTTGGGAGTGGGTCGCTTAACTTTATACTTTATTTTGTATATTTGTACTTGGAAAATTGTTTAGATATGAATACACCGAAGCAGATAGCCGAAATGTTTGAGCGATACATCGCTCTTGTAAATATGCCTGATGAGCCGCAAAGGCTCTATGCCCCAATTCGTTACTCGCTTGCCGAGGGTGGTAAGCGTATGCGTCCTGTGCTGACGATGCTTGCGTACAACATCTATGCAGATGATGTTCAGCGCGTGCTCCCTGCAGCTGCGGCGGTTGAGGTTTTTCACAACTTCACGCTGCTGCACGACGATATTATGGATAATGCGATGGTGCGCCGTTCGCGTCCGTCAGTATTTGCAAAGTGGGGTAGTAATGTGGCTATTCTCTCGGGCGATGTGATGATGATTGAGGCGTATCGCCATCTGCAGGGGGTAGAGACGAAGTATCTGCCCGCCGTATTTGAACGTTTCAACACTATGGCGGCGCAGGTGTGCGAGGGTCAGCAGTACGATATGGACTTCGAGACTCAACCAAAGGTTGCGGTGGCGGAGTATATGAATATGATCGAGCTCAAGACTGCCGCGCTGCTCTGTGGTGCGGTGACAATCGGTGCTACGCTTGCAGGTGCCTCGGAGGAGGATGTGCAGAAGTTGCACAGATTTGCAACGGAGGTGGGTCTTGCCTTTCAGTTGCAGGACGATCTGCTTGACAGCTACGGTGATGAGCAGCTTGGCAAGAAGATTGGTGGCGACATACTCGAGGGAAAGAAGACCTATCTGATGATTATATCGCTCTCGCACGCAACAGAGCCTCAGCGTGAGGTGCTCCGCTCGACACACCTCAATAAGGAGCTGTCGGATGAGGAGAAGATTGTCGCAGTGAAGGGTGTTTATGACGCTATAGGGGCAAAGCAGATGACCGAGCAGCAGATCTCGGTGCGTATCTCGCGTGCACTTGCAATACTCGACACACTCTCGGTACCTGCCGAGCGTTTGGAGTATATGAAGAGCTATGTGGAGAGCCTTGTAGGTAGAAAAAAGTAGAGAGATGAAGAGAACAGATATAGAGATTATGGCGCCTGTAGGCTCGTATGAGAGTCTATATGCGGCGATTAATGCGGGTGCAAACTCGGTATATTTCGGTATCGGACAGCTCAATATGCGTTCGGCATCGGCAGCAAATTTTACTGCCGACGATATGGCGGAGATTAACCGCATTGCGCACGAGCACGGGGTAAAGACATACCTTACCGTAAATACGATTATCTACGACACCGAACTCAAGTTGATGCACGAGGTGGTAGATAGAGCAAAGGCAGAGGGTGTGGATGCGATTATTGCATCTGACCTCTCGGTAATTCTCTATGCCTACCATGTGGGCGTGGAGGTGCACATATCTACGCAGTGCAATATCTCGAACAGCGAGGCGGCGAAGTTCTACTCGCAGTGGGCAGATGTGGTTGTGCTGGCGCGTGAGCTCTCGCTCGAGCAGATTGCTATGGTGCACAAGCAGATTGTTGAGCAGGATATACGCGGTCCGCGTGGCGAGTTGCTCAAGATAGAGATGTTCTCGCACGGTGCGCTCTGTATGTCTATCTCGGGAAAGTGTTACCTCTCGGAGCACGAGACGGCTTGTTCGGCAAATCGTGGTGCGTGTCGTCAGATCTGTCGTCGCAAGTACACTATTCAGGACAAGGATTCGGGAGAGATGCTCGATATTGACGGTCGTTATATCCTCTCGCCGAAGGATCTGTGTACGGTCGATTTCCTCGACAAGTTTATCGCTGCGGGCGTGAGTGTGCTCAAGATTGAGGGTCGTGCGCGCGGTGCGGAGTATGTGAAGCGTGTAGTGGAGTGTTACGACCTTGCTCTGCGAGCTATCGAGCGCGGAGAGTACAGCAGAGAGTATGCCGATGGGTTGAAAGTTACCCTCTCAAAGGTCTTTAATCGTGGCTTCTGGGGTGGTTACTATGCCGGTGCAAAGGTTGTTGAGCATAGCACAAACTACGGCTCGTCTGCAACCCGTCGCAAGGTATATGTGGGCAAGGTGACAAACTACTTCAAGCGTCTTGGCGTTGCCGAGGTGCTGATTGAGGCCGCTCCGCTTGCCGTTGGCGACGAGATACTCTGGATGGGCGAGACTACGGGATGCGTGGAGCAGATTGTGGGTGAGATTCGCCTCGATCTAAATCCTGTTCAGAGCGTTAAGCAGGGCGATGTTTGCTCGATTAAGGTTGAGGGCTCTGAAATCAGAAGGGGAGATAAACTCTACAAAGAGGAGGTACGATAGTAAGTCGTGAAATTCATCCACTTTGACAACTTACGGAAGACTTGAGTAATAACCATAATAAAACCTAACCACTATGACACCACAAGAGAGAGTTGCGGCGATATTCACAGAGCCCGACTTTTGCCCAGAGAACTACAAGGGCGAAACAGACGAGAACGGTCTACCACACGGCAAGGGAACGATGAAGTATGAGGAAAAGGTAACTTTTGCTTGGTTCTGGTTGATGGATGATAGTATTGCCCCAAAGCGCTATGAGGGTCAGTGGGAGCACGGCGTAAGGTGCGGAGAGGGTAAGATGACCTTCTATGCAGATAAAAGCCAGCACTACTCCTATACGGGTCAGTGGGTAGCGGGTCTGCCAGAGGGTTGTGGTACTATTCGCATCATCGACGAGCGCGGCAAAGAGAGCATAACCCCTTATAACCTTGTGGCGGGTATGCGCGAGGGCTGTAATACGGTTGTTGAGTTTGGTAAGACTATTGAGTGCGAGTGGAAGGCGGGCGTTAAGGAGGGTGTAGGTATCTGTACAATGCCTAACGGTCAGCAGTTTAGAGGCGTGTGGCACAATGATAATTTAGACCTTGATGGCTGTGACTTTATGGAGCCAACAGAGTCTCCGACACTTATCGTTACGCTCTATTATGCAGGTTTTGACTATAGTCGTCGTATAGTTGCACTTGTTCAGGGTATCTGTGGAGAGCATACTATAGGCGAGTCGTTGCCTATTCTTTGTGATAAAGGTTTCAAGGAGCAAGATACGCTTATTGAGATTCTCGGTGTTGAAAATGGTGTGGTTGAGTATATTGTTGATGGTATATACTCGGAGGATAAAACTATGCAGGTGGGCAGGGTTGCGCCAGGTGAGACGGTCAAGCACGCTTATCGTAAAAAAGCTACAGCCAAAATCTATGACGACGACCACGACTATGAAATAGTTCGTGAAATAGAGATTAAGTATAATAAATAAAATGGTATAATTATGTTTGCATCAACAACTTACGTGGCTCGCAGAGCCGAGCTTTGTCGTCGAATTGGCAGCGGACTTATCCTTATCCCTGGCAATATGGAGGCGTCATACAACTATCCGAACAATACATACCACTTCCGTCAGGATGGAACATTTCTCTACTACTTCGGACTCAATCTGCCGCAGTTTTTCGGTGTAATTGACGCTGCAACGGGCGAGGCGACACTCTTTGGTGACGATGTGACTGTAGATGATATTATCTGGATGGGCCCGCAGCCGACAGTGGTTGAGCTGGGTGCGCAGGTGGGTGTGAAAAACACACTGCCACTCTCGGCGCTTGCTACATTTATCGCAGCGGCGACAGCATCGGGTCAGGCGGTGCACTATCTACCACCATATCGCGGTAAGACCACCCTGCAGCTCTGCTCGTTGCTCTCAAAGAGTCCTGAGCAGCTGATGAAGGAGATGTCTGTAGACCTTATGTTTGCTGTGGCAGAGATGCGTGAGGTGAAGAGTGAGGAGGAGATTGAGGCTATGGAGCGCGCCTTCCACATCGGTTATGCTATGCACACAACAGCGATGAAGATGTGTCGTGCGGGCGTTGTCGAGCGTGAGATTGCAGGTGCTATAGAGGGTATTGCGCTCGGTCAGGGTGCGGGTATCTCCTTTACATCTATCGTCTCGCAGCACGGAGAGACCCTTCACAACCACAACTACGACGGAGTGTTGGAGAATGGACGACTGCTGCTTGTTGATGCAGGTGCGGAGAGCGTGGATAACTACTGCTCTGACCATACTCGTACATTCCCTGTAAGCGGAAAGTTTACCGAGAAGCAGAAGGATATATATAATATAGTATTGGCGGCGCAGCAGCAGGCACCCGAGAATATGAAGAGCGGTGCGATGTATATGGAGGATGTGCACCGCAAGGCACTGCTTACCCTTGCCGAGGGATTGAAGGGCGTGGGGCTGATAAACGGTAGCGCCGAGGATGCTGTGGCAGCGGGTGCGATGTTCCTCTTTATGCCGCACGGATTGTCACACGGTATGGGTATCGATGTGCACGACTGCGAGGGTATGGGCGAGCGTAGCTACGACTTTTCTGCTCTTGCCGAGCGCGCGGCAGAGTCGGCAACATGCATACACCGTGCAACTTGGCGTCTGCGTGCAGGTACGGTTATGAGTAACGAGCCGGGAATCTACTTTATCCCTGCGCTGATTGATAAGTCTCGCAGCGAGGGACTCTATAAGGGTATTGTGAACTACGACAAGCTCGACGGCTATCGCGACTTCGGCGGTATTCGTATCGAGGACGATGTTATCGTGACAGATAATGGTGGCGTAGTAGTAGGAAAGGATAAGAAGATTCCGGTAACCGTCGAAGAACTCGAGTCTGTTATCAGTAAATAAACTCAAAAAAGCCAATAGCCAATGGCTAATAGCCAACAGCCTATATTTATCTTTGCTACCGAAGCCGAGGCGGCACCCGTAAGGGCTGCTCGTGGCGACCTTGATATCCGTATCTGCGGTGTCGGGGTGGTCGAGGCGGCTATGGCTGTGGCGAAGATTATCGAAGAGGAGCATCCCGAGGCGATTATCCTCTGCGGCATTGCAGGGGCGTATGACAGCACCCTTAATGTGGGCGATGTGGTGGCGGTAGAGGTGGAGCAGACGGCAACGCTGCCAAAGCTCTATCAGAAAAGCTACTCGGCAACCCTCTCGCTGCCACTTATGGCGGTGGTGTCGAATACCGTTATGGCTGTTGGAGCTGAGGCGTGCGGAGCGCAGGTAGAGAATATGGAGGGTGCGGCAGTATTTGCACTATGTGCCGACAGAGGTGTGAAGTGTGCGCAGATTCGTGCCATATCAAACTATACGACCGACAGTCGCGAGCTGTGGGATATCCCTGCGGCACTTGAGGCGTTGGTAAATTGTATAAACGGACTGTTCTGATGAAAAAGTTATCGTTACATATCTCGCCATGTCCGAACGACACATTTGCATTTGATGCGATAATCAACCATCGTATAGATCACGACTTTGACTTTGCAGTAGAGTTCAAGGATATCGAGGAGCTCAACGAGGGTGTGCTGGCGGGTATTCCCGATATATCCAAAATCAGCTATTCGGTCTATCCGAAGATTGCGGATGAGTATCTGCTGCTCGACAGCGGCTCGGCGCTCGGTCGTGGCAACGGGCAGTTGCTTGTGCGTCGAAAGGGGGAGAATAGCCCTATTCGTACCGTAGCTACTCCGGGACTGAACACTACGGCAAATGCGCTGTTGATGCGCTACTTCCCCGAGGTGGAGGTGGCGCCGATGCTCTTCTCGACAATTGCCGAGGCTGTGGAGCGAGGTGAGACAGATGCGGGAGTGCTGATACACGAGGGTAGATTTGTATATCATCGCCGAAACCTTGAGCTTGTAGCCGACTTGGGTAAGTTGTGGGAGGCGGAGAGCGGGTTGCCGTTGCCACTCGGAGCGATAGTTATGCGCAGGAGTGTTGCGGCGACAATCTGTAAGCAGTTTGAGGCTCTGCTTGCCGACTCGGTGCGTTTTGCCTTCGAAAATCCGCAAATATCGCGTCAGTTCGTCAAACAGCACGCACAGGAGCTCGAAGATGCGGTTATAGAGAGCCATATTGCACTCTTTGTAAACGAGTATACCGTAACCCTCGGAAAGGAGGGTCGAGAGGCTGTAAAAAGGCTGTTGGGGGTTGATGTGTAGGGTTTTATGAAAAAAATTTAATATTTTTTTGAAAGCCCCTAACTCTTCAATAGATGAACCGCACTGCGGGAGTGTCGGTTATAGATTGTCATTAAAAGGGTGGCAAAACTTATAAATCGTAACTACGAAAGAGAACCCTTCGGCGCAAAAAAGTGCCGAAGGATTTTGTTTTGAAAAAATTTATTTATATCTTGCACTGCAAATCGGAACTAAAATGCTTTTTTTGACCCGATTATACATTAAAATTTATAAATACTAAATAACTAATCGTATGAAAAAATTTAGACTTTTACTTGTGATGTCATCGCTTCTGGCGCTGGTGTGCTCGTTTACAGCCTGCAGCACAGATTTAGCTGACAACTATCCTACTATCAGCGTAGAGGTTACACCGGGTGAGACCACTGCAAGCTCTATCGCATTTACTATTAAGGCTCAGGGTGCTGACGATATCTACTACTGGGTAGTTAAGACTGCTGCTGAGGGTGAGGAGGATAATCCGGAGCTTAATATTAAGAAGGGTACCTACCTCGACGCTTCAATGGACACTCCATTTGAGCAGTTGGTAGAGAAGACAGATCTTGCAGAGAAGACTGAGTATAACGTTTATGTATATGCAAAGAACTTCTCTCACGATGCTTATGCAACACCTATCAAGCTTACAACTGGTGAGGCTGTAGTTATCGCTACCCCTACTGTTAAGGTTGTTCTCGATCCTGCTTCTGCTACAGAGACCTCTTTTGACGCTTTCGTAACAACTGAGAATGCTCAGAAGGCATCTTGGCTTGTACTCCCTAAGTATACTGCAGGCGTAAATGCTGCGAAGGTATTTGCTGAGGGTACTGCTATCACTGAGAAGCTTAACGAGGGCGAGGTTGCTGTAACTGTTGAGGGTCTTGAGCCAGGTACTGACTACGACTTCTACGTAGCTGTTGATAACGAGGGTGTTCAGGTACTGAGCGAGGTTGCTTCTGTATCTACAGTTGAGCCTTCAACTCCTGTAATTACAGTTGCTTTCTCTGAGCTTGCAGACTCAAAGAGTCTTGTTGATACTGCTGGTCTTCCAGGTATGTATGTAATGGTTGCAAACCCTGAGACCAACGATTTGGCTCTGCTGTTTATGTATGACCTGACAAACTATCCTGACTATGCAGGTTACCTCTCTTCTGGTGACTATCCTGCACTTACAGGTTCTCTTGATGCTGGTCAGCTTCCACAGGCTTCTTGTCTGCTCGCAGATCCAAGTTATACTAACTTTACTATCGGTGGTGTAGAGTACTATCCTGTAGGTGACCTCGGAGCAACTAAGGAGGGTTTGGTATATGGTCTTAACATTACTACCGTTATGCCAGATGAGGATAACAACCTTATTACATTCAACGTTCCTGTAGTAGACGCTGCTGGTAATGAGTATATCATCCAGGGTGAGTATATGGGTCCTCTCGGTTATGTTGCTCAGATTCAGAGCTATCCATTTGAGCTTACTCAGTGGGGCTTCAAGGAGTTTACTGCAACTACTGAGGGTAATGTAGTTACTCTGAAGAGCACAAGCCTCAATGGTGACTTTGTTATGAATCTCCACACTGAGGATGGTAACTGGCTTGATACTGGATTCGTTGCAGGTGAGGGCGGTACCCTTACAGGTGGCTTCACATCTTACGTTGAGGGCGCTCCTGAGACTTTCTCATTCATCAGCGGTCGTATCTCTTTCTCAAAGGGTGAGGGCGAGAATGACTATAAGCTTATTATCTCAACACGTGCTGGTGAGTGGATGATGCAGGGTCAGAGCGGTGCTTACACAATCGTAGTTCCAGAGTCAGAATACTATGATGTAAAGATTAACCTCCCAGCAGCTGAGACTCTCTCAGTAGATGGTAAGCGTTGGCAGTTGCCTTCTGACATCGCTGAGATGCTTGCAAGCTCTCCAACTGCAGTTGTTGTTGCAGACCTCGGCGTTTCAACTCCTGGTCAGCTTTATGTTGCTGTGGATTATGAGTCAATCTACGGTGCGCAGGCTGCAGGTATGTGGGCTCCAATGGTTGCTGTAAACTACTCTGTTGAGGCTACAGATGCAACTTCTGGTAAGATTTTGGTTCAGTCATCTAATATGTATGGCGAGGTTTCAACTGTAGAGGTTCCTTACTCTAACCTGACAGCAGATAGCGTAACCATCGACTTTACCAACTTGCTCGGTATGCCGGGCAATGGTCCTTGCACACTCTATACAGGAGAGGTTAATCTTCAGCAGGGTGGTGGCGTAATGTAATAATTTGCCGTGGCATTTGTCGTGAAAATACGGCATTAGCTGCACATCCCTAAAAGTAAACCCCCTTTGGGCTGTAGGTTTTACTACTATCCCAAAGGGGTTTCTTTTGCGATGCACACCTACTACCGCATTTTGACGACAAATGAGATTTTATCGTGATAGTGCCGCCAACCGACGACAAACCGAGAGCAAAGGCTGCTTGCAGACTATGCCGAGGTGCGAAGGAGGAAGAACCTCCTTTGGAGGGTCAATTACACCACTCTGACGATAAAACGGCGTAAGAGGTGGCGGAGTGCAAATTTGTATATAAAAACATCCGCCGTAGGCGAGCCAATGGCTAAAAGCCAACAGCCAAAAGCAACTCCCACCAAGCAGGTGGGAGTTTTGTTATTAGAGTGCGCCAGATACGGTATATCGTACAAAAAATCAGTCGCGGATAGTACTAAGACGTACAGCCGCGACTGATATTTAAGGGATGTGCCGTAGATGGCACGCTATAATAGCAAAACTAAGCTTTGCCGTTTGAGCCAAGCACATTCACAATCTTGTGAATATACTGCTTCTTCATATTCTCACGTGCAGGACCGAGGTACTTACGTGGGTCGAACTCTGCTGGGTTCTTAGCGAATACCTCGCGGATAGCAGCGGTCATAGCAAGACGAGAGTCTGAGTCGATGTTGATCTTGCAAACAGCGCTCTCAGCAGCCTTACGGAGCTGTGACTCTGGAATACCTACTGCAGCCTTGAGTGCACCACCATACTTGTTGATAGTCTCAACCTCCTCCTGTGGAACTGATGATGAGCCGTGGAGAACGATAGGGAAGCCTGGGAGCTCCTTCTCGATAGCTGCAAGAACATCAAATGCCAATGGTGGTGGTACGAGGCGACCTGTCTCTGGGTCGAGGGTGCACTGCTCAGGGGTGAACTTGTATGCACCGTGTGAAGTACCGATAGAGATAGCGAGTGAGTCGCAACCTGTCTTAGTTACGAAGTCTACAACCTCCTCTGGCTTAGTGTAGTGGCTCTCCTCTGCGCAAACCTCATCCTCAACACCTGCAAGTACGCCGAGCTCGCCCTCTACAGTTACATCGAACTGGTGTGCGTACTCAACTACCTTCTTAGTAAGTGCTACGTTCTCATCGTATGGGAGGTGTGAACCGTCGATCATTACTGATGAGAAGCCCATGTCGATACAGCTCTTGCAAGTCTCGAAGCTATCGCCGTGGTCGAGGTGAAGAACGATCTGTGGGTTCTCCCAACCAAGCTCCTTTGCGTACTCTACTGCGCCCTCTGCCATGTAGCGAAGAAGGGTCTGGTTTGCGTAGTTACGAGCACCCTTAGATACCTGGAGGATAACTGGTGACTTTGTCTCAGCGGCTGCCATGATGATTGCCTGCAGCTGCTCCATGTTGTTGAAGTTGAATGCAGGTACTGCGTAACCGCCATCGATTGCCTTTGCAAACATCTCGCGAGTGTTTACAAGGCCGAGATTCTTGTACGAAATCATAGTTGTTGAATTAATTTATGGTTAATGATATGTTTGTTCACATTTACGCGCCAAAATTACAAAATATTTCTCAATTTTCGACACTAAAATACTAAATTCCACACAAATACTATACTTAATAGTATCGGAGCCACCCATTTAAGGGTAAAGGCAAGCAGTGGGAAGAGGCGTGCACGAAGTGTGCCGTGGTTGGAGATCTCCTCGTTGAATGTCTTTCGATCGAGCACCCAACCGGCAAAAATTGAGGTCAGCAGTCCGCCAACAGGCATCAGAACATCTGCCGTAATAACATCGAAGGCGTCGAAGAACCAGCTCCACTTAAGGCATACAACCGACAGCACTATAGTTGCCAGAGAGGTGATGCGGGCGGCATTGCGACGGGCAACATTGTGGTTCTCCTGCAGGTACTGCGTGAGCACCTCGTGGAAAGAGATTGTCGAGGTGAGTGCTGCGAGAACGACGAGCAGGAAGAATATTGACGACCAGAGTGCCGCAGCGGGCATCTCGGCGAAGATAAACGGTATAGTTTCAAAGAGCAGGGTTGGTCCCGCTGTAGGCTCAAGACCCTCGACGCTAAATACTGCCGGAAAGATAACCATACCCGAGAGCATAGCTACAAAGAAGGTCATAAGGCTCACAGAGAAGGAGGTCTTTGTGAGGTTTGTACCCTCCTTGAAGTAGGAGGAGTAGGCGATCATACAACCCAGACCAATCGAGAGCGAGAAGAATGCCTGACCGATAGCGCTGACGATAGTCTTCACTGAAAATGCCTTGCTGAAGTCCGGATAGAAGAGGAAACGGTAGCCCTCTGCGGCACCCGACATTGTTGCAGAGTGTGCCACAAGCACAACGAGCATCACAAGCAGTATAGGCATAACAATCTTCGAGATGCGCTCCAGACCCTCCTGCACGCCCATAACGACGATAGCGTGTGTCAATACTACGAAGAGGATTGTATAGAGCGGCTCGCGCCATGAGCCTGTGAAGTCTGCAAAGTGCTGATGGAAGTCGCTCACAGAGTAGAGAACACCATCGGCAGAGCTGATGAAGTACTCGAGGGACCAGCCGGCAACGATGTAGTAGAAGCCTGAGATAAGCAGCGAGACAATGACGCTGTTATATCCCAGCCACTTCCAACGCGGAGAGAGCTGATTGTATGCCTTGACGGGGCTTTTGCGGGTGTGAGTACCGATAGCAAACTCGGCAAGCATAACGGGAATACCCACAACAAGTACACTCAACAGATAGACAACAAGAAAGGCTCCACCGCCATTCTCGCCTGTCATATACGGAAATCGCCAGATACTACCAAGACCGATAGCACTGCCGGCGGCAACAAGTATCGCTCCAATCTTGCTGCCAAAAGAGGCTCTTTTTGCCATTAACTAACCTAAGTTTTAATTGTTACTCTCGCGCAGAGGTGAGGGTAACGCTAACCTTTCTGACCTTGCCTCCAAGTGGTGGGGCAAGCTTTGTGACGGTGCACTTGACGGCTACAATCTGTTCAAAACGCTCAAGAAGTGCATCGATAATATTCTGAGCCACGCGCTCGATAGTGTGCTGTGTAATGCGCATCTGCTCGCGCACAACCTCATAGACGGTAAGGTAGTTTACGGCAAGGGTGACATCATCCTTTGTCGCAACCTCGCCCAGAGGTGTTGTAATCTCAAGGGCTACATCAAAGTGACTGCCCGAGAGTTGTTCCAAATCATAACAACCATGGAAGGCGTGGAACTCCAAGCCCTCCAGGTTGATTGTATATAGCTGATTGTTACTCATTTACGATAACAAGGTAGTAGTTCTTCTTACCCTTCTGCACAAGCAGGTACTTACCGGCAATAAGGTCGGCAGAGGTAACTGTTGCAGCGATATCTGTCACCTTCTCCTTGTTGAGTGATACGCCACCACCCTGAATCATCTTGCGGCACTCGCCCTTAGATGGGAAGATGTTGGTCTTCTCGGCACACAGGTCGATAAATGAACAGCCCAAATCTGCAGCAGATACGGAAAACTGCGGTACGCCGTCGAATACCTGAAGCAGTGTCTGCTCGTCAAGGCGGCGCAGAGCCTCAGATGTAGCATTGCCGAAGAGGATGCCCGATGCCTCGACAGCCTTCTCATACTCGGCTGCAGAGTGAATCATTGTGGTAACCTCCTGTGCAAGGCGCTTCTGAAGTACGCGCAGGTGCGGAGCCTGCTCGTGCTCGGCGATAAGGCTCTCGACGGTCTCACGGTCGAGAAGTGTGAAGATCTTGATGTAACGCTTTGCGTCGTCATCAGATACATTGAGCCAGAACTGGTAGAACTTGTAAGGCGAGGTGTACTTTGCATCGAGCCATACATTACCGCTCTCGGTCTTACCAAACTTTGTACCGTCAGCCTTTGTAATCAGCGGGCAGGTAATGGCAAACGCCTCAGCCTCAGAGCCGAGCTTGCGACGGATAAGCTCTGTACCGGTAGTGATGTTACCCCACTGGTCGGCACCACCGAGCTGTACCTTACAGTTCATAGTCTGGTAGAGGTGCAAAAAGTCGTAACCCTGCAGCAGCTGGTAGGTAAACTCTGTGAACGACATACCGTCGCCCTCGCCGTTGAAGCGCTTCTTTACAGAGTCCTTAGCCATCATATAGTTTACAGTGATGCACTTACCGATCTCACGAGCAAAGTCGAGGAACGAGAACTCCTTCATCCAGTCGTAGTTGTTTACAAGCACAGCAGCATTCTCGGCATCCGAATCGAAGTCGATAAGGCGTGCCAGCTGAGCCTTGATAGCCTCCTGATTGTGACGCAGAGCCGCCTCGTCGAGCAGGTTACGCTCCTGAGACTTGCCACTTGGGTCGCCAATCATACCTGTTGCACCACCTACGAGCGCTACAGGACGGTGACCGCACATCTGAAGGTGCTTGAGAATCATTACACCTACAAGGTGACCAATATGAAGTGAATCCGCAGTAGGGTCGATACCCAAGTATGCGGTTGTCATCTCCTTCTCCAACTGCTCCTCGGCACCCGGCATAATGGTATGAATCATACCGCGCCACTGGAGCTCCTCTACAAAATTCTTTCTACTCATTTTTTTGTACTATTTCGTAATTTTTAATCTAATTCCAAATCTAATGCCTTGACAAAGCTGTCAAAGAGTGGTGAACACCCTGCAACGTGTGCCAAACGGTCCTCTAACTTTACGGGACGAAGCTTTATCTTCACCTCGTTGAGGACAACATCGAGCTTTACGATACCATCGATACCTGCCACATCGGCAAAGTGTTCGGTAATCTCGCTGCGAGTGTTTGTCAAATCATCACGCAAAATCGAGGTAGGGACCTCGACCGAGATGGTGTTGCCGCAGATTTTGACCTTCTCAAAGGCGGGCGAAAATCGCGGATGCTTTGCAATGAGCGACGCTACAGCCTTGTCAAACGACGCCTTGAGCTTCTCCTCGCTCTGCGGGTCGGTATATATATCTGCACTCTGCTCGCTCTGTACGGGTGCCGACATAGACTTTATAAGGTTGTTAATCGAACCCGATGCAAGTGCGCTGTCGATACTGCTGCGTTTGCCCATACCGGCAGCCATTCGTGGTGCAGCTGCTCGTGGTTGAGGCTGCTGCGGTGCTGCTGTCGGCTGCACCGCCGGCTGCACAGTAGGCTGTGGAACCGGTTGTGGTGTCGGAGCGACTGCGGGTGTACTCGGCTGAGCTACAGCTACTTGCGGCGTATCAAGTGCGGGCAGCGGATACTCCTCGTCTATGGGGAGGGTCAGGTCAGAATTTTTTTTTTGAGCCATTGCTGCAATCTTCATCAGCGTAAGCTCCACAAGCAGGCGTTGGTTAGATGCTGTGCGCAGCTTGCCATCTGCCTCCGAGAGCAGTGAGATAGCCCCGAAGAGGAAGGCTGTGTTGCAGCGAGCAGCCTGCTGACGATAGCGCTCGAGCAGTGCACCTGTAAACTCGATAAGAGTTACGGCAGGACCTGCGGCAACGAGCAAATCGCGCATATGTTGGTTAAGACCATTCATAAAAATCTGACCGGAGAAGCCCTTTGTAAGTACCTGATCGAAGGCGAGCAGAGCATTTACATAGTCCCCCTCGAGCAGCAGGTCGGTAAAGCGGAAGTAGGTGTCGTAGTCGAGCACATTCAGGGTCTGGGCTACAGCCTTATACTCCAAATTTGTGCCACAGAACGACACAGCCTTGTCGAACATAGACAGTGCATCGCGCATACCGCCGTCTGCCTTCTGTGCAATGAGGTTGAGCGACTCGTCGTCTGCTGTAACACCCTCATTGTTTGCAATATAGCGAAGATACTCTACTGCATCCTCCACGCGGATACGGTTGAAGTCGTAGATCTGACAGCGGGAGAGGATGGTAGGAATAATCTTGTGTTTCTCGGTGGTGGCAAGGATAAAGATAGCGTGCTGCGGTGGCTCCTCAAGGGTCTTGAGGAAGGCGTTAAATGCCGCCTGCGAGAGCATATGAACCTCATCGATGATAAAGACTGAGTAGTGACCCACCTGAGGGATGACTCTCACCTGCTCGATAAGATTGCGGATATCCTCGACAGAGTTGTTTGATGCGGCATCGAGCTCGTGGATGCTCATCGAACGACCCTCGTTGAACGAACGGCACGACTCGCACTCGTTGCAAGCCTCGGCACCTACGGGGTTGAGGCAGTTGATTGCCTTGGCGAAGATGCGGGCGCAGGTGGTCTTACCTACACCTCGAGGACCGCAGAAGAGGTATGCATGAGCCAGCTGGTTGCGCTCAATGGCATTCTTAAGCGTAGAGGTAATATGCTTCTGACCAACGACCGAGTTGAAGGTCGCAGGACGATATTTTCTTGCCGATACTACAAATTGTTCCATAATCGCGACAAAGTTACAAAATAATGTGTAAAGTTGAAAAAATATTGGCTAAAACTATCAGTTTTAGTTGTCGTCGGCAGTCAAATTGGCACTCTTTTCTGCCAAAATGGTTTTGGCAAAGAAGTTGCCCTACTATAAGGCGAAAACCAAAACAATTATGGCTATGAATATCAATGTGCTGACAATAAAGGCGCAGCAGGCTCTGCAGAGTGCAGTGTCTGAGGCTCAAAAGGCGGGTCAGCAGGCTGTAGTGCCGCTGCATCTGCTATCGGTTGTGATTGCCGACAATGATGATTTGGGTGCATTTCTGCTCGGTCGATGTGGCGTAAATCTGCCAAATTTGCGCAGAAGCGTGGCAGAGGCTCTGTCACGACTGCCAAAAGTGTCGGGAGATGGAGAGCAGTACTTCTCGACAGAGATAACAAAGGTTATTCAGCGCGCGGTAGATTTTACAAAGAAGTTTAACGATAAGTATGCCTCTGTGGAGCACCTGCTGCTTGCACTTGTGGCAGAGCGTGGCGAGGCGTCAGAACTGCTTAAGGCTCAGGGCGTTGTAGAGAGTGAATTGCTTGAGGCGGTGCGTCAGTTCCGTAAGGGTTCGACAATCGGCTCGCAGGCCGATGACAAGCAGTTTGATGCGCTTGGAAAGTATGCGATAAACCTCAACGAACTTGCCAGAACGGGCAAACTCGACCCGGTGATTGGTCGTGATGAGGAGTGTCGTCGTGTGTTGCAGATTCTCTCGCGCAGAACAAAGAACAATCCGATACTTGTCGGTGAGCCGGGTGTGGGAAAGACCGCCATTGCCGAGGGTATTGCACACAGAATAGTGGATGGCGATGTGCCTGAAAATCTGCGCTCAAAGAGTATCTATTCGCTCGATATGGGTGCACTGATTGCGGGCGCGAAGTATCAGGGTGAGTTTGAGGAGCGACTCAAGGCGGTCATTGCCGAGGTGTCGGCATCGGATGGCGAGATACTGCTCTTTATAGACGAGATTCACACGCTTGTCGGTGCAGGAAAGAGCAGCGGCGCGATGGATGCAGCGAATATCCTCAAACCGGCACTTGCGCGTGGCGAGTTGCGTACGATTGGTGCCACAACGCTCGATGAGTATCAGAAGTATTTTGAGCAGGATAAGGCTTTGGAGCGTCGTTTCCAGAAGGTTATGGTCGATGAGCCGACAAAGGAGGATGCGGTGAGTATTCTGCGTGGTCTGAAGGAGCGATATGAGGGTCACCACAAGGTTCGTATAAAGGATGAGGCGATAGTTGCGGCAGTAGAGCTCTCGCATCGTTACATCACCGACCGTTTCCTGCCCGACAAGGCGATAGACCTTGTAGATGAGGCGGCGTCGAAGCTGCGTCTTGAGATGAACTCGGTGCCCGAGGAGATAGATAACCTCGACCGTCGTATTCGTCAGGCGGAGATTGAGCGCGAGGCGATACGTCGCGAGGGTGATAAGGCGCGAATAGAGGCGCTTGACCGCGATATTGACAATCTGCGCGCAAAGGAGTCGCAGATGAGGGCTAAGTGGCAGGGCGAGCGTGACATACTTGTCAAGATACAGCAGAATAAGCAGCAGGTGGAGCAGCTCAAGATTGAGGCACAACAGGCTGAGCGTCAGGGCGATTACGGTCGCGTGGCGGAGATTCGTTACGGCAAGATTGTCGATTGTCAGCGTGCCATAGAGGCGCTGCAGGAGGAGCTTGGTGCGGCGACAGCATCGGGTCAGATGATTAAGGAAGAGGTCGATTCTGCCGATATTGCAGAGATTGTATCTCGCTGGACGGGAATACCTGTGGCAAGGATGCTCGCCTCGGAGAGTGAGAAGCTCCTCAAGATGGAGGATGAGCTGCATCACCGCGTGGTGGGTCAGCAGCAGGCTATAGTGGCAATATCGGAGGCGGTGCGTCGTTCGCGTGCCGGTCTGAACGACCCTCGAAAGCCTATCGGATCCTTTATCTTCCTCGGAACAACGGGTGTGGGAAAGACCGAGCTTGCCAAGGCATTGGCGGAGTTCCTCTTCAATGACGAGAATATGATGACCCGTATAGATATGAGTGAGTATCAGGAGCGTCACTCCGTATCGCGACTTGTCGGAGCGCCTCCGGGATATGTCGGTTATGATGAGGGTGGACAGCTTACGGAGGCTGTTCGTCGAAAGCCATACTCTGTGGTGCTGCTCGACGAGATAGAGAAGGCGCATCCTGATGTGTTCAACATCTTGTTGCAGGTGCTCGATGACGGACGACTGACAGATAATAAGGGACGAACTGTCGATTTCCGCAATACTATTATAATTATGACCTCAAATATGGGTTCGCACCTGATACAGGAGGCATTTTCGAAGGCTCTTGAGCAGCATGATACTCTGCCCGAGCAGGTTGTGGAGCGTGTGCAGGCAGATGTGCTGGAGCTGCTGAAGGTACAGCTGAAGCCGGAGTTCCTGAACCGTATAGATGAGATTGTGATGTTTGAGCCGTTGAGCAAGAGCGATATCGAGAAGATTGTCGATCTGCAGATGAACTCGCTCCGTAAGATGTTGGCACACAATGGATTGTCACTCGACTATACAGATGCTGCGCGTAGCTATATCGCTGCGGCGGGTTACGATGCAATGTATGGCGCACGACCTGTAAAGCGTGTAATTCAGCGCGAGGTGGTCGGCGAGTTGTCAAAACGAATACTTGCAGGTGCCGTAAGTCGCGAGAAGACGATAGTTATTGATGCGGCAGATGGTCAGCTCAAGATAACAAATTGAAAGTAGTATGTGTAAAAATAGAAAAACAAAACGAAAGAACAGCTGTTTATTGGGATTAAAAAGGAAAATAAAGAGATAAAAAAGCAAAAAATAACCAAAAAATTGAGGTACAAGTTACACTCTTCAATCTCCAATATCTGCGAAATATGGCGTTCTGATGCGCTTTTGAGCAAAAAGAAAGAAAATAATATTTTTTTCACTTATAATTTGGAAGTTTGGAATAGTTGTTGTACTTTTGTGCCCGGAATGAGATGAGAATCTCTTCTGAAGATAGGTTTTTAGGTTAGGTTTAGGGGGCAGCACTTCGAGATTCGAGGTGCTGCTTCAATTTTATGATTATGCGATATTATACCTAAAATAATTTTTGTGCTTAATGGGCTTATTGGTCAAAATAGTACATAAAATCGGGGCGGTTTCTGTTTATTGGTCAAAAATAGTACATAAATGCGGGTA
>CANBCZ010000005.1 GCA_947367255.1 uncultured Alistipes sp.
TTGGAACAACGACACCTTTTTGGTGCTAACTTTGCAATTATTTTCAGGTTTATATCTCTATTAAATATGCAGAGTATTCCGGTTTGGTTACTTATACCTTTTATTATAATGCTGTTGGCTATTGCCATAGCACCTCTGATCGCTGCAGAGAAGTGGGAAAAGAACTCAAGTAAGCTCCTCTTCGTGCTGCTTGTATCCATACCTACTTCGATAATACTTATCTCTACAGGTCTGGGCGATGAGTTGATACATCAGCTCTTCTACGACTATGTACCATTTATCATACTGCTCTGCTCACTCTTTGTTGTTACGGGTGGAATAAAACTCTCTGTGAACTCCGTTGCCACACCTACGGTAAATACGACAATGCTCTTCTTGGGCTATGCGCTTGCCTCTTTTGTGGGAACTACGGGTGCGGCAATGCTCCTCATCCGTCCATTGCTGGAGATGAATCGCGACCGAGAGCATAAGATGCACACATTCTTCATCTTTATAGCCCTTGTAGCAAACTGCGGTGGTATTCTCACTCCGCTTGGTGATCCGCCACTCTTTTTGCTCTATCTGCGTGGTGCGCCGTTCAGTTGGTTTATGGAGATGTATCCGCAGTGGGTTGCTATCGGTGCAGTACTGCTTACAGGCTACTACATCTACGACAGTTGGAGATACCACAAGTGCGAGACTATCGGTATCCGTCCTCACAGCCACTACAACGACGAGGAGGGTTTTACAATCAATGTCCGCGGTGCGAAGAACTTTATTCTGCTTATCGGTATCGTGCTGAGCGTAGCGTTTATAAACCCTGCAACCATCCCTGCAATGGGCGAGCACGACGCACCTATATATATTAAGTTTCTCCGAGAGATTGTGCTGCTTGCAATAATCATACTCTCACTCAAGATAACCAAGCCAAAGGTACGAGAGGACAACCACTTCAGTTGGGAGCCGATTATCGAGGTTGCTATTATATTTATAGGTATATTCGTCACAATGACGCCGGCGCTGCTCTACCTCAATGCCAATGCCGAGATATTCGGACTCACATCTGCCCGCGAGTTCTTCTATGCAACCGGTGCACTCTCCTCATTCCTTGACAATGCACCAACTGCCGTAGCCTTCTACACCGTGGCGCAGGGTCTGAATGATACGGGTAGCGATCTTGTTGCAGGTGTCGCTCCGCTGATTTTGCAATCTATCTCTATGGGTGCAGTATATTTCGGCTCTATGACCTATATCGGCAATGGTCCGAACTTTATGGTCAAGGCTATCGCCGAGAAGGAGGGTGTCAAGATGCCGTCATTCTTCGGATATATCGCTCTGGCACTTATAGTCCTACTGCCGGTATATGCCGCAGTGGAGTACTTCCTGTAAGATTATGGCATAAAAAAAACGACTCGCAAAAACGAGTCGTTTTTTTATGCTACACTGCAAGTAATGCCCAAAGCCCTAACCCTTTCGGCTATCTGTTCAAGCTCCTCTCGTTCAACCTTCTGCAGAGTCTTACAAGGTGTATCGCGGGCTATCGAGTAGACCATAACCGACTCGGGGGCTATTGCTCTTACCGCCTCCAACCACGCAGCTATCTGTGGTTCGGTGGTATTATCGACAATTTTACCGTCGTACTCTCCACGCAGAAACATTGTCTGCACAATCACCCTACCCTCAAAAGCCTTGAGTTGCTCGACGACCTTTGCCACAGAGTAGTTGCAGCACGGTTTATTGATCAGTCGAGCCATATCCTCGTCAAGTGAGTCAATCTTGAGAATATTGTTATCCACACGACAGAGGGCTCGCACCACATCCTCACGATGCAGCTGTGTGGCATTGCTGAGTACCGAAATCTTTGCCGACGGAGCATACTTGTCGCGCAGAGCGATAGTATCCTCTATAATTGCCTCGAAGTCGGGATGCATAGTCGGCTCGCCATTACCGGCAAAGGTGACAACATCGGGCAGCTGACCCTCGGCAGACATCGCCACAAGTGCAGACTCAAGCGCCGCAGCAACCTGCTCACGGTCGTTAAAGCGGCGCGAACCGCTATTATCCCCATTCCAACCGCACTCACAGTAGATGCAGTCAAATGTACACAACTTCGCCTCAAGAGGCAACAGATTGACACCGAGCGAGAGTCCTAATCTACGCGAACGAACAGGTCCGTAAACTATCTGTGGATATAGTGCTGTCATAATTCAAAAATATATTGCAAATATAATGATTTTTCTCATAGAAAACATTATCTTTGTGAACAAACAAAACTACTGAAACTATGAAAAAGATTCTTATAGCCATTGTAGCGCTGTTTACAGCCACTTTTTACACAAATGCAGCAGAACCTATCAAGATTATCTTCGATACCGATATGGGTAACGATGTAGATGATGTTGTGGCGCTCGATATGTTCTATAAATATATGGACGAGGGCAAGGTAGACCTGCTCGGTATTATCTCGAGCAAGCGCGAGGGTGGCAGCGTAAAGTTTATCGATGCGATGAATACCCTCTATGGTTACCCTAACATCCCCGTAGGTATCGTAAAGACCTATCCCGAGGAGGGTTATGTGTGCACCGACAAACGCCTCAACTACGCAGACTATACCGTCAATGCGCACAACTACAAGCACACTATTACCGATTGGGATGCAGTCGAGGATGGTTACAAGCTCATCCGAAAGCTCCTTGCATCGCAGCCTGACAAGAGCGTGACCTTCGTTACCGTAGGTTTCTCGACCAATATGACTCGTCTGCTCGCATCTGCTGCCGACGAGTACTCGCCACTTGACGGCAAGAGCCTTATGGCACAAAAGGCTGAAAAGGTTGTAATTATGGCAGGCAATTTCCACGAGCGCAAAAAGGAGTACAATGTATATAAGGACCACTATGCTGCTGTACGCTTCTTTGCAGAGTGTCCTGTACCGATGTACTTCAGCGATGTTGTGCTGGGCAAAAGTACCCTCTATCCATACCAGACCGTAGAGAATGGATTTAAGTATACAGAGAACCATCCGCTGGTTGTAGCCTTCAACTACTACGCACAGATGCCGTACAACCGCCCGCTCTGGGACCCGACAGCTGTACTGTTTGCTGTAGAGGGTCACAAGGGCTATGCGAGTCTGTCAAAAAGCGGCTATGTTACTGTAGATCAGGCAAGTATAACCGATTTCACAGAGGACAAATCCTCTAATCGCTACTACTATAAGGTGAACGACAAGCAGCGCGCGGCAATTGTTCGCCGTATTGTCGAGCTGACAGAGCGCACTCCAAAAATTTTTCAAAAATAAAAATCGCGCTACAGATACATACAGCCGCGCTTTTTGAAAAGTGTTAATAACTTGTCAAAAATTACGATGTGAAAAATTTGGAGAATTAAGCAAATATTCCCTACATTTGTGGTACAAAATATCAGAATTAAGTAGTCCCTTTCGAGGGGCTATTTTCGCCTAAATCTGACACAAATTAAATAAAACTGATATATTATGAATAAAACACCTAAAAAGGTAGAGTACGCAGACGCTGTGGCCGCCTCTAAGGAGTATTTTGCAGGTGACGAGCTTGCTGCCACCGTATGGGTGAGCAAGTATGCCCTCAAGGACTCTTACGGCAACATCTACGAGTCTACCCCGACACAGATGCACGAGCGTATTGCAGCTGAGTTGGAGCGTATCGAGAACAAGTATGCCAACCCGCTGACAAAGGCTCAGATTTTCGAGTTGCTCGACCACTTCCGTTACATCATCCCTCAGGGTGGTCCGATGACAGGTATCGGCAACAACTTCCAGGTAGCATCGCTCTCAAACTGCTTTGTTATCGGTCACAAGAATCCGGCTGACTCTTACGGCGGTATCTTCCGTATGGATGAGGAGCAGGTACAGCTGATGAAGCGTCGCGGTGGTGTAGGTCACGACCTGTCACACATCCGTCCTGCAGGCAGCCCTGTACTCAACTCTGCACTCACATCGACTGGTATTGTTCCGTTTATGGAGCGCTACTCAAACTCTACACGCGAGGTTGCGCAGGATGGTCGTCGTGGTGCACTGATGCTCTCACTCTCTATCAAGCACCCTGATGCAGAGAACTTTATCGATGCAAAGCTCGACACAAACAAGGTTACCGGCGCAAATGTATCTATCAAGATTGACGACGAGTTTATGCGTGCCGCTATCGATGGTCGTACATACACCCAGCAGTTCCCAATCAACTCTGAGAACCCTAAGTATGTAAAGCACATCGATGCTCGCAAGCTCTGGAGCAAGATTATCCACAACGCGTGGAAGTCTGCAGAGCCGGGAGTACTCTTCTGGGATACAATCATCCGCGAGTCTGTGCCTGATTGTTATGCAGATCAGGGCTTTACTACCGTATCTACAAACCCTTGCGGCGAGATTCCGCTCTGTCCTTACGACAGCTGCCGTCTGCTCGCTATCAATCTCTACAGCTATGTAGAGAATCCGTTCACAAAGGAGGCTACATTCAACTTCGACCTCTTTAAGGAGCACGTTCACAAGGCTATGCACCTTATGGATGACATTATCGACCTCGAGCTCGAGAAGGTCGATCTTATCCTCAACAAGATTCAGTCTGACCCTGAGGATATGGATGTTCGCAAGGTTGAGATTGAGCTTTGGAAGAAGATTCAGGATATGGCACTCAAGGGTCGTCGTACCGGTCTGGGTATCACTGCAGAGGGCGATATGCTCGCAGCACTCGGTCTGCGTTACGGATCTGAGAAGGCTCTCAAGTTTACCGTTGAGGTTCACAAGACCCTCGCTATTGAGGCTTACCGTGCATCTGTAATGATGGCACGCGATCGTGGTGCATTCCAGGTATTCGACGCAGAGAAGGAGAAGAACAACCCTATGATTGCTCGTCTGCGTGAGGCTGACAAGTCACTCTACGAGGATATGCTCAAGTATGGTCGTCGTAATATCGCTATGCTTACAATCGCTCCTACAGGCACAACTTCGCTTATGTCACAGACAACATCAGGTATCGAGCCTGTGTTCCGTCCTGTATACAAGCGTCGTCGTAAGATCAACCCATCTGACCACAATGTAGTTGCTACATTTGTTGATGAGCAGGGCAATGCTTTCGAGGAGTACAATGTATACCACCACAAGTTCGTAGATTGGCTCACAATCAACGGCTATGACACTACCCGTCTGCAGACAATCTCTGACGAGGAGCTCGACAAGTGGGTAGCAGCATCTCCATACAACCGCGCGACTGCAAACGATATCGACTGGGTTGCTAAGGTGCGTATGCAGGGTGCTATTCAGAAGTGGGTAGATCACTCAATATCTGTGACTGTAAACCTTCCGAACAATGTCTCTGAGGAGCTGGTTGCCGATGTATATCGCACAGCTTGGGAGTGCGGCTGTAAGGGTGTTACCGTATATCGTGACGGTTGCCGTGCAGGTGTGCTCGTAGACAAGAAGTCGAAGAAGAGCGCCGCTCCAAAGTGCGAGGAGCCTACACAGTCTAACCGTCGTCCGAAGTCAATTCCTGCAGAGGTTGTTCGCTTCAAGAACGGCAAGGAGGATTGGATTGCATTTGTAGGTATGCTCGAGGGTCATCCATATGAGATCTTCACCGGTAAGATTGAGGATGACGCTATGTACATTCCACCAAAGATTACTAAGGGTAACATTCTCAAGGTTCGCGAGGATGACGGCACAAAGCGTTACGACTTCCAGTACACCGACCGCTACGGCTATACAAACACTATCGGTGGTATCTCACGACTCTTCGACGAGAGCTTCTGGAACTACGCAAAGCTTATCTCGGGTGTTCTTCGCTACAATATGCCTATCGACAAGGTTGTTTCGCTTATCGACGGTCTTCACCTCGATGACGAGAACATCAACACTTGGAAGAATGGTGTAAAGCGTGCTCTGAAGCAGTACATCGAGGATGGTACTCGTTCTAAGGGCAAGTGTCCACAGTGTGGTCAGGAGAATATGGCATACCAGAACGGTTGTCTTACCTGTATGAGCTGTGGCTACTCTAAGTGCGGTTAGTAGATACCTTAATATATAACAAAGACGTGTCCGAGTATATTGGGCACGTCTTTTTTGTTAGATGTTGCAGAAATAGTAAATAAATGTGTACTTTTGTAGTTGAGTTCAATATCGTAATAATCGATATAGTTTATAAATAGCGATGAAGAAGATTAATTGGTTGCTTATACTTCAAGGATGGACTATGCTGTGGGTTGTCATAGGGCACGCTCCGTTAAGGATAGAGGGCATAGTTCCTGAATTTGCAGCCCTCTTGTACGATATTGCCTATTCGTTTCACATGCCACTTTTCATCCTAATTTCGGGATACCTGTTCTATACGACACGTCTGTCAGCAAGCTCTACAAAGTGGTCTTATAAGGCTATAATGATGGACAAACTCAAACGATTAGCAATACCTTTCATCGTATTTACGATTATCGCAATGGGGATGAAGTCTCTGCTCCCTGGAGAGATGAACAGAGCCGCATCGTTTACATTTCAAGAGTTCTTCCTCGCAATTCTCTATCCTCGAGAGGGTCCACTGCTTGAGATGTGGTTTATTGCTGTTATTCTATGGATGTTTGCCCTAACCCCTTACTGGAGAGTCTGCCTTAAATCGAGATGGCTTACTATCGTAACCTTGAGTCTTCTGCTCGCACTACATATTTGGGTTGATTATCTACCGCTCGACACTTTCCTATGCCTAAAAGATTGTGCGTACTACGGAATCTACTTCTTTATCGGTTTGTTAGCCAGCAAATATGGTTTCGATGACAAGTACAAGCCGATGAAGTATCTGATAATTGCAGTAGGTGCTACTCTATATCTATGCCTCTGGAATACCGATATTCTATTCGGGCTTGCCATGAGCGGAATAGCCATCTCGGTAGGCCTTTCGTTTATCCTTGACAGCATATATCCAAAGGCTTTTTCAACATTCCGCGACTATACCTACCAGATATTTTTGATTGGCATTTTTGCTCAAATTGCTGTCAAAATCATCTATAAATACACCTTGTCAATGGGCTTCGGAGCAAGCCATCCGACATTAGTATATATTGTATTCTATTTGACCTGTATAGTTTTGGGGTTATACATCCCTGTAATTATCTCCAAAGTTGCAAAACATATAAACTGGAGCCCTATTCTGCTATGTTTAGGATTAAAAAAAGATAGCAATCTTGCCCGATAAAGGCTCTTTGTTTTCACCCGCAAAATAGTTTTGCACAATTTATGCAACCTCATAGGCATCTAACATTTGATGCTTATGAAAAAGATTTTTACAATTATTGCGGCATTAGCGACCTTGTCGGCTACCGCACAAGAGTTTACAGTAATCGAGGAGCAGCCGAACACCCACATTTCAGGCTTTGTCTCAAATCGTTTTTGGGATAATTGGGAGATTCAGGGTGGTGCCGGTATGTCCTTTATGCTCGGCACGGGAAGTAAGATTGGCAAGGCATATCAGGGCGTAGGCTATGGCGCTGTCGGTAAGTGGGTACACCCCGTATTCGGTATGCGATTTGCTGCTGAGGGAGGTAAGATAAACTACCTCAACACCGCAAACAGCAAGGTCAATACCTCATTCCTATTTCTGCATCCCGATATGATGATCAATCTTAGCAACTGGATTGGCGGATATCGCGAGTGGAGAGTCTACGACGCCATACTTACCGGTGGTGCAGGTATTGCCTTTACAAGTCTTAACGAGAAGTCTACGCGTCAGACCGAATTTGCAGCGAGCGTAGGTATGCAGAACAGATTTAACGTCAGCAGTGCCGTATCTATCGACCTTACGGTAAACTACACCCTGGCGCGTGCAAATCTCTTCCCGCAGCCGACTATAAAGTCGCCACGATTTAATGCGCTGAACTTCTATGTCGGTGTTACATATCGCTTCAACAAGCGCAACTTCAACCGCGTAGGTGCTACAGATGAGGAGGTTGCTGCAATGCTCGCCTTTATAGCCGAGAAGGAGGAGAAGATTGGCGAGATAACAGCCGAGAACAACAAGCTATTGAGAATCAATGCCGAGCAGGAGCGACAGCTCAACAAGGCTACCGTAAAGATTAGCGAGTACAGCAAGGAGATTGTAAACGAGAACAAGCAGATCGAGCAGCTCGAGAACCCTGTTCAGGCGGCAAATGCACAGGAGGCAATAGCCACCGACAACTACGACGAGATACTCTTCTATCTCTACGGCTATGGCATATTGAGCGCCGACAACAAGGCTCGCCTTGACCTGCTTGCCGAGCATATCAAGAAGTGCAGTTCGGATAGAGTATTCCGCATAGAGGGCTTTGCCGACCCGCAGACGGGCAGTGAGAAGTACAATATGCGTCTTGCCGCAAAACGCGCCCGCACAGCATACGACTATCTGATCTCCAAGGGTGTCGATGAGTCTAAAATCGAGTGGAAGAGTGGCGGCACAACCAACCTGCCATTCAAGCACAAGGAGCAGAACCGCGTGGTGGTGATATTTTAACGAAAGAGGGTGTCCAAAAAAATGGACACCCTCTATTTTGCGAATTTGTATAGTGCTACGAGAGTTGTGTTTGGCGCGTAGTTTGATTTTGCGCCTCCTCTGCCATCTGACTCTGCAGCTGCACCATATTTATAACTGCAGCGCAATCGAGCGCCGGAGCAAGGGTATAGTCGATAGGCATATTCCACTGTATCTGCAGATTGAGCAGCGATGTAGCAATCGGGTCACTATGCTCCCTACCGATCACTACAGTACAATCCACATCGGTATATTCGGCAAAAAAGAGTGCGCCCAATGCCAACTGGAATGGCGGAACATACTTGACAATAATATTCTCGTCCGCGCAACCGCTCTGCTTAAGGCAGGTGAGCGCAGACCATATATCGAGCCCCTCTTCGGCAACGATACCGACCTTTATTTCCGATGAAGATATCATAATTGTTATAAAAAGAGAGTCGAGAGTATTACTCCCAACTCTCCGTCTGTTGTGTCTGTAAAGTTATTACAAAGTACCAACTACCTTCTCAGCCTCACGAGCCTCTGAAGAGGTAGCATAGTCAGCCTGAAGAGCCTCAAGGCACTTAACAGCCTCAGCCTTGTTACCCAGAGCAGCATAAGCGAGAACCTGCTTGTAGAGGTAGAGAGGAGCTGTGTAGATGTTTGCTGAAGCAGCAACAGCCTTCTTGTAGAGAGCAACTGCAGCCTCATACTCGCCCTTCTCAACAGCGATATCGCCACGAAGACCGAGGTTCTGAGCGTTTACAACCTCACCCGGGAGCTCGTCTACAGCCTTGTACATTGCAAGATACTTCTCTGCGTTCTCCAGATCGCCAAGACGGAGGTAGCAGATACCTGCATAGTGCTTTGCAAGGTTACCGGCAACAGTCGAGCCATACTGCTCAACTACATCGAGGAAACCTGCGCCATTCTCATCACCGTTGAGTGCGAGTGCGAAGTCAGGATTCTCAACGCCGAAACGATCCTGTGCATCTACAATCATCTCTGCAGCCTTCTCTGCATTTGCATCGATAACCAAGCTCTTTACGAGGTAGCCTGCAACAGCAACTGCCACGATAGCAACCACTGCAATAATCACCTTCTTACCATTCTCCTGGAAGAACTTCTCTGTCTTGCCAACAGCCTCAACAACTGCTGCATCCTGAGGATTCTGAATTTTTGTCATAATCTGTTTCTCTTTTATTTGTTTTTGTTAATTTTCGTCTTCAAACTGCAAAAATAAGATTTTTTACGCAATTATCCACCTTTTATATACTTTTTTTTGAAAAATATCATTTGTTCACCACTTTTTCGTATCTTTGGACAGAAAAACAAAGGTTATGCGACTAAAGAAACTCTCTCTGATAAATTTCAAGAACCTCGCACAGCAGGATATAGAGCTCGAGCCGAGCATCAACTGCTTTGTGGGCGACAATGGCACCTGCAAGACAAATATTGTCGATGCCATCCACTACCTTGCAATGTGCAAATCGGCACTCGGTATGAGCGATTCGCAGTGCGTGCTGCACGGAGAGGAGTTCTTTGTTGTCGATGGTGCTTTTGAGAACGAGGAGGGTCGCAAGGAGCAGGTTATCTGCTCATACAAGCGTGGTAATCAGAAGGTTATCAAGCGCAACGACAAGGCATACGAGCGCTTTTCTGACCATATGGGACTTATCCCTACGGTGATTGTCTCCCCTGCCGACTCTATGCTTATCAGCGACTCTGCCGAGGAGCGCAGAAAGTACATAAACGCCTTTATCTCGCAGTTTGACCGCGACTATCTGGCGGCGATGATTCGCTACAACGGAGCACTTGCCGAGCGAAACAAATACCTCAAAATAGGCTCCGACGAGCAGATGCTCCTTATCTACGATATGCAGCTTGCGAGTGCGGCAGAGAAGATATACGAGCGTCGCAAGGAGATGATTGAAAAGCTGCTGCCGGCAGTTGCCGAGTACTACAAAATTCTCTCGGACGACCGCGAAACGGTATCCCTCGCCTACCGCACAGATTTGGAGGAGGGAGAGCTGACAGAGTTGCTGCTTAAATCGCGCGAAAAGGACCTTATTTTGGGTCATACAACAGTCGGCATCCACCGCGACGATATACACTTTACTATCGGCGATGTACCACTGAGAAAGTACGGCTCGCAGGGGCAGCAGAAGTCCTTTATCATTGCATTAAAACTTGCTCAGTATCAGATAATTGCAGAGCAGACAGGCAAGACGCCGATACTGCTGCTTGACGATGTTTTCGACAAGCTCGACGAGAGCCGCGTGGCAGAGCTTATAGCCCTTGTGGCGAGCGATAGTTTCGGTCAAATCGTAATCACCGACTGCAGCCACGAGCGTATGGAGCGACTACTGGCAAACAGCGGTGCAGATTACAAACTTTTTGATGTCACTTACGGAAAAGTTTTATGAAAAGAAGAGAGCCAAGACCTATAGGAGAACTTTTTGACCAACTCTTCAAGAGTCCCAACATCGCAGCAAAGATTGCCGAGGGAGGATTGCCAAACACTTGGCGCGAGGTTGTCGGACCGATGGTCGCCGAGCAGACTCGTCAAGTACGCTTTGTGCAGGGTACACTCTATGTCCATGTCACCTCTGCCGTTATCCGTACTGAACTGATGATGCAGCGCGATGCCCTCGTGCGAGCAATTAACGCACACGCAGGCATCGACATTGTAAAACAGGTTGTAGTGCAATAAAATCTACAACTTAAACAACTGATTATCAATAAATTATATTCGATGTCCAAAATCGGATATTTTTTTTGTGCATAATTTAGCATATAAAACCATTTTTTTGTCGTACCTTGCACCGTTAAATGGGCAATAACTAATTATATATAACCAATTTACATTTTTATGAAAAAATTCACTTTTATACTATCGCGTTTAGTGATGGTATTCGCAGCAATCGCAATGGTTGCCTGCAACAATGACACCACCGATCCAAATCCGAATCCAGATCCAACTCCGCCTCCGACTCCGACACCCGAGTTGGAGGTTAAGATGGAGGCGGTGCTTGTATCTGCCGGCACATCTACTGCCGAGATTAAGCTTACTACACTCAACATCGGTCAGTACGCATACTCTGTAGATGTTGCAGGCTCTAACACCGAGCTTACTCCGGACATTATCTTTGCTCTCGGCACAAGCTACGAGTGTAAGGATGGTGAGAACACTGTTGTTGTAGAGGACCTTACCCCTGACACCTCTTATGTTGTAACAATTGCAGGTGCTACTGTAGAGGATGAGTTCTACGAGAACGTTGTAAAGGTTGAGCTTACAACTTCAACTTTCACTGACGAGCTCACAATCTTCGATGTTGACTATATGTCTATCTCTGCGCACCTCAACTACCCTAAGGAGCAGGTGCAGCCAGGTAACGTTATCAAATGGGCTATTGCTGAGTTCCCACTCTATTACGAGAACTTGACTATGAAGGGTTACTCTGATGCAGATATGCTCAACTCTTACAATGACGAGTATTACCACACAGCTATTACAGAGTCTACAACTTGGAAATTCTGTGAGGAGAATGGCTACCTCGATGAAGAGAGCTCATACTACGGTCCTATCGTTCCTGGTCAGCCTATGTATCTGCTTCTCGGTGAGTTTGCTTACACCGACCAGCACCCTATCTATGCAAACTGGACAAATGGCTACTATTTGCCACTCTTCGATAGAGATAACTTCCTTAGAGACTATGCAGCAACAGGTTACAAGAAGGTGCCTGATCAGAGCCAGTACTGGAGCGGTTACAACCGTCGCGAGTTTATGGAGGCAAAGGCTCCTTCAAAGATGAGTGCAAAGTGTGACGT
Organism: uncultured Alistipes sp.; assembly: GCA_947367255.1. Lineage (GTDB taxonomy): Bacteria > Bacteroidota > Bacteroidia > Bacteroidales > Rikenellaceae > Alistipes. The sequence continues at coordinate 12,306 of CANBCZ010000005.1, forward strand.
TAAGATGGATCTGACCCCACGTGGTGGTAAGATTACCATCACACCTGCCGAGGGTATCTATGGTTACTGCTTCGCTATTATTGAACCATCACTCCAGATGCAGATTCTCCCACTGCTCAACAACCAGACAAAGTATATGCAGTGGTACATCACCTCTTATCACTCATTTGCAAATAGCGTCTCTTTGACAAGTTTTGGCCCTATCGAGATGAATCTCGAGGAGTTCTATGATATGAAGCAGAACACCGAGTACACTCTCCACATCACAGCACTGGGCGACGAGACTGGTTCTAAGCAGTCTTATGCAACTCACAAGTTCACCCTTCCTAAGGCTACAAAGCCAGCCTCAAAGGTTACTGTTAAGGCTATCGACAACCCTAATGGTGAGAACGTTTGGAATCAGGCTTGGTTTAACATCAAGTGTGAGAGCGGTGACGCATATAAGGTTCGCTACATTGCTAACTACGAGCGTGAGTGGATGGCTGTAGTCAACAGCTATACAAAGTACGGTTATACTGAGGCTGACGCTTTGGAGATGCTTCTCAGCTCATACGGTGCATCATTCTCTGCTGAGGAGGTTGCTGCTATCAACTCTGCAGAGGGTTACAACATCCGCTTTGACAGCCGTGCAGATGCAAATACCTTCCTTGGTGTTCGTGTTATGAACGACGAGGGTACTGTTTCTACTGCTGTAGGTCAGTGTCGCACCGTTAAGGAGCCATTTGCAACTCCTGTAAATTCACCACTCTTCGAGGAGCTTAAGGGCGAGTGGACTGCTACTACAACTATCCAGTACAACCACTACCACTACTGCCAGGCTCCGGGTGATACAAACCACGACTGTGGTAAGCTCTACAAGGGCGACGGTAAGTATACTATCATTACAGAGGACGACACCGACAACAACTACATCGTACAGGCTACTGAGCAGATATCAAGCAAGGTTGTTATTGGCGAGATTGGTTACGAGGCTACACTCCCTGAGGAGGTATACCAGCTCTTCTTCAACTCTTCATCTCTCAAGACCAAGGAGGAGGTAGATGCTGTATATGACCAGTTTAAGACTACTGTTGATGACTTCAACGCTGCAACTCGTGGTCAGAACCGTATCCTCTGCCAGGGCTTTGAGCTCGAGTACGATGCTGACAAGATCTCTTGCGGTGTTCCTGAGCACAACGACCAGCCAGATGGTAAGCTCTATACACAGTTTGCTTCTCCTTACGACTTGTTCATCGCTGACGAGAAGACATACTCTGCATACAACTACGAGTCACCAGTATTCGACTTTGGTCCAAAGTGGTACCTTGAGATTGATGCTAACGGCAACGTTACTGCACCATTCAACACCAACTACTTCGCACCTATGTCACAGTGGGTACAGGATGGTAGCGTATATCAGTTCGTTGGTTTGAGCCAGAGTGCATCACTCCCTTATGTTCGTGATGCTGATGGTAATATTATCAATGCTCACTTCCCAGTTACTATCTCTGCGGATAAGAACACTATTACCATCAACCCTCTCAAGCACACTTACTCAACTACGGATGAGAATGGTATTACAGTTACCAAGACTGAGGATTTCTATCCAAACATCGGTCGTGATTACAACGGTCAGCTCCAGTTCTACAGCCGCATCGTTGCCCCTATCGTTCTTACTCGTAAGGGTGCTGCTACACCAGCCTCTGCAAAGGTTGCTCCTGCAGCTGTTAATGGTGGTCAGATCAAGTCTCTTGATAAGGTTCAGACTGTTACAGCTCCTAAGAGCCGTACAGCTCTCCCTGCAACCAATGCTGTAGAGGCTCCTGCAAAGGTTAAGTACCACGTTCTCTCTGCTGAGGAGTTCAATGCTAACTGCAAGAAGAACTTCGAGAAGCGTCTGGGCATTAACTAATTCGCAACACAACACCGCCATTGACTCCCGTAACAAGGTGCCAATGGCGTGTTTTTAACAAAACACTCTATGAAAAAACTATTTTGTCTTGCATTTGCGCTGATTGCTGCATTCACAGCATCGGCACAGCAGCTGCCCGATGTAAAGATCGAGAACCACGAGGGTAAGATTATCTCTGTGCGCGAGCTTACAGGCAAGCCGCTGATTATCTGCTACTGGTCTATCACCTGCAAGCCATGTATTCAGGAGCTGATGACCATCCTTGACCAGATTGAGGATTGGAAGGCAGAGGCAGACTTTGAGGTTGTTGCCGTATCTGTCGATGATGCTCGTCTGAAGGCTACAGCCAAGGCTAAGGCGAATGTCTTCAAGGACTCTTTTATCTGTCTGTTTGATGCAAATCAGGATCTGAAGCGTGCAATGAATGTTTCACTTACTCCGCAGAGCTTTGTTGTAGACAGCAAGGGCAATATCGTCTACTCTCACACCGGCTACACTCCGGGCAGTGAGCAGGAGCTGATTGACAAGGTTATCAAAATCTCCAAGAAGAAGTAACTATGAAGAAATTTATCATCTCTGTCGTTGCCGTATGCTCGACCCTTGCAGCCACTGCACAGATCAGTTTAGGCGAGAAGGGTGGTGTGATTTCGGGTAGCGTCGAGAGTAACAACATTGTCTATTTCAACGACAAGGCGCTCTCTACCCCTGCTCCCAAGACCCACTTCGGCTCTAACGACTATATAAAGGTCGATTATGCCATTGACCGCTTCTCTGCAGGTATTCAGGTGGAGACCTATCTGCCGGCACTGCAGGGTTATGAGATTGGAAGCTATGGTCTTGGCAAGATGCACGACTTCAAGGTGCTCATACCGCAGGTATATGCACAGTGGCAGGATAAGAGTTACTCTGTAACTGTCGGAAATATCTTCGACCAGTTCGGTAACGGACTTATCTTCCGCACCTTCGAGGATCGCCAGCTCGGTTTCAACAACGGTATGCTCGGTGCGCGCGTTACTGCAAATATCGGCAACTATGTCGCTGTAAAGGCGCTCTATGGTCGTCCACGCCTCTATACCAACTACAAGACCGGTTGGGCAGGTGGTGCCGATCTGAGCCTCTCGCTGGGCGATATGTTCGGTTTTAAGCAGGGTGCGCTCTTTGTTGAGGGTAGCTATGCAAACCGCTACGAGAAGCTCGGTACATCTACTGCCGAGAATCTGCTCAATATGTACTCTGCACGCCTCAACTTCGATATGGCGGGCTTTTCCCTGCGTGGCGAGTATGTCGGCAAGGGCAAAGACTACGCTGCAAGCGCTGAGGGACACAAGGGTCAGGCAGTATATGGCGAGGTTGGTTATGCAAAGGGTGGCTTCAGCTTTACCGCTATGGGTCGTATGCTCGACAGAATGGCAACTCCGCTCACCTTTGACGGCACAGGTACAGGCAATACCCTTAACTACCTGCCGGCACTGACTCGTCAGTATACCTATATGCTTGCCAACCTCAACCCTTATCAGGTAAATGCCGAGGGCGAGTTGGGTGGTCAGGCTGACTTCTACTACTCATATCGCAGTCAGAGCAACCGCTACCGCTACTGGAACTTCCACCTCAACTACTCGACATACTACACCCTGCGCAAGAGTCAGGCAAAGAGCGGAAATCGCGAGCTGCTCTGGCAGGATATCAACTTCGATGTCGAGCGTCAGTGGTCAAAGAAGCTCAAGACTACACTCCTCTACTCTTTCCAGGAGTGGAACCCATATCACGGCTACCACCACCGCACATATGTATCGAACATCTTTGTTGCTGATGTTCAGTACAAGTTCGACCGCAAGAAGTCACTGCGCGTGGAGGCTCAGTACCTGCTCTCGGGCGAATATGAGGGTGACTGGGTAGCGGGTCTGGTTGAGTTTAACCTTGCACCGCGCTGGAGCTTCTTTGTGAGCGATATGTACAACCACGGTCGCACTGACAAGAACGGCGAGTACAAGGGCACAAAGAAGAACTACTACTCTGTTGGTGGCAGCTACACAATCAAGCGCACACGCATCCAGCTCAGCTACGGACGCAACCGCGCAGGATATATCTGCTCGGGCGGTGTGTGCCGCTACTCTCCTGAGTATAACGGAATTAACATTGCTGTAACCTCTTCATTCTAAGGCTCTATGAGAAAGATTTTTAATATATTAGCACTCCTTTTTGTTGCTACTCTCGCGACCTCTTGCCTCTATGGTAAGGGCTTTGGCGAGGAGACCAATGTAGAGGATACTTCGGGCTTTAAGACCGAGGTCTCAGCAAATGTAATTATCGCAAATGGTGAGGATACAGCTGTTTTCCGCGCACTCTTTAACGGTACTGACGTCTCTGCAGAGTCTACACTCTACGACGCAGCTACAAATGAGCCGCTGGAGGAGATGGCATTCTCAACATTTACTGCCGGTCGCTACACATTCTATATTGTCTATGGCGAGTATCGCAGTGAGGATATTGTAGTTACTGCTGTTCAGGACCTTGACCTTGCGGACAAGGAAGAGGAGGGTCTGTCGGCAGTTCTCTCGACAAACCTTATTCAGGTAGGCAAGAGCTACGCGGCAATTATCGTTCGCTACAACGGTAAGGTACTGCTCCCTGAGGAGATGAATAAAGTTATCATTTACGACGCAGCCAATGACTCGCCGGTAACTCTCGACTTTGTCGCAGCAGAGACCGCTGACGGTACTGTATATGCACTCCCTGCATACTACGCAACAGAGGCGGGCACAAAGAGCTTCTGGGTAGGCTACAAGATAAAGAATACCCGCGAGACTCCGATGTCTGTTACCGCCGTAACATCCAACATTCCGTCACGTCCTGCCGATGCAGAGCCTGAGAATATCAACTTTGTACATCGCGCGCTCTTCACGCAGTTTACAGGTACTTGGTGTGGTTACTGTCCTTATATGATTGTAGCTTTCCATGATATGCTTGAGGATGAGGAGTATAATGATAAATTTGTACACACAGCCGTTCATGGTAAAGATTCTTTCGCAACCACTCTGTCTGATGGTAAAGATTTGGCAAGCATACTCAACACCTCAGGTGGTTATCCTTATGTGCTTGTAAATCTGAAGGACGGAATTCAGAATAGCAATGTAGATACTAATATAGCTTATCTTAAGGCTGCAATAGAGAACACCCTTAAGACCAAGCCACGTGCCGGTATTGCTGCGCGTACAGAGCTGAAGGACAATATGTTACTCGTTCGTACGTCTGTCAAGGTTTCACACACTGCAGAGTACTTTGTAGGTGCTTGGTTAGTTGAGAGCGGTATGTATACTCAGCAGGCTAATTATGCCGCTGACGAGCTGAAGTATGACTACCTCGATTATCACGAGAATGTTGTCCGTATTGCAGATAGCAATACCACCAACTTCTTGGGTCACCCTATGGGTACCATAAAGAAGGGTGAGCGTGCCGACCACCTCTTTGTTATGGAGCTCGACCCGAGCTGGAAGGTAGAGAACTGTCACTTGGTACTCTTTGTATCAACAATTCAGTTCAACAGCCTCACTATGACAAATGCAGTCAAGACTACATCACTCACCTCGGGCGTTGACTTCGAGTATATGAAGTAGTATAACTATATTAATATAGGTATTCAAATGGGGATTTTCTTTGGAAAGTTCCCATTTTTATTTACCTTTGTAGTTAATATGAAAAGAGTTGCACTATTCCCGGGCTCGTTCGATCCCTTTACACGAGGTCACGAGTCGCTTGTCGAGGGGGCTTTAAGGCTCTTCGACGAGGTTGTAATTGCCGTAGGCGACAATATCTCCAAGCGCGGACTGCTCACAACAGAGCAGCGCATAAAGTTAATTTCTGACCGTTATGCAGACGACAGCAGAGTGAAGGTGGCGTCGTACAGCTGTCTTACGGGCGACTTTGCCCGTCAGATGGGTGCTGTAGCTATGATTCGCGGCATACGCAACACCACAGACTTCAACTTCGAGCGATCTATCGAGGCGACAAACCGTCGTATCTTCCCGGAGCTCACGACCGTTATGCTCGTAACGCCGGATGAGTATGCGCATATTTCGTCGAGCATTGTCCGCGAGCTGCTCTCGTTTGGTCACGATGTGTCGGAGTTTATGCCGGAGGGAATCAATATTAAGGACTATTTGTAGAACAGATTATATAGTAAGATAATTATGAATTTCACAGCAGAGATGATTGCCGGACTTATCTCCGGTGAGGTTGTGGGCGACAAGAGTGCCACTGTGCATACCGTATCCTCTATCGAGGATGGTAAGGCAGGTGGTCTTGCGTACCTTTCAAACCCAAAATATGAGCAGTATCTATATACTACACAGTGTTCTATAGTACTTGTCGATAAATCTTTCGAGCCAAAGCAGGATGTTGCAGCAACACTTATCAAGGTCGATAATGTTGGTGCCTGCGTACTCCAGCTGCTGCAGATGTATCAGGCTATGAAGCCGCAGAAGAGCGGTATCTCCCCTCGCGCCTCTATCTCAGAGAAGGCGACTGTTGGCGAGAACTGCTACATTGGCGACTTTGCCGTAATCGAGGCGGGTGCTGTGGTTGGCGATGGCGCGAAGATCTATCCACACTGCTATGTGGGTGACAATGTAAAGGTGGGCGAGGGTACAACCCTCTACCCTCGCGTAACAATCTACGAGGGTTGCGCAGTAGGTAGCCGTTGTATTATCCACGCAGGCGCAGTTATCGGTGCCGACGGCTTCGGTTTTGCACCAAATGCAGCGGGAGGTTTCGACAAGATTCCGCAGCTGGGTAATGTGATTATCGAGGACGATGTGGAGATTGGTGCCAACACCTGTATCGACCGCGCAAAGACCGACTCGACAATTATCCGTCGCGGCGTAAAGCTCGACAACCTTATCCAGATTGGTCACAATGTGCAGATTGGCGAGAATACCGTATCATCTGCTCAGACAGGTATTGCCGGCACATCAAAGGTTGGCAAAAACTGTTTCCTCGCAGGTCAGGTAGGTATTGCAGACCATATTACCGTAGGTAACTTTGTCAAGATCGGCTCTCAGTCGGGTATCGACCGCGATGTACCGGATGGCGAGGTGCGTTTCGGTTCTCCTGCACTCAAGGGTATGGGTTACTATCGCAGCTTTGCTGTCTTCAAGGAGCTTCCTGATATGGCGCGTCAGCTCAGAGCGCTCGAGAGCAAGGTTGCAGAACTGACAAAGAGCGAGGAGTAATGAGAACTATTGTTACAGCTGTCTTTGCAGCTCTTCTGCTCACTGCCTGCCACACAAGCAACCGCTACATTATCGAGGGCACAACCTCCAAGAGTGAAGGTTGCTACTACCTCTTCAGAGGTTATGATCTTGTGGACTCGGCTGTGATCGTAGATGGCAAGTATCGCTTCGAGGGTGAGATTGACTCCCTTGTCCCTACACGCAACATAAGCAGCACAAACCTTAACGATCCGTGGCTCACTACCCGCTTTGCTCCTGTAATTCTGGATAGTGGAACTATTCGCGTATCGGAGGACGACAGCAGTGTAACGGGTGGACTTGTCGTTGTCGGCACAAAGGGAAACGATGCAATACACAACTTTGCCACAAAGGGTCATCAGATTCAGGAGGCAGGAGAGTTTGTCTTCTCTCAAGAGGAGCGCGAGAAGCTGAACAGAGAGTATGACAAGCTTGTCACAAAGACTATCGAGAAGAATCTTGACAACTTTGCAAGCCTCTACCTGCTCTCAGTAAGTGGCAACCGCTATACCGACGAGCAGAAGGCGAAGTATCTCAAGCGCCTCAGCCCGGCAATGAAGAGGACAACCGCCGCAGAGTTTATCCGTAATCAGATAAATACAAACAATAAAACCGAATAACAATGAGAAAAATTTTTGCAATTCTGGCAGTAGCAGCGGTAGCTGTAGGCTGCAACAACCACCGCACTGTAATCAGCGGTGATATTCTCGGCATCGAGGATGGTACTATCTATCTTGCAGAGCCAACTCGTAATGGCGCTCGCGTAGACTCAACAGAGATCAAGGAGGGTAAGTTTGTCTTCAAGCTCAAAGATGAGGCTGCAAAGCACTATGTAATCCGCACTGCAGAGGAGGTTATCGCATCAGTATTTACAGAGGATGGCGCTATTGCCGTTACAGGTAACGCAGCAAACAGCTCTATCGAGGCAACAGGTACCCCTGCAAACGATGCTTACAACCAGTACAATGCCGATATGACCCTTATCAACCAGCGCTATGCTCAGGCTGCAAGCGACGAGGAGCGTGAGGCTATCTATGAGGAGTACAATAACTTTATTGATCAGGTTATCGAGAGCAATATCAACAACATCTTCGGTGTTATTATGCTTATTCAGAACAAGGGCTACGAGTTCTCTGCGGCACAGATGACCGAGCGTCTGAATGCACTTACCGACGAGATGAAGGCTCTGCCTGTAGTTACAACCGCACTCGAGAAGGCTGCTCGCAAGATGAAGACCGAGCCAAGAGCTGAGGGTAGCGACTTTGTACCTACATATATCAATATCGAGCAGCCTGATGTAGATGGCAACCTTGTATCACTTCAGAGCGTTGTCGAGAATGAGGGTAACAAGTATGTTCTGCTCGACTTCTGGGCATCTTGGTGCGGTCCTTGTATGGGCGAGATGCCATACCTTCGCGATGCATACGCTACTTACCACAAGAAGGGCTTTGAGATCTTCGGCGTATCATTCGACAGCAAGGCAGAGGCTTGGAAGGCTGCCCTCAAGAAGCAGAATATGAAGTGGGTAAATGTAAGCCTGCTCGAGAGCTTCAACAACGCTGCAGCTGAGGATTATGTTGTAGAGAGCATCCCTACCAACTTCCTTATCGACTGCTCAAATGGTGAGATCGTTGCCAAGAACCTCCGTGGCGAGGCTGTTGCAGAGAAACTCGCAGAGCTGCTCAAGTAATTAAGGCTATTGGCTTTTAGCTATTGGCATAAGGGTGTCCGATTGGACACCCTTTTTTGTTGCTGATTGCGGATAATTAATAGGGAGTTTAGAGAAATTAGAGAATTTAGTGAATACTCCTTAAACTCCCTAAATTCCTTAAACTCCCTACAACAGACATCTCCTTGCACGCATTTGTCGTCAAAAGGTAGTAGTAGCAACGCTCGGCACATAAAACAACAAAGGGCTGTACTAATGCGTACTGCCCTTTGTTGGTTTATGGGTCAGCGGAAGCTAATGCTGCCTTTTCACGGCAAATGCCAATTATTCGTGCTTAACAACAACTGTCTTAAATCCCTTACTATCCTTAACCGAGAACATCACATATATCTTGCTGTCGATAACTTTGATACCTGCGATATCTGCATAGCCTGCAGGGGTGATGCCGAGAGACTCGAGAAGATACTGGTCAAATACGCACTGGATACGACGCTTTGGAAGAACAACGCGACCTGCGTGGTCATAGACGGTGATAAACGCCTTGCTCTCGCCATTCTTCATACTACCCTTATTGTGCTGACCCTCAACGAAGTATACATAGTCCTTATCTACATCCCACGCACGGAATGTGTAGTAATTCGGAGCCTTTGCAGGGTCTGCAGTATCCTTATCAGGCTTAGCGATAGTAAATGAGCTGATAGCCTCAGCAGTAGTCATATCCTTAGCCTTAATGGTACGGATAACTGTCTGCTCTGCCTCGCCTACAGCCTCACCCTTATACACGGTCTTGAGCTTAATATCCTTATCGTCAAGTGCACGAGCATCGCTAAGGTTATAGAGGTTTACGGTAACCTCACCTGCGCGCTGAGTGACAATACCAAGGATATCGGCTGCAACATTTACTGCAGGGCAGCAGTATCTCTCACCACCCATATAGTAGTTCTCGCCTGCGTAGCCGTCATTAATCTCGCCATTTGCCTCAAATGGGAAACGAGATACAGTACGAGTACGACTATAAGCACCCTTATACTTGGTTCCGTTGCTACCAAGCCACATATAATCCTTACCATCCTCTCCATGCTCTACTGCAAGGCAGTTTGCATTACCGAAGTAGCGAAGTGTCATACTCTCGCGCTTACCATCCTGACGACGAATGATATAATTCTCGTGTACCTTTGTCAAACCGGGCTGATTCTTACCAAAGCTACCCGGCTGCGAGAACCACATTGTGCGCTCATCTGCAGAGATCGAAAAGCCCTGTGTTGCGCGGTGTGCAGTCTTCATAGCAACGCCCTTTGTAAGGAACTGTGACTCTTTGGTCATCTTCGCCATCTTCATTACTGTAAGCAGACGAGGATCGGTAACCTTCTCCTTCTTCGCCTTCTCTTTCTTTGCCTTCTGTGCAGAGGCAGGTGTAGCAGAGCCTACAACAAAGAGTGCTGTCAGCGCAACAACTGCCAATGATTTGATTGAATTGAGTGTCATAAGATATTTTGGTTAGTTTATAGTAACAAAGTTACACTATTTTTTCTCGATTTGCAACTTCTCCTTCAAAAAACGTCCCGTAATGCTCTCTGCATTAGCTGCAATCTCTGCCACGGTTCCCTCTGCGACAACCACTCCGCCGCCCTCTCCGCCATCAGGACCTATGTCTATAATATGGTCGGCGACCTTGACCACATCGAGGTTATGCTCGATAACAATGACAGTATTTCCCCTATCGGCAAGCTTGGCAAGCACAGAGAGCAGCTGGCGTACATCCTCAAAATGTAGTCCTGTTGTCGGCTCATCGAGAATATAGAGCGTACGACCCGTATCGCGCTTGGAGAGCTCTGACGAGAGCTTTATACGCTGACTCTCGCCTCCCGAGAGGGTTGTACAAGGTTGTCCGAGGGTCAGATAACCCAGACCTACATCCTGAATAGCCTTGAGTTTGGTATATATGTTCGGTATAGCCGCAAAGAACTCTACGGCAACATTTACCGTCATATTGAGCACATCGTTGATACTCTTGCCCTTATATCTCACCTCGAGGGTCTGCTGATTGTAGCGATTGCCACCACACGCCTTACACTTCACATAGACATCAGGCAAAAAGTTCATCTCTATAGTCTGCACACCCGCGCCCTTGCACTCCTCGCAGCGTCCGCCACGAACATTGAACGAGAAACGACCCGCCTTAAAGCCGCGTGCCTGTGCGTCAGGGGTAAGCTCAAAGAGGCGACGGATATCGCTGAATACATTTGCGTATGTTGCAGGGTTGCTCCTCGGTGTTCGACCTATAGGCGACTGATCGACAACCACAAGTTTGTCGATATACTCCAGACCCTCTATCGAATCATACTCCAACGGACGAGTAAGCGAACGATACAGGTGCTGCGAGAGTATCGGCACAAGGGTCTGATTGATGAGCGTACTCTTTCCCGAGCCACTCACGCCCGTAACGCAGATAAACTTACCCAGAGGGAAGCTAACATCTATGCCCTTGAGGTTATTTCCGCGAGCACCACGCAGAATAAGTCTCTCGCCACTACCCTGACGGATAGTCTGCGGTATCTCTATACGACGACGGGAAGTAAGGTAATCTGCCGTAATACTGTCGGAGTTAAGAATATCCTCAAATGTTCCTGCTGCGACGATATGTCCGCCCCTGCGACCCGCCTTAGGACCTACATCGACAATAAAGTCGGCAGCGCGCATCATATCCTCATCGTGCTCGACGACAATCACCGAGTTTCCGGCATCACGCAGAGCCTTGAGAGTGGTTATAAGTCGCTGATTATCGCGCTGATGTAGTCCGATGCTCGGCTCATCGAGGATATAGAGCACATTGACAAGTTTCGAGCCTATCTGCGTAGCAAGACGAATACGCTGACTCTCACCACCCGAGAGTGTTCGCGATGCACGCGAGAGCGAAAGGTAACCCAGACCCACATCGACAAGAAATCTGAGGCGTTCTCGAATCTCCTTGACTATCTCTGCTGCAATCTTCTGCTGCTTCTCCGAGAGGTGCTCCTCTATAGAGTTCATCCAACTGCTCAGTGCAGTGATGGAGAGATCAGAGAGCTCGGCGATATTTTTACCGCCAATCTTGAACTGTAACGACTCGCTCTTCAGTCGGCTGCCGCCACATTGAGAGCAACGACGATAGAGCACAAACTGCTCACGCCACTTCTCGCCGCGACGCGACTCCTCATCCTCCGATGTTGTGGCGTTGATATACTCGGCAATACCCTCCCAAGTACGCATCTGCATACCTCGCTGGTAGGTAAAGTCGGCAAGGTCTATCATCACAGGCTCCACATCGCCATAGAGTATTGCGTGCAGACCCTCTGCCGAGATATCGCTGATAGCCGTATCTGTGGTAAAGCCATATCGCTTACCCAGCGCTATGATTGTTGCAAAGTAGATATTATCCCTCTGACGACCGAGTGGAGCGATACCACCCTCAGCGATAGTCATCTGTCGGTCGGGCAGCACTTTCTCCATATCGAATACAGCCTCCTCGCCAAGTCCGTTACAGTGCGGGCAGGCTCCCTTTGGAGAGTTGAATGAGAATGTATACGGCTCAGGATCCTCAAATGCCACGCCCGTAGTCGGACACATCAGGTGACGAGAGTAGTAGCGCATACTATCGTCCGTATAGTCGTGCAGCGCCATGGTTCCCTTACCCTGATTCATCGCATCGGCAATGGAACGCATCATACGCTCACGCATCTCCTCTTTTACAACCAGACGGTCTATGACAAGCTCTATAGAGTGGGTTTTGTAGCGGTCCAGACGCTCGCCCGCCATAAATTCGCGCACCTCACCATCTATTCGCGCATAGATATAACCACGTTTGGAGAGCGAGTCGAACAGCTCGCGGTAGTGACCCTTACGCTCCTTGACTATCGGTGAGAGCAGAGCCACCTTCTGTCCGGCATACTGCTCCATAATAAGGTCGCAGATCTGCTCGTCGGTATAGTGGACCATCTTCTCGCCCGTAGCAGGCGAGTATGCCGTAGATGCGCGAGCAAAGAGCAGTCGCATAAAGTCACCAATCTCGGTCACTGTACCTACCGTCGAGCGAGGATTTTTATTGACTGTCTTCTGCTCTATCGCCACAACGGGGCTAAGACCGGTAATCTTATCCACATCCGGACGCTCCATAGAGCCGATAAACTGACGAGCGTATGTCGAGAAGGTCTCCATATAGCGGCGCTGACCCTCTGCATATATCGTATCGAAAGCCAGCGAGCTCTTTCCGCTACCGGACAGACCGGTCACTACCACAAGCGAATCTCGCGGTATCTCAAGATCTACATTCTTGAGGTTATGGACCCTCGCGCCCTCGATTTTGATTGTATCTTTAGCCAAATCGGAAAACTATTTCAAATTCTACCACTATTCGCAGACTCGTGTCATCAGCTGCGCAAAGATGTCGTGCAGCGAGATAATACCGAGCAGGTCGGCAAAGCAGATCAGCACAATGACAAGTGTAAAGCCCTTAATCATACCCTTACCCAGATGTGATGCATAGTGAGATGCAAGGTACGAGCCAATAATATTTCCAATGCCGTGCGGAATACCGAAGAGGTAATCGATCTGACCATTTATAACAAATACGGCAAGCGAAAATGGGGTTGCCACAAAAATCACGAAGTTCTTAATCGCATTTGCCGTCATAATATCCATACGCATAGCCCAGAGGGTTATTGCAAGGATAAGGTAACCGATGCCGATATAGATATAACCGCCATAGAATCCGATACCCAAAAAGAGCAGATAGTGCCACGGTTTTATCTCAAGGTTGTGTCCCTCCTTAATCTTTATACGACTGTCAAAGATAAGGTAGATAAGTATAATTACAAGAATGACACCAAAGCAGATTCTGAAGATTCTGTCGTCAATTTTTGTCGCCACAAGTGAGCCGACAACATTTCCGATAATTACAGGTATAGATAGCAGCAGACCATGCTTGAGGTTAAACACACCCTTGCGCAGAAAGTTTATCGTTGCTGTAAGATTCTGCAAAAAGACCGCTATACGGTTTGTGCCATTTGCAATAGTTATTGGCAGACCCAGCGCGGTGAACATAGTCACCGTCACCACCGAGCCTCCACCGGCAAGTGTGTTTATAGCCCCGACAATAACTCCCGAGACTATCAATATAATGGTTATGCTCAAATCTAACTCCATACCTCAATTACCATAAATTAGATGGTTTGAAACTCAAAAATAGCAAATATTTCGGAAAATTACAATGTTTTGCCTATTTTTGCACCAAAATAAGTATCACGCAATTATGAAAGTTGGCGAAATTCAGACACTTACCGTAAACCGTCTTTCGGACTACGGACTCTACCTTGCAGACGAAGAGGGCAACGAGGCGTTGCTCCCTAACAGATATGTATCTCTGTCGCAGAAGGTTGGCGACAGCGTCGAGGTATTTATCTACCACGACTCCGAGGATCGTATCACAGCTACTACAGACACCCCGACAATTACAGCCGGCAAGGTGGCGTGGATGAAGGTTGTGGACAAGAATATCCACGGCGCATTCCTCGATTGGGGTATTGCCGGCAAGGATCTCTTTCTGCCAAACCGCAACCAGCAGGGTGGCATAGTTATTGGCAACCACTACCCTATCTATATGTATGTGGACGACATTACAGGTCGTTGCGTGGCGACAAACAAGCTCCGCAGTTTTGTCAATAACGACGATATTGTAACCGTAGCAAAGGGTCAGCAGGTAGATGTTCTGGTAGTATCCGAGAGTCCTATCGGCTATCGTGTGATTGTCGAGAACCGCCACTGGGGTATGCTCTACAAGAACCAGATTTTCCGCCCGCTCTCACTCGGCGAGCGCACCACTGCATATGTTGTAAAGGTTACCGAGGAGCGCAGAATAGACCTCTCGCTTCAGCGTCGCGGATATACTCAGGTTAAGGATAGTGCCGAGCAGCTCTACGATGCCATAGTAGCCGCAGGAGGCGAACTTCCACTGTGCGACAACAGCACCCCTGAGCAGATTCAGCAGGCACTGCAGATGAGCAAGAAGCTCTTCAAGCGCTCACTGGGTGTACTGATGAGCCACAACCGCGTGGTAGTAACCGATAAAGGTATTAAAATCGCAAAATAATGGCAACCGTAACCACTGCCGAGAGAGTTTCACGCGAGGCGTCTGATAACTTCGTCTTCCAGCGTTCGGTGCTTGCGTACCACTATGCCGCAGAGATTATCGGCGGCGATGTGCTCGAGATTGGCACCGGAACGGGATATGGAGTAGATATTCTCGCGCCAAAGTGCAAGAGATTTATCACTATCGATAAGTTTCTCGACCCCCCTGTGCCTACAGCCGAGAATGTGGAGCAGCGCCAGATGGTCGTGCCCCCGATTGGCTTTGAGAGTGGCAGTTTCGACTTTGTTGTCTGCTTTCAGGTTATAGAGCATATCAAAGATGATATGCAGTTTGTCCGCGAGGTGGCTCGCGTACTGCGTCCGGGTGGTAAGTTTATCGTCTCGACGCCAAATGCACCGATGTCACTCACTCGTAACCCTTGGCATGTGAGGGAGTATACAGCAGAGGAGCTGCAAAACCTGCTCAGCATAAGTTTCAGCAGCGTGATGATAAATGGCGTTGTCGGCAACGAAAAGGTTATGGAGTACTACGAGAAGAACCGTCAGGGCGTGGAGCGCATCACACGCTTCGATATCCTCGACCTGCAACACCGCCTGCCACGACAGCTACTGCAGGTGCCGTACGATATCCTCAACCGCATCAATCGCCGCCGACTGCTCAAGAAAAATACCGAGCTGACAACATCTATCGAGATGACCGACTACTCAGTCAGCAATGCAACCGAAAAGAGTTTCGATCTGCTGTTTGTAGCAGAGAAGAGATAATGCCTTTGGCTATTGGCTATTGACTATTAGCCTTGTAGAGGTATCCGCCGCTGGCGGATATTTTTATTTTGTACTCCGCTATCTCTTTGCACACATTTGTCGCCCCATTAAAGATACGCAATTTTGGCGTGATAGCGGGGCAGATACTCCGCTCGGCAAAAAATCCCGGCGATGGATA
This sequence comes from uncultured Alistipes sp., assembly GCA_947367255.1. Lineage (GTDB taxonomy): Bacteria > Bacteroidota > Bacteroidia > Bacteroidales > Rikenellaceae > Alistipes. The sequence continues at coordinate 28,178 of CANBCZ010000005.1, forward strand.
GTACTAAAACGTACAGCCATTGCCGGGATATTTTTGTTAGCGGAGATAGGTGCCCCGCTATCACGCCAAAATTATTCGGTTGCGGACTCCAATCGCTTCATCATCACAAACATAAAGAGTGCTGACAGCAGACAGAGAACGATAAATACAGACCAAACAACAGTCAGTGAGATACCGCCCCAGAGGAAACCGCCGACAGATACGAGCCAGTTACCGATTGCAGTTGCAACGAACCAACCACCCATCATCAGACCCTTATACTTTGGAGGAGCTACCTTAGACACGAATGAGATACCCATTGGTGAGAGGAGCAACTCTGCGAATGTAAGCACGAGGTAGGTCGAGATAAGCCAGTTTGGAGATACGAAGGTAGCAGCATCACCTGCAGCAGCCTGTGCATCAGGAGTAAGCAGACCTACAGATGCAAATGCCATAACAGCGAAACCTACAGCTGCAACGAGCATACCGTAAGCGATCTTACGAGGTGCTGAAGGCTCCTTACCGCGCTTTGCAAGCGAACCGAAGATAGCAAGGCTGACAGGGGTCAGAGCAACTACATAGAATGGGTTGAACTGCTGGAAGATAGGTGCGCTAACAGCTACTGAACCAGATACGTTGAGTGCCTTATAAACGAGCACTGCTACAACTGCTACAAGTACGCCTGCAGATACTAACTTACCCTTCTTGCTCTCGCTCTGGAATACAGAGAAACCTGCATATACGCCAATGATAACAAGAACGAGGTTCCATACATTGAAGAGCAGACTCAGGATACCCTCAGAGCTTCTTGCTGTAAACTCTGCGGCGAAGTATGTAAGTGTAAGACCGTTCTGGTGGAACGCCATCCAGAAGAAGATTACAACGGCAAATACGAGGCAGAGAGCCACAACGCGCTGCTTAGTCTCAGCAGGAGAGAGCTCCTCTACCGGAGCAGCTGTAGCCTCACCCTTCTTTGCATTACCACCCTCAACATGACGGAATGTAGGGCGGAAGATGTAGTAGATTGCAATTGAGAGGATGAGTGATGCGCAAGCCACAGCAAAAGAGAAGTGGTAAGCATCATTTCCCGAATAACCGAGGCTAACCTCTGCCCACTCCTTGATACGAACGGCTGCAGTAGGTGCAAACAGAGCACCGATATTGATAGCCATATAGAAGAGTGAGAAGCCCGAGTCACGCTTTGCAGCGTACTGTGGGTCGTTATAGAGGTCACCAACCATTACCTGCAGGTTACCCTTGAACAGACCTGTACCGAGGCTGATAAAGAGCAGCGCTGCGAGCATTGCAAGCATTGCGAATGTATCGCCACCGAGTGGCAACGAGAGGAGCAGATAACCTGCAAACATAACGGTAATACCGATTGTTACCATCTTACCGAAGCCGAACTTATCTGCCATAATACCACCTACGAGCGGCATAAGGTAGACAAGACCGAGGAAAGTTGAGTAGATAGCGCCCGCTACACCTGCATCAAGACCGAAGTTTGCACGAAGGAAGAGTGCAAAGACCGCCAACATTGTGTAGTAACCGAAACGCTCGCCGGTGTTAGCCAGCGCAAGGGCATAGAGTCCTTTTGGATGTCCTTTGAACATAAAGTTTATAGTTTTTAGTTAATAAAATTGCAAAACTGCTTTCAAAGATAACTCATTTATTTGAAATTGCAAAATTTGAAACTCTCTTAGAGAGTTTTCTGCTCGTATCTATCCAACGCCTCTGCCATAAGAGCACGACCCAGCTCGGCAATCTCGGCAGCCTTGGCATAGTCGGCAATATCTCCATAGGCATCAAACGGCATACGGACAAGCACATCGGGCGGATAGTTACTAAGCATCATCTCGGTCTGATGGTGGTTCATAATACTGAACGAGCGGTCGATGATGCTCATATATGTATCGCCAAAATCGACATCCGAGCGGTTATCTGCCACCTTACGGAACTCGCGCACGCGACCAACGAGTTCAAGGGCTCGCGAGCCCGCTGTCTGCAGGCGGTCAAGCATACCGACATCCTTTTGGCTCTTGAAGTCGGCAATAATATCGGCAGCCTGCTCTCGGGTCTGCTGGTAGAACGCCCTCTCCGCCGACTGCTCGACAGCCTCGCGCAGCAGAGTGGCACGCAGAGCCGCCGGCTCCATATAGTTGGTATCAAATGCCACAAGAATATCATCTTCACTGCGCTCTACGCGGTTGCTCGGCAAGCAGTTTACCATACAGCCGTCAATGAGCATACTCATTCCATATTGCACAGGTCGAAAGAGTGTCGGTATAGAGATAGATGCACGAACGGCATCAAAGAGTTTTCCGCTTCTAAAGACCACCTCCTCGCCGGTACAGAGGTCTGTAGCCACCGCGCGATATGGAATTTCAAGATTTTCGATATCCACATCGGGAACAACGCTCTTAATCGCCTCGATAATCTTATCGCCCTTAACAAAGTGGTTCTTGCTCAGCGACAGATCCATCAACGAGAAGACACTCCAGCCATTCAGCGAGGTTATCCACTCCTTAAACTCAGTAAGCTTTCCCGCGGCGAATACTCCTCCGACAAGCGAGCCCATAGATGTTCCTGCGACAGAGCGGATATTATACCCGCGCGAAAGTAGCTCCTCTATTGCGCCAATATAGGCGATACCCCTCGGTCCGCCACTCGAGAGGACAAGTGCAACATCTTTTTTCATAGACGCCAATACAATTAGTTATACAAAATTAACGAAATTTATTTGACAAAGCAAAAAGCGGGGCACCCTATTTGCTTGTCGTATCGAAAAAATATGTTATGAAAAAAGTTCTTGCCTACACCATTCCCGTACTGCTCTGCCTTGCCGTCGGAGCAATCAGCTCCTACATACAGACCCCGGCACTGAGGTCGTGGTACCCGACACTCGCAAAGTCGCCACTCACACCTCCGGATATAGTCTTCCCGATAGTCTGGACAATACTATACATAATGATCGGTATCAGCATCGGTCGGCTGATTGTCGTTGGAGATATGTCGATTGTCAGGTTGTGGATATTTCAACTCTTAGTCAATTTCCTCTGGAGCATAGGTTTCTTTGCGCTACGCTCGCCGATTTTGGGACTTATAACCATTCTTATCCTCGATGTGCTGGTCTTTGCATATACACTCTCGGCATTCAGCAGCGACAAGATAGCGGGCTGGCTATTTGTGCCATATATGTTATGGCTGTTATTTGCCACCTACCTGACTGGATATGTATACCTCAATAACAGACCTAACACCACCCTGCGCGCAGCAAATGTAACAAATACCACTATAACTATGCACCACAACCACTACGATATGCCGGCACTGCCCTACCCTGCCGACGCGCTCGAACCGATTATCAGCAAGGAGGCTATAGACTACCACTACGGTAAACACTTGCGGGGCTATGTAGATAATCTCAACCGACTTATCGTCGGCACGCCATACGAGGGTATGGCTATAGATGATGTGGTGAAAAATACCAACGGAGCGCTGTTCAACAATGCTGCGCAGGTAGTGAACCACGACCTGTTTTTCAACTGTATGACCCCGTATATGACCGAAATATCGCCAAGACTGCAGAGGGCTATTGTTCGCGACTTCGGCAGCTTCGAGCAGTTTAAGAAGGAGTTTACTGCTGCCGCAACAACACTCTTCGGTTCGGGCTGGGTATGGCTTGTGGAGGACAAAGAGGGAAAGCTCAGTATCGTCACCACCCCAAATGCCGATACGCCCCTGCTACAGGAGCTCAATCCGCTCCTTGTGCTCGATGTGTGGGAACACGCCTACTACATCGACTACCGCACATCGACTACCGCAACCGCCGCGCCGACTTTATCCGTCAATGGTGGGATATTGTCGATTGGAAAAAGGTGGACGAGAGATTGAGCCATTAGCCTTATAGCGGTATCCGCAGGGCGGATAATTTGCACACCGTTTCCTCTGTCGTCAAAAGGCGGTAGTAGGCGTGCATCGCGCAAAAAGCCCGACGATGGATAGTACTTAATCGTACAGCCATTGTCGGGCTTTTAGAGATGTACGGCTAATGCCGTATTTTCACAACAAATTACTCGTCGTAACCGTTAGCCGGCGCATTCCACATAGTCAGCAGCGTAACCACACCAAGCATTGACATAATGAGAATGGTCAGATATGCGCCATTCCAGCCATAGTGCTGAGCGACATAACCGAAGCCGACACCCGAGATAAGTGTAGAGGCGTAGCCGAAGATACCCAAAATACCGTTTGCGGTAGCTGCAGCGCGGTTTGTAGCCTGATTTGCAGCAGAGATACCGAGCAGAGCCTGCGGACCATAGACAAAGAATCCGATAAGGGTAAACGGCAGAATCTGAATCCACCAAGCAGAGCCCTCAGGGATAGCCCAGAATACGGCAACGCTGAGTGCAGCACCAACCATACAGAGTACGCAGGTGCGGTGAGCCTTACTATTGAAGTACTTATCTGTCAGCCAACCCCAGAAGACCATACCGATATTACCGCCGATAAACTCGAAGACGATACAGAGGGTTGTTGCCATAGCGAGTGTCAGACCCTTAGACTCGGTGAGCATTGTAGGACCCCAATCCAGAGCTGCAAAGCGGACAACATATACGAAGAAGTTGGTAAGACCCAGAGTCCAGATGAATCGGTTACCGAACACCTTACGACGTACAAATGCGTTATACTCAGCCTTCTCAGACTCGCTCTGAACGCCCTTATTTTTCTTCTCGACAACCTCAGCAAGACCCACCTCTGATGGAGAGTTCTTAATGAGGGTGATAATTCCGAGAGAGCCCAGCAGAGCAAATGCAGCAGGGATAAGGAAGCAGAGACGCCAAGCGCCGAAGTGCTGCGAGAAGTTCAAAATCTCCTCAAAAGATGCATCGGCACCCAAGTTGGCAGTGATAGTCTGAACAACCTCTGTATTTGCGCTCATATCCAGACCCAGATGCGGCATAATGACCCAACCGCAAAGACCGAACACAAGACCTGCACCGATAGAGTGCGACATATTCCATACAGACATCTTTGTAGCAAGCTGGTCAGGGTGAATCCACTGTGTCAAAATCTTTGTGAACGGAGGCACACCCATACCCTGCAGGTAGCCGTTGATGACCCAAACGATACCCATGCAGTAGATAAGCACCGATGAGAATGTGAGTGTAGTACCCATCTTTGCCGCCAGAACGACAATCCAGTTGGCGATAAAGTCACTTGTACCGAAGATAATATTTGCCACAGCACAGAGCAGCAGACCTACCGATGCAACCACCTTTGCGCTACCACGGTCCGAAACAATACCGTTTACAAAACGAGAAAGACCGTAGATAACACCGTGCAGTGTAAGGAACAGACCCAGCGATACCTTCGAGATACCGAACTCGGCTGTAAGACCCGGCATAGCGATAGAGAAGTTCTTACGAACGAAGTAGAACAGCGCGTAGCCAATCATTGTATAGATAATGGTACGCAACTGCCAATTGTTAAATGAGCGAGTTGAAGTATTCATTTTTTTAGGTTTAGGTTTTTATACAAATACCGAAAGTTGTATAATAAGAGGCATTTTTAGGCTTGCGAGCCCGAGAAACCGCAGTTTACTAAAGCGTAAATGAGGATTTCGAGGGCGAGCATAACGACAAAAGACCCTTATTATACAACTTTCTTACTATTTAGCACTCCCAGATACCGCCCTTACCAAAGAGACGATCAAGCAGTGCAGGGAGCAGACCCAGACGATATACAACATCGATATTTGTATAGCGGCTACGCATATAAGGGATAAATGCGAAGGTCTTGCGGAAGCGCTCACGAGTAACACCGATATGCTCAGGCTCGTATGGAGCACCTACAAGGCGAAGGTTCTCGCGCACCTCTGCAAATGGGATAATCTGCTCAGCAATCTGAGTCTTGAGTGTAGGCCAAGCAGCCTTCAGTGCCTCAAGCTGCTTGCGCAGACCCTCCTTATCTACATACTTGCCACGAGTCTCGTGCAGACCGCGTGCAAGGTGACCGGGCATACCCTCGAATACCTCGCGGATCTCAGCCTCCTGCTCCTCCCAGCTCTTCCAAGCTGCTACGTAAGCCTCAACATCGAGGTTCTCAATATCCTGCTCAAGGAGGAACTCGAGCGATGCTGTAGATGCAAGTGTGCCGATACCCACCTTAAAGCCGTGCGATACATGCTTACCCTCGAAGCAGAGGTCCTCCATATCCCAGCAGTGTGAGAACTGGTGCTCAGTACCTGATGCAGGGCGTGACGACTGAATAGCCTGCATAGCGAAACCACTCATCAAAAGACCCTCAGCGAGCTTCTCAGTCATCTCCAAATCGCCTGCGTGAACAGCTGCAGGTGCAGAGAGTGACTCACGAAGACCATCCTGAACAAGGTTGAGCGCAAACTCGTCGATAGCCTCATTGCCTGTAGCATCGGCAAGCATCCAATCTGCTGCTGCAGGGATCTTTGCGATAAGGTCTGCATAGCCCGATGCAGCAAGCTCCTTTGGTGCATCTGCTGCAATAACAGGGTCCATAACAAAGCCATAAGGTGCAGGACAATCAAATGTCTGCTTGTTACCGTCCTTGGTAATAGATGCGCCATAAGCGGTATAACCATCCATAGATGCTGCTGTACCTACACACATATATTTGCGAGAGATAAGGTGCGATACATACTTTGTTGTGTCGTTCATAACACCCGAGCCCACAGCGATTGCTACAGCCTCAGTCTTCTCAAGGCGAGCCTTGAGAGCCTCAACGTGCTGCCACTCTGCATAGAGCTCCTTCTCAGTGAAGATAAACGGCTCATCCTGCTCGATACCCGCCTCAACGAGTGAAGCGTATACAGCCTTACCTGCAACCTCCCAAGTATTGAGGTCGGCTACGATAATAGCCTTGCAACCGGGGAAGAGCTTTGCAAACATCTCGCCTGTACGAGAAACCACACCTGCACCGATAAGCAGGTCCTTTGTGTCTGTTGTGCGCTCAAGGGCGCGCTGAACTTTGTTACTCATAGTTTTATATGTTTTTAGTATTATTTCTGACCGTAATAGGCATTTTTGCCATGCTTGCGAGAGTAGTGCTTCTCGATAAGGTGCTCGTCCATCTTCACTGCAGGATTTACAGCAAGGGTAATTGTAGCCATCTTTGCCACCTCCTCAAGCACAACAGCATTCTGAACCGCTGCCTGAGCGGTGCTGCCCCAAGTAAAAGGGCCGTGATGAGCCACTATAGCTGCAGGGGTGTGCATAGGGTCCATACTCTTGAAGGCATCGATAATTACTGTACCTGTCTCAGCCTCGTAGTTACCCGCAATCTGCTCAGGGGTAAGAGGTGCGGTACAAGGGACATCGTGGTGGAAAGTATCTGCGTGAGTAGTGCCCAAGCTCGGAATTGCTCGGCAAGCCTGTGCCCACGCCGTAGCGTAGGTAGAGTGGGTGTGAACAACAGCACCGATACCTTCAAAGGCACGATAGAGAGCAAGGTGTGTAGGTGTATCCGACGACGGACGCAGGTTACCCTCGACAACATTGCCGTCAAGGTCTACAACGACCATATCCTCTACGGTCATAGTATCGTAACTCACTCCACTCGGCTTGATAACTACCAGATTAGTCTCTCTGTCTATTGCCGAAACATTGCCCCAAGTAAGGACAACCAAACCGTGACGCACAAGGTCGATATTCGCCTCAAAAACGCTCTGCTTAAGATTCTCTAACATAATTGTATACTTTTGCACAAAAGTACAATAAAATACATTAAAAGGAAAATATTTTGAGAGAATACTTTCTTTTTTTCTTTACTTTGCTTTACTTTCTTGCCTCTTCGTCGTCTTTAGCAAGAATTTCATCGCCCTCCCACTCAAACATAGGGAATGTAGTTTTGCCACCCAGACTGAAGCGGGTATAGGTAATAGGCAATCCGCGCTGCAGATAGACAGTCTCGTAAGCAGTCTTTACAGAGAGCACCTCGTCGGCATAACCGCTGCCGTAGATGTCGTTATTTGCCACCTCACAAGGCAGATCAAACTGCGAGATTACCGCCTGAGTATAGTTGTAAAGGTGCTGCGAGTCGGTCTTGAGATTGATCCAGCCGTCTGTAGCGAGCAACTTTGCATAGTACTCCAAAAATATTGGCGATGTAAGGCGTTTCTTTGCACGACGCGTCTTGAGCTGCGGGTCGGGGAAGGTAATCCACAACTCCGAAACCTCTCCGGCAGCAAAGAGCGAAGTGATAAACTCTATTCGCGCACGAAGAAATCCGACATTGGTCATACCGCGCTCTGTAGCGGTCTTTGCTCCGCGCCACATACGGGCACCCTTGATATCTACACCGATAAAGTTCTTATCGGGATTGCGCTCGGCGAGGGCTACGGTATACTCTCCCTTTCCGCAACCGAGCTCGAGAACTATTGGGTTATCGTTATGGAAGAAGTCACGATGCCAATTTCCCTTGAGCGGGTGCTCTGTGCGGAACATCTGCTCAAACTCCGGTTCTACAAAGCAGGCGAAAGTCTTATTCTCTGCAAATCTCTTAAGTTTATCTTTTCCCATATTATCTAATTCCTATACCTACCGCCTCTATGCCCTTAACGGCTCGACACGGAGTAATTGTAAATATATAACAGCCTCTCTGGCTGAGCAACGAGCTATCTCTATATGGCACCAACTCCGACGCCGTAACGGCTGCAGAGCTGTAATCTCGCTTCAGGCGGAGCATAAACTGCTCTCGAAACTGATGTGCATCGGGCAGCGAGGTATGCACTACAACCGAGAGCGTATCTGCCTCAAAATCATTGTTATACCTCAGCGCTACCGAGAGATTGTGCAACGACTCGGTATCCTCATTCTCGTAGAAGATACTCACAGAGCGCTCCCAGCAGTCGGGATCAACAGCCTTCATATCGACATAGGCATCTTTCCCGCAGCTTACCATCAGCAGCGCAACTATGGCAATGAGCACTCGCATAGTTACTCTGTTTTTGGCTCCGGCTTACCCTCGCCCTTACCGCCATTTGGTCGGCGGTTGTGGTTGCGGTTCGCACGACCACGATTGTTAAAGCGACGATCGTTATTGCGTCCGTGTTCAGCACGCTCCTCACCCTGCTTAGGCTCTGCTTTCGGCTCGCTATTAGGCTTAACTTCGCCCTCGGTCTTTGGCTGCTGACCCTCCTCAGACTTCTGCTGTGGTCGGTTATTGCCCGAACGTTTCTTCTTACGCTTCTTGGACTTATCAAAGCGGGTGATGCTATCCTCCTCTGTGCGATATGTAGGCTCCTCAACCTTCTTCGGAGCGCTATCGCCGGCGATACTCTCTACCTTCTCGCCATTGCGATTTGCCGCCAAAATCTCCTTCACACGCCATACAGGAATAGTAACAAGGTTTGACATAGACTCCTTGCTACTGCTGAAGGTCATCATCTTGGCAAGGATATCGGTCTTGACAAGGAAGTACTCTCCATCCATCGCCTGCAGTGGCTCCTTGATGCGCGGAATAGAACGACGGGCATCCATATAGAGGTCATACTCATACATCAGACAGCACTTGAGCTTCGAGCACTGACCAGCAAGCTTCAGCGGGTTGAGTGACAAATCCTGCACCCTCGCTGCACTTGTGGTAACAGATGAAAAGCTCGAGATCCACGACGCACAGCAGAGCTCACGACCGCAAGCACCGATACCGCCGATACGACCCGCCTCCTGACGAGCACCAATCTGCTTCATCTCGATACGGATATGGAACTGCTCGGCAAAGACCTTGATAAGCTCACGGAAGTCCACACGACCATCGGCAATATAGTAGAAGATAGCCTTAATCTTATCGCCCTGATACTCCACATCGCCAATCTTCATATCCAGACCCATATCGGCAGCAATCTGTCGAGAACGAATCATCGTCTCGTGCTCAAGGGCTATAGCCTCCTGCCAACGCTCGATATCGTACGGCTTTGCCTTGCGATAGATCTTCTTAAACTCTCCATTGAAGGGGTTGAAACCCACACGACGCATCTGCTTTGCCACCATATCGCCGGTAAGCGAAACAATACCGATATCGTGACCCGGAGATGCCTCAACGGCAACAATATCGCCCACCTGAAGGTCGAGATTATTGACATTCTGGTAGAACGAACGGCGTGTATTCTTAAATCTCACCTCGAAGATGTCGCACTGCTCATGGTCGGGATACTCCCCCTGCCACGGTGTCTCGTGGAGCTTAAAGCAGCCGTCAGCCATCTGAGCCACAGCCTCGCCCAACTCATTTACACCAAAGGCACAGCCGCGACCAACCTCAGGTATCATATCTTTTTTACTATCCATAGTCAAATATATTACTACAACAAAGTTACAAATAAATGATTAATCTACCCTATTTTAGTTCCTATTTTTTAACTTCTCAAATTTCTATAAACCCTTATACCATACGCTACTGCCGCTGTCGAGAGTCCTACGACATATCCCACAAGCAGACCTACACTTCCAAAGCCGAAGGTAAAGGCAAACAGATAACCTACAGGTATATTGAGCAGCACATACGCCACAAACGAGAGTGCCGCGATAATCTTCACATCCTGCATACCCCTCAGCACGCCGATCAGAGTACCCTGAACAGCATCCGAAATCTGATACAGACCCACCCAAATCATCATCTGCGCCGCAAGCGCGATAATTGGCTCACTCGGAGTAAAGAGTCGTGGCAGCACCCCTCTGAGGGCTATAAACAGCACAAAGACTATCGTGCCCCACAGAGCTGCAAGGTGTACGGACGACACAACGGCATCGCGCATCTGCGCCCTATCTCGCAAGCCGTAGCAGTGCGATACACGGATAGTTGTTGCACTGCCGAGGGCAATAGTGAGCATAAATGCTGCACTGCCATAGGTCATCGCCACCTGATTTGCGGCAAGAGCCTCGGCGCCAAACCAGCCCATCATTACGCTCGTCACGACAAATGCCGAGCCCTCCAATAACATCTGTCCCGCAAGCGGCACACCGATAGAGAGCAGTCGCCAGCTATCTTTTATATAGTTCACGCCACGCGAGAAGAGCTTCAGGTAGTCACGATACTCGCTCTTAACAACAAAATAGATAAATATCAACACCGGCGAAGCGTAACGAGCAACAAGTGTCGCCAAGCCTGCGCCATAGACACCCATAGCCTCACAACCGCAGTTGCCGTAGATAAATATCCAGTTCAGAACAATATTGACCGCGTTGGTCGTAATTGCCACAACCATCGGCGCAACAGTATTTCCCGCACCCTCCAGAAACTGCTTAAAACAGCCATAGAGCATTATCGCCGGCAGGCTGTAGCCCATCAGTCGATAGTACGGCACCGCCATATCAACCACCTCGACAGGCTGTCCGAGTCTATAGAGCAACGGCACAGAGAGCTGCTGCAACGCCATAAATATAAGACCGAATATCGGGTAGCTGACAAGCGAGCTCTGCAGGTAGTGTGCCGTACGGCGATACTCGCCACGGGCAAAGTGTTCGCCAATGACGGGTGTAAGTCCGAGCGTGATACCCATAGAGAGGCTGAACATCACAAAGCTCATCATCACACCGAACGACACTGCCGAGAGTGGCAACGGATCGTTACCGCCATAGTCACCCACCATAGCATTGTCGGCAAACTGTACAACTACATAGCCCAACTGCGAGAGTGCAATGGGTATGGCAAGTCGGAAATTTGCCTTATAGTGGTCTATATATCTACTAAAAATCAATCCTCAACAGCTGTTTGGCGTTCAAAAATATTCGCAGCCAGCTCGCTTACGCTGTGTATTCTCACCACCTCGATACCGACAGCCTTCTGTTGCAACTTCGGTGCATAACCCGAAATGACGATACGCTTGAAGCCGAGTCGTGCAGCCTCCGCCACACGCTGCTCCGTACGCTGTGCAGGACGCACCTCGCCCGACAGACCAATCTCGCCCGCAAGGCAGAGTCCGTCACGCAGCGGTGTGTCGAAATATGACGAGAGCACAGCCGCAATAACAGCAAGGTCAAGTCCCGTATCGGCAACCTTAAAACCGCCTGCAAAGTTGAGAAAGACATCCTTCTGGAACATCTTCAGACCGACCCTCTTCTCGATTACGGCAAGAAGCATATTCATTCTGCGAGCATCAAAGCCCGTAGTGTTTCGCTGCGGAGTACCGTATGCAGCCTGACTCACAAGCGCCTGTACCTCAATAAGATATGGACGCACGCCATCTACCGTAGCACCTACAGCAACACCGCTCAACGGCTCGGCATAGTGGGTAAGAAGTATCTCCGACGGGTTATCGACACACTTAAGTCCCGTAGCAACCATCTCGAAAACACCAATCTCGAAGGTGGCTCCAAAACGGTTCTTTATGCCGCGTAGGATTCTGTAGCTGCTATTATTATCGCCCTCAAACTGCAGTACCACATCGACAATATGCTCCAGCACCTTCGGACCTGCGATAGTACCCTCTTTTGTAATGTGACCGATGATAAATATCGCTGTACCCGTACTCTTGGCATACTTGAGCAGAGTTGCCGCACACTCGCGAATCTGCGACACACTACCCGGCGAAGATTCGAGCAGCGACGATGCCATGGTCTGTATAGAGTCTATGACAACAATATCGGGGCGCAGTGTATCTATCTGTGCCACAACATTTTCGAGCAATGTCTCGGCATAGACAGTACAGTTCTCGTTATTGATTCCGATACGGTCGGCACGCAGGCGTATCTGCTCGGCACTCTCCTCGCCCGAGACATAGAGCGTGGTCATACCGTTATTTGTCAGTGCAAGTTGCAGCGAGAGGGTCGATTTACCGATACCCGGCTCTCCGCCAAGCAGTATAAGCGAACCGGGAACTACACCTCCGCCAAGCACGCGGTTTACCTCGCTATTTCCCGTATCTATTCTTACGGTCTTTCCGCACTCTATCTCCTGCACCTTCTGAGGGCGTGCAGGCTCGACTGCCCTACTTGCCACAAGTGCCGGAACAGAACTCTGCGCTGTAATAACCTCCTCGGCAAAGGAGTTCCACGCACCGCAAGATGGGCACTTACCCAACCACTTTGCTGTGTCATAGCCGCACTCGCGACAGAAATATGCCTTTTTTACCTTTGCCATAGTTGTCCAGATTATCTATCTGATTAGAGAAAATATCTGAAAATATCGTTTCCGTTTGCAAAGAGCAGCAGTGCAAGCAGCAGCGCAAGACCGATATACTGCGCAATCTCGAGCACACGCTCGCTGACCTTGCGGCGGGTAACCATCTCCCAGAGTGTGAAGAGTGTATGTCCGCCATCAAGTCCCGGAATAGGGATAATATTCATTATGGCAAGGATAATCGAGAGGAAGGCGGTCATAGACCAGAACATATACCAATCCCAACTACCCGGGAAAATCTTACCGATAGAGATAAAACCACCCACCTGCTTATAAAGACCCGTATCCGGATTTACGATAAGTTTGAGCTGATTCCAATAGTTCTCGATAGTTCTGCCTGTAAGGCGCAGACCTGCAGGGATAGACTCAAGCAGAGAGTAGTTGCGGGTCTTCAGTGTATATGGCAGCGGCTTTATGGTAACACCAATCTTACCCTCGCCATTTACCGGAACAAGGATTGGAAGTCTCTCGCCACCACGCTCAACCATCAGCTCGGCTGTGCAGTTTACACGCTCCGCAAGCAGAGCACCGTAGGCACCAAAATCGAGCTCATCCACGCCGTCGATACCAACCACTCTATCTCCACTCTGAAGACCTGAAGCCACAGCACCCTCAGATGCCAAAGAGTCGATGATAAACGGCTGCAGCACGCGGCATACATCTCCAAACTCCTCCTTCTTACGCAGCTGATTAATCTTCTCGTACGGCACAACGATACCTGTAGGTACACCCTCGCGCAGCAGCATAACATTCAGGTCACCATCAGCAAGGATAATACGAGAGAGCACCGAGGCGCTATTCTCAATCTGCTCGTCATTTATAGAGATAATGCCGTCGCCATCGCAAAAACCGAGCGACTCGCCATCGGTATTGAATGCGTAGCCATATCCTGCCACAACATCCTCATTGGCAAGATACTGCTCACCCCACGCATAGCTGATACCGCAGTAGATGATAAAGGCAGTGATAACATTCATCGTCACACCCGCAACAAGTACGCAGAAGCGCTGCCAAGCCGGCTTTGAGCGAAACTCCCACGGCTGCGGCTCGGATGCAAGGTCTTTACTTGTCTGATTCTCGTCAATCATTCCGGCAATCTGGCAGTAGCCACCAAGTGGCAACCAACCCATACCGTACTCGGTCTCACCCCTTCTGAACTTGAATAGAGAGAAGCCCCAATCAAAGAAGATATAGAATTTATCGACACGAATCTTAAATGCTCGCGCCATAATAAAGTGACCAAACTCGTGAACAGTCACAAGCAGGGTCAAACTCATAAAAAATTGGATAATTCGAATTACTGTCTCCATTGTTACTCTGTTAATTTCAAATATTCACGAGCCAAGCGGCGAGACTCTGCGTCTGCTGCGGCATAATCTTCAAGTGTAGGATTTTTTACAAACTGCGCCTTCTCCAGGGCATACTTAATAGCACCAACGATATCGAGGTATCCGCACTGGTGGTTCAAAAATGCTGCTACAGCAACCTCATTTGCTCCATTCATAGTACAAGCTGCCGTACCGCCACGACGCAGACAGTCGTATGCAATATCAAGTGCTGGATACTTCACTCTATCTACCTCAGCAAATGTGAGGGTTGGATTTTCCGCAAAACTGAAGTGCTCACCTCGCACAGCACGCTCAGGGAAGAGCAGTGCGTACGAAATAGGCGTATGCATATCCGGAGTACCGAGCTGTGCCTTGATTGAGCCATCCTCAAACTCAACCATAGAGTGGACTATCGACTGCGGGTGCTGAATAACCGAGATTTGGTCAGCATTAAGACCAAAGAGCCAAGCAGCCTCGATAACCTCGAAGCCCTTATTTACCAGGGTCGATGAGTCGATAGTAATCTTTGCGCCCATAGTCCACTGCGGATGGCGCAGAGCCTGCTCGGGAGTCACATCCTTAAGTGCCTCGATAGGAAGATCGCGCACTGAGCCACCACTGCAGGTGATAATAAGACGACGAAGCGGAGAGAGCTCTCCCACAAGGCACTGGAATATTGCCGAGTGCTCCGAGTCTATCGGCAGAATTGGCGAACGATACTGCTCGGCGAGCTTCATCACAACCTCGCCCGCAACAACAAGCGTCTCCTTATTTGCTAGTGCAATCTTCTTTGACCTCTTAATTGCAGCAACGGTCGGTGCAAGACCTGCATAACCGACAAGAGCATTGACAACAATATCTACATTATCATCAGCTGCAACCTGAGCCACAGCCTCCTCGCCTGCATAGACCTTAATCGGATAAGACACAAGGGCATCACTGAGCTCGGCATAGTAACGCTCGTCGGCAATAACCACGCTATCGGGCATAAACTCGACAGCCTGTGTAGCAAGCTGCTGCCAATTTTTGTGCGCTGTGAGCGTTGTAATCTCAAAACGAGAACTATTCTCGCGAACAATATCAAGTGTCTGCACTCCGATAGATCCGGTAGAGCCGAGCAGAGCTATTCGTTGTTTCTTCATTCGTTTCGATTCGATTAGAAAAGTATATAAGTCTCAGGATTGAGCGGTTTGCCACCCATCCACATCTCAAATTCAAACATCTTCTCCGCCTCGGACTCTACAGCCGAATAGCCGAGAACCTCACTGCCACTGACACGATGACCCTTCGTAACAATTGCTGCCGAGAGGTTACGATAGACAGAGTAGATACCGTTGTCGTGCTGGATAGCAACCGTATTTCCACCCTCCGGCGACCAATCCACAGCCACCACCGTACCATCGGCAATAGCTACGACCTGCGACTCGGGCGAAGATGCCATACGGATACCGAAGAGTCCGGTCTTGGCATTAAAACGCTCTGCCACAATACCCTCCATAGGTTTTACGGCACTGATTGTTGTGCGCTGCTGTCCACTGCCCGCATTGAGAGCATAGCGACGATCATTCTCCATCTGACGACGGAAGAGCGAGTCGGCAGCCGATGGCGGAACAACATTTTTGTCAAAAGTGACGGTATCGCCCTTAATTGAGCTGATAGCAGGCATCTTGCCATCCACAACAAGGATACGGTTCTCGTTGTAGATAAGCATATCGTTCATCTTACGCTCAAGGGAGTCCACGCGGATAAGTGCACTGATAAGTGTCTGGCGGGAGCGGGTGGCATCGGTTCTGTAGCCCGGAAGCATATCGAGCAGCGGAGTGTATGCCACAAGGGCAAGCAGTACGGCGAAGATAATAGATACCATAGCCACAAAGCTCATAGCCATAGCTACGGGCGAGAGGTGTGTATACCAGCTCTCCGTATTGGTATCCGGCTCGATAATAGCGACCCTTCTTTTACGAAATATATTGTGCCACCAAAGTGAAATTTTCTCAAACATTTTCATACAGGCATAATTTGTACAAAAGTACAAATTTATTTTCAAAATAACGCCTGTTTAGGGCAAGAATGTGTATGTTTGATCAAGATTTAATACTCCAACTGCCAAGCAATCTCCTCACGAACGGAGTTTGCCGTTTTATTGTCGGGAAGTGAAGCGAGAATATCGGCAACAAGTGCTCGATTTTTCACAATCTCCGCAGACAAAAGACGGGAGAGCCCCTGCGCTGCGAGATGGTTATCAGAGAAGTGTGTAACTGTATTATTTACAGCGCGTTGCACTGCCTTGTCAGAGATTTTGTCGCTACGAGAAGCGGCAAGCAGAGCAGCATATGCCGCAAGTTCGTTGCCGGAGCTGCACCACCTATCCAGCAATGCATCTATAGTCTCTATTTTACAGAGCAGACCCTGAGCAGCCTGCTCGGCAAGTTCAGAGTTTATAACTCTGTCTGCCCACATATCGAAGGTATCTTCAGTGACAGATAGCGGGTCAGCAATCCAAAAAGCGATAATCTGCAACTCACGCACCTGCTGCAAGAAGAGAAACTGCGAGAGAGAGTCGTCTGTACCCACCTCACGCGCCATATCGCGCAGCGAGTGTATCGCCACGCCATAGTTCATACCATACTTGGCTCCGTAGTAACGGAACGTATCAAGCACCGCCCCATTCATCTGCTTACGAATCTTTCCGAGCAGGGCGACCATCTTTGAGGTATTGTTCTGCATACTACTTTACGGCAAGGGTAACGGTTGTACCATACTGCGGAAGTGTCGCCTCGCCCTTGCAGAGGGTCTGGGTACCGAGCAGAAGTTCAACAGCACAAGTAGGAACGACAACATAGTCACTCTTAACCTTATCCTTTGTCGTTGCAAGAGGAAGTGCCGAAGTATCGACCTCTGCAGGTGTAAACAGCAGCATCAGAGGCGCTGCCGAGAGGTCGGATATTGGAAGTATACCCTCACCCTCGCGATAACGGCATACGACATAGTTCTTCTCATCCGCAGTAGGAGTAACAGTATAGCGATACTCCTCTGTAGTTGTGGTTGTTGTACCATAGAACATATCGAGGCACTGCTGCTCCATCTTATCTATCTGAGCAAGTGCCGAACGAAGACCTGCGCCAAAGACATTTTCACCTGCCTCACCCGTAATAAGTTCCTTGCGATGACGGCGCAGATAGAATATCAAATCTGCCGCTGCCTGTGCCTGCTGCTCGACGCTCAACGCGCGATTATCTGCTCTGAATGGCGGCAAAACAGACTCCTCGCCCCCACCGACACAACTCTTTCGGCAAGGTTCTGCAGGCTCTGCTGCAAGGATTGCCGATGCAACGATAGCGCTCTCCTTGCGCTCGGTAAGCGATGCACGCACGCCGAGCATCTTCTGCGCATAGCGAGCAAACTCACCGGGGGTAAAGTGTCTCTTTTCGACTGTCACGCTGATAGTTACACTACCCTTAGGGTTGGAGAGGACAGCCTCCCCGTTATCCATATAGAAACCTGCACGAGTTATGCTCTGTGCAGATACCGCTCCGGCAAAGCAGAGCATCAAAATAGTTGCAAAGATATTTTTCATAACGCGAAGTTACTTTTTTTCGGCTAATTATCAAAATTTTAGATAAAAATCCTTTGTCAGTGCCACATATTGCTCGGTGTAGTCACCCCTGCGACCGCGCTCGATAGCGATACTCTCAGTCACAACCTCCTGCAGCTCAAACGCAAACTCTGCCATCACACGCTTTACTGCGCCACCCTCTACGGGATGCACATCACAACGACGCACAAGATTAAGCGAAGTCAAACCAATATAGCGCTCCATCTGCTCCGTAGGCAGTATCAAGGCGAATTTTCCATTGCTACTCATCAGACGGCATACAGCCTTATCAAGCTGCTCAAAGGTAAGCTCCGTGGTATGTCGTGCCGTAGTTCTCTGACTATCGGGACAGAGGAGCGAATCGACAAAATATGGCGGATTGGAGAGTATCAAATCGAACTTTTCGCCCGTAAACTCTTGTGCCGAAATCTGCACCGCCTCGAGAGTATCACTCCACGGTGAGGCAGCAAAATTTGCCGCGGCACACTCTGCTGCTGCGGCATCTATATCTATACCCACAACCCGCTCTGCATCACTGCGTTGCGCTATCATCAGCGCTATAACACCCGTACCCGTACCGATATCAAGCACCCGTTTTGCCGTAGAACAATCTGCCCACGCACCGAGCAGCACGCCATCTGTGCCGACCTTCATCGCCACACCATCCTGCTCGACGGCAAACCTCTTAAAACGGAACGCAGCCATACCCTACTTCGAGTTTACCCCCGCACCGAAGAGTGCAAAATCATACTTTACTGGGTCCTCTGCCGAGAACTTTTTCAGCGTCTGAGTGACCTCAACTGTCGCCTTCCAGTCATTCTGACGACGGGTAAGAAGCCCCAACTCTCGCGCCATATTTCCGCTATGTACATCGAGCGGCAGATAGAGTGCCGACATCGGTATCTTTGTCCAGCTACCAAAATCCACACCACGATTATCCCTGCGCACAAACCAACGCAAGTACATATTAAGACGCTTGCAAGCTGCGCCCTTATCTATAGACGAAAAGTGTTTTGTACAGTGGTCCGAATGGTCTATGCTGAAGAACTCGCGACGCACCTCGGAGAGCACTGCCGCCATATCTTTATGGCGAGCATAACTATCCTGAAAGAGCGTTCCGATAGTACCATACTCTCGGCATATACGCTGCAGAGCACGGATAAAATCGACAAAATCGTTACCGTTAAATGTGCGATAGACATAGCTGCGCAACGACTCGAGGTCGCTCTCAGCAGCATTGAGCACAAAATCATACGGAGCATAGTCCATACATTCCATCATACGACGGGCACTCTTTACTATCGCCTTTCGATTGCCCCAAGCGATTGTCGCAGCGAGGAAACCCGCAACCTCTCGGTCATTATCTGCCGAGAAACTATGCGGAATACTTATCGGGTCAGAGTCGATAAACTCCTCGCAATTATACTTGTCGTGCAGAGCCTCCAGCAGCTCATACATCTGCTCGTAGTTGTAATCAGAGTATTCTGCCATCGCTCATAACTATTTTACGATCTACCGAATCGGCAAGAGTCATATCGTGAGTAACCATAACTATTGTCTGATCAAAGCGGTCACGAAGATCCATCAGCAGATGCTGTATCTCGTCACGATTTGTCGAGTCGAGGTTTCCCGTAGGCTCATCGGCAAGCACCACAGATGGGCGACAGACAAGCGCACGAGCTATAGCTACTCGCTGCTGCTCTCCACCTGACAACTCCACAGGCTTATGGGTCATTCTATCTGCAAGACCCACCAAGTCAAGCAGTTCCACAGCTCTCTTGCGAGCCTCTGCCTGACTCTGTCCACCTATAAGGGCGGGCATCATAACATTCTCCAGAGCCGTAAACTCAGGCAGCAGGTGGTGAAACTGAAAGACAAAGCCGATATGCTGATTGCGGAATGTAGCAAGTTCGCGCTCTGAAAGCTGAGATATATCCTTGCCGGCAATCTCTATTTTTCCACTATCTGCAGGCATCAGTGTACCCAAAATCTGGAGCAGGGTGCTCTTTCCCGCGCCACTCTTGCCCACTATAGCCACAATCTCTCGCTGTGTCACCTCAAGGCTCACACCCTTAAGCGCCTCAACGGTCGAAAACCTCTTACAAACCTCTGAAACCTTTATCATAAATTGTCACTATTTGTACCGCCTCAGCAACATCGTGCACACGCAGTATTGTCGCTCCCTGACGCAACGCCTCCCAACTAAGGGCGATAGTTCCCGCCAGAGCGTCTTCGGCAGTGCTCTCTAAAACCTTATATATCATCGACTTACGCGATAGACCCGCGAGCACGGGATAACCTGCAGCCGTAAGTCTTGACAGCCCCGCAAGCAGTGCATAATTCTGCTCTACGCTCTTGGCAAAACCAAAGCCGGGATCGAGAATTATATTTTCGCGTCGAACTCCTGCACGTTCAAGTTCTGCGGCTCTATTTATCAGATAATCAACAACTTCTGCCACCACATCATCATACCCTGTCTTGCTCTGCATACTCTGCGGAGTGCCCCTCATATGCATCGCGACATAGGGCAAATCAAGCTCTGCGACCGTCGCCACCATACGCTCGTCGCCCTCCCCTGCCGTAATGTCGTTTACGATGATTTTGCCATATTTTTCGACCGTTCTACGAACAACCTCCGAGCGGAAAGTATCCACCGAAACTACTATCTGTGGTGCAACTCTACGGGCAACACCCACAGCCAAATCGACACGGCGCCACTCCTCCTCCAAAGGCACATCATCAGCCCCCGGGCGCGAAGAGTAGCCACCTATATCTATAATAGTTGCTCCCTGAGCCACAACATCAGCAATACGGCGCTCCAAAGAGTCGGCGTCATCTGTTCGCGATGCCGAGTAGAAGGAGTCCGGTGTGGCATTAACTATAGCCATCACCTGAGGCTTATAAAAATCGGGGAGATTCATAATTTTCGCAAAAGATTGTCCACCTGAACCACCTGCTGCTGCAGAGTGTCTCGGTTGATATTTTCTATGGTAAAGTCTGTCATTGACGCAAGCTGCTCTGCACTCATCTGCACCGCCATACGAGCCTTAACAGCCTTAATATCAACGCCATCACGCGCAGCTGCACGCTCAAGGGCTATCTGCTGCGGAACAACCACAGCGATAGTTTTGTCAATAACCTTATCAAGACCCGATTCAAAGAGAATTGCCGACTCGACAAGCACATAAGCAGAACTTTGACACTCTGCCCAAGCAACGAAATCGTCACATACTGCGGGATGAACTATAGAGTTGAGCAACAGGCGTTTAGCATCATCTCCAAAGATTTGAGATGCGAGGTATCGGCGGTCGAGAGTACCACCTTTGTAGCACTCTGCACCAAAGGCGTCAGAAATTTTATGTATCAGTTCGGGCGAGGATACCATAAGGTTTTTTGCCCGCTCATCGGCAAAATAGACGGGGATACCCATATCCTCGAAGATATGGCAGACAGTACTCTTTCCACTGCCAATAGTACCGCAGATGCCGACCTTTAACATTACTTGCCCTCCTTTGACATCTCAATATCGGGAATATCACCCACAGAGCGAATATTAATATCGCTCAAGCGCACCGATATAGCATTTTTCAACGACTCCGGCTTTAGATGCAGACGCAGATTATCACTCGGTGCAGCACCCAACTCGGTAACCTCTCGCATAACGGTATACTCCAACTCCGAGAGCGGAATATTGAGTCGCGAAGTGGAGATAACATAGCCGAAGAGGTTGGCTCCCTTACCCTCAACCACGCACGGCACAGAGAAACGGGTGTCACCGATACGAATCTTGACATCCAACTCTGTGGTGTAGTTATAGTTGAGCTTTGCAATATACCACAGCGTAAAAGATGCCACAAAGAGCATTATAAACACAGGTGAAATAAAGTTCTTCACCTTGACAAAAAATCGCTTTATATAATCCCAAAGTCGTTTCATACCTACAAAGATAATGATAATTTATGGAATCGCAAATTATTACGACGTCCATTAGCTCTCCGATTATTCTTTATACTCATTTGTTCGCAGAAGGGCGTAGATGCAACGCTCGGCACAAAAAACAGCGAAGGGCTGTACGCTTGGTACTGCCCTTTGCTGTTTATTTGGGTTAGCGGAAGCAGGTATGCCCTTATCCGGACAAATGCCGTATTTTCACAACAAAACTACTCTTCGAGCCAAGCTCCCAGCTCATCATATATCTTCTGAGCCATAAACTTCATAGCCTTTGCAGATGGGTGACAACCCTTGCCGGTCTCAGGATTATAGTCGTGCTTAGGCATATAGACCTGATCATTGAAACCATTGACTGCAAGAAGGTCTACAACGCGAGCATTGTCCGGATAGTGGGCTGCAATCTTATGGATAGACTGCTGAACACCTACGCCTGTATAGTCACCCACGATGCAGACAATCTTAGTATCGGCTCTGCGCTCCAGGATAAGTTCGATAAGCTTGATATAAGCGGTACAGAATGTTGTATCATCCAGATCCTCGACACCCTTGCGGGTAGTAGCAGCCTCGGCTGCGCTAAAGAGCGGAGCCAAATCAGCATCTGAAGGACCCGAAGTAGCCTGCATACTAACGCTGCCATAGAGTGGAGCCTTATTCTTCGCCCAGTCGTTTGTACCACCGTGAATAATCACGATATCTGGCTCACCTACACCCTGATTATCAATAAATCGCATTGTATAGTGTGGCAAATCTACACCCTGAGCATAAGCAACGCAAGAGCCTGAGTATGAGATATTACGCTCAATAGTAGCATCGAGCATAAGCTCATTTGCCAAGATCCACCAATAGGTCTGCGACATAGAGGTCAAGTCGCCATCGGCAGTTGGATAGTGGCAACCGTAACCATTAGGCACGATACCTCTAAATGTAGAGATTGAGTCACCGATAACACTGATACGCTTCTGAGTAGTCTTGGTTGTGAGATTTGTTGCCATACCTTCGATTACAGGGTAACCATCAGCATCCTTAACCCAACTCTTAAGCGGATATGTACAGCTACCGTTATATGCAGCCACTGCGGCATTCATCTTTGCAAGCAGGTCATCTGTAGTAGTGATAGCTGCGATATTGCTACCCTGTACAGGCTTATTATTTGATGCACTTGGGTTAAAGCTACGAGCAGACTCATCATAATAAGCGTAATCTACACTTGCGTGATAGATTCTTGAGCCGATACCTGCTGCGAGTGTAGATGGTGTAGAGTATGTGTCGTAGCTGATGCCGTCAGTATGGAAGCCGCTCCACTTGATAGTCGAATATACGCCGTGGATTGTCGCTGCCACCGGACTACCGTTCTGGAAACCGATAATACCCGCCATTGCGTTATTCTTAGAAGGATAACCTGCAGCTGTGCTGAGCGAATGAATCTCCTCTACACGTGATGCACAGTTAAGGATATTAAGAGTACCAGCTGTCACCTGCGCCCAACCTGCAATACCTGCTACAAGGGTATAACCATTGTCTCCGTTATTACCACGAGCCTCAAGGCGATGACCTGCATAAACAGAGTTGATAATATTAAACATGCAAGCTGCATCGTTTACCTTTAGATAACCCACAATACCTCCGACAGAGTACTGACCTACTACGTTTCCGTATGCAATACAGT
Source organism: uncultured Alistipes sp. (assembly GCA_947367255.1). Taxonomy (GTDB): domain Bacteria; phylum Bacteroidota; class Bacteroidia; order Bacteroidales; family Rikenellaceae; genus Alistipes. Next base: position 51,846 of record CANBCZ010000005.1, read on the forward strand.
TGTCAATAGTAGTCTCAACCTTTACAGTAGCAGATCCAACAATACCACCCACATTATACTGTGAGCAGGTTACATTACCATAAGACTTACAATCAATAATATTAGCAGTACCATAGCTTGAGATTGTACCGACGATACCACCAGCACAAGTTACATAGCTATGAACATCGCCATAAGATACGCAGTTGATTACATTACAAGCGCGGTCAGCAGTACTATTACCCTGATAGCCGACAATACCACCGACGTTATCCTCACCAGGGATAAATGCGTAGTTGATACAGTCAATAACGTGCGCTGTAGCGTTAGTACCCTCTGCATTGAGAGTCTCAAATGGCTGCAGAGCGCCTACGATACCACCTGTATGGTCACCACGAGAGGAGATACAAGCAGACTTTGAAATAAGACAGTTCTTTGCATATCCGGATGTCAAGTGTGATGTAATACCACCAGTGTAGTTATCTACATAGTTAGATACGCAACCGTCAATAATACAGTTGTCAAATGTTGTAACAAATCTTGCTCGTGCAGCAATACCACCGCAGAAGTGGCTACCAGAATCAACAGTTGCACCCTTTGCAAGTGTACACTTGTTGAACTTCGTACCTGCTGCGTATGCCACAATACCACCACAAAGCTGTGAAGTTGATTTTGCAGCGCCGCTAAATGTTACGCCATCCATTGTACAGCCGTTCACATATCCTGCCACACCACCGACATAACTACCTACATAGTCCTTACTATCTGCAGGCTCAACAAACTTAACAGCAGCAGTACCATTAACCTCTGCATCGACATTGATTGCATCAAAAGTAGTATCAAATGCTACACCCGCAAGTGCACCGACATTGATAAATGAAGAGGTGATCTGACTATCCTTAATAACGATATTCTTCAGAGTGGCACCCTCGGTATAACCGAACAGACCACACGCAGCAGTTGCCGTATTGTTAATAGCAAGACCAGAGATAGTGTAGTTACCACCATCATAAACACCCTTAAATGGCAGTGTTGCAGTATTGAGAGCTGTTGTTGCATCGTATGTATAGCTACCAATAGAAGCGATAGCGGTACCCGACATATCGATATTTGCCACCTGACGGTAGTGCTTGTCGGTATATGTTGCGTTCTGTGCAGGGTCGTTGATGCGAGTAGAGAGCAACTGCAAATCGGCAGCTGTAGCAATCAGATATGGATTTGCAGTCGAACCGTCGCCACCACCCCACTGACCTGCGATCTCACGACGAGAAGCGGCATTGTTCAGGTCGATATAGAGGTCGTAGTAGATATTACGCGCAACCTGCTTATTATAAGTATAGGTATAGATAGCCTTGTCGGTTGTCACCTCGATTGTTCCCTGATAGTCGCCCGGAGCGAGCACCATATAGAGCGCCTGAGCCTCAGTCTTAGATGCACCAACTGCATACGGAGCAGCCAAAGTAGTAGTTACACTACCCGAGTCGCCACCGGTAAGAGTCAATCCTGCATCCGCACCGCCATTTGCAAGGTCTGCAGTAAACTCTCCGGCAACAACACCGGTGGTATTGTAGCTTACAGACATCACCTTCTCACCTGCGCAAGAGCCTGATGCATAGACCTTTGCCTGCAGCAATGCAGCCATCGGACGCATAGTTACAGATGTACCAAGGTCACCACCCAACGCAACCGGATAGCCGACCATAGGCATATTGTTCACATTGAAAAGCGCAGCCTCGCTCTGAGTCTGTGCCTGCGGAATAGTCAGCGTCACATTCGAAAGGTCCTTGGCATCATTTGCGCCATTGTGAGGGAAGTAGACAAACATCTTATCGCCCGCAGAAAAGTCCTTTGTAGTAGTCGAACAGAAACCACGACCATTCTGCAAAGCCACAACAGCATCGGCGTTTACAGTAGGCAGCGCAGAGGCGATATAGACACCCAAAACCTCCTCGCCATTGCCCTGCCATGCATAGAGACCATCGGTAAAGAGAATACGAGTATCCTCGTCCAAATCAACATAGAAATTCAACTGCTTAGATGCAATATTGTTCTCCACAATAGCATCCTTCTGGCAAGAATTCAAGCCTAAAACTGCAGCAATAACCGCAATAATAATATACAATCTCTTCATAGCTGTAATATTTAGAGGTTATCCTCGCCGCCAAATTCCGGCTGTTCAAAATCTTCTGATGATACTGAAAATCCTCGTTCTATAAGAACCGAGCATACTCTAATCTGCGGAGTCTTATAGACTCCTCTCTCTTTGCAACTCTTCATAGCTATATTTTTTAGGTTATTTACCTCAAAGTTACACCTTTTATATAATATTTACAACCTTTCCGCAAAAAATCAGCAATAAGCAGCACAAAAGTACCGCCACCGCTGATTTTAGAATGTACCACAAAGGATTACACTCCGACAATTCTCCGCACGTTTTTAGCGTCAGAATGCGGTAGGTTATATTTTGCACCAATTTGTTGTCAAAACGCTGCGATTAAGCCGAGGGCAGAGTCAAACTTATTTGCTATGCCGAGGCGGAGCAGTGAAGAGCCTCCAAAGGTGGGTCAATGCGTCAGATATGGTACATCGTGCAAAAAAAACAGTGGCGGATAGTACTAAAACGTACAGCCGCCACTGATTTTTCAGGGATGTGCCATAGATGGCACACTATCACAACAAATTACTTCTTGTCCTTTGCTGGCAACATATCATAAGCCAACGGAGTTGCGATAAAGAGTGAAGAGTATGTACCAACGATAACACCTACGAGCAGTGCGAATACGAAACCACGGATGGTTGCACCACCGAAGATGAAGATTGCGAGCAGGGTTACCAAAGTAGTACCAGAGGTATTGATTGTACGAGCCAAAGTAGAGCAGAGCGCGTTGTTGATATTCTCGCGGATGTTACGCTTTGGATAGAGTACGTTATACTCACGGATACGGTCGAAGATAACCACTGTATCGTTGATAGAGTAACCGATAATTGTCAGGATTGCTGCGATGAATGCCTGGTCAATCTCAAGGTTGAATGGCATAAATGCGTAGCAGAGTGAGAACATACCGATTACGATAAATGCATCGTGTATCAGCGCGAGAGTTGCACCTGTAGCCCACTGCCACTTCTTGAATCGCAGAGTGATATAAAGACCGATAGCAATCAGAGAGAAGATTACTGCGAAGAATGCACCGGTAGTCATATCCTTTGCAATAGCAGGACCGATCTTATCTGCAGAGATAATACCGTTTACATCATCCTGAGTATTCTTGAAGCCGTCGAGGGTAATATCATAGCTATAGAGAGGCTTGAGAGCGTTGTAGATAAGGATCTCAACCTCCTCAGTAGTAGCCTCAGAAGTATCGTCGTGCTTGTACTGAGTAACGATACGCATCTGGTTCTTCTCACCATACTGCTTAACCTCGAATGAAGCGTTTGCTGCATCCTCAGCGTCTGCGAATGCCTCAGTGAGCTGTGCACGAACCTGCTCAGCAGTTACATCCTGATCGAAACGTACTACGAAGGTACGACCACCTGTAAACTCAACACCGAGGTTCAGACCCTGAACGAAGAGTGATACTACAGATACCAGAATGATTACGCCAGAGATGATATAAGACATCTTGCGCTTGCCGATAAAGTCGAACTTGAAGTTGGTGAGCCAATTCTCAGACCAGCTACGAGAGAACGATACAGAACCCTTCTTAGCAACAATCCAACCCAGAAGCATACGGGTAACGAAGATTGAGCAGAAGAGTGATGTGATAATACCGATAATCAGAGTAGTAGCGAAGCCCTGAACAGGACCATTACCAAAGATGTAGAGAACGATACCGGTGATGATTGTGGTAAGGTTACCGTCGATAATAGCTGAGTATGCGTTAGAGAAACCGTCCTTGATAGCAGCAGAGATACCCTTGCCACCACGGAGCTCCTCCTTGATACGCTCGAAGATAATAACGTTCGAGTCAACCGCCATACCCATAGTGAGCACAATACCTGCGATACCAGGGAGTGTAAGAACTGCACCGAACGATACGAGTACACCCATGAGCAGGAATACGTTTGTTACCAGAGCAACAGAAGCCATCCAACCTGCGGTCTTGTAGAACAGACCCATATAGAGCAGTACGAGGATGAACGCGATAACGAACGACATCAAACCAGAGTTGATAGACTCCTGACCGAGTGACGGACCTACTACAGTATCCTGAATGATACGAGCCGGAGCAGGAACCTTACCTGACTTAAGAACGTTTGCAAGGTCCTGAGCCTCCTGAATAGTGAAGTTACCGGTAATTGAAGAGTTACCACCCTCAATCTTGTTACGAACTACAGGAGCTGAGTATACATAACCATCGAGAACGATAGCGATGCACTTGTTGATATTATCAGCAGTAAGCTGTGCCCACTCGGCAATACCATTTGAGTTCATAGCCATAGATACCTCAGCATCTGCACCTGTCTGTGAGTAAGTTGCACGAGCGTCAGAGATTACGCTACCATCAAGTGGAGCCTTACCATCAGCACGCTCAACCTTGATAGCGTAGAGGCACATACGGTTGTCAAACATAGGCTCACCCTTGATACCCCACTTGAAGTCTACGTCTGCAGGGAAGCAGTCACGAACCTCAGGGAGAGCGAGGTACTTGTTGATAGTAGCCACGTCAGCTGCAACAGCAGCACCGAGAACTGCGCCACCTGCATAATCAGGACTGAGAAGCGCGAGGAGCGGATTCTGCTCACGAGAGAAGCGGCTTGCGTTCTGCTCAGCACCCTCTGCTACCTCAGCAGCAAGAGTAGCGTCAGCAGCCTCAACTGCCTCCTCACCCTGGAGAGACTTAACTACAGCATCTGCACGAAGCAGTGACTGAAGAAGCTCCTGACCATTGTAAGTTGTCCAGAACTCGAGTGATGCAGTACCCTGAAGGAGCTTACGAACACGCTCAGGCTCCTTAACACCCGGAAGCTCAACCAAGATACGGTTTGAGTTTGGCAGGCGCTGGATGTTTGGCTGCATTACGCCGAAGTGGTCGATACGGCTACGGATAATGTTGAATGATGCAGAGATAGCATCCTCAGTCTCCTGACGGAGGATCTTTACAACCTCATCATCAGACATACCCGGAGTGATATCCTTACGATCCGGGCTGAGGAAGATATCTACCAACTTGCCACCATTGCTTGACTCAGCATAAGCCTTAGCGAAGGTAGTGATATAATCACCTGAACCCTCCTTAAGTGCCTGAGCTGCAGAGTCGATAGCTGCAACGAATGCAGGATCGTTCTTGCTGTCACCAGCAAGTGACTTTACTACATCCTCCACCTGAATCTCGAGCATAACGTTCATACCGCCCTTCAGGTCCAGACCCAAGTTAATCTCCTTCTCCTTGCACTGCTTGTAAGTGAACTGTGCAAGACCAATGTTGTACACTACCTTGTTCTGAATAGAATCGAGGTAGTACTGCTCCATTGCAACCTGCTCCTCTGCAGGAAATGCAGCTGCATACTCAACAGCATCCTTCTCTACGCTACGAGTCTTGAGCGAGAAGGTGAGCTGATAAACGCACGCAATTGCAAGCAGGATTGCAACCAATTTGACAAAACCTTTACTTTGCATTTGAGTTAAATATTAAATTAGTTATTGTTTCGTTACTATACACAAAAGCACGCAAAGATAATAAAAATTTCTCAATTCACAACCTCTCACCCTTTTTTTAATAAATATCGGCAATTTTTAAGCGAAGTTTGGACTGTTGGCTGTTGGTTATTAGCCTTATAGAGGAATCCGCTGCGCGGATGGATATTTATTTGCACACCGATTATTTCTGCACCGTTTTATTATCAAAATGTGTTAGAGATGGTGCATTATCACAATAAACCCATTTTGTTGTCAAAAGGTAGTAGTAGGTGTGCATCGCAAAAGAAACCCCTTTGGGATAGTAGTAAAACCTACAGCCCAAAGGGGTTTACTTTTAGGGATGTGCGGCTAACGCCGTATTTTCACAACAAAATTATGCAAGGTTCTCGAAGGTATACGCCTCCCAAGGGTGCTGTGCATCACCATTGTGCTCGAGAATGTTCTCTACGTGAACGAGCATAGGGAAGTCCTTGAGAGATACCTGACCAAGCTCAGCCTTACGGTAAATAGCCTTAGCTACGCGACGAGCTACAACGAGTGACTCGAGGGTTACGCCGGCAAGGATCTCCATAGCCTCCTCGTAGGTCTTACCCTCACCGAGGAGGATACCGATCTTACGTGTACGACCACCATAAACGGTTACATAGAGGTCACCGATACCGATATTCTCGCAATCGAATGTTGCACCCTGAATAGCGAGCAGGCGACGCATCTCCTTAACAGCCTGATAGAAAGCTGCAGCCTGTGAGTTGTAGTGCAGACCTGCATCAGCACCGAGGTATCTGTTTACCAGACCGATGGTAAGTGCAACGCCGAGAGCATAAGCGTTCTTGAGTGCTACAGCGCTCTCAAGACCGATAACATCGTTGGTAAGAGAGATGTGGTAGTATGATGTAGTGAGGGTCTCGCGCATCATACGGAGCACTGCAGAGTCCTTACCGCAGAATGCAACCTCAGTCTGATCCTCAAATACGAGCTCATAAGAGGTACAAGGACCACCGATAGCGCAAACCTCACGCTCGATACCCTTCTTTGCAAGCTCAGCCTGCCAGTAGTCAGGATAGCTGATAAGGGTACCATCCTCAAGGTTGATAAGTCCCTTAGTTACAGAGAGTACAGGGGTCTTAGGATCGAGGTTTGTGAGAATCTCCTCAAGGAACCAATCCACACCGAAAGATGATACACCACCGATAACGAAATCGCAGCCCTCAACAGCCTCTTTCCAATCCTCAATCTGATAGTACTTGATACCTGCAGGGAAGTCGCGCTCAAACTTAGGGTGACGATTTGTCGCCTTGCAAGCGTCGATAATGTCGCGGTCAAGCGGAGAACCTACAAGACGTACCTCGTGACCATTCTGTGCAGCCGGAAAAGCAAGGGCAGAACCCATCATACCCGAGCCGATGATTGTTACAACTCTTTTCATTTTGTTTCCTTTTTTGTATTTATTCGTAAAAAATCTGTACTGTCCTTTCTATTTTGTCACAAAAACTACTCAATAGTCTTTGTTTTCCGCCGCAAAGGTAAGTAAAAATTATGAAATATTTGTCTTTGCTTTCCTTTTTTTTACATAAAAAAGTACATTTAGAGTTTCCTTTGATGTTTCACCAATTTGTTGTCAGAGTGGTGTAGTTGCGGTGCATCGCGAAAAAAATCAGTCACGGATAGTACTAAAACGTACAGCCGCGACTGATTTTTAAGGGATGTGCCGCAAATGCGCCACTATCACAACAAATTACTTGATGCCGTATTTCGCAAGAATCTCCACAACCGAAGGCTGAATGGCATCTGCCCAACGCTTGTAACCCCAAGAGCAAGGGTGTACACCATCAGCTGAGGTAAGCATATCTGTACCGGTCTGGTTTGGAGTATCGATGAAGTATACATCAGAGTACTCTGCGCAGATCTCCTTCATCAGTTTATCCACATACTCCATACGATCCTGCTCCTTCTTCTCGGCAGCGGTATCGAAGAGGCGACCGTCACGATAGATGGTGCGCAGGAAGATAATCGGAGCCTTAGGGTTGCGCTTACGAATCTCATTGAGGAATGGACGGATACGCTCGCCAATCTGAGCGATAGATGGGTTAGAGAATGCATCGCAGATGTAAGCGTCAGCCTTTGTACCGCCGAGGATCTCACCCATAACGCGCTGGAGCTTACTGTTACCGCTCATACCGAAGCTATTGAGGTTCAGACCTGTCTGGCGCTGCAAAAATGCAGGGTATGTCATACCTGCGCAAGTTGCGCCCGAGCCGTGGGTAAATGATGAACCGAAGATAGCGATATTGTGGCGGAACGGATTCTTCATACTCTTCAGCTTAGCCTGCTCAGGAACACCAATCTCAAGCTTTGTAAGCTCTGCAAACAGAGGCAGATAGAGGATACAACGGTGAGTAGTGCCATCCATGTTGCGAATAACGCGCAGAGGCTTCTCTATCTTAGAGTTACCCTCCTTATCGTGACCGTCGGCATTAACTACAGAAGCAGCCCACTTCCACTCGCCCTCGTGCTCGATGAAGAGGTTAAAACCACAACCTGCAGTAGCCGGCATAGCGCGGTTGTGACCACGATAGCCATAAGATGCCTTAACCCAAATCTCCTTCGCGTCGGTCTCGAACATAATAGCCTGACCTGCACAAGTTTTGAGCAGATTAGCCTCGGTCTTGTTGAGCTCAGGATAGTCATTTACCTCAACACGGTTATAAGGGTTTGAGGTCTTGCACATCTTACCCACATGGTTGAGTTTCTGAGCGTCGGTCCACTCGATATTCTTCTGTGCAACAGCCGAGAATGAGAGGCAGAGCACAGCAATAATCAAAAGAAATCGTTTCATTTTATGTTCAGTTTTAAGTTTATAGTTGTTCTTTCCTAAAAAGAGCCCATACACAGAGTGCAGGGCTCTCAAGTCAGAGTCTTTATGACCTATTTCTGCTCATTCAGAATGCGCATAGCTGCATCGAGAATCGCAGTATCATCCAGCGTAACAACACCACCATCAGGGCCCTGCTCGAAGTGAACACCAACACCTGTCTTAGCATCAAAGTGCTTACCACCGAAGTAGTTACGAACTGACTCTACATCAATACCGAGTTCATCTGCAATACGCTGTGAGCTACCGCTTGGGAGGCGATCCTTAATGCGGCGCAATTCATTAAATGTGATAATCATAATCGTTAAATTTTAGTGTTATTTCTGTTAATTGTCTTTTCGCACTACTAATTTACGACATTTTCCCGAAAGTGCAAAATTTACAACCTCTTTTTTCAAAAAATTTATATTTTTTATGATTATCGCATATCTATAAGTTCAAAGTCGGCATATTTTGTCCTGTCAAAACGCGGTATACCGTCTGCAAGTGTACTGATAGAGTCCAAAACGATTGTCATTCGCGTATCGTCGTATGCGTAGACTATCATCTGTGGCAGATTACCACTTTTGTCGGCAACTGCAACAATACGCCCACTGTCGCCATTTCGAGCGGTAAGTTTCACGGCAGCTCGAGCGTCGATAGTTATATTCGTCTGCTCATAATCGCGTGCAAGTATCGAAAAGCCCTGTGCCGGATTACTAAGCAGATCGCTACCCAGACTCTCTGCACTATCGACAATAACCTCACGACGAGAGCTATTCACCTCATACTTCACCCCATCGGCAACATAATACTCCGCGCCATAGAGGGTAATATAGAAGTCGTTGCCACTAACTGCATAGCTACCCTCAGTGGTCGCATCGCCAAGGGTTACGGTAAAATCGACACGATAACTACCCAATGCGGCAAGCGAGCGCTCGAACTTCTCAAGGAGCGACTCTGCCGAGGCACTAAATGTACCTATTATTATAAATAAGGTAAGAATCAATCTTTTCATTCTACACCGAGCTCCTGCAATTTTGCCTCCAAAGTAGGCATATCGTATATTTTAACATCACGCGACTTGGCACCCGGCACCTGCGGACCTACAATACCTGCGCGCTCAAGCTGCAACATAATACGACCTGCACGCACAAAGCCCACCTCGTATGTTCGCTGAATATATGACACCGAGAAGTTATCGCCACCGCCTACAGCATCGCGGGCAATCTCGGCAAAGAGGGCATCGTACTTCATCGCAGGACCACTCTCGCTACCCAAACCGCTATCCATAGCTCCGCCACCACCTGCCGATGAAGAGGCACCACCACTCTCCTCATAGTCAGGCAGAGAGTATGGCATACCTGTCGGTGACGGCTGCGAAGCGATATAATCGACAATACGCTTAACCTCAGGAGTATCCACAAAGGCACACTGCACGCGGGTAAGTGCACACGGCTCGGAGAAGAGCATATCTCCGCGACCGATAAGCGAGTTTGCACCCGGCTGGTCGATAATGGTCTGCGAGTCTACGCGTGACGATACTCGGAATGCAATTCGTGCAGGGAAGTTGGTCTTAATTCGACCTGTCAGAATATCTACAGACGGACGCTGTGTTGCAAGGATAAGGTGGATACCCGCAGCACGCGCCTTCTGTGCAAGTCGCATAACAGGCTGCTCGACAAGCTTGGACTGCGTAACAAGGTCGGCATACTCATCAATCACAACAACGATATACGGCATAATCTCGCGCGCAGCAATCTTACACTTACGCACAAGGTCGTTATACTCAGTAATATTTCGAGTACCGACAAGACGACACTTCTTGAGTCGCTCCTCCATCTCCGCACAGAGCGAGTAGAGGGTATATACAGCCTTCTGCGCATCGATAACGATATTCTCCTCCTCGCTCTCCATACGCGCAAGGAAGTGGCTGCCAAGACCCTCGTAGAGCGAGAACTCCACCTGCTTAGGGTCGATAAGCACCAACTTGAGCTGTGAAGGGTCCTTACGATAAAGCAGCGATGTGAGGATAACATTCAGACCTACAGACTTACCTGTACCTGTCGCTCCCGCAACAAGCAGGTGCGGCATCTTAGCAAGGTCAAAGACAATACACTCGTTCTGAATATTTCGACCAACAACTACAGGCAACTCGCCCTTAAAATCGAGGAATCGTTCGGTCTTGAGCGCTGAACGCATAGAGACCATAGACGGTCTTCTGTTCGGCACCTCGATACCGATTGTACCACTCTCAGGGATAGGTGCAACACGCACACTGCTCGCCTTAAGCGCCTGTGCAATCTCCTTCGACAGACCCTCAATCTTCGCAACCTTCACACCACGCTCCTGAACTACCTCGTAGAGAGTCACTGTCGGACCTGTAGTGGCTGTAATGTTTACAATCGGAATCTTAAAGTCTGCAAGCACCTCGCGGATACAACGGGTATTCTCCTCAATCTCGTCATTTCCGACCTCCGATGTACTCTCACGCTCATCCAACAGCTCGATTGACGGGATATGGTAACCCTCTGTGCGGTCAGGGTCAAACGGACGATGATTTGCCTCCTTGTCCGACACCTCTACATCACCCTCCGGATCGAACACCTCAACAACAAGAGTATCGTCATCCACCTCAGGCTCCGGTTCCGGCTCGGGTTCTGGCTCTGGCTCAATTTCCGGATCCGGTTCAACCTCAGGCTCTATTTCAGGCTCTGGCTCCGGTTCAACCTCAGGCTCTGGTTCAGGCTCTGGTTCTAGCTCTGGCTCTATTTCAGGCTCGTCATTATCAGCAGCAGGGTCATCAGCATCCTCATCTTCGTGACGGCGCTTTACCTTATCGACAAGACCTTTTCCCTTATTGGCAATGCCACTACTAAGGCTGTTTACCAGCTCTATAACGCGGATATTGATAAAGACAGCGGTAAGCATCCACGCCAAAATCAGCAGGATAACCATACCCGAATTACCGAGTTTACCCTTGATAATTCTCGATATTTCTATACCGAAAGTACCACCCCAGCCACTATTGAACATATCGAAATCGGTATCAAAAGCTGCTCCGAGGGTCAGTGAGCCCAATATTGTCACAAGGGCAAAGCTGATAAGCGTATGGTCATAGAGCTTCAGACGGCGCAGCAGCACCTTGAAGGCGAAGATAATAACCATCACAGGTACAAGCACACCGAAAGCGCCAAAGCTGTTTCCCACAAGCAGTGACGAGAACCAAGCGCCGACATCTCCCGAGGAGCCGTCGCCCGTAAGCTCGCTCTTCCAGTTGAACAGGTGCGAAGCTACGGTAACAAGCAGATATGCGCCAAAGGCGAGCAGGATGATACCAAACACCCAGCGCGCAGTGCGAAATCGTTCGTCGTTATTGCTCTTTTGCCCCTTTTTCGGGGTAACTTTTTTAGGCTTTCTCTTTACTACAACATCCATAAGCTCTTCTCTGTAGCTGTTTCAAATAATTTTCATCTCCGAGTGTGATAAATCGGTAATCGGGGGTATGGTCCTCGGCTGCACGCAAGTTATTCTCGTCGAGCAGCTGTGCCACACGACGCGAAACGGCACTTCCCGAGTCGATAATCTCGACCTCTCTATCCCCTATCACTCCCTCTATAGTTGTTCGCAGAAACGGGTAGTGGGTACATCCCAGCACAATCCTATCCGCCCCCGCCTCTATAATCGGCTCAATTACAGCCCTCACTGCCGCCTCGGCGCGCGCAGAGCACTCCTCGCCCTGCTCGACAATCTCGACAAAGTCGTGACCTACGCTCTTTATTATCTGCACCTTATCGGCATACTTTGCCGAGGTCTGCACAAAGAGTCTTCCGCTGAGCGAACGCTCCGTAGCAAGGACTGCCACCACTCCGCTCTTGGTTGTCAATGCCGCAGGTTTTACTGCCGGCTCAAGACCCACAAACGGAATATCTGCATAGTGCTCGCGCAGGTAGTCTATAGCCACTGCAGTAGCGGTATTGCAGGCTATAACAATCAGTTTGCACCCCTCGGCAATAAGTCTTTCGACAGCCTCAACGGTAAACTGCAGCACCTCACTCTCCGCCCTCGAACCATAGGGACAGCGCACCCCATCGCCGAAGAATATCAGCGACTCTGACGGCAGTGCGGCTCGTATCTCCTTCCAGACACTCAGTCCGCCCATACCGCTGTCAAAGAGTCCTATGGGGTTGTTATTCATTATCTTAATAGCTCTTATTGAGTTCTGCACGAGGTATAAGGTGCAGTCTGTTTGTCAGCTCATTCTCCGAGTAGTCAAACGACTCGGTAAACTTGGTCTGCTCATATACATTGCCATTCTGATCCTTTGCAACGACCTTGATACTCTTTGCATCAGGATTCTTCAGCTTGAGGCGATACATATGGTTACAACCTGTCAGATAACCCGAGCGACCACCGCCATTCCACTTACTCTGGCAGTCGGTAACCTTACCATAGCTGCGACCGATAACGCCGATATGGTAGCCAACAGCATACCAATCGCGGCTCGAATCTGCCTCAGGTACGCTATCCTTGGTTACAGGGATACGCTCCATCTCACCAGTCAGCTCGCCATCCTCATAGAGATATACCTTCCACGCAGGGTCTGCCATAAAGACATTGGCAAGGACTGTATCGTGCGAATATGGATACTTAAACTTCTCAAACTCGCCACCAAACTCTGCATCACCGCGATACATACGAATCTGATAGGAGATATCGTGACCTGTACCCTTATACCACCAATTCTTGATATGTGCACCATCGATATCATAGATAGTATAGCCGTTTGGCACACCGTCGCCATTCATACAGCTCCACCAGAAAGCTCCACTTGCCGCAGCGTGCACATGCTCAAAGACACCATCCTTATTGACCTTATGGTTCATAAAGTGGGTGTGACCAATCATAATATGCGCCTCCTTGAACTGTGCAACAAGTGAGCGAACAGCATCCACATTCTTCTTCATACGGTTATAAAGACCGATATGGAGGCAGAGCAGCACCATCTTATCCTTAGGCACTGCCGCAAGGTCCTGACGAAGCCACTCCAACTGCTCGTCGGTAAAGCAAGGATTGCCATACTCCTTGTGATAACGGAACTTCTTCGGATTATCGTCAGCAATATAGTCCTTCATAGATACGATATGCACATCGCCGCGATTCCACGAGTAGTTCACCGGACCAAAGACCCCCTCAAAAGCTCGCTGATAGGCGAGGTTATAGGTACTTGTACCCTCGTCAAGGGTTACAGGAGGCTCGTTAAAGTCGTGATTACCAATAGTCTGGAAGAAGAGCAGGTGGGTGTTGTCATAACCCATAGCCTTACGCATAGGCTCCATAAACTTATTGGTCTTGTGCTTACCCTCTGTATATACCAGATCGCCCAAAGTAACACCATAGCAAGGCAGAGTCTGCGCATCTACATAGGTACGAATATCGGGCACTGTCTCGCGCTCGAAACGCTTGATATGGAACTCGCACTGAGCCTGCGGATCGGCAACCATCAGAAGACGGAACTGTTTCTCCTCTGTAGGGTTAGGCGTGAGGGTAAAGTCGTACTTCTTGACACCCTTCTCGAGCTTTTTGTAGAAGTCCGGGTGACCATCCTTAACATTTACCTTGTATGCCGAAGGTATTGAGTAGAATACATGTACCGCATCCGAAGAGGTGGTCATCTTGTAACGACCCTTGGCATCGGTTGTAACGCAGCTAAAGCCGTCACTTACAGTCACACCGGCAATACCCTTGCCGTCAGTGGTGCGCAATGTACCCGAAATTTTCATCTGTGCCGAGGCGGTAAAAAACATCACCACCGAGAGGGCAACAAGCATCAATCTTTTCATCTTTCTATCGTTTTAGGTTCTTTATCTTGCTCATTATAAGGTCGATAATATCGTTGTCCGACATATTGTCGCAGTCGATGACAATATCGGCTCGTGAGTATACAGGCTCGCGCTCTGCCATATGTGTAGTCATAAACGCCAGCAGCTGTTCGTCATTAAGACCTCGGAACTTCGGACGCTTCTGACGACCATAGGGAGAGAGTCTCGAGATGATATTCTGCGGGCTGCGACGAAGGTAGACAGAGAGTCCCAACTGCCCTATTCGCTCCATATTGTTACCCCAAATAGGCAGTCCGCCACCCGTAGATACTATTATATCATCCTCTGACGCCGTAGCCTCAAGCACGCGCTGCTCCACACCTCGAAAATACTCCTCGCCCTGATAGGTTATAATATCTGCAACTGCCGACCCCTCACTTCGCTCGACAAGTGTATCTGTATCGGCAAAGTCGAGGTGAGCAAATCGAGCAATCTTTCGCCCGATAGTGCTCTTACCACAGCCCATATATCCTATCAAGTATATTCTCATAAAATTTTGTAACCTTAGTTATGTTTTACGCCCTAAAAGATGTCATTTTGAGTGTTTTACAACGCTGTCAAGTCGAGCAAGGCAGGAGCATACAACGCGTATGTGACTGTCTTGCGAGATGCGGACAAGGCAGTAAAACCTCAAAAGAACACTTTTTAGAACAAATTGAGTTGCTCGGTCTGATACTCCTCATCCTCGGTCATCAGAACAGTTGTCTGCTCCTGCTCGTCATCCAGCTGCTCCTCCTGCTCGACCATTGGCTCCTCTGCCATTGGCTCATCCTCTACAATATCCTCCTCTTCAGGCTCGATAAATGTCAGAGTATCAACATCGTAGGTAGTCAGTCGCTTACCCTTTGCCTTGCGACTCTTAACACCCACAAAGTCGTCTACCGTAATCTCATCGGCAGGGCGGGTTGCATTGTTACCCTTGTAGGTAATCTGCAATTTCGCGCCATTCTTCGAGCAGATGGCAACAAAGTCCGAATTACCCTCCTCATCGAGGAATGGCAGCAGACGGTCGGTCATATCGAGCTGGAAGCGCTTCATATAGTAGTAACCCTGCTCACGGTCGAAGTAGCAGAGGTTGTAGATCTTCGAAGCGTTATACTTCTCAACCTTGACTGTATCGTCAGGGAAGTGCTGCGCAGTATCAAAACCTGTGATGTAGTACTGATGCTTGGCTGTCCAGACAACAATCTTATCATCGCCCTTGAAGAGTCCGAGCAGCTGACCGCGACCATCGGCATTGAGCTTGCGGATATCATCATCCCAGTAGATCTCCTGCGCGCTGAGGGTCGATGTACCCTTCTTCTTGATGGCTATCTTATGGATCGGATAGCGAGAGAAGAGGTTACCCTGACTCTGGCGACCCTTAATTGCAAGCTCGGCGAAGTCGAGATCGACAATAACCTTCTTCAGACGCGGACGCGGCTTGAAGTAGATCTTCAGCACCTCTGCCTCGCCATTAGGGTTTACAGAGAGGTGGAGAATCTCGCTCTTCGGAGTGCCCTTTGTAAGGTTGTACTCCTTGTCGCGGGTAATACCCTTGATTGCACAACGCTTCATAAGCAGCGGACCGTTCTTTCCGCCGTCACGATAGAGGACATTGTATATTGTGCGCTCGTCGTTGCGCTTAAATACACCTATATATAATATGTCCTTGTCGAAGAAGCTCTTGTCGGCAACCTTCTTGATAACATAACGACCATCCTTGAGGATTACAATCACATCGTCGATATCTGAGCAGTCGCATACATACTCGGCATCCTTCATACCCTTACCGATACCGAAGAAGCCCTCCTTACGATCGACATAAAGCTTTGCATTCGACACAGCCACCTTTGTAGAGTCGATAATATCGAAGCTACGAATCTCAGTAAGACGCTCGCGACCCTTGCCGTACTTCTCGCCGATATGCTCAAAGTATGCGATAGTGTACTCCACAAGGTGCTCAAGGTCGTACTTAACCTGCTTAATCTCTGCATCTATGCGCTTAATCTCGTTATCCGCCTTCTCCATATTGAAGCGAGAGATGCGGATAAACGGCAGACCCACAAGATGCTCGATATCGCTATCATCCACAGCTCTTCGGAGCCTCTTTGCAAATGGAACAAGTGCCTCGGCAACGGCTGCGTGTGCCTCCTCGATACTCTTCTTACCCTCCAGCACCTCATAGATCTTATTCTCGATAAAGATGCGCTCCAGAGAGATCTTGTGCCACTGGTCATTCAGCTCGCCCAACTTAATCTCGAGTTCCTGACGCAGCAGGTCCTTAGTATGCTCTGTCGAGTGACGGAGAATATCGCTCACACCCATAAACTCAGGGTGTTTATCCTTAATGACGCATGAGTTTGGCGAGATAGATATCTCGCAGAGTGTAAAGGCATAGAGTGCATCGATAGTCTTGTCGCACGACTCGCCCGAAGCAACATGAACAACAATCTCGGCACTCGATGCTGTATTGTCATCGAAGTTCTTAATCTTAATCTTACCCTTCTCCTGAGCCTTGGTAATAGATTCTTTGAGGGTCTCGGTAGTAATCGAGTACGGAATCTCTGAAATGACGAGTGTACTCTTATCAATCTTCGAGATCTTCGCGCGCACCTTGACTGCACCACCACGAAGACCGTCGTTATATCGCGACACATCGATCATACCTCCTGTAGGAAAGTCCGGATAGAGCTGGAACTCCTCGCCCTTCAGATATGAGATAGCTGCCGAGATAAGCTCGTTAAAGTTATGTGGCAAAATCTTCGAGGCAAGACCTACGGCAATACCCTCAGTACCCTGTGCAAGCAGCAGCGGAAACTTTACAGGCAGAGCCACCGGTTCCTCCTTACGACCATCGTACGAGAGCATCCACTCTGTGGTCTTGCGGTTAAAGACCACCTCAAGGGCAAACTTCGAGAGGCGCGCCTCGATATAACGAGGTGCCGCTGCAGGGTCACCCGTAAGGATATTACCCCAGTTACCCTGACAGTCGATAAGAAGCTCCTTCTGTCCGAGCTGCACAAGCGCAGCACCGATACTCTGATCGCCGTGAGGGTGGTACTGCATTGTCTGACCAACGACATTTGCCACCTTATTGTAGCGACCGTCATCCACAACCTTCATTGCGTGGAGGATACGACGCTGAACAGGCTTAAGTCCGTCGTCGATATGTGGCACGGCACGCTCCAGAATTACATAAGAGGCGTAGTCCAAGAACCAGTTCTTGAACATACCCGTAAGGCGGCTCACACTCTGCTCCGCCATCAGTCGGTCATACTTTCCCGTAGAGTTTTCATCTCCTACAGGCATATCATCCATCAAATCTATCTCCTCTGCCATATAAGATATGTCTATTTTTTATTTCTCGTTACTCTTCATCTTCGTCAGCACTGCCGATCATCAGGTGCTCCTCAATCAGATCCTCCTCAAAGCGGAGGTTGCCCATAATAAACCTCTGACGGTCGAATGTATTTGTACCCATATAGAAGGTGAGCAGGTCATTTACAGGGTCATCCTTTGTAAGGCGTACCTTGTCGAGTCGGATATGCTCACCGATAAAGCCTGCGAACTCATCCGGCGAGATCTCACCAAGACCTTTGAATCGGGTAATCTCCGCCTTGGTGCCGCACTTCTCGACAGCATCCAATCGCTCCTGCTCCGAGTAGCAGTAGTAGGTCTGCTTCTTGTTACGCACACGGAAGAGCGGGGTCTGCATAATGAAGAGGTGACCGTTGCGGATAAGGTCAGGGAAGTACTGCAGGAAGAATGTGAGCAGCAGCATACGGATATGCATACCATCGACATCGGCATCGGTTGCAATAACCACCTTCTCGTAACGCAAATTCTCTATATCGTCGTCAATATTGAGTGCATTGTGCAGGAACTTGAACTCATCATTTGCATAGGCCTGCGCCTTCTTCTTACCGAATGTGTTGAGCGGCTTTCCTCGCAGCGAAAAGACCGCCTGAGTAAGGGCATTACGCGACTTGGTGATAGAACCCGATGCAGAGTTACCCTCGGTAATGAATATCATTGTCTGTGACGCCAACTCGCTCTTATCGCCGCGGTGAATTTTACAGTCACGAAGGTTCTTATTGTTGAGCAGCAGACGCTTATTGGCCTCACGGCTCTTCTTCTGCACGCCGGCCATAGCCTTGCGCTCCTTCTCGCTCTCGACAATCTTACGCTGGATAACCTGCGCCACCTCAGGGTTACGGTGCAGGTAGTTATCGAGCTCTACGGCAAGGAACTCGCCGATAAACTGACGCATAGAGATACCCTCGGCTGCATCCTTCGATCCGAGTTTCGACTTCACCTGATTCTCAAAGACCGCATTCGACACACGCACAGATACTGCCGCAACGATAGAGGTACGGATATCTGCCGGATCGTAATCCTTGCGATAGAAGTCCTTGAGCACCTTTACAACCATCTCGCGGAATGCTGCCTGATGTGTTCCGCCCTGCCAAGTGTTCTGGCTATTGGCAAAGGTGTAGTATATCTCGCCATAGCCTGTCGAGTGGGTCATGGCAATCTCTATATTCTTGCTCGACAGATGAATTGGAGGGTAGAGCATAGTCTGATTCTCCATACTGTCGTTCACAAGGTCGAGCAGACCATTCTTCGAGCTGTAGGATACGCCGTTGAAGTTGAGTGTAAGACCCACATTGAGGTAGGCGTAGTTATGTACCATCTGCTCGATATAGTCGATATTGAACTGATAGTTCGGGAAGATCTCCGGATCGGGAACGAACGACACAAAGGTACCATTCTTCTCCTTCACACCACTCTCACGCTCGTCCGAGAGCATAATACCCTGACTGAAGGTCACCTTACGCGCCTCGCCGTCACGCACTGAGCGGACAATAAACTCTGTCGAGAGGTAGTTCACCGCCTTCACACCGACACCATTAAGACCCACGGTCTTATCAAATGCCGAGTCCTCGCCCTGATCATACTTCGCACCGGTGTTAATCTGCGACACTACACTATCGAGCGAGTTAAGCGGAATACCGCGACCATAGTCACGAACCGTAACACGATTGTCGGCAAGGGTAATCTCGATACTCTTGCCATAGCCCATAATAAACTCGTCAATACCATTGTCAATCACCTCCTTGACAAGCACATAGAGGGCATCATCCCTCTCCGAACCATCGCCCGGAGTGCCGACATACATACTCGTACGACGGCGAACGTGCTCACGCGGGGTGAGTTGTTGTATGGCGTCATCGCCATAGCTGTTTTTCTTCTGCACTTCTGCCATATATATCTACTATTTTCTAATCTTCTCGTACTCTTCGCACATCATCTTGTGGGTCATCTCTGCAACCTCTGACACCTCCATAGAGGCAATCTGCTCTGTGCTAATCGGAGGAAGAACACTGATAGAGAGCACATTACGCCAATTTACCAGATAGTTCTTCTTGATAATATCGCGTGTTCCGTGCATAACTACCGGCAGAATCTCCACACCGGCATCCTTTGCAAGTGCAAAAGCACCCTGCTTGAAGCGACCAACCTCGCCACTCTTCGAGCGTGTGCCCTCAGGGAACATTGCGATAGATACACCGCGGCCAATCCACATCTTACCCTGTTCAGTTACCTTGCGCATAGCATTTCTACCATCCTTACGGTCGATGGCAATATCGCCGTGAATAGTGAGCAGCTGACCCACATAAGGGATACGAAAGACCTCTCGCTTGCTTACCCAACGGAAGTTGAGCGGCAGGAAGTAGAGGGCAAGGATATCCGCCATAGAGTTGTGGTTGATTGCAATGACATAGCTCTTCGACTTGTCGATATTCTCCAGACCCTTAATTCTGCGTTTCCATGTAAACGGCGGATACCAAAAAGCCATACAGATACATCGCGACAGCTCGTGAATTACACGACGAGGTTTGTCAAACGGCAGGAGCAGCACCCACGCCAATACCGACAAAATAAAGAAAAATGTCAATTCAATAACCGTATAGATGTAAAACAGCAACGATAACATAGCCAAAAAGGTTATAATTGTCCAACATAGTTATATCTGCGCAAAGATAGAATTTTTTGCGGTTTTTAGAAACAATTCCTAAAAAAAGTTATTAACAATCTCAACAAACTCTATCTTTATAGAAGATAGATGTCAAAAATTAGAGGGAAATTCTTTTATTTTCCCACACCTTTCACTATCTTTGCGGCATGAAATTCAAAGAGGGATACAAAGTTAGAGAGATTGCCGGCGAGCACGTTATCATCAAGCAGGGTCGCTTTGGCGCAGATATGACTCGAGTAATTGCACTCAATGCCACCTCGCTGTTGCTTTGGGAGCAGCTGCAGGGCAAGCAGTTCGAACTTGCCGATATTATCACAATTCTGACCGAGAATTTTGAGGTAGATACCGACACTGCCACTCGCGATGCGCAGGCGTGGGTAGATAAACTTCATCAGTGCGACTTGGTCGAGTAAAATCAGTTCTATTTTGAAGATAAAGAGGGTCATATCATCGTTAATTCTTGCCATTTATCTGATGGCAAGTTGTGGTGGTATGCTCTCCGTTATTCTCTGCCATTGCTCTCGCAGTCAGCACGTTGCAACACATCACAGTTGCTGCCACTGCTGTCATCACAGCGCAGGCGAAGGCATAAAACTTCCTGCCGATTGCTGCAACCACGATCACTCTACGGAGATCGATCTCTACAACCACGAAAAGTCACTTTTCAAGTGTGCAACACCGGTTGTCTGCGCACTTATTCCGGCATTGCAGGAGGCGACAGATTTTTCGGCTGTTTTAACCTCAAATAAGGTACATCTTGACCGCCGAAAAAGCCCGCTGCCATCATCTGAATTTGTCGCCACAAAGGGGCTGAGAGCACCTCCGGTTATTGCATAAATTATTTGCGGAAGCTGTTCCGCCAAACTATTTATGTTCAATAACTTACGACTATGAAAAAATCAATTTCCATACTTTTTGCAGCCCTCTGTACATTGGGCGCATCTGCTCAAGATATTACCGGTCGCGTACTCGATGCCGCAGGCAATCCGTTACCCGGAGCATCTGTCTATTGGGCAGATACAAATGTCGGCGAGGCTGCCGATATGAACGGTAATTTCCGCATCCACCGAGTAAAGGGTTATGACAAGCTCGTAGGCTCTTTCTTGGGCTACACAAACGACACTATTACAACCAACAAGACCACCACAGAGGCTATCTTCAACCTTATCGAGGGAGTTGCCGTAGAGAGTGTTGTTGTGGAGGGTAATCTGCGCGGAAACTACATCAGCCACGAGGGTATTCTGAAGAACGAAAATATCTCATTTGCAGGACTTTGCAAGATGGCGTGCTGCAACCTTGCAGAGAGTTTCGAGAACTCCGCTTCGGTGACTGTCGGCTACTCCGACGCCATCTCCGGAGCGCGTCAGATCAAGATGCTCGGTCTTGCCGGTACATATACCCAGATTCTTGACGAGAACCGCGCCATAATGCGTGGACTTTCAGCACCTTACGGACTCGGCTACACCCCGGGAATGTGGCTCAACTCTATTCAGGTATCAAAGGGTATCTCCTCTGTCACAGCAGGTCACGAGGCAGTTACCGGACAGATTAACCTCGAGCACCGCAAACCAACCGATGAGGAGCGCTTCTTCCTCAACCTCTACCTCGACAATGAGCTCAAGCCGGAGGTAAACCTCTCAACTGCTCTGCCCGTAACAAAGGACAAGAGGCTTTCGACAGTCATCCTTGCCCACGCCTCGGCAGATACACACAACTTCGACCACAATGGCGACGGCTACCGCGACCTGCCTATGGCTCGTCAGTTCAACATCGCCAACCGTTGGCTCTATCAGGGCGAAAACGGTATTCAGGTGCGTTGGGGTGCCAAGTATGTCAATGACCATCGTGTAGGCGGTCAGATAGGTTTCAAGGAGTCGATGAAGGAGGATAAAGATGGCAAGGCGTGGTACGATTGGTGGCGCGAAGAGAACCTCTACGGTTCGGTAGTGGCAAATCAGGAGGCAAATGCCTACTTCAAGATGGGTAAGCCTGTCGGTGCTGCCGTATTTGACAAGGAAGAGAGCAGCGAGATGCGCTCGAATGTGGCGATGATTGTCGATTACGACTACTTCACCGAGGATGCCATTTTCGGTGCCGACAAGGGCTATCTGGGTGGTCAGCACATGGCAAACCTCAACCTGATGTACACCCACTACTTTACATACAACTCTTCGCTTGCTACGGGTATCACAGCATCTTCCCGTTGGGTTAAGGAGACGCTTACAGACCGTCTGTGGAGCGATAGCAATGCCCTGCGCAACTTCGACCGCAACGAGTCAGAGATTGGCGCATACGCCGAGTACACCTATAATATAAAGGAGAAGTTCTCGGTTGTGGCAGGTCTTCGTTACGACTATAACGCCTACTTCCGCAAGCACCTTGTCACTCCGCGCGGACATATCAAGTGGAATATCACCCCTACTACAGTCATTCGTGGCTCGGCAGGTCTTGGATATCGTCCGACCGATATTATTACCGACAATATCGGCATTATGGCGACAGGTCGCCGCATAGTCTTCGGCACTCCGTTTGGCAGAGATTTCGACCGTATGGAGAGTGCCCTTACTGCCGGAGGTTCGCTGGCGCAGACCATATCTACCGTAAACTACCGAGATATGACTATCAGCTTCGACTACTTCCGCACAGAGCTCTTCCATAGCGTTATTGTAGATCAGGAGCGCGATGCAGAGAATATCTACATCTACACCACCGACGGCAAGTCGTACACCAACACCTATCAGGCTGATTTGAGCTGGACACCGGCAGAGCGATTGGATATCTTCGCCACCTTCCGCTATACCGACAGCAAGTATACAATTACCCGCGCCGATGGTACTGAGCAGCTTGTCGAGCGACCACTTGTAAGCCGCTTTAAGACCCTGCTCAATGTCCAGTATGCAACCCGTATGCGCAAGTGGATCTTCGATGTCACTGCGCAGCTCAACGGCAAGAGCCGCATCCCGACACAGACAGGCAATATCGAGGATAGCACCTTCTCCCCTATCTACCCTATGTTCTTTGCGCAGGTGACACGCAAGATCAAGATGTGGGATATCTACCTCGGCTGCGAGAATATCGCCGGTTTCCGTCAGGAGAACCCTATCTTGGGCGCAGAGAACCCATACTCGCCGGCATTTAACTCGTCGTGCGTCTGGGGACCGCTGATGGGTAGAAGAATCTATATCGGCGTACGATTTAACCTCTATTAACCGTTATTAACTAAACCAACTATATCAAGATGAAAAAGATTATTATCCTTGCAGTGGCTCTGTTTGCAGTAGCAGGCACTGCAGTAGCACAGAAGGCTGCAAAGCAGATTGTAACAACCGTATTTATCACCGACATCGACTGCGAGGGCTGCTCAAAGAAGATCTACGACAACTTCTACGGTAAGGGCGTGAAGAGCATCAAGTGCGATGTTGCAACAAAGAGCGTAGCGGTAACCTACGATGCAACAAAGAACACTCCGGAGGGACTTCTCCCTGCATTCAAGGACTTGAAGGTTAAGGTCTTCAAGCACATGACCGAGGAGCAGTTCGCAAAGCATAAGGAGCACGCCCACAACCACACCTGCACCGACTGCAACGACCACAATCATAACCACGCTGGTCACAACCACAAGCACTAATCTGCTCTCAATACAAAATACCCCAACAGCAATGCCGTTGGGGTATTTTTTTGCTATCAGAGTGAGCCAGATACGACAAAAATGAGATAAGTTACCGTAAATCTGATTTTAGGTGTAGATTTACTATAAAACAACGAAGGGTAGTTAGTGCCACCAGACAATTTCTTGTCAAAAGAGGTAAGATGCGGTGCCAAATGATAACTCCCCGGATGGGTCATACTAAAGCGTATTACCCATTCGGGGAGTTGAGTTTGGTGCCGCAGGTTGCGGCTTTTCACAAGAAATTACTTCATTGCCTGCTGGATAGCTACTGCTACTGCTACAGTCGCACCTACCATTGGGTTATTACCCATACCGAGGAAGCCCATCATCTCAACGTGAGCTGGTACTGATGAAGAACCTGCGAACTGTGCGTCAGAGTGCATACGACCAAGGGTATCAGTCATACCGTAAGATGCAGGACCTGCGCCCATGTTATCTGGGTGAAGGGTACGACCGGTACCACCACCAGATGCTACAGAGAAGTACTTCTTACCTGCGAGTACGCGCTCCTTCTTGTAAGTACCTGCTACAGGGTGCTGGAAACGGGTTGGGTTTGTAGAATTACCGGTGATAGATACATCTACATCCTCCTTCCACATAACTGCTACGCCCTCACGAACGTCGTCTACACCGTAGCAACGAACCTTTGAACGGAGACCGTCAGAGTAAGCGATAGTCTCTACCTCGTGAACCTCACCTGTGTAGTAGTCGAACTGAGTCTGAACATAGGTAAAGCCGTTGATACGAGAGATGATCTTAGCAGCGTCCTTACCCAGACCGTTAAGGATAACGCGGAGTGGGTTCTGACGAACCTTGTTAGCCATCTCTGCGATCTTGATAGCACCCTCAGCTGCAGCGAAAGACTCGTGACCTGCGAGGAATGCGAAGCACTGAGTCTCCTCACGGAGAAGACGAGCTGCGAGGTTACCGTGACCAAGACCTACCAGACGATCGTCTGCTACTGAACCTGGGATACAGAATGCCTGAAGACCCTCACCGATTGCCTCAGCAGCGTCAGCAGCGTTTGTGCAGCCCTTCTTAATTGCGATAGCAGCACCTACTACGTAAGCCCACTTTGCGTTCTCGAAGCAGATTGGCTGAGTCTCCTCACACATTGTGTAAGGATCGATACCCTTAGCGTCGCAGATAGCCTTTGCATCCTCGATGCCGTTGATACCATATTGTGCAAGCACAGCGTTAATCTTATCTATTCTGCGCTCATAGCTCTCAAATAATGCCATAGTTCTATAAAATTTAAGGGTTTAACAATATGGTTTACTCGTGACGTGGATCGATATACTTAACAGCATCCTTGAAGCGGCCATAAGAGCCCTTTGCCTTCTCGAGTGCCTCTACAGGCTCGATACCCTTCTTTACGAAGTCCATAAACTTACCGAGGTGAACGAACTCGTAACCGATAATCTCGTCGTTTGCGTCAAGACCCATACGAGTACAGTAACCCTCTGCCATCTCGAGGTAACGAGCACCCTTTGCAAGAGTACCGAACATTGTACCTACCTGTGAACGAAGACCCTTACCAAGGTCCTCAAGAGATGCACCGATTACAAGACCGCCCTCAGAGAAAGCTGACTGGGTACGACCGTAAACGATCTGCTTGAAGAGCTCACGCATTGCAGTGTTGATAGCATCGCAAACAAGGTCAGTATTAAGCGCCTCGAGGATAGTCTTACCAGGAAGAATCTCTGAAGCCATAGCTGCAGAGTGAGTCATACCAGAGCAACCGATAGTCTCAACCAAAGCCTCCTGAATGATACCGTCCTTAACATTGAGGGTCAGCTTACAAGCACCCTGCTGTGGTGCACACCAACCAATACCGTGAGTAAGACCGGAAATGTCCTTAATCTCCTTGGCGCGAACCCACTTGCCCTCCTCAGGAATTGGAGCAGACTCGTGATTAGCACCCTTCTTTACGCAGCACATCTGCTGCACTTCGTGTGAATAAATCATAGAGTTTTATTTTTAATTAAAATAAAGTTTGTACACAATCAAGGACAAAGATAGTAATTTTTAGGTAATCTTACATCTTTGTCGCCAAAATTATTTTCTTGCCTCGTCAATTAGCTTCTGTGCCTGACGCTCAGCCTCGGCTATAAGTTTGTCCGCAGTCGCCTTTGCAGCGATCTTTGCAATAGGATTTGAAGCCTTCTCGACGAGCTTATCTGCCTCAGCACGAGCCGCTTCCACAATCTTTGCAGCCTTTGCCTCTGCCTCGGCTATTGCCTGCTCTTTGGCATTGTCGATTTTCTGCTCCACCTGCTGCTTTACATCCTCGACCTTCTGCTCGACAGCCGCTTTGTCTACACCCGCCTTCTCGAGTACAGTCTCTACGCTCTTCGCTGTGTCGAGTGTAACTTTCGGTTTGGAAAATGTGCCGCCAATCTTTCCGTGGAGGGTCATCTGTGGCAGCGCAACGGCAACATTGTAGTCGATGCTCTGGTCAAGACCTGTGAGTCCGGAGAGGGTCAGCGTAGTCTTTCCCAGCTTGATGTCGAACGGTTTGGTAACCACATTACCATTCTCGATAACAAAGCTGATGATTGTTGTCTCTGTAGCCTCAATCTGATCCAGATTTACGCCGTTGCCTGCGAGTTTTGAGAGCATACCGAGTGCCGGAACATCTGACAGCTTGAAGTTGCCCGATGTGATCTTTCCGCTACCATTCACGCTCTTGAGCTCCGGCGACATATTTTCATCTAACAACATATCACACTTGAGCGACATAGTGTAGTTACCCGCAATCTGCTCAAAGAGTGGCACGAGTTTCTCGACTAATTCGAGCTCTTCCGCGGTCTTTTTGAACGACGCTTGCGAGAAATTTGCATCGAGTCCGAGCCTGGGATTTTTGATATTGGCGGTTGAATATGCGGCTGTAGCCTTTGCCTTGCCGTCAAACATATTCATACCCAGATTGTCGAGCGACAGCACACCATCCTTTACAGAGGCTGTACCCACAAGATTCTCCATAACCATCTTGTCGTAGAGCACCTTGCCCAAGTTGCAGTCGAGTATCAGGTTGAGGTTCTTCGGTACCTCTACAGCGCCTGTGCTCTCTTCAGCAGTACTCTCCTCGGTCTGCTCCTCGGTTTTCTGCTCGTCGGTTGGCTCATCGTCAGACATTGCCGCCATAAGCTCGTTCAAATCAAGCAGTTGTGAGTTCAAGCTCAGACGACCCGAGAGGGTCTTGTCGTGGAGCAGATAACCCCAATAGTTTGTCAAGTTTCCGGCTGCAGAGATGTCGCTCTTGCCAATCTTGACCTCCAGCGACTCCAGTGCCATCTTCGACGGAGTAAGGGTTGCAAATGCCTTGCCCACCTCGATTGTCGGGAAGGCGCCATACTCAACCTCTATACCCTCAACGCCGAGCTTGCCGTTTACTGCAAGATGGTCATAAGCACCCTTGTCAATATCGGACATATGACCCGCTACGGCTGCATCGGCAGTAATAATACCCTTCAGCGCCATATCCTCAATAGGATAGATATCCTTTATCGCGCCAAGATTAACCTTGCCCTTGAGTGTGGCATCGAAGCCCAGATCCGACATAGGAGTTGTAGCTTTGAGTGTTGCAGCAAGGCTCTGACCGCCGAAAGAGGCAGTGAATTTAGGGATGTTTACGGTTGTTGCATCGAGCGTGCCGCCCCTGTTTGTTACCGCTGCAACTATATTTATATCGGATACCGCCTGTGGCAGGTCTGCATACTTAAAGCGACCCTTTGCCACATCGAGTTTGATGTTGAAGGCAGGATAGTTCTCGCCACTCAAGCGACCCTTAACCTCACCCGTCAGTGATACATCTCCCGAGGCTGTCAAGTTCTTGAAATCCTTTGTGTAGAGTGCCGGAACGAGCGAGAGAATGCTCTTAAAGTCGTTGTCCGAGCAGTCCAAGGTGATGTCGGTAACAATATCGTCGCCCGCAAGCTCTACCCAACCATCGAGTGCCGCCTTGACACTATTTACCGAGAGGTTGAGGTCTGTGAGTGTATAACGATTTGTGTCGAAGTCGGCGGCTACAGCACCGTCGAGCGCCATTGTAAGACCCGATGCGAATGAATCGCCATCGCTTACAAAGGTAATATCGCCTGCAGCAGCCTTAAGAAAGAGGGTTGTAGTCGCTGCCGACAAATCGCCTGACAGGCTGAGCGATACCGGAGCGGTTTTGAAGTGCATATTGCCCTCATTGTCGTCATAGCAGATTGCTCCGTTCTCGATATTTACGGAGTTTATCGAGAGTTTGAAGGTCGATTCGCCCTCCTCTTCGACCTGCTCTGTCTCAACCTCCGGTTCAGAAGGCTTCATAATATCCCAATTTGCCTTGCCGTCCTTTGCAATTACTCCATTTATCTGCGGATCGAGCAGCCATACCTTGCTAATCTCGAAACTCTCGCCAAAGAGCGACAATACATCTACAGCAACCTCTATGCGCTTACCCGCTACGAGTACTACACCCTCAAACTCGTCAATACCTGTGACAGAGTAGTTTACAAGCTCTAACGACGCCTTAGGAAAGTGGCTTATAAGCGATATATCGAGCTTCTCGAACTCAACCTTGGCGTTGAGCATCTTATTAGCCTCGCTCTTTACAATATCTCCAATCTTACCGCTCAGCAGCGCAGGTACAGCAATTATAATAGCAACAAGTACAGCAAGTACTATTGCGACGATCTTCAAAAACTTTTTCATACTATTATATCTATTTTGTCTCCAAAATTACAAAATATTTCTTAAATTTGCATAGTATAACATAAATATTGACCACTATGAGAAGAATTTTCATCACTCTTATCGCACTTTGTACCCTCTCTACCGTAAGCGCACAAGGTTGGCTCGACAAACTCAAGAAGGTCGCTACCGAGGCAGTAGATAAAGCGACAGATGGCGCATTGACACAGCTCGCCGTTGTCGGCAGTTGGGAGTACTCTGCACCTGCTGTAAAGCTTGATGGCGAGGATACCCTTACATCCCTTAGCGGCTCTGCACTGAGCACAACACTCGGCACAAAGTTAGAGGGCGCCTTTGCAAAGGTTGGTATTGTTCCCGGTGCCTGCTCGGTGACATTTAATAGCGACGGCACATTTACAATGCCGATCAAAAACCGCAACCTCACAGGTACATATACCTACAATAATGAGGATCACTCGCTTACTATGGTTGTCGGTCAGAGCGAGAAGGCACTGAATCTCAAGGGCTTTGCCTATATCAGCGGAACTAACCTGCAGCTGGTCTTTCCGATCAATAAATTGACCGACTTTTTGGTAAATATCGGTTCGAGTGTCTCATCACTCTCAACCATCACAACCCTTATCAAGCAGTACGAGAACATCTACCTCGGTTTCGAGTTCGCAAAACCTGCTACCGAGTAGCATATTGGCTTATATAATGATTTGGGGCGTCGAATTGACGCCCCTTTTATTTATCAAGTGTCATGTTACCAATTGATCGTCAAAAGGTAGTAGCCGACCCGCCCAAAGGCGACTCTTCCTCTCGAGGATATGAGTAATGTACCTATTTATAGCCAATCGGATGGTGCGTAGGTGCTCTTCGGAGCGTTCGGCACATTCGGGAAGTAGGTAAAGCCCGTAAGTTTCTCGAGGTCGGAGATGGAGATCATATCGGCAGCCTCGGGTTTATGACCCTTTGCCATATTATGGCAGATGGCAAATGCGGCGCACTGAAGCTCCGATGCCGAGCAGTCACGAACACTCTTGCCCGAGTTGCCCTTCTTTGTACGCAGCAGGGCGTAGTAGTACATTGTCGGGCAGCTAACATCGTTGCGACCACCGAAAGAGATTGTCTTTGGCGATGCGGATGCTCCATTTTTCGAGAAGTTCTCGAAGTAGCAGCCGATAACCACATAGAGTGTATCGGAGCATACTAAGTCGTCGATATGGTCCTCAAGGTTATTCCACGCGCCACCACCCGTATTGAATGTATCTGAGTACTGCGGAGCGATATTGGTGTAGTAGAATACCTGTCTGTTTGTAGCTGCCGAGCAGAGGCGCTCTGCGCTACCGAGCATATGTCCCTTATTACAACCACCACCTGTCGATTTACTGTTATACTGCACAGAGCTCGGAATCTTCGGATCTGTGCCGTATGCATCTGTACGACTGGTATTCTTCTGCTCATACATCGAGTGACGCGGAGCTGCCACCCACAGCGGACAGTGGTGCTTACCGCTATAGCATACAGTATAGTTACGCGCTGTATCGCTCTTCTGAGCATTCTTCTCGTTACCTGCGCAGAGATGGTGAGCATAATAGATGTTGCTATCCGTATCGTGCACGCCATTGCCGTCAGCATCATAAATCACAGGCAACTCTGCCCAGCCATATTTACCCTCGGTCGGTGTCGGATCCGGTTCTGGGTCAGGGGTTGGGTCTGGGTCTGGATCAGGAGTTGGATCTGGATCAGGAGTTGGGTCAGGCAGTACAGAGCCGCTATCTGCACCATAGACTACAGATATGGTCGATATACGGATGCAGGCACCCGAGCGGATATAGAACGATTTGAGGTTCAAGTCGCTGATATCGGCAGTGACACTACTGCCACTGACCTTGATAGTCTTAACATTACCCGATACGCTTGTAGTACCCTTATCGGTGCAGATATATACATCGCCCGAGAATGACTCGACAAGGTCAAGAGTAAGGGATGTTGCAGCCGAAGCAAAAGTCGGCGTGCCGATATATGCCACCTTGCCACTATTGAGCTGAAATGCCTCCTTATTGTAGTTATAGGCGCATATTGTCCAAGTACCGTAGCTATTTTTATAGCTCTTAGGGGCATTATATGCCGAGAAGAGATCTGCACACTCGCTGTATGTCAGTGTTGCTGTTGCCGATGTTGTGCTGCCGCCAAGACTCTTTCTATACTGAGCCTTACTAAGGTCGATATTGACATTATAGTACTTATTGCGTGCAGTATTAATCTCGTAGTTATAGCTATATATTGCCGCATCGGTAGTGACAGTCAATGTACCTGCATACTCTCCCGGTGCTACAACCATATAGATAGGAGTTGAGCCATCAAGCCCCTTGCTGAGTGAATATGGAGTATCGAGAGTTGTAGTTACCGAATATTCGCTCATAGCGGCAAGTGAGAGCTCTGCAGAGGATATATCGTGCGAAACAGTACCCGCAATAGCCTTAGAGGTTGCATAACGAACAGATAGCACCTTTTCAAGAGCATAATCGCCCGACGCATAGATATTATAACACAAGAAGCTACCCAACGGATAGAGTCGGAGTGCCACCTTGCCGTTATCCTCAATCTGACGCGCCTCGGCAACCATAGGCATAGCCGTTCCCGGGAAGTCGCCCGCACGCGCAACACTCTGCAGACTTGGGATTGTCAGTTTTACGCTATGCACATCGCCACTCTGCGAGTTGTAGGGCATATAGGCGTAGAGTATATCTCCCGACTTATAGTCAGCCTCTACTGAGGCATAACCCACACCGTCACGAACCTCTACAGGACGCTGAAGGTTACTCGTCGGAGTGGTCGAAGAGAGATAGATACCTAACTGCTCATCGCCCTGCCAAACATATCGATTATTCTCGAGCGCTACCCTACTGCTCTGGTCAATATCAAGTCGCAGGTCAAGGTGTCCGAACTCGCCGCTCGACTCACTGCCGTTATTACAAGCAAAGAGGAGCACTGATGCCAAAAGGAGAATAGTTAATCTCTTCATCGTCTTGGAAATTGTAAAATTATAGATATTATAACCATCACAAAGATAAGAAATGGATAGTACAAATGCAAGATTATATCTGTCGGGCTGAGCGCCGCAAGTCCCGCAGCCATAAGCAGCTGCGCACCATAGGGCAAAAATCCCTGCACAAAGCAGGAGATAGTATCCATCAGCGAGGCACTCTTTCGCGACGGTACGGAGTAACGAGCCGACAGATCGCGGGCTATAGGTCCTACTGTAAGAATTGCAATGGTATTGTTCGCTGTGCAGAGGTTTGTAATCGCCGTGAGCAGCGCAATAATAGCCTCCGCACCACGACGCGACGATATATTCTTTGTCAGACGCTCAATAAGATAGTCAAAGCCGCCCATCTCACGAACTACAGCCATCACACCTCCGGCAAGCAGCGTAACGAGTATCAACTCGCACATAGAGTTAAGACCCTCTCCCGCCGCAGTAAAGAGCGTCAGCAACTGCAACTCTCCACTTCCAAGCGCCATAATATCGGCAAATAGTGTTCCCGCAATAAGCACCAACAACACATTCACGCCACTGAGCGCAAGAAGTATCACCAGCAGATATGGTATAGCCTTGAACCACTCCACACTATGATCGATAACAGCATATTCACCCGCCTGATTACCAAAGAGATAGATACATAGTGTCGCTATTGCCGCAGGGAGTACTATTGCAAAGTTTGTATTGAACTTGTCCTTCATCTTACACCCCTGACTCTGCGTTGCCGCGATGGTCGTATCAGAGATAAACGATAGATTGTCGCCAAAGAAGGCTCCTCCCACAACAATCGCCACCAACCACGCCGTATCGCAGCCAATCTGCGGAGCCATAGCCGTTACGACAGGCGTCAGGGCAACAATAGTACCGACAGAGGTGCCAATAGCCATAGAGATAAAGCAGGAGGCGATAAATATTCCTGCTGGAAGGAAATTATTCGGCACAATCTGCAGCGTCAGCGCCACAGTGGCATCTACAGCACCCATAGCCTTTGCCGACGAAGCGAAGATACCTGCAAGGCAGAAGATCCAAATCATGTACATAATATCCGGATTGGCTGCGCCACGCGAAAAGACACCTACCCTCTCCTGCAGGTTATAACCGCGCATAATACTTAAGCCATAGATTGCCGCTACAACAAAAGCCACAGAGATAGGTACACGGTAAAAATCGCCCGCCAACAGCGCTCCACACAGATATACCGCCAGCAGTACCACCACAGGCGAGAGTGCCAATATTCCTCGAAGATTCTTCATTATCACTAGTTTGTCGCAAAGATAGTGATTTTTTCAACACTCCGCACTTATAAGTAACTGAGTAAGAAACTTTATAACCTCCATTTAGTGTAGGATAATTAATGTGACGTCCCATTTTATCGTCAGAGTACCGTAGTTGCGGTATATCGTGAAAAATCCCCGGATGGGTAGTACTTGATGTACGTCCCATTCGGGGATTTAAGGGATGTGCCGCAAATGCGGTACTATCACGATAAAATAACAGAGGGCGGTACTTAGCACCGCCCTCTGCTGTTTATAGGTTAGCGGAATAGGTCCGCTTAAAGTCTATCTATTAAGGTACATAGTTGAAGTATGCGTTATCCTTCAAGTAGATCTCCTTAGACTGGTGACCGCCAACGATGTACTGGTCGAAGTTAGTCTCGTCAAGTACAACACCGTTTACAGAACCACCAACTGCTGCTGCCTCGAGGCGTACTGCATGCTCAAGGGTACAAGGTGTACCAATTGAAGATTTGTGCTGAGTACCGAGGATAGCACCGATAGTAGACTCTGGGTGAGTAGACTGGCTCGATACGGCACCACCATTGATATCAGACTTGAGCTCACCATAGATCATCGAACCGCAGACACCACCTACGTGTGCGATAACGCCCTCTGGATTGTCGGTAAGGAATGTTACATTACCAACGTTAGAGCTACCGTTTACGTAGAATACATACGCATCTGTGTAACGGTTAGATGCCATCTTACCCATCACACCACCGAGGAATGCCTCAGAAGATGCCTTGTTTGTCTTCAGGGTTACGTTACCCATGTTAGAACAAGAGTTGTAGTGAGGGTTGTAAGCATTTGCACCGGCACTTGCGATAGCACCACCTACGCAGATACCGCAGTTATCAGCGTAACGCATAGAGCCCTCGTCGTTCTGAGTAGCAGTTGTGTCGCACTCTACGTAGATATCACCATAGTTGATGAGGAAGGTATTCTCGCAACCTACAGCGATGTTACACTGAGTGAAGCAGAGCAAACCACCTACGCAGAAGTAATCAATTACATTAGTTGTTTTAGCAACCTCAGCAGCCCAGTCCATATTAGAGTACTCGCCAGTAATAAATGGGTCATAGAATACTGCATATACTGTAATATCACCCTCGTTAGTAAGCTTGGTAAGGTTAGCCCACTGTGTACGACCTACACCACCAGAGAGTGCGAAGGTATGAACTACTGCAGGGTCACCAGCCTCACCTACGGTGATGTTACCGTAGTTCTGGCAGTTATTCACGTTACCGAACAACTTAGTAGTGTTAGAATCCACACGGTTAGTTGCGTAACCAGCGATTGCACCGATGTAGAATGTACCGAGGTGACGCTCAACATCCTTATCAACTACGATCTCACCATAGTTCTGGCAGTTTGTAACCTCATAACCTGCTGCACGACCGATAAATCCACCAATAGTAGTGTAACGGTAGTAAGCGTGGGTCATCTTACCAGTTGTACCGATAGGGTACTCTGACTGAGATACGCTGTGGATGTAGATCTTACCGTAGTTCTTACAGCCTGACATGTGTGAAGCAGTATCAAGGTCAGTTGGAGCACCTGAAGCCTCACCAACGAATGCACCGATGTAGATGTTATCGGCAGAGTGCTCACCGTAGATTTCGATAGTACCGTAGTTAGTACAGTTCTCGATGTTACCAGTAGCCTCGTGGTCTGATTCCTGAGAGACTACACCTGAGTTAACGAGCAGTGCCCATGCCTGAGCCTCTGCAGTGTACTCAGAGAGTGATACCTTCAGCTTACAGCTCTCGTCGAATACAACATTAGCGATAGTATTACCATAGAGCAAGTTGCGGAACAGTGAGCGGTTAGGAACATCTACTACGAGGTTCTTGATTGGAATACCACCACCGTTGAAGTTCTCGTTGAGCTTAACATCTGGCCATGTAGCCATTGAGATACCAGCCATATCGATTACACCACCGTTCGCCTCTGTTACTACGAAACCGTAGTCACCGTCGAGGTTACGATACTGCTGCATATCCTCACCAGACTTACCAGCAGCAAGGTCAGTTACGAACTGGAGGAACTTCTGACCAGAGTCGATACCTGTAATTACTACATCTGGAGCAAGAGTCTTTGTGCACTCATCAAGGTTAACTGTAAGAGCAGTAACATTACCTGCAACATAGTCAGATGCTGGGAGCTCAACTGTGTAGTAGTAAGCACCTGCATAGATCTCAGCAGTGATTGTGCGCTGCTCAGCTGGCCATACACCGAGGTAGATCTTAACTGCATCGTACTCGTTGTTTGGTATAGAGATAGCCTTCTCTGCAATAGACTCGAGTGAAGACATTGGAACGAGCTCACCTGCATCCTGGCGACTGTAGAGGTTTACAACATGTGAACCTGCAATGTTGTTGCCACGGAGAACTACGCGAGAGATCTTGTCGTTCATACGCTCGCTAGAGTAAACATTGAGCTGGAGGATAGATGAGAGGATTGACATATCGCATCGCATCATACGAGTTGTACGATAGCTCTGGTCGTTAGTCATAATCATCGGAGCACTATCAAGGAGCAATGCATTCTCTGCAAGACGCTGCTGAGATGGAACTGAAACAGAGACCTCGTAAGCAGGCTTGCTGTCATTTGAAGCGTCGTATGGGCTATATACATATACTGCACCACCAGCATCGTTATTAGGGTTAGTACCTACGAACTGGTTGTTACCAGAAGTAGTTGCCTGGAGGTTGTTTGTAGCACCTGCATAAACACCGAGCTTAGCCTTAGTTGTGTAGTAGAGGTCACCACCTGTGTAGTACTGCTGAGCGCCGAAGTCGTTGATAATAGCAAGCAACTTGTAACCATCAGTCTGGTCAACAACCTGACCGCAACCTGCAAAGCGGAAGTTTGCAGTGTTACGCAAGTAGTTAGTACCGTTGTGGTCTACCTTATTCATACGCTGGTAGTTAGTCTCGTTACAAGGGCCGCAAGTAAGGTTAGAAGCCAGACGCAGACGCAAGAAGTAGTAACCATCCTCCATAGCATCAGGGAAGTTGATGATAATCTTATCAGGGTCTGTTGTGCAAACCTTTGAGCTCTTACCACCCATAAAGCCCTCAGAGTGGGTAATAACGCCCTTCCAGTAACCTGCAGGAGATTTAGCACTACCAACTGGAATACCTGAAGAGTCCTTTGAAATATCCACATCATTTGGTATCTCAAGATCTACAAGGTTCCACTGAGTCCAGTCGAGAGAGTCATAGAACTTATCCTTCTCAGTATCATCCATCATAATGATTGGCTTACCAGCGAGCTGATACTCGTCAGCAGTACACTGTGCCCACTCAAAGATGTGATACTTACCACCGGCGTCAGTACCCATAAATGAGAACTCACAAGCGAGGTTAGTATTTGCAGATGCATTGTGAACAGGGATAGTCCAAATCCAGTAGTCACCCTCGTACTGACCGGTTACCTTTGGAGAAGATGATGTTACCAACAAACCATCGTTACCAGCACGCTTCTTAACGATAGAAGCCTCAGTACCCATGATGAACTGAACGTTAGCAGCAGTTGTAAGAGCTGTAGCGAACTCTACAGGCTCCTCCTTCTCGTAAGCACCTGACTCCTCAGAGAGTACGATACCGAATGCCTCCCAGTTGTCACCCTTAGTCTCGCCCTGCTTCAGGTCATTGAACTTGAAGTTTACAGGCAGACCGATAATATCCGAACCCATCTCGATAAGTGGGAAGATGTTGTCTGAAGGGTCATACTCAGAGAAGAAGATATCGTCGATACGATAAACATCCTCAGAGGTGTTCTCAAAGCGGAAGTAGAGCACCTTGCTTACATTTGCAGCAATAGAGAAGTCAAATGTGTTGAGTGACCAGTCATTTGTCGGATGCTGAGCGTGAGTATAGTCCATCTCTGCCCAATTTGCATTGTCGTGAGAGATGTAGAGCTTGAGATCCTTCTTGCTGAACTTACCATCGCTGTTCTTAGCACCGAATGAGAGATAGAAGTCAGTCTTGTCCTGGTTGTTGAAGTTACGAACATCGAAGTGACCCTTACCGTCAATCATAATGTTTGCACCACCTGATGCAGCACGATCGAACAGTACATCGTAGTAGCTCTGTGAAGGCTCTGCTACTGATGCGTAAGCATTGTCAGAACCTGCATAAGCGTAAGCGTAGAGGTCACCGGCAGTAGCCACACCCTTATAAGACTTAGAACCATCTGCATTTGAGAAGGTGTAGAACTTAACAAGGGTATTCTCCTTAATCATCTCACCACCGAAGTTATCCTCAACGAATACCAGACGGCTCTCGTTAAGGTTGGTCTTAGGACCACGCTGACGAACAGATACGGTGTAAGAGGTCTCCAGAGTCTTGAAAACAACCTTTGCTGTACGATCCTCACCGTTGTTCTCACCCATTGTAAGGTAAACGTTGGATACTGTTGATGCAGGAAGCGGACCACCAAGTGGAGATACCTCGAGCCAAGGCTCAATCTGAGTTGTCTCACCGGTCTCAGGATCTGTTACCGATGTCTGATCATACACAACTGATACAGTCCAATAGACACTTGAGCTAACCTCAAGGTAAGGAACGGTACCGGTTACACCAACACCGAGTTTGTTGAGTACCAACTCCTCACTCTGGTTGTCAGTGCTCCACTGAGCCTCACCAGTTGAGTAGTCGATATCAAACGGAACGAAAACATTGTCATCGTTCGTTGGGGCCTCTACACACGCTACGACAGAGAGTGCCATAGCAGATGCAGCCACCAAATTGAAAAGTTTTCTTAAAGTTTTCATATCGTTAGGTTTATATTTTAGTCAAGTGTCCAAGTATTTGCTATATTGCTGCCGTCATAGAACTTCTTAGGACGCTGCATAGTCTCCTGATAGACTCTACCGAAGCGGTCCTTGACCTTAATTGTCAAAGTACTATTTGCAGACTTAGCTACTACGCGGAAGATGTGGTTGTGATTTACAGAGCTGCCAGAGGTGTTCGAGAACGACTTCTTGCCCTGTACTCCGTATACATATACCTCACCACACAATGCCGAAAGTGGATCGCGATAACCGCCCTTAAGCTGAGTTACTTCGAGCTGCTGACCATTCTCGGTTACGGTAATCTCCCAATTGCCATAATCCTTGAACGGACCGTTCTCGTATCCCCAAACATTAAGCCATACGGTATTCTGAGCCTCCTCCATACCATACTGCTTAGGTTCTACAGTAACCTTTACCTCGCCACCATTTGCAGTATTGGTATAACTACCGTCAGTCATAAATTGTTTTGCCGGACCGTAATTGTTGTAGTACTTCTTAACCTCGTTCATATCGTAGCTCTTGAACTGCTTAGATGCAGGAGCTCCTACATACTTGTAGTGCCACTGACGAGTTGTTCCACTTGCCTCATAGACATAGTAACATACCGGAGTACCGTCTGCACAGAGATTGAGCGCACCACACTTGCTGTTAGTACCGCCCGAGCGCTGACTTGTGTTCCACCATACACCGCTACCTGCGCCAATATTGTGCTCGTACATATTTGTACCATAGCCCGGAATCGGACGGAAACGTGTCTGGTGAGTATGACCGGTAATAAAGTTCACCTCCTTAAAGTCCTTGAACATATTCATAAAGGTAGTCCAGTTGCTAAGGTTGTTGAACTCATAGTTACGAGTAGAACCATCCCAGTTTACAAGCGGAATATGCATACCCACAACAATCGGAGTATTCTTGTCTACATAAGAGAGATCTTTCTCAATCCAAGTGAGCATCTCGGTACGGAAACCTGCATTGTAATTACAGTCACCAAACAGAGCATCCACATTCGAGTTAGAACCTGTATATCCGTTATAATAGAGGATATCATCCAGCAACATATAGTGAACCTTACCGATGTTCATCGCAACGTGTGTAGGACCTACCATCTTAC
This sequence comes from uncultured Alistipes sp., assembly GCA_947367255.1. Taxonomy (GTDB): domain Bacteria; phylum Bacteroidota; class Bacteroidia; order Bacteroidales; family Rikenellaceae; genus Alistipes. The sequence continues at coordinate 90,806 of CANBCZ010000005.1, forward strand.
GGAAAGGACCCGAAGCACGAAGATCGACATCATCACCACTAGGGGTATGACCATCGTTGTCGTGGTTACCCATTGTAGACCAGAACTGGCAAGGCAGACCGCTGATATCATCCGACGGATGGTTGTTAAGGCTCTCAGCCCAACCCATATCGTTTCTGTACCAGTGAATATCGTGCGCAAAGTCACCCAAGTTGAAGCAGTATACATTCTGCTGACCGGTATACTCCGAGATAAGCTCTTTTACAAAGCCCTCACGGAACTGTGTACGGTCGTTAGGCGACAAGTTACGATTGGTAAGGTGAATATCGGTTGCAACAAGGATGGTGTGATTGTCGTTCGATGCCTTGATAAGCTCGAAGTCGTGCTGCTCCTCATTACTTACATCTGTCGATGTCTGCGCCCAGAACTTAGGCATTGCAGCCTGTGTAGGAACATTGTAGCCTGAAGGGAGGATTACATAGACCACCTCGTAGCTCTTGTTTGACTTGAGCCAATAGTGACCGTTTGCATCAGTCTTGGTTATATTGATACCATCTGTTACCAATACATCCTTAACACCCTTAGTACCGCAGTAGACCAAACCCTTGAGGTTATATCCCTCCTTGCTCTCCACGCGGTTGTTCACACTCTGAACAGTTACATTGGTGGTAAAGAGCTCCTGAGTTCTCTCTCCACGGCAAATGCTCAATGTGTACTTTCCGGCTGTAATATCCTGAGGCACTGCAAAACGAAACCAAGTAGCACTGAGGCGGGTAATAGCACACTCAAAGGTCTTGCTACCCTTCATCAGAAGAATATCACTCTGCTCTGCACCGGCAGCCATAATACGGTAATCGCCACCCGGTGTGAGGAGCATAGATGCCTCTGCCTGAACGTCAGTAACTATTGCAGTCTCTCCGCCCGGCTCACCTGTGCCCGTACCGCCGGTACAGGCTACAGAGCCGAGAAGCAGAACAATCGAAAGAATAAAATTCAGTATTTTACAATCGATTCTTTTCATTGTACAATAATTGAAAATATCTAAATGCTATAGTATCAACACTTTACGCAGCCTGCTGAACAGTTACCACGATATTGTTGTTACCATTGGTGTTCTGGTATACTGTAATCGAACCCTTACGTGCCTCGCCGGTAGTATTCGGAGTAACCGAAATATCAAACTTAGCCTTAGTCACGCCGGAAACCTTAATCCAATCTACCGGATCGCCATTTGCATCGTCGTCTACACGTGCACTCCAAGCTACATTAGAGTCGAGCGGAATGGTCTTTACAACAGTCTTACCTGCATTGTCACCCTCCTCATATACACCTGATGCAGTGAAGTTCTGCAACTGGAGGAATGGCTGGATGTAGAACTGTGTGTTCTGAGCCTTATCCTGCTCTACCTCAATGGTCTCGATAATCTGACCGTGTGAAACGATATTTACCTTAGCATAGCGAGTATCACCCTGCTTAGAGTTTGCAAGGAAATTAAGGGTAAAGCGACCGTCGTAGTTACCCTCGCTTGGCCAGCTCTCAATCCACTCGTGATCAGGATCATAGCACTCAGAGTAGTCAGGAACAATCTGCCACTCGTCAGCATTGGTGTACATATCGTAGGTCACTGAGACTGCATAGGTCTCACCAATATAACCATCGGTGGTTACAAGCAGACGGGTGGTAGTGGTACCTGTACCGCCAAACTTGACATATATATCGCCACCTGCACCCTCACATACATAAGGGGTCTGCTCCTTACAGCCTACAAAAGCAGCTGCACAGAGAACAAGTGCCATCAAATATTTGAAAGTCTTTTTCATATCAGTTTCTCGCATTAAAATTAACGAATCTCCTTAGCAAGACCTGCCTCGCTCCACCATACAGGAGTGAGCATATTGTCGGCACCATCATAGTAGGTGTTACGCAATGTCTCGAGCACATCCTGATAGCAATCAGGGTTGGTAGTCTTGGTTGTAGTAGGATACTCAAGACGCAATGGGAGGATACCATTGTTCAAAGTACCTGTACCGATTGTAAGCTTAGGATAACCTGTACGACGGTAGTCATTCCAAGCCTCAGTCATAATACGGAAGTTTGCAACATACTTCTGGTTCATGATGCACTCCAGACCGTTCTTAATATCGAATGGTACAGAGGTACTGATGAATGTTTCGATAGAAGCATCGTCCATAACAGGCTGCATCTCAATGTGGTTGTAGTCGTCATACATTGGCTCTACAGCTGCGAAGTTACGGTAGTTGCTGTTGATGTTTCGACCATTCTGCTGGAAGTAGTTTACATAGAGATCACGCCAGAACTCGATAGATGCGCGAACACCCTTGTTGTACCACTCGGTGATACGAGCCTCGCCACCTGCGATAGCTGCCCAGTGGTCGTCGTCGTCACGCAGATAAGCCTCAGCAACGATGAAACATACCTCGTCGTAGTTCATGAACGATACAGGGAGCTTGTAGCTGATAAAGATCTCATAGTTCATAAGCGGATAACCTGCAGTTGCAGTATCATCACCCGGCATACCTGACTGAACACCCATCCAAGCGATAGACTGGCTCCAAGGAATGAACCAAATCCACTTACGAGGGTCGTTCTTACCATTGAGCAGACCGATGAAGAACTCTGCACCACGGTGACCTGCCAGAGTAGACTGCTGATAACCACCCCAGTTGTTCTGGAATGGAGCCTCACCAGAGAACTTTACAATTGCATTATCCTCCCAAGAGGTCATAATAGGATACTTTGCAGGGTTGTCGATAATCTTCTTAATCCACTGAGCCACAGACTCTCCGAGGAGAATCTCCATATCGGTTGAGCGGTTAGAAAGACGCATCAGGATACGAAGCTGGAGAGAGTTGGTAAACTTCTGCCACTTCTTAACATCACCCTGGAAGAGCTTATCCTTGTTAGGGTTGCTCAAGTTCATAGAGACATCATAGAGGCTGTTAGCAAGGTCGAGATCCTTGATAAGCTGAGCATATACCTCCTTCGGAGCATCAAACTTAGGCTTGTTGATGTTCTGATCACGAAGCTGGAATGCCTCAGAGAATGGAACGTGACCGAAGATTGATGACAGCTGATCCATCCACAGCGCGCGGAGTGTCAGCGCAACTGCCTGATAGTTCTCGCTCTCAGACTTCAGAGCCAACTGATACATGTGGTCAGCATTTGCCGCCCACTTTGCAGGGTTATTCCAACAGTTGTTTACATAAGAAGGAGCGATGTAGTAGCGGTGGATAACGTTTGCGGTCGAACCTCCGGCACAAGTATACTGCATAAGCTCGGCAAAAGTATCGTAGAAACGCTGCTGATAGTTAAGTGCACCATTACAAATGATCTCATCCATCATATCGCAAGGCTCTACACGACCCACCTCAATCTGGTTTGGCGACACATTATACTCCTCCAATGTGCGGCACTGGCAGAGAGTAAGGAGCACCAAAAGAACCGATAAATATTTCAAAGTTTTCATATTGTATACCTATATTTATTATTAGAAGCCTAATTTAATAGTGAAACCATAGGTACGAGTCATTGGGTATGCACCGGTCTCGATACCACGGCTGATAGATGCACTGTTGAATGTAGCAGCCTCAGGGTCATACTGTGGGAAGTTGTCAATAGAGAAGACATTTGTTGCGAACAGACCTACTGAGAGGCTACGCAGCCAACCTACCTTCTGAAGTGCCTTCTTACCAAGTGAGTAGTCGAGGTTAACCTGCTTGAGCTTCAAGAATGAAGTATCATAGGTATTTGTCTCTGCATTCTTACGGTTGTAGTAGTAGTCCTGATAGTAGAGAGCTGCAGACTGAGTGATGGTAGTATTCTTTGTATAAGTACCATCTGCCAGAATATTCACACCCTCCTGTACAAGACCGTCGTAACGACCATAGAGAGTATCCTTAGTCTTACCTGAAGATGCAAGGATTGCGTGTGTCAGTGAGTAGCAGTTACCACCATACTGGTATGTGAAGTTCATACCCAGACGCAAGTTCTTGTAACGGAAAGTAGTACTGAAACCACCCTTCCAATCAGGATAGATAGAACCGAGGTCGATAAGGTTCTGAGAGTCGATCTGTGGATAACCGTTGTTATCAACGATAATCTGACCTGAGCAATCTACGGTCTGACCGCTCTCAGGATCTACGTAGTAAGCACCCTGTGGAGCACGCTGGAAACCATAACCGTATACACGACCGAGCTCCTTACCAGGATAAGCGTAGATAAATACGTTGTTAGATGCAGTGAACGATGTATTGAGCTGATAGAGCTCTACACCCGGAGCAAGCTCAACGAGCATATTCCAGTTACGTGACCAGTTGAAGTTGAAATCCCAGCTGAAGTTACGCTTCTGAATAAGTTTTGCACCGATAGAGAACTCAACACCGTGGTTATTAACCTTACCAGCATTGATGAGCTTATAGAGCGCACCGGTAATCTGGTCTGTAGGAACAGAGAGGATCTGGTTTGTGGTGTTAGAGTCGTAGTAAGCGATATCCAAAGAGATACGCTTCTTGAGCATATGGGTCTCGATACCGATCTCCCAAGACTCAGTATTCTCAGGCTTAAGCAGTGGGTTGTTCAGAGTACCCGGAAGCACATAAGAAGAAGAGAATGATGAGTTGGTGTAGTAGTCGGTAATCTTGTAAGCACCTGTATCGTTACCTACGTTTGCCCATGAACCACGGATCTTGAGCATATCGAGCCAGTTGGTATCACGAAGACCAGGGATTGCCTGATCGAGCAGAACTGCAGCCGATACTGATGGGTAGAAGTATGAGTTGTTACCCTTAGCGAGAGCTGAAGACCAGTCGTTACGAGCTGTAAAGTCGAGGAAGTAGGTATCGTTATAGTTGAGTGACAACATACCGTAGAGAGAGTTGATCATCTTCTCTGTCAGTGTGTAAGATACCTTTGGACGGTCTACAGAGTTTGCAATCTGGAATACGTTAGGTGTAGAGAGCTTCTCTGCAGTAAGGGTCTCGTTACGGTGGTTGTAGATCATGTTGTTACCACCGAAGTTTACGCCGAGGTGGAAACGGTTGAACTGCTTCTTGTAAGAGAGCAAGAAGTCGGTATTAACCTCATAACGGAAGATGTTCTGTACACGGTACCAACCCTGAGCATAAGAGGTTGCATACTGTGGCTTACGAGATGTACGGTTGTCGATAAACATATCGATACCTGAACGAACCATCAGATCCAAATCCTTTGTCAGAGCGAAATTAACCTGCATATTACCATAAACACGGTCACGAATCTGAGTATTCAGATAGTCGTAAGCAAGCCAGTAAGGGTTGTTTACGTTGAGTGATGTACCGTTACAGTTAATCAGGTTGTTCAGATAAGCTGAGTCACCACCTGTACGAGAGTCGAGAGCCTCGAAGATTCGACCGCTGATATACTCATCGTAGAATGAAGAGATATCTACTGAAGGGTAGTTCCACATCAGCTGATATACAGGAGAAGCGTTGTTGTAACCTGTTGTTGGGAGGTTATCAGACTTCTTACGATAGTAGTTTACCTTAGCCTTAACGGTAACAACCTTATTAATCTTACTGCTTACAGAGAATGATGCAGTCTCCTGGTTGTAACCCATGTTAGGAACAATCCACTTGTTGCGAGTATCCTGGAAAGATGCACGAACTGAAGTACCCTTACCGTTGTTACCACTAATAGATATATTGTTCTTGAAGGTGAAACCTGTCTCATAGAAACCCTTATAGTAGTCCTGAGCCTCGAAAGGAACGAGGTTATAGAACTTTGTAGATGCAGGCTCGTAGATAGTAGCACCTGAAGCATCCTTATAGGTATCGATGATAATTGAACCCGGCTTGTCGGTACGCTCGTTGCGAAGCTTGTCAAAGTCGAGTGAGTGGTACATATAGGTCAAACCTACGCCACGCTCGTCAGTACCATAACCGAAGTCTGTACCATACTTAGGACCCCACATGTTACGAGACCAAAGACGGTCAGCAACCTTTGTAGAACCCTCGTATACACTCCAGAATGAGAAGTACTCCTGTGGAGAGTACTGCTTACCATGCAGTGAAGCATAAGTTGTAAGGGCTGCAGAACCTGCACCGTAATCTTCCTGAAGCTCAGGCCAGTAAGAAGCCTGCTCTGCTACCATTGAGAATGAGTAGTTTACGCCGATACCCTTCTGCTTTGAACCAGACTTGGTGGTGATAATCACAGCACCGTTCTGTGCACGCGAACCATAGAGCGCGGTAGCAGCAGGACCCTTGAGGACTGATACCGATGCGATATCGTCTGGGTTGATATCACCCACACCGTTACCGTAGTCGATAGGGGCATCATCCGAGTCGTTGGCACCACCGGAAGCGGTCTTCTCATTACCGAGAGGCACACCGTCCACAACGAACAGCGCCTCATTGTTGTCGTGTGACAATGAAGACTCACCACGGAGTGTTACACGAACCGAACCTGCAGGACCTGTAGCAGCAGACTCGAACGACATACCGGCAACCTTACCGTTCATACCGTCGAGCCAGTTACCTGACACGGTCGATGCGATATCATCACCCGACACCTTAGATACGGCGTAACCGAGTGACTTCTCAGCACGTGTGATACCCAAAGCGGTAACTACGACCTCATCGATCTTCTGAGTACTCTCCTTCATCACTACGTTGATCGAAGTACGAGCGCCTACAGGCTCCTCGAGACTCTGATAACCGACATAGGAGAACTCAAGAACAGGGTTGGCGATACCAGCCACGTCGATTGAGTAGTTACCATCCAGATCTGTGAGGGCTGCACGAGTTGCAACACCTTTGACCGAAACAGTCACACCGATCATAGGACCTCGCGCATCAGTAACCTTACCTGTTACTGTGCTCCCTTTACCCTGTGCATAAGCTTGAGCAGGGCTAAACAGCGCGCAGCATACGAGCAACGACAGTGAAACAACCGTCATAGCCAGCTTACGAACGCTGTTAGAAACAAGAAGTAAATCTCTTTTCATAGGTTAGTTATTAAGTTTAATAAAATTTTGGTTGCATAATCTACACAAAGATAAAAATTTATTTTTATTCTCACAACTTATTCGGCAATATTTTCTCGTTATTTATCGGCAAAGCGGCTTTTATGAGTATTTTGCACTTTTTCTGATATTCAAATATCTTTTTTAAGTATTTTTACTACACTCTTTTCGGCAGAAAATAGTTATCTTTGCGCCGTTATGAGAACACTTCTATACATCCCTACTTTTGGCGAGGAGGTAGCAAATGCCGTCTCTCACGGAGTGATGGCAATAGTAATGTTGCTCGCTCTGCCCTTTTCAGCTCTTTGGAGCTATACACACGCAGTTGGCAACAACATCGAGTCTGCAGTCGGCGTCTCGATATTTGTCATCTCGATTTTTATGATGTTTTTGACCTCCACTCTCTACCACTCGATGGGTCCTAATTCAAAGCACAAGGAGATATTTCAGATCCTCGACCACATTATGATATACTTCGCCATTGCAGGCTCGTATACTCCTATCGCTCTGACAGTTATAGGTGGCTGGCAAGGTATTTTGATTGTGATAATTCAGTGGGTTATGGTGTTGTTCGGAATATTCTACAAGTCGCTCTCCAAGCGCTCTATTCCGGCTATCAGTCTGACGATTTATCTGATTATGGGATGGACCATAATCTTCTTCTTTCCGCTCTTTTTGAGAAACTCCTCCCTCCCGCTGCTTATACTCATTGCCGCCGGCGGAGTATTCTACACAATCGGCGCATGGTTCTACGCAAAGAAGGGATTTAAGTACCACCACCTTGTGTGGCATCTGATGATAAACATCGCCGCCATTTGCCACTTTATAGCGATAGTTTTCTTCCTCAATATGTAAAAAACAATGAGTGTGTCCAACTCCGGAACACACTCATTTTATCTTTTCAGAAGCTGTATAACAAGAGCTATTTCTCAACAGAATTTCCGCGAACAGTGACATAGGAAATTCCTGCATTTGTATTCACTTCTACCACACGATTGAACACACCCGGTTCCATCTTTGCAGCCTCGAGAGTCATCACAATTTCGGTACTCTGCCCAACCTTTAGCGGGCGACGCACATAGCTTGCCTTCAAACAAGAACAGGAGGTCTTGACACTCAGCAGCACAAGCGGCTTATCAGTCTGATTTTCAATGACAAAAATGCAAGTATAGTTTTTATTTTCTCGCAATACATCTCCAAAATCAAAGACCTTTTTATCGAACTTCACGCCCGATTTTTCAGTACTCTCTCTACCCTGTCCGAAGACCGGCACAGAGAGCATAAGAAGCGAAAGAATTAATAAAAATCTCTTCATAATCTACTACTTTTCTGCCTTAAGTTTGAATATATATGTAATTGTACCGCCCTGCATAAATGCATTGCTCTCGGTAAATCTCGCTCGTTTTGCCGCAGCAATTGCAGCCTCAACGAGTGCGGAATCAGAGGTTGTAGAGCCCGTCGGCTCGAATGTTGCCGAGGTTACCCTTCCGCTCTTATCCACAGCCACACGCACGACGACCTTTCCGCCCTTATTTCCTCCCGGATATGTCGGCATAGGCAACTCGCCTGCAAGTCCACGACCCTGCAGCCCCTCATCCAGCGCGTCTGTACCAATAGGATTCAATCCGTGAGAAGTGCCACTCGACTGCTCCTTTTCACCCTCTTTGGCAAGCGGATTTCCGCTCTGCTCCGAGGTCTCTGTATCGCCATTATTCATCTTAAACAGCGCTCGCGGATTAACCGTCTGGGTCTTCGGCTCCTCACCATGCACCTGCTGCGTAGACTCCTGCTCCACCTCGTTCGGATGATACGGCGCAACCTCCTGTTTCGGCATCGGACGCGACTGTGCCACCACAGGAACGGGGTCTGTTTTCGGCTCGACAAGCTCAATAAAGAGCTCTGCCTCCTTCGGCGTCTGCACGACAAAGTCCACAACGCCATAGAGCAGCAAAAGTGCCACTACAGCGCCATAGACAAGCGTTACAAGTATTGCCCAATGTTTTGAGTTCATAGTTTCTTATGCCATTAGCCGTTAGCCTTATAGCGGTATCCGCAATGCGGATGTTTTTATATATTTCATTGACAGTTTGTCGTCTGAGTTCTACCTCCCCGTTTTATCGTCAAAACGCGGTAGATACAACGCTATCACGATAAAATTGCTTTTAAGGCGAGGTTTACAACGCTCGGCAATCCATCGTCCGTTTTATCGTCAGAACGCGGTAGATACAACGCTCGCCGATATTATCAGCGATGGGACATACTTTGCGTATTTCCCATTGCTGATAATGAGGTAGCGGCAGTAGGTATCCGCGTTATCACGATAAAACTACGGTTGGGTGGCGAGAATCAAGCGGTAATCATTGTCCTTCGCAATATTCATCACCTTTACCACCTCATCTACTGCAACGGTTTTATCGCAGTGGAGGGATACGGTAGGTGTCTCCTGACCGGCAAGACGCTCGCGCAGAGCCGCCTCGACGCCCTCGATACCCTGCACGCGGTCAAGCTCTACATAGTAGTTATAACCGGCAGGGGCTTTTTGTATAGACACGGTAGTTATAGCCTTATCCTTCAGCTGGTTACTACTCTTTGGGAGCAGCAACTTAAGGGCATTAGGGTTGATGAGCGTTGTTGCGATAATCATAAATATAAGCAACAAGAACATCAAGTCCGTCATAGCCGATGCCGAGTAGGATTTATCTACCTTTGAACCTCTCTTTATAGCCATAATGTAGAATCTGTTTTACTTCTGTGCAGGTTGATTAAGGATATCCATAAAGGCGATAGAGTTTGCCTCCATACGGAAGACAAGCTTCTCGATAGCTGCCACGAGGTAGTTATAACCGAAGTAAGCAGGGATACCGACAAGCAGACCACCTACGGTTGTAATCATTGCCACATACATACCGCCTGAGAGCAGTGCCATATCTACAGTACCACCCGCTGCAGACATATCCATAAAGGTCTGCACCATACCCATAACGGTACCCAAGAAACCGATCATCGGCGCACCACCGGCAATAGTTGCGAGGAATGGCAGACCATTCTCAAGTCGCGACACCTCAAGGTTTGCCACATTCTCGATAGCGCTCTGCACATCAGCCATAGGGCGACCCAGACGCTCGATACCCTTCTCAACCATACGGGCAATAGGGGTATTGCTGCGACGACACATGTCCACAGCTGCACGGATATTACCGTCAGAGATAGCGTCACGAATACGGTTCATAAAGCCCATATTCATACCCTTTGAAGCCTTGCGGATTGCCAAAAAGCGCTCCACGAAGATAAATACGGTAACGCCGCCAAGTGCGAGAAGCACCCACATAAGCCAGCCACCGCTGTTAAAAAGTTGCCAGAGGCTCATCTGTCCCGCCTCAGTGACCTGCTCGACCACCTCGGTTGTCTGTAAAAGTGTAAAATTCATAGTTTTTATTTATTTAAGTTAATCGTAATTATTCGCATTATCCTCTATTGGCGGCGCATCAAAGCCGTTTGTCATAGACTCCAGCGCCTCCTCATCCTTATCTGTCTGTATAAAATCTACCTGATTCTGACTCTTCCTACGACGACGAGAGAAGCGGTTTGCAAGGCGCTCCTTCAGATCCTTCGCATTATCAAAATCCTCCTTGAAGTAGATACCGAGTCCCGTCTCCTGCAGACCCTGATTCTCATCAAATCGGTCGATAGTATGTGTAAAGCCCCTTGTCTTGAGCGTTCCTGCCGGATCTATAAGCCATGTGATATACGCCTCACCCGTAAATGACGATGTAGCATTTACCACGCGCGACTTATCGACAAGGTAGTTACCCTCAACCTCTATGAGCAGGCGGTTGTTAAACAGACCCTGCGAGAGTCCGAAGTCCACCTCGTCACTCATCATCTGCTCCGTCTTTGGTCTGTAGCGCAGGATGATATTCGAGCTCTCCGACGAGAGCCAGTTGCTCAGCTGGTTCGAGAGCAGCTCAAAGCCCGTTGTTGCCGCCGAGGATACACCTATGGTTGATGCCTCGGTAGTGCTCTCCGAGAGGAACGAGTTGGCGATAAGCAGATAGAGGAACTGCTGCGACAATCGCTCCGGCGTACTGAGCACATTGGCTATAACCGCCTGAATACTTGCATCGGCACTCGGCACCTCGACATCAAAGTCCACCGTTGGCTTTGTCAGTCGATCAGAGAGTTTGATAATACAGTTTACCGGCACTGCTCGGTTCGGTATAGAGCTATCCACATAACCCTCCAAGAGCGGCTGCAGCGACGCCTTAACCTTATATACAGCATCAATATCGAGCAACGCATCGAGCGGCTCTCCTGTCCACTGTATAGACGATCCCCTCTCAATAACGAACTTTTTATTGATAATATTTTGCAGTGTAAAGAGATAGCTACCATCGGTAATGATATAATCGCCATACATCTCAAATATATCCGCGCCCGGATTTATGCGCATATTGAGCAGACCGTTACCCTTCGCCTTGATAATATCGCCCACTGTAGGGTCAATTACCAACTGCACCTCGGTATTATCCTTCACATCGAGCGACATATTTATATCCATACTACCACCCGACGATGTACGCTGCTTCTGGCGACGTTCAAACATCATCTTCTTGCGCACCAGATAGTTAGTAGTATCTACAGCCGACGGCTTGGCAAAGGTAACAAAGTCGGCATAGGTGATATTACTCTTATCTGTCAGCGGCATAAAGAACTTGGAATTATCGCCCGACACGCCGGTAATATCCATCTTCACGCCCGCCTTATCACCACTCAGACGCACATCTCCCGACGCATATATATCGCCATAGAACATATCGTTGTCGCGCGCAGTGGTGTTCATAACCTGCATATTGTTAAACTGCGCATTGAGTGAGTACTCGATGTTCGACAGATGGTTCAAGCTCAAATCCATACTGAGCTGACCACTATTGCGACGAGCATCATAAATAGGCACCTTATCGAGCAAAAAGCGGTTGTTATGCACCTTTATCACAGCCTTCGGTGCCGAGTAGACACACTTGGTATAGTCAAGCGTAGTCTTCATATCGTTCACCACAATCTCTCCGTTGAGAGATGCCGAGCGTCGCTCGCCCGTAAGCGACAGATCTACATCTGCCGTACCCTCGGTATCTACAAGCACACCCGAGAGCAGCGGATCTATCAGCGACACATCGAGCCCCTTCAGACCTATGCGGGCAAAATACCTCGAGCGTGACGGGAAGAGATAACCACTTGCCACCTGCTTGCCATCTCTGCGCGTAGTGACATAGAGATTTGCCAGCGAGCGGGCGAAGTTCCAACGCGAAGTGAGGTTCATATCTGGCACCGGCAGTGAATTGACACGCACCGAGTCCAGATCGACATTCGCCTCAATGCGAGGGTTGTTAAATGCCGAGCGAACGGTAGCATAACCGTTTGTTCGACCCTCAATCTTATAACCTATACGCTCGGCAAACTGCGCAAACGGCGTAAGGGCGAAGTTCTTCAGCTGCAACTGCAACGAGTCACTCTTGAGACGCGAAGCGACACCGTCCACCTCGAGATTTTGCTTCTCGATGCTGTTAAAGACTCTGAACTTATTGACAGCAATGCGCGAAGAGTCTATCTCAATACCGTCGGATGTTATCTCCCACACATTCTCGTTCTTACCAATCTTGGATGGCAAAATATCCACCGACACATGACGCAGACCATCACGACGCGAGAGCAGAGCCTTTGCTGCAAGATTTCCGCGAATATCTCGCAGGGTATCGGCAAACTCGCCATAGATATTGACCTGATTACTCTTTGCACCACCGTGCAACTTAAAGTCAGACAATCTCATAGCACCCGCCCAAAGCTCCGAAGAGCCGAGGTTAAGCACCAACGAGTCACCCTTATTATTTGCACTCAGAGCCACCTCCGAGATAAGATATGGATACCTCTCGACACACTCCGAGCTTCCGCGAACCATAAATATATTCTCCGCAGGTGCCATATAGACCTTGATATTCGACTCCGGAGCCAGCTCCACGCCATCCGAGAAGCAGCCGAGCAGCGGCGATATATCTTTTGCAGTCACAGAGAGCAGTGCGACCTTATTTTTCAGCACCTCCTGCTTACTCTCAATGCGTTCAAGAGCATCCTGATCGTAGAGTTGCGGCAGATAGCGAGCAAGCAGCGTCGAGACATAGTAGACAACATCCTTATACGGACAGCGGCTCTCGAAAACGGCATCCACAAACTCCGAAGTGAGGTTCATTCGACGAGTATCCTCATTGCTATCCAGTGTCAGATTGACAATATCGGACTCGACCCTGTTGCCGTTATAGTTATATACCGCATCGGCAATACTCAACCTGCCGTCCATATCGTCGAGGGTATTACCCTGTGCATCCAACCACATTGACGCCTTGATTGTAGCGACCGAATCACGACGATTTATATTGAGCGCGTGCAGATCTGCGTGGCTGATCTCCGCCACAGCACTGTAGTACGGAGCGCTGCTATTCTTTCTGCTCATCGCCGCACGAACAGCCGCCAACAGATTCTTATCACGGCTGCCAATATTTACCATACCGCCATCAGCATTGTAGTTTCCGTCAAAGGCGATAGAGTTGTAGTTATACCCGTTAAAGAGCAGATTATCCACTGCTCCACTCATCTGCGCCTCCAACTGCTCTCCTAATAGTGCCGATGCCTTGACATTAAAGTCCGCCACCATACGCTCAGGCTTTGCCAGAAGCTTATTTATATTGAGCGAGTCCGCTGTAAGTGTCGCAGTAATGCCCGACACACCCTCCTCCGGATGCATACCGCACTGCGCCTTGAGCAGACCACCACTGCCCACTGCAATATCTGCAACAGCATCGAACGATGAGATATATCCCTTAAAATCTCCCTTGATATTGAGGCGATTAGTGCGCTCGACATACGGCTGCACCTTCTCAGGAATATCCAGATGGGCAATCTTTGAGAGCAGAGATGTAAACTCGGCAGTTGTCACATCCACCTCCTTTACGCGAATGTTGAAGCGCGTACGAGCCACATCCGTAAGTCCACGAATAGTCGCATCTGCCCTTATTGTACCGCCATCGGCAAGGCGCATATTATCGACCTTCGCCTTGAAGTTCGCCACTGTACCGTGCATCGAGACTGTAGCGTCACTTATAGATGTATCCCACTCCCACAATCGAGGGGCAAAGTAGCCTACCATATCGCTGGTAACAAGCGACTTATTGACATCTATATCCAATCGGACATTACGAATAAAGTCGCGATAGCTATCCCAGTCGGCACCTGTCAGTAACACCTGCGGCACATGCACCTGAGAACCAACAGCCTCTATCATCACATCGGTAACAGATATTTCGCCCTTACCGACCTGAAATCTACCAGAGAGATTATCCAGCACAAAGCCGCTCTTCTCTACAAAGTCCAAAGAGGCTATATCTCCACCCACTACACCTCCCGGGCGCACATAAAACTCGTCTATATGGGTCTTGATGTTCTGCAGATACATATCGGCATAATCGACACCTGCGCTGTATCTTCTGTCGTCAAAACGTTGCAGACGGAAAGATACGCTATCTGCATCTATAGAGTTGATTTTAAGCGAGAACTTACCCTTCTTGACCCTATTCGGATTGGATAGCTTCTCTGTCACCTCCTTGATATTGATCTCCCCGCGCTCGGTCTCCCTGAGGTAGAGTACGGCATTGTTCAACTTTGCCGAGGAGATTGTAAAACTCTCCTTCATACTCGCCAGCGGACCAATCTGCGCCACAACGGTAGAGGCATAGAGCAGTGTATCGCAATCCATATCCTCGACATAGAAACCGCGCACCTTGATATGGTTGAGCATACCGACAGTGATGTGGTCAATACTCACTTTTGTACCCAGATACTCAGTCGCAAAGTCTGTTGCGTAGCGTACAGCACGATTCTGCACATTCGGTATAGAGAGCACCAAAGTTGCAAAAACAGGGAGCAGTATCAACAATAAGATTACTGATGATACTATCTTTGTAAATATTTTTGTAACTTTGCGCACAGATTACCTCTAAGTTATAATTTTATAACTTACAAAGATAGTACTATTTTTTGAAATTTGCGAATTTTTATGGAGAATAATATCATTATCCTCGGCATCGAATCCTCCTGCGACGACACTTCGGCTGCAGTATTGAAGGATACCGTTCTGCTATCGAGCGTAATTGCCTCGCAGGCAGTACACGAGAAGTATGGCGGCGTAATCCCCGAGCTTGCCTCGCGTGCTCACCAGCAGAATATTGTTCCTGTGGTAGACACAGCACTCAAGGAGGCGGGAATTTCAATCGACAAGGTCGATGCTATCGCCTTTACACGCGGTCCGGGTCTGCTCGGCTCGCTTATGGTCGGCACATCGTTTGCAAAGGGACTCTCCATTGCAAACAATATCCCTATGGTCGAGGTAAACCATCTCCACGGACATATCCTCTCGCACTTTGTGGATCTTCCTGACCGAGAGCTGCCACACCCTAACTACCCGTTCCTCTGCCTGCTTGTCAGCGGCGGACACACACAGATTGTCAAGGTAGATGCTCCGGACAAGATGGAGATTGTCGGTACAACTATCGACGACGCTGCGGGCGAGGCTCTCGACAAGTGCGCCAAGGTTATGGATCTGCCATATCCCGGCGGTCCGATTATCGACCGATTGGCAAAGGAGGGAGACAAAGATGTATTTAAGTTCGCAAAGCCGCGCGTAGAGGAGTTAAACTACTCATTCTCAGGTCTTAAGACCTCGTTCCTCTACACCCTGCGCGACGCTGTTGCAGAAAATCCCGACTTTATCGAGCAGAACAAGGCAGACCTCTGCGCATCACTGCTCCATACCGTCGTAGATATCCTCGTAGATAAACTTATCAAGGCTTCTAAACAGTTCGGCATCAAGGATATAGCACTCGGTGGCGGCGTATCTGCAAACTCTGCACTGCGCGCAAGAATCGAGGCAGAGGGCGCTAAGCGCCACTGGCGTACCTTCCTCCCTGAGCTGAAGTTTACAACAGACAACGCCGCAATGATTGCCGTTGCCGGTTACTACCGCTACCTCCGCGGTGAACTCTCAACCCTCGACGCAGCTCCGATAGCGCGATACGAGGAGATGATATAAAGCCAACAACTGCCCGCTTTTTCGAGAAAAAGCAGGGCGTGCAAAAAGCTTTCGCCAAAACTCCGTTTTGGTAGTTGTT
>CANBCZ010000006.1 GCA_947367255.1 uncultured Alistipes sp.
ATTCTAAATTGTATAGTAATGAAGAAATTACAAATCATTTTAGCGATTATTGGCTTCTGTAGTTGTGCTGTATCCTGCTCGGAGGATGTTGTCAGCACCTTCGGAAGCGTATATGGTATTGTTACAGATGCAGAGACCGGCGAGCCTCTTCGCAATGTATCCGTAACCCTTTCACCCGGCAATGAGACAACCGTTACGGGTAATGACGGACACTATGAGTTTGCCGACTTGGAAGCGGGATTGTACAAGTTGCAATTCTCTCTGTACGGATATGCTACAACTTCTCGTCAGGTTACGGTTGTCGCCGGTAAAAGATGTGTGGCTGATGCTGTGTTATCTCACTCCAATTTGCAAGGAGGTGGTAATGGAGATACGGGCGGTAATGGCGATACAGGTGGTAACGGTAGCGATAAGGGTGTTGCAAGTGTCGGCTTGAATGTGAAAGAACTTGACTTTGGCGATGCGGCGACAGAATTGAGTTTCAATCTCTACAATTTGGAGGATGCTACAGCAGATCTGAACTGGAAGATAAATCCTGAACTTCATAAATGCCTTACTGTGTCTCCTATGTCGGGAACTCTGCCGGTAGGTTATTACAATACCATAAAGGTAACATTGAATCGATCAGCAATGACTTCGGATCTAGATACAACGATAGATATATATGATTTGAATGATGATGTATACTATTATCCGATACCTGTTAAGGCAAAATATCAGACACCTGTTTCACAAGAGGATTACTCTTCGGCGACAATAACCTTTGGCGATGACCGTCTGAAGGCAGAGATTGTGAGCTGTCGCCTTACGGCAAGTACTCTTGTATTTGAGTTCAAATTGACAAATATAGGTTTAGGAGATGCAATAACAGATTTCCGTATTGATTCGTCTATTGGGGCTGATGATACAACTATTTTCTATGATAATAACGGAAACTTTTATAAATATCCGAGATTGGAATTTGCTGGCAAAAGTACTACATCCAATGTCATAGGTTGTAATTTGCCTCAAGATGTTCCGATGCAAGGAACGCTGACAATTTCCAACTTTGATACATCAGCTACTAAATTTAACGCCCGTTTTTATATCTACATATATAATAATAGTGTACAGTTAAGAGATAAAAATCTATACTTCAAAAACGTGCCTATATATTAGCAAATATTGCGTACTACTTAGAGGGTTGTAAGCAATACAACCCTCTATTTTTATGTTTAGATACGAAAAATTTGCAAAAAGTTTGTCAATTGCCAATATATTGCTATCTTTGCTCTATCGAAATGAGTTATTTACACTAAAAATTATAAAACTATGGCAAATTTACGAGTATTGAAGAAGGAGATTGACTACCGTTTGGAGGAGTTGGTATTTGATTGCGATATGGCTATCTACTTCCAGCCAGCAAAGGACAAGGAGATCTTTGCAGTTATGCAGCAGGGTGTAGAGCTTCGCAACGCTCTCTATGCAAAGGCTAACAACCCAACCGAGCCACACAACCCATCTCTTGTACGCAAGTACTATGCAGCTCTTCGTCAGGAGATCGTTGCATCTTTCGGTGAGTTGTTTGAGAAGCTTTCGCAGATCAATCAGTAGTATCAAGCTTGTTTGATTTCGGGAGGCTGGCAGTAGTCAGCCTCCTTTGTTTTGTTATATTGCTACGCAAATTGTTTGAGATTGTAGAATTTTTAATACCTTTGCGGGGCAAAACGAAATTTTTACGATTATGATTACTACAGAAGAGGCTGTAAAAAATATGGAGCAACTTATCGTGCCGGATAGCATCCAAAAGGCGCATCTGGCAAATGTGGTGACCAAAATTACACAGACAGACTACCAGCAGCTTGTAAACGACCTTTTGTCGCAAGCAATGTGGATTGGTCTGAAGATACTTTTGGCTCTTGCCATATTCTTTGTCGGTAAGTGGATTACCAACTGGATTATTCGCGTTCTGAATCGTGCTTTCGAGCGTAAGAATGTAGATCTCTCGCTTCGTAACTTCTTGCGTAGTATGATTAAGGTTGTGATGATGATTTTGGTCATCCTCGCGGCTATTCAGACTTTGGGTATCAATACCACCTCGTTCCTTGCAATCTTTGCCTCTGCAGGTCTTGCTGTAGGTATGGCACTCAGTGGCACATTGCAGAACTTTGCGGGAGGTGTTATCCTGCTGCTGCTCCGTCCATATCGTGTGGGTGACTATATCACCGCGCAGGGTCAGTCGGGAACTGTGAAAAATATCGGTCTGTTCTCTACGCAGCTCAGCACACCGGACAATCGCATTATCTATGTGCCGAACAGCTCAATCTCGACCTCTATTGTCGATAACTACTCGCAGCCGACTACTCGCCGCATAGATTGGAATGTGTCGATTACCTATGGCGACGATGTGGATACAGCTCGTGAGGCCATCCTTGCAATGCTCAATGCAGACAAGCGCGTTCTGCACGAGCCAGCAGAGCCAATGGTTGTGGTTGCCGAGCTGTCAAGTAGTGCCGTAATTCTCAAGGTGCGCGCGTGGAGTGCAAATGACGACTACTGGACACTATTCTGGGATATAAACGAGAAGATTTATAAGGAACTTCCTGCAAAGGGTATCCACTTCCCTTATCCGAAACTTGATGTAAATATTAAACAAAACTAAATATAGTACACTATGGAATTGAAAGACATCTTGGCGATTGCCGGTCAGCCCGGTCTTTATCGCTACATTGCACAGTCACGCAACGGCTTTATCGTAGAGTCACTTATCGACGGCAAGCGCAGCAACGCAACCGCATCTTCTCGCGTTAGCGCACTGAGCGAGATCTCAATGTTTACTGAGGGCGAGGATATTCCGCTCGCAGAGGTATTTACAAAGATGTATGCCTACACTGAGGGCAAGCAGGCTCTCTCTCACAAGGAGGCAGACGCAAAGCTCAAGGAGTTCTTCGGCGCCGTGATTACCGACTACGACCGTGAGCGCGTACACGTTTCAGATATCAAGAAGGCAATCGCTTGGTTTAACCTGCTTGTTGCAGCGGGTATGACTGAGTTTACTCTTCCAGAGATAGAGGAGTAATAATTTGTCGTGATAGCGTGCCACCTATGGCACATCCCTAAAAGTCCTGCAAAGGCTGTACGTTTTAGTACTATCCTTTGTAGGACTTTTTGCACGATGCACCATATCTGACACGCTCTGACGACAAATGGGTGCAAAGAGGGGCGGAGTATCTGCCCCGTTTTGACGACAAATTAGTGCACAGATTATTCGGTGTGCAAATTAGTGTATAGAGGGTAAGGTGTGAAAAATAAATAAGGCTAACGGTCAATAGCTAATAGCAAATAGCCAAAAAATTACTATATTTGTGCTACTAAAATAACTAACCAAACAAAAGCAGATATGAACTTTTTTGAGAAAACGGGACTGCCAAAGAGTCTATTTTGGGCATTTTTGGGTGTGCTTATCTTTATGATGGGCGACGGAATTGAGCAGACTTGGCTCAGTAAGTACATCGAGTCGCAGGGGCTTGACCACGAGTTGTTGTTTACCGTCTATGGTATCTCGATTGCCATTTCGTCGTGGCTCTCGGGTGTGATTGCCGAGACTATCGGTGTGCGCAAGACTATGTGGCTCGGCTTTGCTATATACCTTGTCGGTATGGCGGGCTTTGCAGGTCTTGGTATGACAGGACTTAACTATCCGACGCTGCTTGCGACCTATGCAATAAAGGGCTTTGCCTATCCGCTCTTTGCCTACACATTTATCGTATGGATTACCTACCGCGTGGGTAAAGAGAGTCTGAGCTCGGCGCAGGGCTGGTTCTGGTTTGTCTTTACGGGTGGACTCAATGTGTTGGGCGCATACTATGGTGCATATACAAAGGAGGCTATCGGTGTTGTGCCGACCCTCTGGACATCGCTTATATTTGTCACTATTGGTGCTATTCTCGCCCTTGTGGTCAATAAGTGCCCGGATACAAACCTCTTTACCGACAATAGCCAAAAGGGTAGTGAGAGTAAGTTTAAGGAGCTTATTCACGGTCTTGGCATTATGAAGCGCGAGCCGAAGGTGCTGATGGGTGGTATTGTACGCATCATCAACTCTATCTCGCAGTTTGCCTTTGTGGTATTTATGCCGCTCTATTTCGCCGATCACGGTATGTCAGACACAGAGTGGGGACTTATTTGGGGCTCGGTATTTATGTTCAATATCGCCTTTAACCTCGTCTTCGGAATTGTCGGCGATCGCCTTGGCTGGGCGCGTACAATCATCTGGTTTGGCGGCGTGGGTTGTGCTGTGGGTGTGCTGCTCTTCTACTACGCTCCTGAGATTTGGAACAACTTCTGGTTTATCCTCGCCTGCGGTGGTTTCTGGTGCGTAATGCTTGCAGGTTATGTGCCACTGAGCGCACTTGTTCCGTCGCTGGTAGAGAAAGACAAGGGTGCTGCCGTATCGGTGCTTAACCTCGGTGCAGGTCTTGCAACCTTTATCGGTCCGCTCCTTGTAAAACTTCTCAAGGAACCTATCGGTTACACAGGTATTGTTTGGGTTATTGCCGCGCTCTATATCGTAAGTTCGGTTATGACCTATTACATCGCCAAACCCGCAAAGCGATAGCGCTATATCGCTTAAAAAATACGCAGAGCTACCGACGAAGGTGGCTCTGCGTATCTATTTAGTGGCTGACGCCTCTTTTACTCTACACTGCAGTCGTACTCGAGAATTGTAGAGAGACGGTTGCCTGAACTCTTGCCTGCGATGTGGGTTGTAATACCGAGGTAGAGCTTGTTGCCGCCCTTAATCTGCAGACCCTCAGCCTCGCAATAGCAGTTGTTGTGGAGGTTGAGCAACGTCTTCATATTTGTAAAGTCTGAAACTGCCGCAACCTTTGTACGAGGAACAAGACGGTTACCGTTGTAGTCGAACACCTCCACAAATGCCATCGAATTGTCGTATACACCGCTGCCCGATGTAGTCTCAAAGGCGTTACCCTCGTACCAATATACGGCATTGCCATAGATTGCGTGACCCTGATGGCTGCAAGAGTATGGTTGGTCGTACTTGCCTGTATTGAGGTATGAAGGCAGACGGAACGAACCGAGTGGAGTGAGGTTATCCAGCACGCGTGCAGAGATCTCTGTTGTCTCGGTCTTCTTTGAGGTATTTGTGCCACTCTCGCCACCCCAAGTGCGGGTCAGTGATACAGTCTGCTCCTTGAGCGCGAGAACTGCGTCGAGGTCGTAAATAACATTGTGACGGGTACCGCTTGAACGGCAACCAATCAAAAGACGACGATTCTCAAAGTCGATATTCACCTGCTGGTCGTATACTGTCCACTTCTTACCAGAAGCATCCTTATAGCTGTCCAAATAGAAGGTCTCGCCGGCAGAGTGCTCGTATGTAGCATTTGCCTTGAAGCGGAAGCGTGAGAAGGTCTTGTTGTTTGTATACTCCTTGCTCGACAGAGTACCGTTAGAGTTTACCCACATAAAGTCCTCGCCGCCATCGGTAGCCTTCTCTACACAGAGGACAGTTCCGTGACCAAACCAACGGAGCGACATGGTCTCACCACTGCGGGTCGAGTCGCCATATCCGCCACGCTTTACACGGCTCAGAGCTACAAGCCACTTGTTGCCCGTACTGCTGTCGGATGCACACTGGGTGAAGTAGATATAGCCGTTCTCGCTTGCATCGTGGAAGTCGAAACACTGCATAACGGTTCCCGGATATACAAGCTGGCGAGAAGAGAAGATCATCTTGTAGTTCAGTAGGCTCTCGAGAGAGATAGATGGATCGCCTCCCGGAGTAACAGGGATATCAGAGCCATCGACTACCTGAATAGTAGCTCTTGCAATACGCTCTGTGCCATACTTGCAGAGAATCTGTACAGCACCAGCCTTAACTCCGGTTACAACACCGTAACCATCAACAGTTGCAATAGCCTCGTCTGCCGAGCTCCAATCGTAAACCAAGTCTGTATAGACCGGATCACTGATCGCATTTAGTTGAAGGGTTTTACCAATCTCTACTACGCCGTTTTTTGGCTCTAGTCGGAGTGAATAGAGCTCGATAACATCATCTCCTCCGCCACACGAAGCAAGACAAAGAGATAATGCGAGTGTAAAAAATCTAAAAAGTTGTTTCATTGTCGGTTTATTTGTCGAAAATATACAAAAAATAGTGAACAGTGGCAGTTTCACCCGCCACTGTTCTGAGTTTATGCAGATTACTACTCCTCTGCAACGTAGATCTTAACCTCGTTCTTCACACGCTCCGAACCACCTGTAGCAATTGTGTAGGTAGATGCAGAGTGCATCAGACGAAGGTTGAGCGAGTAACGAAGGCGAACATAGAACCAACCGTCCTCAAGACCCTTCTCAACAGGGAAGGTTACCTTTGCCCAGCCGTCCTCAGCAGTCTTGTCGTTACGAACGCCCTGTGACTTATCGCCATTTACATACTGGTTGTCGGTAAATACCTCAAGGTGGATATTTGCCTTGTCGCCGGTGTAAGGGTGAACATACTCGCGACCACCTGCAGCCTCAAACCAAGTCTTACCACCATCGACAGAGTACTCGATAGTAGCTACCTTAGGGCCTGAGCCGGAACAGCCGATAGCACCCTCGAAGGTAAGCTTTGTACCTGCAGCGAGGTTGCGAACCTTGGTTGCCATAAGCCAATAGTCGTTGTATACCATACCCTTAGCGTATGCGTGACCCTCACCGTAAGCGTAAGAGGTAATCTTACCTGATACGGTGAAGTATGCCTGATTTACATCGCAGTAGTTCCAATCGAGGAACTTGTGGTCTGTAGATGGAGCAGATGAATCGCAAGGATTAAGTGAGAGGCTACCCCAGCTATAGTCATACTGAGTGCCCTGAATAGCACCCTTCTTCTGGTCTACAGTAGTACCTGCATCATAGTGTGCAAAGTCCCAGAATACAGGAAGACCTGAGAGCTGAAGGTCTGCAGGATCGGCAATAGTAGTGGTAACAGTGCCCTTAGCCTCGCCATCCACATTGAGAGTGAATGAAACCTCACCCGGAGTAGTCGGAGTACCTGTAACTACGTAGTCGATAACGCCGCTGCCCTTTGAGAATGAGTTGTAGGTAACCTCAGGAGCAACAAGACCTGCGCTAGCACCTGTCATAGTACAAGTGAGAACTACTGACTCGTCACCATAAGCCTTAGAGTAAGGGAGTGAGAGGGTATAAGCTGCCTCCTTGCCGGCAACAAGCGAACCGTCACCCTTCAGTGCACCGTAAGCAAAGTCACAAGCCGCCTGTGTGATAGCAATCGGATACTGCTTGCCGTTGAATACCATATAGATAGTACCTGTACGCTCTGCACCACGGTTGTATGCTACAGCTACAGAGACAAACTCTACAGAGCCGTTACCTACACCCGAATCAGGAGTAACGGTAATCCAATCCTTAGTACCGTTGTAGTCTACAGACCACGCACCCTGACACTGCAAAGACTGCTCTACAGCCTGCTCGTTGCAGTTGAATGAGAGCTGATCGTTCTCGCGAACAAGGTATGCCTCCTCCTTTGCACAGCTTGCAAAGAGTGAAGTTACTGCGAGAATAACCAAACCTAATTTATTGATAAGTTTCATAGCTTTCTTTGTTTTAAAGTTTTTCAAAGAATCTGTTTTGAATCTGTTTTGACACAGATCCAAAACAGCTCCTTACTACCAACCCGGATTCTGCTGGAGATTAGGGTTCTCCTGAATTGCAGTTGTAGGGATTGGACGTACATACTTGTAGTCACGCCACTTGCGCTCCATCTTGGTAGCGGTCATAATGTTACCCTTTGTACCCTCAGAGAGCTTGTGACCGATATCTGATGCACCGTCGATGTAGAGGATGGTCATCTTCGAAGTGTTGTTCTTGTCAGCTGTAACCATAGTCTCCTTTACGCCGTCGTAGTTAAGGTCGAGCTCAGTCTCTGAAGCGTCGATCCAGATACCTCTCCAAGGACGCTCAAAGAGCTCACCCTGATGCCAACGGATAATATCGTCGAAACGGATATTTTCCATAGTCATCTCGATACCGCGCTCACGACGAACCTCGAGGATAGCAGCGTCAGTAACCTTGCCCTGGAAGTATGATACCATATAAGGATCAGCCTCGGTAGGGTAGATAGCAGTCACGCCTGCACGCTCACGAAGCGGCTTGATAGTCTTGTTCCAAACATCCTGAGTCATCTCCTTCAACTCAGCCTTAGCCTCTGCGTAGTTGAGCAGAACCTCTGCATAACGCATAAGCGGTACATCGTTGTCGCAAGGTGAGGTGTTGGTATCCATTGTAGCATCGTCAGAGAGCCACTTGATAGGGTGGTAACCGGTCTTTGCAAAGCCCAAATCCGGAGCGTAAGCAACCTTAGCACCGTTCTTGTTACGGGTAAAGCCAGGGTGACGCATAGTCTGAGTCAGACGGAGGTCACGACCTGTGCACTCGGTCTTAAAGTCTACGCTGTTGTAGTTTGACGCATACTTGGTTGTAAACGGAATACCGTCAGTCATCAGGTAGGTATTTACAAAGTCACGGTTGAATGAGTAGTTACCATACTGTACATTAACCATATAAGAGTTGAAGATGTGGGTTACACTCAACTCGGCATTGTATGTACGAGCCCAGATAAACTCGTTGGTGTAGATCTCCGAAGCCTTGCTGTTGGTAAACATATCGCGGTACTGTGTGGCACGATTTGCAGGGTTGTCGGTAAGGGTATAAACACCGGAGTTGATAATCTCCTCACAAGCCTTAACGCACTCACGCAGATACATCTCAGCCTCGTCAGCAAGCCAAGGTTTGCCTGTAGACGGGTCTACTGAGTGATACTTGCGCATTGTACCCTCATAGAGACAGAAACGAGCCTTGAGAGCAAGTGCTACATAGCGGTGAATGTAAGAAGACTGTACGCGGTACTTTGCATCTGTAGAACAGTTCTCGCAAGCATAATTGAGGTCGGCAAGGATATTGCGGCAAACCTCCTCGCGGTTATCACGACCCTTATAGAGCGCCTCCTTGTCGTCAGCATCGATCATATGCTCATACCAAGGCACTGCACCGAAAGTACGAACCTTTGCATAGTAGAACCAAGCACGGAAGAAACGACCAACACCCTCGTAGTGGTTAAGCACAGCCTCAGGAGCTGACGCCTTACGCATATTGTCGAGGTAGAAGTTTACAGAACGCAGGTACTTCCAACTGCTCTGAGTCCAGTTTGACGCATCGGTTGGAGCATAGTTATCACGGAAATAGGCATAAGTTCCGTCCCAAGCCTGTGTGTCGGCATACTTGTCGCCGTCTACAAAGCTCTGCATCTCTGTTGCAGCGCTTATGAGAAGACCGTTGGAATAGATCTCCAACGACTGCTCATCGGTGAAGTAGTAGTCACTCTCGATCTTGTAAGGATTCTCCTTGTTCAAAAAGTCCTCACAACCGACAAGTGAGCAGGCTGCTATAATTATTGCAAATAATTTTTTCATAACGTTCACTGTTTTAGAATGTGATGTTTACACCCAGAGTAAGGCTCTTAGTTACAGGGTAACCATAACCGTCACCCTGACCTGTTGAGTAGTCCGGGTCGTTGCCCAGAGCCTCAGGGTCGTAGTTAGGAGCCCACTTGTGGAGAGGAGTTGCAGTAAAGAGGTTCTCACCCGACAGATAAACCTTCAGGCTCTGCAGACGAATCTTCTCGCAGATGCTCTTAGGGAAGGAGTAGTCGAGCTGGATATTCTTTACACGCATATAAGCAGCATTCTGAGTATAGCGGGTATTTGCAGCATTGTGCAGACGTGCCCAAGTAACAGTCTGGTTTGCCTGATAAGTAGAGAGACGTGGCCAGTAAGCTGTATCCCAGTTGTCAAGCTCCTCGCTATAGATAGTCTTAGCATACTTAGGGTTGGTGTAGTCGTGGATACCGATAACCCACATAAACGGACGAGCATACTTACCCCAGAAGTAACCTGCATCGGTACCAGGGTGCCAGTCGCGCTTCATTACACCCTGAAGGAATACCGACAGACCGATACCGTTCCAGCGTGCGCCGAGGTTTACACCAAACATATAGTGAGGGTTGATATTACCGATAATAGAGAGGTCACCGTGGTCATCCTTAGTAAATGCACCGGCGTTGATCTTACCGTCACCATTGAGGTCCTTAATCTTAACCTGACCAGGGAGAGTAGCCTTGTTAGCCTCCTGCTGGAAGATGCTGTGGTCTGCAGATGAGTCGATATCTGCCTGATCCTTGAACAGACCTGCTACGGTCCATCCCCACATCTCACCAAGCTCCATACCCTCATAGTATGTAGAAGGGGTACAACCACCTGTCATATAGTCACCTACAGTACCCAGAGACTTGGTCTCGTTGTAGAACTTGGTAACATAAGAGCGGCTATCCCAAACCATAGCCTTGATGTCATACTCGAATGGCTTGCCTGCGAGTTTGAACTGATCGCGCCAAGATACCGATACCTCCCAACCCATAGTCTTGAGCTCTGCGTTGTTACCCTTTGGAGGGGTTGTACCATATACTGATGGCAGAGATACTGACTGGGTAAACATATCGGTTGTATAGCGGTGGAAGTAGTCTGCGCTGAGTGACAGACGATTCTTGAACATCTCTACATCCAAACCAACGTCATAAGTGGTAGAGGTCTCCCAAGTAAGAGATACAGGAATAGTACCACCGACAGTTGTGTAAGATGGAAGTGAACCACCCAGAACGATACCTGTGTTGGTTGCGATACTCATAGTAGATGTATAAGAGTAAGGGCTCACATTACCGTTACCCATAGAACCTACTGACAGACGGAGCTTGAGGTTGTCGAGCCAGTTGTCGGTAGCGTCCATCCAAGGCTCGTCAGCAATACGCCAAGCTGCCGATACTGATGGGAAGAAACCCCACTTAGAGTTCTGCGGGAACTTAGATGAACCGTCATAACGACCGCTCACCTCAAACAGATAGCGACCCTTATAGCCATAGTTTACACGGAAGAATGCACCCATATAAGACCACTCGTTACCAGACACCTGAGGGTCAGAGGTCTCACCTGTCATCAGTGCATAAGTAGGCTTGCTGCCTACAACGAAGTCCTTACGCTTAATGTAGAACACCTCGTAGTCGTTAGCCTCGACGTTCCAACCTGCAAGCACGCGGAAGTTGTGATCCTCGCCCAACTTTGGTGACCAGTTCAAGTATGCGTTAGCACTCTGATAACGGGTCTCGTAGTCGTTAGTCTCGAGGTAAGCACCTGAGCTCTCAAAACCGTTTACAAATACGCCCGGACCTGTAGAGTACTGAACCATCTGCTGGCTGCGGTTGAGCTTGCGGTGTGTAAAGTTGTAAGAGTAGTCAGCCTGGAGTTTGAGAACATCCTTAACGATGTCAATATCTACATCAAATTTGTTACGCAGGTAGATATAGTCATCCTTACGCCAAGATGTACCCTCAACAAATGATGCATAACCAGACTTTGCAGCTGCTGCTGTCCAAGAACCATCAGGGTTCTTAACTGGAGAGAGCGGCATAGCTGTATGGTTGAGCAGACGGGTGAGCTGAGAGTTACCCTGGTTGGTCTTAGGCTCGTGAGAGTTTACAATCGATACAGAGATGTTGTTACGGATACGCAACCAAGGACGAACCTTGAGACTACCCTTTGCACGAACATCATACTTCTTGTAATCATCATCACCAACGCGGTAGATACCGTCATTGCCAAAGTAACGACCCGAAATATAGTAGTCTGCACGGTCACCACCACCGGAGATAGAGAGGTTGTGCTCTGTAGACCAGTTGTAATCCTTGTAGAACAGGTCGTGCCAATCGGTCGAATCGTAGTATGCGTAACCGAACATGCTGTGACCATCGAGCTTTGTTGCTGTAGCAAGGGTCTTATCGCCACGACGGCGCTCGAGCTCCTTGTAAATAGCCTCAGTATAAGGTACGGTTGAGTCTACGTGGTTAGGCAGCGCCTTTGTACCGCGGTAGTAGCTGTTGTAGCAATCCTTCCACCAAGTCATCCAAGTATAACCATCGGTTACGAGGTCAGGAATAACTGTACGGCGGTTCATTGATACTGCACCGTTGTAGTTAATCTTAGGAGTACCCTTCTCTGCACTCTTTGTAGTAACGAGTACAACACCGAATGCACCACGCGCACCGTAAACGGCTGCAGAAGAGGCATCCTTCAGTACTGATACGCTCTCAACATCCTGTGGGTTGATTGAGTTAAGGTCACCCTCAACACCATCAATCAGAACGAGAGATGAGCCACCTGCACCGATAGAGCCTGAACCACGAACGTTGAGCGATGCAGAACGAGTCGGCTTACTGTCGGCAAATGTAAGGTTCATACCCGGAAGCTGACCCTGAAGTGCACGTGCCAGAGTACCGGTAGAACGATCCTCGAGCACCTTGCTATTTACCATATCTACAGCACCTACCAGATCACGCTTCTTTACAGAGCCGTAACCTACTATCACTACATCCTCCAGAGCCTGTGCATCCTCTTTGAGGGTTATATTTACAGAGGTACGAGTGCCTACAGCAACGATCTCGGTAGCGTAGCCAAGAAAAGCAACCTCGAGCTGACAACCTGTAGTTGCGTTGAGTGTATAGGCACCGGTCTCGTCGGTAATAGTACCGTTAGAGGTATCCTTAACAACTACTGTTGCGCCGTGAATGGGCTGACCCTGAGCATCTAATACTTTACCTGAGATCTTGAGCGGGGCACCGCTTTTGGGAGCAACTGTATTCTTCTTGCTCAGTACAATGTGCTTACCCTCAAGTTTGTAAGAGATAGCTGTGTCGGCAAAGATACGATTAAGAACTGTGTTTACAGGCTGATTTTCAACATTTACAGTAACATTAAAATCAAGCTGATTGTTGTTGTAAACAAACAGATAGTCTGTCTGCTTTTCGATATCGTTCAGAACAGTCTGAACGGGAGTCTCGGTGCGATTGAGTGTCACTTTGGTAGTCTGCGCAAATACAGAACCGTTGATAAACAGTACGGCAGCTGCTGTGAGCATTCCCTTTACCAAATATCCACTCCACTTTTTCATCGAGAGTCTGACATTTAGATTCTTATGCATAGTTTATAAGAATATTAAAATGTGAATGATTGATGTTTTTTGAAGATATCCGACAGGATATCCTCCTGTAGACAAAATTGTCTTAGTGCATTGCACGTTAGAGTCATAGTCAGTTATTTAACCATAGGCATTAAGGTTTGTTTTTAGGTTCTACATAAGTTAATTGTTAGTATATCTCTATAATATGATTCTTTGTGTCGTGTGAGTATTCGAACTCTACGAGATTCTGCATAACTCGCAGAGAGTATTCGATACCATCGCTTTGGCGGAATTTGCCTGTAAAGCGCTGCTTGTATAGCTCAGGGTTGAGAATCTTTATATCGGTGTCGAAATAGTTGCTGAAACTCTCGACAAACTCGCTGAATGTCACATTGTTAAGACAGATCATACCATCTATCCAGCGCAGACGCTCCTTATCGACCAATTGGTGGCAGGTAAGTGAACCATTGCCCATTGCCACTGCACGCTGATTAGGTGATAGAAGTACTGATGATGAGCCGTCGTGCGGGATAACCTCCACAGAGCCCTTCAGAAGTGCTGTCTCAAAGGCAGGCGTATTGTCAAAGGCGTAGACATTGAATACAGTCCCGTGCACCTTTACATCGTAGTTCTGTGTAGTTACTACAAATGGTTTTGAGCCCTCAGCAACCTCAAAGTAACCCTCACCTGAGAGTCGTACATTGCGGTTGAACAGACCGAATAGCGGAGAGTAGTAGAGTTTACTCTTCGAGTTGAGCCATACGCGCGAACCGTCGGCAAGTGTCATCTCGACTCTCTGACCTCGAGGCACAGAGATCTGCTGCTCGCGACTTGCGTATGAACACAATCCTGCAAAACAGAGTGCAGCAACGCCAATGAGCAGAACTACCGCTGCGGTAAAACCAGCAAAATACCGCAGCGGTACTCTTCCGCCGAACACAGTCTTACTCGCTGTTGCGGGTTTGGCGTACAATAGCAGTGCACACCATATTTTTCGAGCCTCAAGAAAGCTCTTATAGTTTTCGGGTGAAGCTTCAGCCCACTCTCTTACAGCAATCTCCTCCTCAGCAGTTACTGCACCCTCAAAATAACGATACAAAATCTCTTTCTCCATCATATGCCTATTATATTATAGCCTGTCACCGACAGACATATCATTAAACCTAACTAATCTATGTGAATAAAAAATAAAATCAAAAAACAGATGTAATCTTTCAAGTTCTCGCGTAGTACCTTGAGCATCTTTGTAATGTGAAACTCAACGGTCTTTATTGATACGCCCAAAATCTTTGCGATCTCGGCATTTTTGCGATTTTCAAAACGGCTCATCTCGAATATTCTGCGCGTTTGAGGTGGCATTGAGGCTATTGTCCTATTTACAATCTCGCCAATCTCATTGACAAAGAGCTGTTCGCTTGTGAAATTCTCGAGGGATCCTATCCTGAACTCTAAATCTGCTTGAGCCTTACTCTTGATATTCTCTACAGCATTTAGTTTCACCCTTTGGTGACGCATATAATTGAGAGCCTTGTTCCTCAGAGCTGTCAGAATATATGACGGGACATTCGTGTCGTCGGGCAGTTGCTCTCGTCGCTGCCAATAGTCTACCAACGCATCTACAAACAGACTCTCCGCCACAACCATATCGCGCACAAATGAATACGCGAAACGTGCAAACGGCTCTTTGTACTGCTCAAAGAGTTGTGCAAACAGTTCAGAGTCTTTATGGTTTATCTGTGTCACAGAAAGTCTGGTTTTAGGTAGTTTATATATAAACACGCGTCTGTGCGAAAACCCTAAATCAAGTATGTACAATTAGATATTTATTTCGAAAGTAGAGCTATAACAAAGCTCAAAATAGAACATTTTATTGACAGATTACGATAATCGGACCGATAGTAGGATTTGCAAAGAGAGATTGCCGCAATATCGGTGTCGTGGGGGATTGGCTGCTATGCAGATAAACGGCTCCGCTACGCCTTTCCCCTCCGCTCGCCGCGGGTAATGGGATTCGAATGTCGCGCAGTTCATCTGCGCGTCATCAGTGACGAGGCAGCGCAGTCGGCTTGCGGTGCGCGAATAGCCGAGGAGCTAACCCCTCTACCATGAGAATCCCCACCTTTTCGCTATCGCTACAGCAGTGCGTTGCACTGTTTTTTATTGTATTAGGTGGAAACTTGTTTACAAACCTATTGCAATAAAAAACAACAGACTGAAAATCAGTCTGCTGTAGCGATAATGTTGCGGAAAGGAGGGGATTCGAACCCCTGAAACGCTTTTGACGTTTACTCGCTTTCCAGGCGGGCCAGTTCAACCACTCCTGCACCTTTCCGTTTTCGGCTGACAAAGATAGAAAAGATTTTTAATTCGCACAACTTTTACAAAAAATTAGCACAGCGAGAGGGTAAAAGCGTTATCTTTGTGTGTCGATTGTAGATTATGAGAGAGAAAAATTCGATTTTTGGGCATTTTGCCTGCTTTACGGCATACCTTATTTTTGGACTTAATATTGTGGTATGCAAGGATTTGACTTCGAGTGGAGTCATCTCGCCGCTTGCGCTCTTTACGCTGCGCTCGTTGGGTGCGGGTGCGCTCTTTTGGATTATCTCGATCTTCCTGCCTAAGGAGCAGGTCGAGCGTCGCGATTTGCCGAAGATTTTTGCAGCATCGGTGCTCGGATTTTTCCTTACGCAGATATCGTTTCTGATGGCTATTTCGCGCATTACCCCGATGGATTGCTCGATAGTGGCATCGCTCTCGCCGCTCTACACGATGTTTATTGCCGCTTATGCCCTCAAAGAGCCACTTTCGGCACAGAAAATTGGTGGTGTAGTGCTTAGTTTATGCGGTGTTATATACTTGATACTCAATAGTGTTACAGCAGCGTCTGGTGTTATACAGACGACCCCTGCGGGCGTGTTGCTGATGATTGCCAACTCGCTCTGTTTTTCGCTCTATTTGGGAATTTTCAAACCGATAATCACGAAGTACTCGGTAGTGACATTTATGAAGTGGATTTTCCTCTTCTCGTCGCTTATGAGCCTCCCATTCTCGGCGAAGGAGATAGTGCATACAGACTTTGCAGCACTCCCGCTCTCATATATGGCAGAACTCGCTTTTCTGATTATTTGCGCCACATTTGTAACATATTTTCTTATCCCAGTCGGCCAGAAACGCCTGCGCCCGACACTCGTCAGTATGTACTCCTACGTGCAACCTATTGTAGCGATTGTTGTCAGTATCTATGTCGGTATGGATACACTTAGTTGGCAAAAAGTGCTTGCTGCAGTAACGGTCTTTACTGGTGTTATTATCGTGTCGCGCAGCCGCCAGAAGTGATGTGTGAGCAATCCTTCGCGACGAACTACTTGTTCGCTCACTGGATAGAATACGATAAGTACAAAACAAGGTGTATGTGTTTGCATACACCTTGTTTTTGCTATTAGCTATTGGCTGTTAGCTGTTGGCTTGCTGATACAGAACATCAGCTGCTCTCTTATATCCTTTTGAAAAGAAGTTCCATTTCAACCGTTACATCATCCCACACCTCTTTCCCATGTAAATTAAGTTCTTTTGAGGTCACTGAGATAACATCAAAGGTCTCAATATCAACAGGCGACATTGTCATTGTTATTTTTTTATCTGAAAAATACCAATTCCCTTCATCTACATAGTAAGAGTCGTCGCTCTTATCTTCACAGATACCCGTACCATCTGAGTTCAATAATATTGTTATTAGAACTAAAGGGCTTCTGTATGTGCCATCTAATACCAATCGCCCATCTTTATCATACTCCTTGTACTGATATGACTCAAGTTGCCATCTGCCAACCAATTGATCCTCGCTAACCGAATACTTTGTGCACGATACTGCTGAAAGTACTAATGCTATAGCGAAAAATAACCATAAAATTCTACATTTTTTCATAATATTACTCTATTTGTGCCCCGTCAAAATCGGGAGGGGTAAGTTAGATATTGACTTATTTAAATTTGCAATGTCAAATTTTCGTTTGAGTGATGTAACCTAATTCTTTACAGATCCATCTTAAAACATTGTATTCTTTTTCAAGTATCTTAAAAAGACACTCTGTCCCCATTATAGTAATTTCGTTGTCTTCAAATTGAAGTTCTGGGTATTTCTCAGTTAAAGACTTTAATATTTTAATGCGTCGTTTAGAAGTTGGTTGTGTGTTATTATGAACTAAAAAATTTCGTAGTTCTCTAATCTCATCCCATAAAAAAACATAATCTTTTCTTATATCTTCAGGCATGGGTGTTGTTATAGCCTTGCATATTAACTCTATTAGGATGTTAATTTTTTGTTGACTGTTTATACAGCGCTCTTTAGCTATCAAACTTATACAAGTCTCATAATATGAATATACTAAAATCAACATTGCTTGATTAAAAATATTCTCATTATCTTGACCATCATAAAAACTATTCAGATATTGCGATTTTATAGTGGACTCAATATCTGTGTCACCATCAGCTGAATTACTTGCAATCTCGTGAATTTGCGTTTCAACATGTATCTCATATAGATGCTGCATGTCAGAAAACGCCCTTAGTAACGACTCAATAAAAGCCTTCCTATCACATACTTTTGCCCAAATTTTGTGTTTTACAGAAAACATAATTTTATATTTTAATTAAAATCATATCCAACTATTTGATTTACGTGAGTTTTCCAGCCAGTTGCAGACTTGTATATATCAACAGATTCCGAAGGTACATATATCTTTGCAGATGAAAGGAGATACTTAAAACCATCACGATAGAGAGATGGAGGAGTAGTTGGCTTGCAATAGATAGTCTTCAGGTGGTCGCATTCCCTGAATCCATCGTAGCTAATTGAAGTAACACCCTTACCAATAGTGATACTTGTTAGCGAGGAGCAATAATTGAATGAATCGTTAATTGAAGTAACGCCATTACCTATTATCACATTTGTCAGCCAGTCGCAGCAATAGAATGCACCTCCTCCAATCGAAGTAACGCTATCGGGAATTGTTACACTTGTCAGCGAGTCGCAATTATTGAATGCAGACGATCCAATCGAAGTAACACTATCAGGAATAGTTACATTTGTCAGCGAGGTGCAATTATAGAATGCCTCCTGTGCAATCGAAGTAACACTATCAGGAATTGTTACACTTGTCAGCGAGGTGCAATAGTAGAATGCCGCCTGTGCAATCGAAGTAACGCCTTCTGGGATTATTATGCTTGCGAGTCTATTGCAACTCTTGAACGATTTGGTACCTATATTATCAATTCCATCATCAAAAATCAAAACACCCTTACCATCTTGATATACATTAGATATAAGTATTGCACCAAAGCACTCTACAGAATAATCGCTAGGGAATAATTTCTTATCATCCGTAGTTGTATAATATATTTTATTGTTAGATCGCTGTTTTGCAATCGTTATCATCGTTCCGTCTGCAAGATTGAAATATACATACTCATCATCTTGCGTTATGCTTGAGAAGATAGTGTCACCGTCAGTCTCATCTTCTCCAGTAGCCTTGCCAAGTTCTGTCCAGGTTGCGCCGTTGTCGTATGATATATACCAGTAGCCATTCTCAATTTTTAAGCGTGGAGTAATTCCGTCCGCACCATCGTTACCGTCTTTGCCATTTGTGCCATCCTGACCGTTGCTACCATTTGTACCGTTCACACCATTTGCCTGAATCTTATTGCCCTTGCCGTCTAATAGCCACTCGCCATCTACTGTCCAGTAGTAGATGCCGTCAGTATCTTTCATAACGCCAATTTGTGGAGTGTAGCCATCCTTGCCATCTTTGCCGTTTGCTCCGTCTTTACCATTTGTACCGTGATAGATAGTAATTGTGTCGCCGTATGCAAAAGTGATGGTGTAGCCCATCTCTTCGCCATCTTTACGCACTGGAGATACATTGGTGATGTAGTCATTCTTCTGCAACGCATTTACAATGGATTGTAACGAGCTGATGTTTGTATTCATCTGCTTGCAGAGCTCCTCAAGTGCCACGATGCGCTTTTCGTGGTCATTGAGTTTGTTCCAGATGTCGGTATCATCGAAATTACTGCACGAAGATACAACGATTGCCAAAGCAACGGCAATAAAACTAATAAATCTCTTCATAGCTTTTTGTATTTAAGGTTTATATATGCACAAAAAGAAAGTGTGAGGCAGTTCGTTTATCTCACAGCAGGCATTTGGCGTAGCCTAAGCATAAATAAACAATACCTCACACCGAATGGTATATGTAGAAAATGATATACCAAATGCGGTGTAGAGCGTTGTTGCTTATCCTTATGCTTATAAAATCGCCAAATTTTGCTGCGAAGGATTAGCGAAACACTTTCACTAATAATATGTCCGCTATTTATCCAATAGCACTACAAAATTAAGAAGATTTTCTGAAACGAACAACACTCTGCGGGGCATTGTTCGGGGAGAATATAAAAAATCGCCTCTCGCAAAGGTGCGAAAGGCGAAATATAGAGGTATGTTTAGGCAGTTGTTAGTACTGCTCGTTCTCGTTCGGGAAGTCGCAAGACTTTACATCTGCAATATAGTGCTCAACCGCCTCGGTCATAATGTCGTGCAGATTTGCGTAGCGGCGCAAGAACTTAGGTGAGAAACCCTTGTTCATGCCGAGCATATCGTGAACTACAAGTACCTGACCATCGGTAGCAGCACCCGCACCAATACCGATAGTAGGGATTGTAAGTGCCTCTGAAACGCGCTTTGCGAGTGTTGCCGGAATCTTCTCCAATACAACGGCAAAACAACCCGCCTCCTCAAGCAGCTTTGCATCGGCAATAAGCTTCTCGGCTGCAGCCTCCTCCTTAGCCTGTACAGAGTAACCGCCCAACTGGTGAACCGACTGTGGGGTGAGTCCGAGGTGACCCATAACCGGAATACCTGCACAGATAATCTTCTTTACTGGGTCGATAATCTCCTCGCCACCCTCGAGCTTAACGCCATCAGAGCCACTCTCCTTCATAATACGAACGGCAGAGTTGAGTGCTGTCAGCGGGTCGCCCTGATATGTACCAAACGGCATATCGCAGACAACAAATGCACGCTCAACACCGCGCACAACAGAAGATGCGTGGTAAATCATCTGATCAAGGGTAATAGGCAGGGTAGTTTTGTGACCCGCCATAACATTTGCAGCCGAGTCGCCGACAAGGATAATATCGATACCTGCGCCATCGACAATCGACGCCATAGTGTAGTCGTAAGAGGTGATCATCGAGATCTTCTCTCCCTGCTCTTTCATCTGCTTGAGTCGTGATGTGGTTACGGCTCTTACTTTGCTTTCAGTTGACATGTTTAGTGTGTTTTTGTTTCAATGGCGCAAAAGTAACTAAAATTTTTATATCCGCTAACTCTGTGGTTAAGTTTTTGTTACCACAACTATAAAGTTAATGAGATGTAGTGTATTTGTCAATTTTTTACTATATTTGCTAAAACAAACAACAATTATGGGAAAAATTATAGTAATCGGTAGCTCAAATACCGATATGGTAGTGCGCTCAGAACATCTTCCTCGTCCGGGCGAGAGTGTGCTGGGTGGCGATTTTATGATGGCAGGTGGCGGTAAGGGTGCCAATCAGGCAATAGCTGTTGCTCGAATGGGACATCGCGTGATTTTCTCCTCTGCAGTGGGCAAAGATATGTTTGGCGATGCGGCTGTGGCGGGTTATCAGCGCTTTGGTGTCGATACCTCATATATTGTTCGCAAAGATACCCCGTCGGGCATTGCGCTGATTATGGTGGACAGTGCGGGTCAAAACTCTATATCGGTGGCACTTGGCGCAAATAACTGCCTTACTCTTGAGGATGTTATGCCGGCTCTTGAGCAGATTACTGAGGGCGATATTGTGCTGTTGCAGTTGGAGATACCTATCTCTACTGTCGATGGTTGTGTGGCTGTTGCTGCGGCAAAGGGTGCTAAAGTGGTGCTCAATCCTGCACCTGCGGCAGTTGTGAGCGAGCAGACACTCTCCAAATTATATCTTATCACCCCAAATCAGACTGAGGCGCAGACCCTCACGGGTATTGAGGTTACGGATGAAAAGTCTGCTGCACTTGCGGCGGAGGCGCTCTGTGCAAAGGGTGTGGATAGGGTAGTGATAACAATGGGCGGTCAGGGCTCGTTCCTCTATCAGGATGGTAAGGGGGAGATTATTCCTGCCTGTAAGGTGACTGCCGTAGATACTACAGCTGCGGGAGATGTATATAATGGTGCTCTGTGCGCGGCTGTTGCTGAGGGTATGAGCCTTGAGGATGCACTGAAGTTTGCCACAAAGGCTGCTGCAATATCAGTTACTCGTGTAGGTGCACAACCATCTGTGCCGTCACGAGAAGAGGTCGATAATTTCTAACCTTAAAACCGTTATACTATGTTTATTATTAATAGTTACGCATTGGCAGTGGTATTCTGCTTTATCACTATGCTCTGCTGGGGTTCGTGGGGAAATACTCAGAAACTCGCGGGAAAGACTTGGCGTTATGAACTCTTCTATTGGGACTATGTTATCGGTATGGTCCTCTTTACGCTCTTGCTCGGATTTACTATGGGCAGCACAGGCGAACTTGGTCGTAGTTTCGTTGCCGACCTCTCACAGGCAAGCCTCGCATCTGTAGGTTGGGTGCTGTTGGGCGGTGTGATCTTTAACGCATCAAATATTATGCTCAGCGCCTCTACTTCACTTGCTGGTATGTCTGTAGCCTTCCCACTCGGCTGTGGTCTTGCATTGGTGCTGGGTGTTATCAATAATTACCTCGAGCAGAGTAAGGGAAATCCTGTGTTGCTCGCACTCGGTGTCCTCTTTATCGTTGTTGCAATCGTCTGCAACGGTATGGCGGCGGGTCGTGTGTCAAAGCAGAGCGATAACGGCTCTAATAGCAAGAAGGGTGTTATCCTTGCCATCGTTGCAGGTCTTCTTATGTCTACCTTCTACCGCTTTGTAGTTAAGGGTATGGATATCAATAACTTCGAGCAGCCTGCAGAGGGTATGCTGACCCCATATTCGGCTATCTTTATCTTCTCGCTCGGCGTGCTTGTATCTAACTTGCTCTTCAATACCTACGTTATGAAGCGCCCGTTTGTTGGCGAGCCTGTGTCATATAGCGAGTACTTTAAGGGTTCACTCTCAACCCACCTCGTAGGTGTTTTGGGTGGTGCTATCTGGTGCCTTGGTACAGCATTTAGCTATATCGCTGCAGGTAAGGCAGGTGCTGCCGTATCTTACGCCCTTGGTCAGGGAGCTCCAATGATTGCAGCCTTCTGGGGTGTCTTTATCTGGAAGGAGTTTAAGGGCGCAGACCGCAAGACTGGTTATCTGCTTGCCCTGATGTTTGCACTCTTTATCATCGGATTGGGTATTATAGTTGCTGCCGGCAATTAATTTATTGTGAAAAGGCAGCATTAGCTTCCGCTATCTAAAACTCCAGCAAAGGGCAGTACGTTTTAGTACAGCCCTTCGCTGTTTTTTTTACCCGAGCGTTGCTACTACTGCCTTTTGACGACAAATAATGCGTGCAAGAAATAGGGAAAGTGTAAACTTGAATATGAAAAAAATATCCGCTTGCGGATACCTCTATAAGGTCAATGGCTAATAACTTCTTTTTTTTCTGAAAAATTACTATCTTTGCCGATATATGGATAATCGTATGACAGAACAAGAGAGAGTAAAAGGGATCTATCGAGTAACCATTGTGGGAAGCGTTGTAAATCTGCTGCTTGTTGTATTTAAGTTTGTGGCGGGTCTGCTTGGTCGCAGTAGTGCTATGATAGCCGATGCTGTGCACTCGCTCTCCGACTTTGTGACCGATATTGTCGTTATAGTCTTTGTGAATATCTCCGGAAAACCTGAGGATGAGGACCATCGTTACGGTCACGGCAAATATGAGACCCTCGCGACGGTGATAATCGCCTTGGCGCTCTTTGCTGTGGGTGTCGGTATCCTTGTCGATGGAGCAAAGGATGTTGCTGCGGTGGTAAATGGCGCGGTTCTGCCCGCACCGAGTATGATTGCCCTCATCGCGGCGGCACTCTCTATAGTAGCAAAGGAGCTGCTGTATAGATATACGGCTCACGTTGGTCGCAAGCTCGACTCGCAGGCTGTTGTGGCAAATGGTTGGCACCATCGCAGTGACGCATTTTCATCTATCGGCGTGCTTGTCGGTATTGGTGGCGCAATGTTGCTGGGCGAAAAGTGGAGGGTGCTCGATCCGCTTGCGGCAATTGTTGTCAGTGCCTTTATTATTAAGGTGGCTGTGGACCTGATAAAACCGTGCCTCGATGAACTACTCGAACGCTCGCTGCCCGCAGAGGTGGAGCAGGAGATAGAGCAGATAATCCTCTCGGAAGAGGGTGTGACATCCCCGCACCATCTGCGTACTCGCCGTATTGGCAACCGATACGCAATTGAGGTACATATCCGTATGGATGGCAACCTAACCCTCGCCGAGGCTCACCGCATTACAACCGCTGTAGAGTCTAAGTTGAAGGAGAAATATGGTTGTGGTACTCATGTGGGAATTCATGCGGAACCAATAAAATAGAAATAGAGGGTGTCAACGTGGTTGATACCCTCTTCTTTTATGAGCGTTAAATCTCTGTTAGAGTAATAGATAGGGCATAATTTGCACAATCATAAAAAATGATTATCTTTGTAATCTAAACTAAACTATTGACTATTTATGAAAAAACTTATTCTTTCGATTTTTGCACTGATGGCTTGCTCTGCTGCTCTGGCGCAGCCGGTGATGAGCTATGAGGAGGCAGAGGCAAAGGCTAATGAGATTTTGAAGAGCCTGACACTTGAGGAGAAGCTCTCGATGACTCAGGGTCACAACCGTTTCTTCTTCCCGGGAGTTCCGGAGAAGGGTATGCCGTATATCTACACCACCGATGCATCTATGGGTGTGAAGAATAAGCAGCATATGCACGATGCGAGCGAGATTATCCTTGCCGAGCGCACAACGCAGTTCCCTGCATTTATTATGCTTGCAGCGACATTCAACCCCGATTTGGCATACAAGTATGGTCATGCAGTAGGCGAGGAGGCTCGTATGGCGGGTGCAGGTGTTATCCTCGGTCCGGGAATGAATATATATCGTAATGCCCGTTGCGGTCGCAACTTCGAGTATCTTGGCGAGGACCCATATCTTGCAGCGTCTATCATCTACGACTATGTGACAGGTATGCAGTCTACCGGTACCCTTGCGTGTGCAAAGCACTTTTTGGGTAATCAGACAGAGTTCTACCGCCGTCGTTCAAACTCTATCATCGACGAGCGTGCGATTATGGAGATCTACACCCCTGCCTTCAAGGCTGCTATCGATGCGGGTGTAGCTACCGTAATGACTGCCTACAATCAGCTCAATGGCGAGTGGGCAGGTGAGAGCAAGTATGTCATTACCGACCTGCTCCGTGGTACTCTCGGCTTCAAGGGTATGGTTATGAGTGACTGGAACTCTATCTACGACTGGAAGAATGTTATCCTTTCGGGTCAGAACCTCGATATGCCGGGTGAGGATGCCTTCTATATCAAGAAGAAGCCTGCGGACCTTGTTGCAGAGGGTGTTGTGACAGAGAAGGATATCGAGAATATGATTCGTCCGACTATTGCAACCTGTATCCGTTGGGGTCTGTACGACCGCTACAACAGCGGCAAGCAGTACGACCGCTCTTTGGAGGCGAAGCTCCCTGCACATCTTCAGATTAGCTATCAGACAGCTGCCGAGGGTACAGTTCTGCTCCGCAATAACGGTATTCTGCCGCTCGCTGCGGATAAGAAGTTGCTTGTCGTGGGTAAGTGGTTTGACAAGGTGCCTCACGGTGGCGGCGCTGCACGCGTTACCGGCTATGATCATAAGACTCTGCAGATGGAACTTCCGAAGGTATTTGGTAATGTCGAGTTTGTTGCAAATCCTACAGCCGAGCATCTTAAGGCTGCAGAGGTAGTGCTCTGTGTGACAGGTACATACGACTCAGAGAGCTCGGAGCGAGAGTTCGCAATGGATAAGAAGGATGAGCAGTTTGTTCGTAATGTTGTGGCAGCAAATCCTAATACCATTGTTCTTGTACACTCGGGCTCTGCTATCGATATGACCGCTTGGTCGGATAAGTGCGCAGCATTGCTCTATGGTTGGTATCCGGGTCAGAATGGAGCCGAGGCTCTGCGCGATATTATTGCGGGTAAGGTAAATCCGTCAGGTAAGTTGCCTATGACTATCGAGCGAGATTTTGCCGACTCTCCGG
This sequence comes from uncultured Alistipes sp., assembly GCA_947367255.1. GTDB lineage: Bacteria > Bacteroidota > Bacteroidia > Bacteroidales > Rikenellaceae > Alistipes. The sequence goes on from CANBCZ010000006.1 coordinate 25,344, forward strand.
CTGTAAATTCGGTGCCTGAGGGTTTTAACCTTGCAAAGGCGAAGGGTAATCCTAATGAGAAGGCATTCCATCCGTGGACTTACGATGTACACTACGACGAGTCTGTGCTTGTAGGTTATCGTTGGTACGAGAAGAAGGGTATTCAGACCCTCTTCCCATTCGGTTATGGTTTGAGTTATACTACTTTTGAGCTTGCAAAGCCGAAGATTCTGAGCAAGGGTAAGGTTAAGACCCTTACAGACGAGGCTCCGCTCAAGGTGGCTATTGAGGTCAATAATACAGGTGCTGTTGCCGGTACAGAGGTTGTGCAGCTCTACATTGCAGAGAAGAATCCGACAGTTCTGCGTCCAAATAAGGAGCTCAAGGCGTTCCGTAAGGTTGCTGTCGAGTCTGGCAAGAAGGCAGTTGTGACTTTCGAGGTGGATAAGAAGATGTGTGCTTTCTGGTGTGATAAGAGCCACGCGTGGACAACAAATCCGGGCGAGTACGAGATTCTTATCGGTACATCTTCGGCAGATATTGCAGCAGTATTACCATTTGTTGTGAAGTAGTAGACTATGTTTGCACAGGCTAATCAGATTTTATATACCTCTTTGGGCGAAGTTGTTATTTCGCCCAAAGAGTATGGTTTTGGTCCTCGGGTAATCTCAAATATCTATGAGAACGGAGTGGGTGTTATTACATTCGACGCTCCGCTGACGGAGTTGTCAAATGAGATGTTCTTTGGTCAGGGAGAGTTGCTCAGTGTAACACTTCCGGATGGGTTGGAGAGTATAGGTGATATGGCTTTTGCTGCCACATCAATAACAGAAATTGCTATTCCTCAAACCGTTACGGCAATTAAAGACTTTGCATTTATGGATTGCAACCATCTCTCCAAGTTCTCGGGGAAATTTGCTTCAGAAGATGGTAGATGTCTTGTTGTTGGTGATGAATTGAGGTCTATTGCTACTGCGGGGCTGATTAGTTACACTATTCCTGAGGGAGTTGCCAAAGTCGGTATGAATCTGCTTAGCGCTGATACTGATATAGAGGAGATTGTGCTGCCAAGTACAGTCAAAAGTGTTGAGATGTCAGCCTTTGAAAATTACGACTCTATTGAGCGCATTGTGCTCAATGAGGGACTCGAGGAGATTGGCGGGTTTGCCTTTAACTCTCCGAATATTGTCGATATGACCATTCCGAGTACGGTAAAATATATTGGTGATGCGCTCTTTTTCCATAATTTTGCGTTGGAGAGATTGATAATGTTGCCTACAGTGCCTCCGGAGATGGCTGAACGCTTTATGTTGTGGGGCGAGGATGATGTTATGGATAGGGTAATAGTTGTGCCTCAGCACTCTGTAGAACTCTATCGCAATGCTGATTGTTGGCGTAAATATAAGAATATAATTGTAGGAAACGAAGAGGTATAAAAATAGATGAAGAAGGTACTATCATTTTCATTTTTGTTGATTGTAGGTCTGCTGCTCTCCCAACTCCTTCCTGATGTGATGGGTGATGGGTATACAGCAGTCTCTAAGGTGGTCTATATATTGCTCGGAACCTGTCTTGCATTTATTATGATTAATGTAGGTCGAGAGTTCGAGTTGGATAAGAGCAATGTGGGTGTATATGTCAAGGATTACTGCGTGGCTATGCTTGCTGCAGCTGCTCCGTGGTTGCTTATTGCTGCATATTATATCTTCTTCCTCTTGCCGTCTGATATGTGGGGTAGTGGTGAGGCGTGGAAGGAGACGCTGCTGCTCAGCCGATTTGCAGCACCGACCTCTGCGGGTATTCTCTTCTCTATGCTTGCTGCGCTCGGTCTGCAGCAGAGCTGGATATATCGTAAAATACAGGTGCTTGCTATCTTTGACGATCTCGATACTATACTGCTGATGATTCCGTTGCAGATCGTAATGATAGGTTTGCATTGGCAGATGGGTGTGATTCTTTTTGTTGTTATCGGTCTGCTGTGGTTTGGCTGGAGTAAGATGAGTCACTACAAACTGCGTCAGGATTGGTGGGCGATACTTTTCTATGCGGTCATTGTGTTTGGTATTACTCATGTTATATACGTGGTAACTAAGCACTACTTTGGCGCGGATGATGCTCTGCATGTGGAGGTTCTGCTACCTGCATTTGTGCTGGGTATGGTCACTAAACGCGAGCATAAGGAGTCAAAGAGCGACGAGGGTATTACCACTGCAATCTCTCTGCTCTTTATGCTGCTTGTGGGTATGAGTATGCCGCAAATTAGCGCAAGTGCACACGTGACTGATGGCAGCATAATGTCGGCGCAGCCTATGCCTTCGTGGGGTGTTATAGCGCTGCACGTACTTGCTGTGTCATTGTTGTCAAATGTGGGTAAATTGGTGCCTATGCTCTTCTATCGCAAACACTCTGTGCGTGAGCGTTTGGCACTCTCTATCGGTATGTTTACCCGAGGCGAGGTGGGTGCCGGAGTGATATTTATTGCACTCGGTTACAGTATTGGCGGTGCTGCACTGCTTATTTCGGTTTTGACCCTTGTGTTCAATCTTATCCTCACCGGTGGATTTGTACTTATAGTCAAGCGATTAGTGGCAAAGGATAGCGTTAAGTAGAATCACTGTTTTGAATAGAAAAGTGGCATTTGATGAAAAATGTCACTTTTTTTTGTTTTTGTGTTGTAAAATCTATAAAATTTGCTATCTTTGTTAGTTGATTAACAAAAGATTGAATTTACACAACCAAATAAAAACCTAAAATTATGGCTAAAGTACTTAAAATCAGGGATTTGACTCTGCGTGATGGTCAGCAGTCATCATTTGCAACCCGTATGACACAGGCTCAGGTTGAGCGCTGCTTGCCATTTTACAAGGATGCACACTTCTTTGCTATGGAGGTGTGGGGTGGTGCAGTGCCGGATTCGGTAATGCGTTACCTGAATGAGAACCCATGGACTCGTCTTGAGAGCATCAAGGCTGCAGTGGGTGATGTTTCAAAGCTTACAGCACTCTCTCGTGGTCGTAACCTCTTCGGTTATGCACCTTACACTGACGAGATTATCGAGGGCTTCTGTCGCAACTCTATCGAGAGCGGTCTTGGTATTATGCGTATCTTTGACTGCTTGAACGATGTTGATAATGTTAAATCTACAATCAAGTATGTAAAGAAGTATGGCGGTATTGCTGACTGTGCTGTTTGCTACACTGTAGACCCTAAGTATCCGAAGCTCAGCTTCTGGGATAAACTTAAGGGCAAGAAGAACCCTGCTCTCGTATTTACAGACGACTACTTTGTAGGTAAGGCTAAGGAGCTCGCAGCTCTGGGTGCAGATATGATTACTATCAAGGATATGTCTGGTCTTATCCCTCCACAGCGTGTAAGTGCGCTTGTAAAGAAGCTTAAGGCTGCCGTATCTATTCCAATCGACTTCCACACACACTGTACTCCTGGTTATGGTCTTGCATCTGTATATGCAGCTATCGCTGCAGGTGTAGATGTTGTTGATACTAACTGCTGGTGGTTCGGTGGTGGTACCGGTGCTCCTGCACTTGAGTTGGTATACCTCTTCTGCCAGAAGCTCGGTATTGATTTGGGCGTAAATATGGAGGCTGTGGCTAAGATTAACGAGCAGTTGAAGAATATCCGTTCAGAGCTTAATATCTCTGTATTCGGTGCCGATAAGCCTGCTCCAAATCCATTCAACCCACTTGTAGATGCAGTTCCTGCTGAGGTAGAGGCAGAGCTCAACCGCGCAGTTAAGGCTGCACAGAGCGAGGATTTCGCTACTCTGCTTGCTGCAGCTCAGGCTATCGAGGCTTACTTCGGTTTCCCTGCTCCTAATAAGCTCGTTCAGGAGGCTGAGATCCCTGGCGGTATGTACTCGAATATGGTTGCACAGCTCCAGGCTCTTAAGGCAGAGGATATTCTCCCACGCTCTATGGAGCTCATCCCAACCGTTCGTCTCTCTGCAGGTCTTCCACCGCTTGTAACCCCTACATCACAGATTGTCGGCGCACAGGCTGTAAACTGCGCACTCGACGAGAAGGCAGGTCGTCCTATGTATCACACAAAGAACAATCAGTTCGTAAACTTGGTAAAGGGTGAGTATGGTAAGACTCCTGTGGCTGTAGATCCTGAGTTCCGCTTCCAGATTTGCGGCGTTCGCGAGGAGACTAACTACGATATCTCTAAGTATCAGCAGCAGCCAAATCCTGAGCTCCCTGAGGCAGGTGGCGTGAAGCTCGCTGAGAATGAGAAGGAGGTTCTGCTGCTCGAGCTCTTCCCACTCGTTGCTAAACCATACCTTACAAACCTTAAGAAGAAGGCTTATGAGGCTACTGTTGCTGCTACAGCTCCAAAGGCTGAGGATACAGCTACTGCAGCTGAGGTTAAGCAGCCTATTACCGGTAAGACCGTTCTGGCTCCGCTGCCTGGTAAGGTTATCGACATCAAGGTTAAGGTTGGCGATACTGTAGCTCCGGGTCAGGAGGTTGTAGTTCTCGAGGCAATGAAGATGGAGAACTCAATTACTGCCGACTTCGGTGGTGTTGTTAAGCAGATCCTTGTTGCTGTAGGTGACAATGTTGCTACCGATGCAATTATCCTCGAGATTGGTGATGCTGCTCCGGCTGCTGCTCCAGCTCCAAAGGCTGCAGTTGCAGGTAATAAGGTCGTAGCTCCACTGCCGGGCCGCGTTATCTCTCTGAAGGTTAAGGAGGGTGATGCAGTTGCTGCTGGTGACGAGGTGGCTGTTCTCGAGGCAATGAAGATGGAGAACTCAATCACTTCGGACTACTCAGGTACTGTTCAGCAGGTGCTTGTTGCAGAGGGCGAGAATATCGCAACTGACGCAGTGATTATGATTATCGGATAACATTTATTAATAACTAAAAAACCAAACTATTATGGGATTTTTGAAGGAATTCAAGGCATTTGCCCTTAAGGGTAACGTAATGGATATGGCTGTCGGTGTTATCATCGGTGGTGCGTTCGGTAAGATTGTTACCTCTTTGGTTAATGACGTAATTATGCCTCCTATCGGTCTTGTTGTCGGTGGTGTTGATTTCACTGACCTCAAGCTCACCCTTAAGCAGGCTGTTGTAGAGGCAGGTGCAGAGGTTGCTCCTGCAGTAACTTGGAACTACGGTGCATTTATCCAGCAGGTTGTTGACTTTACTATCCTCGCATTCTGCGTATTTATGATGGTAAAGGTTATGAACAAGCTCCTCAAGAAGGAGGAGGCTAAGCCGGCTCCTGCTCCAGCTCCACCAGCACCAAGCAAGGAGGAGGTTCTTCTGACCGAGATTCGCGATCTTCTCAAGGAGAAGAAATAGTTTTATCGTGATAGTGGCGCATTTGCGGCACATCCCTTACAAAGCAACGGCGGCTGTACGTTTTAGTACTATCCGCCGTTGCTTTCTTGCACGATGCACCGCAACTACACCACTCTGACGATAAAACGGAGCACAGAGGAATTGCAGTGCAAATAATTAATTAGTTGCACATCTCTAAAAGCCCGACAATGGCTGTACGTCCTGTACTATCCATCGTCGGGCTTTTTACGCGATGCGCACCTACTATTACCTTTTGACGACAAATGAGTGCAAAAGGGTAGCATTGTGCAAATTTGGATCTTGCACGATGCACCATATCTGACACATTCTGACAACAAATGGGTGCAAAGAATAAGCGGCGTGCAAACTCTGAAGATAAAACGGTGCACAGAGTAGTCGTAGTGCACAATATGGCTGTAATGTTTGTCTTTTGAGATAGTATTATTTTTGTTCGTAGAACAAGGGTGTGGAAATTAGCGAAATATTCACTACCTTTGCAGCTGAAAATAGAAGGATAATGGAGTCGTTAGGATTTATTGAGTGGTGTTTGGAGAATTTGAACTACTGGACCATCACGCTGTTGATGGCAATCGAGAGTTCGTTTATTCCATTCCCGAGCGAGGTTATTGTGCCACCTGCGGCATATAAGGCTGCTGCTACGGGCGAGTTGAATGTGTGGCTTGTGGTTGTTTTTGCCACTCTTGGAGCGGTTATAGGTGCATTTGTAAACTACTTTCTTGCCCTTTGGCTCGGTAAACCGATTGTCTATAAGTTTGCAAATAGTCGTCTGGGACATATGTGTCTGCTTGACGAACAGAAGGTTGTAAAGGCAGAGCAGTTTTTTGTTCGCTATGGTGTTGTTGCAACGCTTGTAGGTCGTCTTGTGCCCGCTGTGCGTCAGCTTATCTCAATTCCTGCGGGTCTTGCGCGTATGAATATCGCCAAGTTTGCCCTCTATACAGCCATTGGTGCCGGAGTGTGGAACGGTGTACTTGCAGCGTTGGGTTACTACTTCGAGTCGGTAGTGCCTGAGGAGCAGTTGATAGCAACCGTTACCGAGTACAGCCACGAGATAGGCTATGCTATTGCAGCTGTGGTGGTTGTGGCACTCGCTTTTATTATCTATAAGGGGGTCAAAAAAGACTGATTTTCAACTTTATTTACTATCTTTGCACAAAATTTTAATACTATGAATATCGACAACTACATTTTGGAGGTGGTGACAGGTGTTGTTACCGAGCTCTATGGCGAGGTAAACCCTTCACAGATCCAGATACAGAAGACCCGTAAGGAGTTCGAGGGTGACTATACTCTTGTTACCTTCCCGCTGCTCAAGCTCTCGCGCAAGTCACCTGAGGCTACTGCTACAGAGATTGGTGAGAAACTTGTATCTTCAAGCAGTCAGGTGAGCGCATTTAATGTAATCAAGGGCTTTTTGAACATATCTCTTTCGGTAGAGTTCTGGCAGGAGCGTTTCGCTGAGATCGCAGCGACCGATAACTACGGTCAGGCTGAGGCTACAGGCAAGACCATTATGGTAGAGTACTCTTCGCCAAATACAAACAAGCCGCTCCACTTGGGTCATATCCGTAACAACCTGCTCGGTTACTCTGTTTCGCAGATTCTCGCAGCAAACGGACACAAGGTTATCAAGGCGAACCTTGTAAACGACCGTGGTATTCACATCTGTAAGTCTATGGTGGCTTGGCAGCGCTATGGCAACGGCGCAACTCCGCAGAGCACAGGCATCAAGGGCGACCACCTTGTTGGTGACTACTATGTAGAGTTCGACAAGCACTACAAGGCTGAGATTGCAGAGCTCGTTGCCGGCGGAATGAGCGAGGAGGAGGCAAAGAAGTCTGCACCGATCCTTCTCGAGGCGCAGGAGATGCTCCGCAAGTGGGAGGCTAAGGATGAGGCTGTACGCAACCTTTGGGAAATGATGAATGGTTGGGTATACGAGGGTTTCGATGTTACATACAAGACTCTGGGTGTAGATTTTGACAAGGTTTACTATGAGAGTCAGACATATCTACTCGGTAAGAGTATCGTTGCAGAGGGTCTGGAGAAGGGAATCTTCTTCCGCAAGGAGGATGGCTCGGTATGGATTGACCTTACAGCCGACGGACTGGATCAGAAGCTGTTGCTGCGTGGTGACGGCACATCTGTATATATGACACAGGATTTGGGTACAGCTCTTCAGCGTTTTGAGCAGAATAACCTCGATGGTATCACATATGTTGTGGGTAACGAGCAGAACTACCACTTCCAGGTACTCAAACTCGTTCTCAAGAAGCTCGGTTATGAGTGGAGTGATGATATCTACCACCTCTCTTACGGTATGGTAGAGCTGCCTGAGGGTAAGATGAAGTCGCGTGAGGGTACTGTAGTAGATGCCGATGACCTTGTAGAGAAGATGGTTGCTACAGCTCGCGAGATGAGTGCAGAACTCGGAAAACTTGACGGATGCAGCGAGGAGGAGGCAAACAAGATCTGCGCAATGATCGGTCTTGGTGCACTCAAGTACTTTATCCTCAAGGTTGATCCTAAGAAGACTATGCTCTTCGATCCGCGTGAGAGTATCGACTTCAATGGTAACACAGGTCCGTTTATTCAGTATACACACGCTCGTATCTGCTCTGTGCTGCGTAAGGCAGAGGAGCAGGGTATTGACTATAGCGCAAAGGTTGCTGCCGACTATCTGCCGGAGGAGGTAGAGCTTGTAAAGGTTCTTGCAGACTATCCGCAGACCGTAGCAGCAGCGGGTGAGGCATTTGCTCCATCTATGATTGCAGCCTATACATACGAGCTCTGTAAGCTCTTTAACGGCTACTACCACGACCACTCGATCCTCCGTGAGGAGAATGAGAACACAAAGCGTATGCGTCTGCAGCTCGCATCACAGGTTGCTCGCGTTATCCGTACCGGTATGGCACTGCTCGGTATTGAGGTGCCTGAGAGAATGTAGTTTGACTATTAAACCGTACACTCTTAATAGTAAGAAGAATGGCTGGATCTAACTTTGTTGATTACGTAAAGATATTTGCCCGTTCCGGTCACGGTGGAGCAGGCTCGGCGCACTTCCGTCGTGAGAAGTTCGTTGCCTTCGGTGGTCCCGATGGCGGCGACGGCGGTAAGGGTGGTAGCATCATTCTGAAGGGTGATAGCCAGTATTGGACACTTATCCACCTTAAGTATCAGCGCCACCAATTTGCAGAAGATGGTCAGTGTGGTTCTGGTGCCCGTTCAAGCGGTAAAGATGCCAAGGATATCGTTATCCCTGTGCCGCTGGGTACTGTTGCGCGTCGTGTTATCGAGACCGAGGACGGCGAGACTGAACTCCAGTATGTGGGCGAGGTTACAGAGCACGGTGAGGAGCTTGTTCTTCTCAAGGGTGGTCGCGGAGGTCTGGGTAACTGGCACTTCAAGACCGCTACAAATCAGGCTCCACGCTATGCACAGCCTGGTGAGGAGGGCGACGAGGGTGCATTTATCCTCGAGCTTAAGGTGCTTGCCGATGTGGGTCTTGTGGGTTTCCCAAATGCGGGTAAGAGTACTCTGCTCTCTGTTGTTTCGGCAGCAAAACCAAAGATTGCCAACTACGCATTTACCACACTTGAGCCAAATCTCGGTATTGTCGAGGTGCGTGATGGCCACTCGTTTGTTATGGCAGATATCCCAGGTATTATTGAGGGTGCACACGAGGGTAAGGGTATCGGTACACGATTCCTTCGCCATATCGAGCGTAACTCTACGCTGCTCTTTATGATTGCAGCTGATAGCGATAATATCGCCGAGGACTATAAGGTACTTTTGGGCGAGCTTACACAGTACAACCCAGAGCTTTTGGATAAGCAGCGTATTCTGGCAATCACCAAGTGCGATATGCTTGACGAGGAGCTTATTGAGCAGATGAAGGCCGAACTCCCAGAGGGCATCGAGACAATCTTTATCTCGTCAGTAGCAGGTTACAATATCCAGCAGTTGAAGGACCGACTCTGGCAGATGCTCCAGTAATTTGTCGTGATAGTAGGGCAGCTACTTCCGCTAACCCAAATAAACAGCAAGGGCAGTACGAGTAAGTACAGCCCTTCGCTGTTTTTTGTGCCGAGCGTGGTATCTGCCCCACTCTGACGACAAATTGGTGCAAAGAGTATTTAGAGTGCGAATATAATATTATTTCTTAAAGATAAAGAACACCGCGGCGACAAGGCATAAGAAGCCGACGAGGTGATTCCACTTGAGGGCTTCGTTTTTCATTACAAGGAGCACGATGACGGTAAAGACCGTGAGCGAGACAACCTCCTGGATAACCTTCAGCTCCCAGATAGAGAACGGGCCGCCATACTCTGTACTTCCCAGGCGGTTTGCAGGGACCATAAAGCAGTACTCAAAGAACGCTACAAGCCAACTAATGGCGATAACTGCAATCATACCAATGCGCTCGAAGCGCGACTTAAACATCACCTGACCATACCAGGCAAGTGTCATAAAGAGGTTTGAACAAACCAAAAGTGCTATTGCACCGAGTCCTCGTGTGAGCATAATGTGTCGATTTTGGGTGCAAAATTAGTTATTTTATCGAGAAATTAATACCTTCGCGCTATGAAATTTACTCTAATCACAGGTGCTAGCTCCGGTATTGGAGCAATGTATGCGCGTCAGAGTGCTCTGGCGGGGCAGAATGTTATCATTGTAAGCAATCAGGCGCAGCAGCTTGAGCAGGTGGCAGCAGAGATATCTTCGCTCTACAATGTCGAGGTGAGGGTTATAGATATAGACCTCTCTGCAGCCGATGCTGCGCAGCAGATTTACGACCAAGCAAAGCAGTGGGGTGAGGTGGATATTCTTATCTCCAATGCGGGAGTGTTGCACTGCGGACAGTTTAAGAATACCAATACAAAGTATATAGACTTTATCACAGCGTTGCACTGCACAACGCCTATGAAACTCTGTCTGTTATTTGGTGGCGATATGGTGGCGCGTGGAGAGGGTAAAATTCTGATAATGAGCTCAATGACCGCGTGGACTCCATATCCGACAATGTCGCTGTATGGCTCAACAAAGGTGCTTCTGAAGAACTTTGCCCAGTCACTTTGGTATGAGATGCGCCGCTCGGGAGTGAGTGTTACTACTGTCTATCCGGGTGCTGTGGATACTCCACTCTACAACTTGAGCGACTCGAAGCGTCGTCTGTTCCGTACGCTCGGCATAATGTCTTCGGCAGAGAGTGTGGCTCGCAAGGGTCTTCGTGCAATGAACCGTCGCCGCAGAAAGGTTATTCCGGGTCTGTTCTCGAAATTTGTGGTGGCAGTATGTGCCATTCTGCCGGCAGTAGCTCTACTTCCGGTACTCAAAATTCCTGTAATAAAGAGGATCCTCGACAGATTATAATTTCGCTTTGAAAATTGCAAGGGGATTTTGTAAATATCCCTTTACAGAGAACCATATATTCCCCATATACTCATCGGGAACAACAAGCTCGTAGCACCATTTACGCGCTCTGCGGTTGCGGATTTTGTCGATAAATGTGCCGATAACGCCACGACGAGCACCCTTGCCTGCATCAAATGTCAGAATATCCATCTTCACACGCTCCGACAACTCCTCGTAGTTCTCTGCAAATTGCAGTGGAGAGGTTATACCCAGATACTTTACCGCAAGCGTTGTAAGGATAGCTGCATAGCGCTCCAAACCACTCTGGCGGAGCATATCCATACACTTGTCAATATCAATATCCTTGCCTGAGCTGGTCAGAAATGCAGCCCAATCGCATATATCCCTCAGTTTTATGGACTCGCGGGCAAAGTGCCAACTTGAGTGACGCAGGAGGAAGAGGGCATTAAATGTTGCAGAGGGCATTAATGCGCCTTTGACGGTAGGGTGGACAACGGACTGCTCTGCAAGTTGTAGTAGTTGCTCGTTTATATAGTGACCCGTACTGTTTACCTTCGGATTGACAATATGGAGGTGGTTTTCGATATTGATACCCTTGATGACAAACTCGCTATGGACAAAGTAGTCGTGCTTGACCTTGCCACCCTTTTTGCGTACAATCTCATTTCCGCGCTCGAAGTCACCCATCAGATAGATATCTATATCTCCCGACTGGCGGTGTGATGGCTTGGGGTAGAACGATGCGTTGGAGAGACCTTTGAGTATCAGTGTTCTGATATTGCTCTGTGAGAATGTGACGACAATAGCCTGAGCCACTGAGAGTTGGCGCTCGTAGAACTTCTCTATGTGGCTGACATTGTACGCCCACTGTACTCTTATGTCCAATCCCGGTTGCAGAGCCTCCGGTAGTGATTTTACGCCATCATAGGTAAATGCAAGTATGCCCTGACGTGTGGCTATAGAGTATATCGCTTGCCACTGCTCCGAGGGCATATCCTCAAAGAGCGACTGCTCAGCCTCTGCACCAAAGAGTGCTGCACGGAGAAGTGCGAAGATGCGCTGTTGGGTTATGCTATCTATCTGTACCATTCTATCCTCGCTTTTTGATAAACTTTGCAGGGTTTCCTGCCCAAACCTCTCCCTCGGGAACAGATTTTGTGACCACACTGCCTGCACCGATAATGGCGCTGCGTCCAATGGTTACATTGCCCGTAATAATGGCTCCACTGCCGATAAAGGCGTGTTCGCCGATAGTAATATGACCCTCTATAAAGTGGATGTCGCTAAGGTCGGGATTTGTTGTATCAAGACGGTGTGTCAATATGCGGACACCCGAGGCGATGTGTGCATCATTCTCGATAGTGATATTGCCCGGATGGATAGAGTCAAACTGCACATCACGCGCAATGAAGTACTTGCGACCCACAAGGTTTACACCTGCCCAACGGATAAAGTACTTACGCCAAGTCCTTGGCATAGGTATTCTTGACAGCGCAAAGAAAAATACTGCGCGAATATGGCTCAAATCGAGGTTGATACCTCTCTGCTTAAGACTCATAACTATCTAATATTGAGGTGTAAAAATCGATAACTTTGTTGTATAGTGCTCTGTCAGAAAACTTTTCGTCAGCAAACTCTCGGCAGTTTTGACTCATAACCTCGTACTGCTCAGAGGTAAGCGACTCGAGCTTTGAAACAGCCTCTGTAAGCTCTTCTACGCTCTTTGGAGTAAAGATATAGCCTGTCTTGCCCTCGACAATAATCTCCGGAATACCACCAATTCTTGCACCGATAGCCGGAATACCTGCAGCCGATGCCTCGATAATTGTCATCGGGTTGTTTTCGTAACACTCTGACGGTACTATAATCGCCTTGCAGTCGCGGATAGTGGCACGCAGTGTATCTCCACTCTGATAGCCGCAGAACTCGATATTTCTATTTGCTATTCTTTTCAACTCTTCGGTTTGTGGTCCTTCGCCGACAATCTTGAGTTGCAGATGTGGTAGCGAGTTGAAGGCGTTGATAAGTGTAATCAATCCTTTTTCAGGACTTAGACGACCGAAGTATAGGTAGTAGTTGCCCATAGTTTTACTAATTGCACTCTCAGGTAGAGTATCTATGGCGTTGTGGGCAATCAGATAAGGACGATTTTTGAGTTGTGGTAGAACTTTAAGATGTTGCTCGTAATTGAAACGACTTACGAAAATAAAACCATTGATTGCATTTATAGGTTGGATAAACCAGCGGCGAATGAAAAATTCGATACTCATAAGAGTACTACGGATAAGATTATTGCCGGCACACCTATATTTGATACAGTTCAAATAATTTCCATTAAAACAACTATGGCATATCGTGCCATCAGGTCGGCGAAGAAGGTATGCAGGGCAGATTAGACGATAGTCGTGAACCGTATGCACTACGGGTATCTTATGACGCTTTAGGACTCCTAAAATAGATGACGATAATCCGCCCCAGAAGAGGTGGATATGGGCTATATCGGGCTTGTGTTCGGTCAGCAGACGGTCAAGCGCACGCGCTGCAGAGCCGTTGTAGATATAACGCATAGCGCCGACAAGTTTGTTTACCTCGCTGTTTGGCTTAACGAAGTACTCGTTAGCTCCATCAAGGTTACGGTCGCTTGTGCAACTGAAAAATACCACTTCGTGACCCATACGCACAAACATCCGTGCCATATTGAAATATACAGCCTCCGAGCCACCCTTTATATAGTGGAAGTTATTTATTAGCAATATTTTCATAGCTCTTAGGTATTGGTGGAGTAAATCTGTTGATAGGTCTAACTATTTGGGTAGGTTGGTACCTATAGAGAGATAATACAAGAATAGTCATTGCAAGCACGATACGCTCATTTGCAAGGGCGTTTGATGTGGCCTGAATAAGGATGTAAGCGACAATGATTAGTGAGGTTTTATAACGCTTAATGTCGTGTGTGGCATTATAAAAACCATTAATCTGCTTAAAGAGGTAGATGAAGAATATCACAAACAGTGCAATGCCTACATAACCAAACTGCGCGAAGATAGGGTAGTAGGCATCGGCAGCAAAGTGCTCGGTATTACCCTCATCAAGACCCCAGATGACATCGAGGTTATACTTCTCGTAGATAGGGGAGTACCAGGTCATAGAGGCAGGGTTGGCGTAGGTGCCAAAGCCACTACCAAATGGTATATAGTCTGCAAGCACCTCCCACATCTTGATATAGAGCATTGGGCGGGTATTGTACTCAAAATCCTCGACAAAGTAGAAGATAAACTCATCCTTGACAAACCAAATAATGGCTCCCACAGCGCACATACCGAGCAGCAGATACTTTAGATTGAACTTCAGCGGGCGATTGACAAAGAATAGAATGACAAAGACGCATACAAGTATAGCCCAGTACTTAGATGTTGGCGAGAGCATACCTGCACACATAATAAACAATGTGAGAATTCTTGTGTCAGCACGATCAAAGTTGCTGCAAAGATAGAAGAGCGCACCGACAAGTATCGAAACGGCAGAGAGTGCCTCTCCAGTAAGCATTACTCCGTGTGTGGCAACAACTCGGTCGCCAGGGTGGTAGATGTAGATTGCTACAATAAGGAAGAGGCTCAGCCAGCAGATACCCTGCAATATCGTATAGTGGTGAGGACTCAAGCGTGGCTTGATGCACATCAATCCGAAGAAGACCAAGTAGGGCTTGGACTGCATAATAAAGTCGCTGACAATGGCTTGTGGTACGTTCGACTCGATGACAAGCGAGTATATCAGGTAGAAGAACGAGATGGCAAACCATATCATTAGCGGCTTATTGAGTGCAATCCTGCGCATAAAGATTGCAAGGCAGGCATAGAGCGCAATGGTAATACTGAAGGCCTCGTCTATATATGTTACTGTACGTAGCTCGTAGAATAGCACTCCGAACAGCATATACACAAAGGTCATTATACAGAAGAATGTACCTCCCATAGCTACTTGGCTTGTTTTGTTCGCTTATAAAGAATGTGGAGCATCAGGCTATAGAGTATCTGTGCAACCATAATGGCTCCGTAGGCCATTAGCGCACCACGATTATTGCCGAAACTCATTAGCAGAGGTAGCGCTATAAGCAGAGAACCGAAGTTGCGGAGGATATGTCCTGCGAGGATTATCCAGTTGCGGCCACGAGAGATAAACTCCTGGATATATGTGTCGCAGATACTCTCAAAGACGCTTGATATAGCTGCTACGATAACTACTGGAGCAAGGCCTACAAACGAGTCACCATAAACCATCTCTATTACAGGAGAGAGCAGAGCTATACCTGTAGCTGGCAATAGAGTAGAGTAGAGGTTGATGCGCAACATAGTCTTAAAGGTGCGCTTATGGAGTGTAGAGTTGTTAAGCGAACTTGAAAGGTGCGAAAGAATGACGTTCCTTAATACGCTTGGAATAAAGATGATAATCAAATGGCACTGATTGGTGGCAGTGTAGAGTCCTAACTCGTCATATCCCGCAAATGAGGTAATCATCATTACGCGAATCCAACTTGCACTGGCATAGACACACTCCTGCATAGCAATCGGTAGCGAGAACTTGAACAGGTGTTTGATTGTCGAGCTCTGTGTGCTCTTGCTGCTATCGACCTTGCCACGAATAGCGCGCAGGTGTCTTGCAAGGACTATCTGGTTGCAGATGCACTGCAAGAAAATCGTAATAAAGAGCGACATTACGGCACCCACAAGACCGAAGTAGAAGGTGAGTACAATGCCGAAGATAAAGGTCGCAACGCCCGCAATAGTGTTGTTTATCGCTATGGCCTTAAAGAGCTTTAGTCCCGACAGCAGGCCGAGCTGGGTGGTGTTTATCGCGTTAAAGATGACGATTAACGAGGTGTATCGCAGTATCGAAATCAGGTGCGGCTCATCTGTGATAAGGTGGGCACAAGTAAAGAGTAGCACGGCCATCACCGTACTTGTGATAAGGGTGATGGAGATAGAGTTGCGGATAAGATTGTAGATAGAGAGGTGGTCCTCCGAGTTGCACTGCGCCATATAACGGGTGGCGGTGCTGCCAAGACCGAAGGTCGAGAAGACGGCAATGTAGAAAAGAGTGGTCTTAACCATGCCATACTCGCCAAATTCCTCTACTCCGAGCAGTCGGGCTATGATGATGCTGACAACCATTGCTGCACACTTGCTCACAGCACTGCCAATGACAGCCCAAGAAGAGTCGCGTGCAATTTGATTGCCATTTATGATGGTTTTAAGTTTGGTTACAATACTCATTATGGTACAGTTCGGGTATTATATTGAGCAAAGATACAAAAAAAAGCACAACCTCCAAAAAGATTGTGCCTGGATTTAATAGCTTATGCTATTACTTTGTAAATCTTGCCTTGATATTCTCGGTTGCGCGACGCAGAAGCTCTGCAGGGCAGCAGAGTGTGATACGAACGTAACGCTTACCCTCGGTACCGAAGATGCCGCCCGGAGTGAGGAATACGTCGCACTTCTCCATAACCTCGTCAGAGAAGTCGTAGCAGTCACCCTCATACTCCTCCGGAATCTCAGCCCAGATGAAGAGTCCTGCCTGATTTGGCTGGTAGTGACATCCGAGAGCATCGAGCAGAGCCATGCCCTCCTTCTCACGCTCGCGGTAGATAGCGTTGAGCTCTGTGAACCACTCCTCGCCAAGAGAGAGTGCTGTCTCGGCAGCTGCCTGAACAGGGTAGAACATACCTGAGTCCATATTGCTCTTGAAGGTAAGGATAGAGTCGATCCACTGCTGCTTACCAACGATAACACCTACACGCCAGCCCGCCATAGAGTGACCTTTTGAGAGTGAGTTCATCTCCATAGCTACATCCTTAGCGCCCGGAACAGAGAGGATACTCATAGGCTTGTCGTTGTTGCGGATAAAGCTGTATGGGTTGTCGTGGATAACGAGGATGTTGTGCTTTGCACCGAAAGCAACAATCTTCTCGAACAACTCACGAGTAGGAGTCTTACCTGTAGGCATACCCGGGAAGTTGGCGAACATAATCTTTACACCCTCAACACCCTCTGCCTCGATAGCGTCGAAGTCAGGCATAAAGTCGTTCTGCTTGTTGAGCGCATACGGCTGCATAATACCGCCGGTCATACTTACAGCTGCCTTATATGCTGCATAGCCGGGATTTGGAACGAGCACCTTGTCGCCAGGGTTTATAAAGGTCTGGCAGATGTGCATAATACCCTCCTTAGAACCGATAAGCGGCAGAACCTCAGAGTTGTAATCCAACTCTACACCGTACCACTTAGCATACCAATCGGCAAAAGCTTTGCGCAGTATAGGCTCACCCTTGAACGACATATACTTGTGAACGTCAGGACGAAGAGCCTCCTGGTGCAGACGCTCAATTACTGCAGGTGCCGGTGGGAGATCGGGGCTACCCATAGCAAGCTTAATAATCTGACGACCTGTAGTCGCCTCTATCTCTGCAATCTCACGCAGACGACGTGAGAAGTAATACTCGCCCGTACCATCCATACGGTGCGCACGCTGAATCTCTACCATAATAGTTAGTGTTGTTTGTTTTATGGTGCAAAGATAGTAATTTTTAGCTATTAGTTGGCTGCTATAGGCTAAATTTTTTATAACACAGTTACACTACCACTTAACCGTAACGTTGGCAAGTACTGATGTTGTTGCCTGAGGGAAGTAGCACGCCCACGACTTGCGGTCGGCAAGTGTCGCTCCCTCCATCCACGAACCACCATAGCCGCTTGCGCAATACTTGGCGTTGAAGATGTTGGCAACCTTTACTCCAAAGCGCACCTTGCCGAAGGTGTAGCTGAGGTTAAGGTCGCTTACTGAGTAGCGTGGCAGAGTAAGGTCCTCATACTCTCCGTTTGTCAGGTACTGCTTGCTTACATAACGGCTCGAAAATCTCGCTGTAAAGCCGTGAGTTGATGCCTGCAGATATGCTCCTGCAATAACGGCAGGGGAGTAAGCAATAGTGGTCTTACCGCGCTCAAAAGCCATATCATCAATATAGTCTACGTAGTCGATAATATGGTTCTGACTAAGTGTTGCATTTACGCCGAGGCTCAACCACTTAGTAGCTCTTATATCAAGCAGCAGTTCAACTCCTCGACGGTATGATTTAGGGATGTTTCGAGAGAGAAGCTCGCCTGTGTCCGAGAGCTCGCCTGTTTGGACAAGCTGGTTGCGGTAGAGCATATAGTAGAGGTTGATATTTGCCGTTAGTATCTTGTTCTCGAAGTTGTATCCGCCCTCAATATCGAGCAGTTGCTCTGCTGTCGGGTATTCGCCCTCGCGGATGTCGGTAAAGTTGTTTCGTGTCGGTTCTTTCTGACCTACAGCAGCTGACAGATAGAGTGCGTGGTGCTTTGCCGGGGCGTAGTGGAGTCCGAGTTTTGGGTTGAAGAAGTTGTATGTGCGGGCAATATCGAGTCGCTGCATTGCGCTGATTGTCGGGTCGTAGTTGTCGTTCACACCGTCAATGTTATGGGTTATGTGGCGGTACTGCAAATCGGCATATAGATTTAAGTGCTCTGTCAGTGCTACATCTGCACGCGCAAAGAGCGAACAGTCGTACTTTGTTGTGTTATTTCGATAGTACTCTGTCAGTGCAAAATCTGGAGCCAACTCGAGCGCCGAGATTGTTCCGTAGTGTACTCCGTCATAGAGCGAAGCCGAGCCTCCGAGGTTGAGCGTAAGGCGGTCAGATGTGTATGTTGCAGTGGCTACAATACCGCCGAAGTGGTTTGCCATACTCTTGTTTCTGAGCAGATTTGTACGCTCTACGGGTGCAGAGGTAATGCCGTATTTGGCAAGTTTCTGGTCGTTCTTATAGTTGAGATAGTAGCCGTTGCCGTAGGTGTAGTGCGCTGTTGCTCCGAGCTGCCAACTATCTGAGAACTTGTGATTTACGACGAGCTGATTGTTTATCTGTGTGTAGTTGTCGGTATGGTCGTCGAAGTAACCCACTACAGCATACTCCATCTCTCCGCTTGCTGTCGGTTTATAACCCCAAATCTCGCCCTCAGGGTTGTATCGACGGTCGCTCTCGAGCTGCTCGGCGCTAACGCCCGTATAGGTCAGATAGACCTTTGCCACACCACCGAAAGAGAGGAGCTTGACACTTGTGCGATTTTTGTAGTAACCAACCTGAAAGAGGTATGAGCTGAGGTTGCTTCGAGCTCTATCTACATATCCGTCGGAGTAGAGGTGCGACAGACGACCATCTACTGTCCAATGTCCGCCAAGCAGACCCGAGCTTATCGCCACCTCCTGCTTTTGGGTGTTGAATGAGCCGTAGCTGAGCGATGCACGACCCGAAAATTTGGTCTGCGGTGCAAGTGTTGTCATATTGAGTGATGCACCAAAAGCACCCGTTCCTGCTGTCGATAGTCCCACGCCGCGCTGCAACTGAATACTGCCTACAGAACTTACAAGGTCCGGGGTGTCGTACCAATATACAGAATGGGTCTCGGCATCATTCATCGGCACACCGTTGAGCGTTACATTGATGCGTGTAGGGTCAGTGCCTCTGACGCGAAATGAGGTCGAACCGATGCCTATACCGCTCTCGGAACTGATAACAACAGACGGAAGTGAACTGAGCAGCGAAGGAATGTCCTCGCCAAAGTTGCTCTCGGCAATCTGCTCTGCAGTAAGCTCCGAATGTGGAATTGGTGTACGCTCGGTAGCCCTCTGTGTGACTACATTAACCTGCTCGATTGAGTGAATTGTGAGCGAATCGCTCTTAAAGGTTGTCTCAGCTGAGACATTGTGGTATACGGACATAGCAGCCGCTACCGACAAAATAAAAAACCTTTTCATAACTACTGTTAATTAAATTAGTAAATAGCTTGAAAAGGGGCGTATGTGATTTACACTCCTCCCGTTCCGGCATTACCCGCTTCGGTTCAATGGGTATAATCTCAGCCGAGAAAACTCTCAGCACCCCTTATGTCACGACAAAGGTAGTAAAAAAAATCCGAAATTGTTCACCTGTAGACAAAAAATACCCACGAGCACAGCCCGTGGGTAGTAAAATTAGAGTCTTTCAATCTCTTTGTGTTTTACGCAGAGAAAGTCTTCAACAATCATTGCGTGAGTTGCAAACTCTGGAATAGAGTGTTCTTTCCTGTCCAATGTTTTCAGCTCGTCTAAAAACTCAAAGGTGCTCAGCTCCATAGTGTGTTCAAGTTTGCCAAGTAACCCTTGTCGGCGCAGAGCATTTGCAGCCTTTGCGGGTCCAGCGTGGAAATAGACAAACTTCTGCGGCAGAATCTGTGGCGATTGTAGGTAGCCAATTCGCAATGCTATGTCATACGTAGTCAAATCTCCTATGTATTGAACACTCTCACAGTCTACAATTTTGTAGAGTTCCTCAAAATCTTTGACTTTCGCGATTCTATCCCGTTGACCACTTAGTTTATTGTATATCTCTTGCAATGCACTACGACGAATGCACCACTGGTGCTTGCAATATACCTCACTACCAAACTTATTTGTATATCGACACATCACGGCTTGCTCGAAGGTATGAGTTCCCGCAAACTCTTGTATCATATCACAAGTGCTGTACTCCTGTATCAATTTACTCAATTTAGCTTCCATAAATTTGTTCAAAACAATATCAATTAAATAGGAAGAATATACATTCCACCCCAGATAACATCCTTCTTATATACACTAAGTGATTGCTGAGGTACATAGATTGTCAGAGATGTATGATTGTTCAAGAATGTCTGAGGTCCAATTGTCGGAGGAATGATTGGTTTACATGTTACATATTCCAAGTTTGTACAAGTGTAAAATGCCCAATCACCAATTGTTGTTACATTCTTTCCAATTGTTACATTTATTAGTTTTAAGCAACCATAAAATGCATACTCTCCAATGGAAACAACACTGTCAGGGATTGTGATATCTGTTAAATTGGTACAAGCAGCAAACGTATGATTTCCAACTGAATTAATACTATCAGGTAGTATTACAGTCCGTATATTCATGCAATAATTAAAGGCATAATCACCGATTGATTTTACATTTTTGCCTATACTTACCTTTTGCAACTGTTCACATCCAGAGAATGTGTAATCATTGATTTTAGTTAGACCGTTTCCAATGGTAACGTTTGTTAATGAATAACAATCACTGAATGCATTGTCTCCTATATGAGTAACACTATCTGGAATACTTATATGTGTAAGGCGACCACAACTATTAAAGGCATTATTGCCAATAGTCATTACATTTTTACCAATGATTAGAGTCGATAAATTACTGCAATAATAAAATGCTCGTTCTCCAATTGAAATTACACTATCGGGTATTGTCATACTTTTAAGATTCATACACTCACCAAATGCATAATCTTTAATTGAGCTTACGCTTTTTCCAATGGTTACATCTTGCAAATTGAAACAATTAAAGAATGCATAATTATCAATAGAAGTAGCACTATCGGGAATTATTATACTAGTGAGGGTACTACAATCCTCGAATGCTCCTGTTCCAATTGATGTAACATCTCCATCAAAAATAATTAAACCTATTTTAGAGTTATTGTCATATTTATTGTATATGATATTGGCACCAAAACCATAAGAATTCTTCGGTGTTAATATTTCATTGTTTGAGGTTGTATAATAAATAGTGTTAGAATTAGTTGTAGATATACCTTGCTGAAAAACGCTTATTGTTTTTGAAATATTACATTCATTATTCCAAATGGATATTTCTGTTTTGCGATTTCCTACGGTGTCGAATTTTGATGCGATTACTTCTATGCCATCATCAAGATACTTTACGGAGATCCAATTGACACTATATGAGATCTGATAATCAATGTTTGCGGCAATTGTTACTTTTTGAGAACCTCCATTACTTGTGAAGTTTATAATATCAGGATCAACCGTTAGTATAGGATTGAACGCATTCTGTTCAACTGTAATCTCTTTCTTAATATTATACTCGTTATTAAAGATTGTGATTTTAGCTTGTCTGTCTTGATTAGTATTATTTGCAGATGCGGTAACTTTGATGCTTTGACCATTTATGTTATTTACGGTTGCTACAGACAACCAGTTTGTATTTTCTATGATTTCATATTCGAAATTAGCTATAATCTTTATCTCTTTAGTTCCACCTCCAAAAGTAAATGTTAAATGATCAGGATCAATTATCAAATTTGGATTGGAAGATAACTGCTCAACTATAACTTTTTTTTCTATGTTATATTCTTTATTTGTAAGAGTAATTTCTGCATATCGATTCTGAGACGTTGTATTATCTGTAACGTACACTCTAATTTTGTTACCCATATTTACAGCATCAATCCAGTATTCTGCATCTATCGATACTTTATATTCGATGTTTGTTGTAACATTAATATCTAAGACTCCACCTTCATTGGGGACATTTAGTTTGTTTACATCAACTTCCAAAAATGGTTCAAATGCAGTTTGTGTGACATGTAGTTTCTTTTCAATGTCAGATTGATTGCTATAGAATATTATATCAGTTTGTCTATTTTGGTTGGAATTATTAGGTAATGCGGAAACTTTTATACCACCTGAAGTACTCTCTACACTTACCCAATTTATATCATCGGGTATTTTATACAAAATATTAATATCGGCGCTAATGCTTACTTCTTGAGAGCCTCCACTATAAGTAAATTCTAATGATGTTGGATTTATGATTATTGTTGGAATAAAGGCGCTTTGTATTATTTCTATCTTTTTCGATATATTATATTGCTCATTAACAATTGATATAGATGCTGTACGTTCTTTATTTGTATAAGATTGAATAGCTGTGATAATCAGACCATTTTCAGTTTGCTCAAATAATACCCACTCATCACTTCTAACAATGTCATACTCTATGTTAGAAGATATTGCAATTTCTTGAGATCCACCTTCATTAGGGAAACTAATTGATGATAGTTGTATGGATATGTGTGGCTTAAATGCATCCTGAGTTACTAGGATACTCTTTTCAATGTTATAATCTTTGCTAAATAGTTTAAGCGTACCGTAGCGGTTCTTAGTTTGTTGATTTTTATCCACTGAAATAACTAGACCGCTTTCATTTTCCTTATATGATATCCAATTATCCTTTGTTGTTATACTGTATTTGAAGTTCGCTATAATGCGTATATTCTGCTCTCCTCCTTCTGTGGGAAAATCTAATAGTTCAGACGAAATCTCAATTTCAGGAACAAAAGGCGTATTGCCATTCTCTTCTTCCACGTCACTCCCTCTTTCGCAGGCTGTAACTACAAAGCTAAATAGGGCTAATAGTAAAAATAATTTTTTCATAATGGTAATTTTACTGTACTATCTGCACCTTGATAGTGTTTGCGCATAAACAGAAAGCGTGGTGCTGAAAACTTATTTTTGAATTGCAGGTCTTAGGAAACCTTGGTAAATAAAATAAGCAACAGCCTCACGCCGAGACCCAAAGTGTACGACGCAAGAAGATGTCCGCTTACTCTCTTTACCATTTCGAAGTTCCTAAGTTCGCAATTCGAGAATAAACTTACACTTTCCGCGTAATTAGTATGTGTTACAAAGATAATAAAAAATTGCAGTTGTTGTAATCTTTTGGGTTGAAAAATTGCTACATGACACTTTAATTTATATATTTGCCACAAAATTAGGTAGTTATTGTATGGAATTTATTGGGGAAATGCTCTTTGGTGGGGGCATTGCACACTCGATATTTATTTTTGCGGCGGTGATTGCTATCGGTACGCTGCTCAGTAAGATTCGCATTGGGAGCATCTCGCTCGGTTCGACATGGGTGCTCTTTGCGGGTATTGCTGTGAGTCACTTCGGAATGGTTGTAGACGGGGATATGCTCGCCTTTGCGCGCGATTTTGGTCTGACGTTATTTGTCTTTTCGATTGGATTGCAGATTGGACCGGGATTCTTCTCGTCGCTGCGTCAGGGTGGCGTAAGGCAGATGTTCCTCGCCGTGCTTGTTATGCTTTTGGGTGTCGTTGTTACCTACGCCATAACTGCTGTGACAGATACACCTTTGCAGACTATGGTGGGTGTGATGGACGGTGCTGCGGTAAATACACCTGCGATGGGTGCAACACAGCAGGCATATATGGACCTTACGGGGTTAGAGGACAGTTCTATCCCGATGGCATTTGCCATTGCCTATCCGTTTGGTGTGGTGGCGGTGATTATCGCCTTTTTGATACTCAAACCGCTGCTCAAGGTGGATCTGAAGGTCGAAAATGAGGCTCTCAAGGCGTTGAGCAACGAGCATAAGTTTGCGGCAAAGTACTCGCTGGAGGTTGTAAATGGTCAGATTGACGGCAAAAAGGTGAGTGAAATCCGCAATATTATCGCTCGTCAGTTTGTTATCTCCCGCATCTCGCACGATGGCAATAAGGCATTTATAGCCGACTCGGAGAGTGTCGTGCACCTTGGCGATAAACTCTTCATTGTCAGCGCAGTAGAGGATAAAGAGGCGATACTCGCCTTTTTGGGTCACGAGGTAGATATGCTTGAGCAGGAGTGGGGAGAGTTTGAGGGTAAACTTGTCTCTCGACGCATTGTCGTTACCCGCTCGAAGATTAACGGTATGAAGTTCTCAGACCTGCGTCTGCGTACGAAGTACGGTATCAATATTACCCGAGTAAATCGCGCCGGTGTAGACCTTATCCCATATCAGGGTATGGAGTTGCAGTTGGGCGATAAGGTTATGGTTGTCGGCTCGGAGAGTGCAATAGAACAGGTCGCAGAGCTGCTCGGAAATTCACTCAAGAAACTGCATCAGCCGCATATCTTTACAATCTTCCTCGGTATTGCTCTCGGTGTATTTGTCGGATCTATTCCGCTTGTAGAGTCACCACAAATCCGCCTCGGACTTGCTGCCGGACCGATGCTTATGGCTATTCTTATCGGTCGCTTCGGTACACATTGGCACCTTATTACATATACAACAGTCAGCGCAAACCTTATGCTTCGTGAGGTGGGTCTTGCAATGTTCCTTGCCTCTGTCGGTCTTGCCTCGGGAGATGGCTTTGTAAATGCTTTGATCTCAGGTGGTTATATATGGATTCTCTACGCCTTGATTATCGCTATCGTGCCGCTTGTTTTGGTTGGTATCTTTGCCCGAAAGGTATACAAGATGGACTACTATACCCTTATGGGAACACTCGCTGGTAGTATGACAAACCCCATCGCTCTCACTTATGCCAATGGCATTTGCGGCTCCGATATGCCCGCCATCAGCTATGCGACAGTCTATCCTCTGGTTATGTTTTTGAGAGTGGTTATAGCCCAAACAATGATAATTTTATCGTGATTTTGCCGTGCAGCAACCTCCTACTTTGCTATATTTATGTGCCTGCCAACTCGGTAGATGCTTACAAGAGTGCGGTGTATTAGTGATTATAAAATTGTTGGCTACAATTTTTAGTACCCCCAATATTAACACAAAAGAGGCGTATGTATAGAACAATGTAGTTCTTCCATACGCCTCTTTATTTATTCACCCTGTATCTCTGTCAGATTTAATTTCAGAGTTTTGCTTATAATAGCCTATTTTCTTGGTCTATGCAGGCGGCGGGCGTGACGGCGGCGCTTGTGTATCTTGCGGCGGATACCGAGAACAAGCAGTACGAGTAGGGTAGTGCCGATAACGATAAGTACCCACGGTTTAACAACCTCGCCCTTAACTCTTGCCCACATCTCGAGCATCTGCTCTGTACGGGCACCCGAGTCGTGCATCATTGCACAGCGCTCGATAACTTTGCGGTCGGGATACTGCACAGCGTCAATCTTCACAGACTCTGCTCCGGGACCGAAGAAGTAGCTTGCATCAATAGCATTTTCGAGCTCGTCGTTAATCTTAGCCTCAAGAACCTCAGGTGTTGCCACAGCACTCACATAGCCGATAGCATCCATATTTTTGAGGGCTATATCGCTACGACACATAAAGTTGATGAAGTAGCGTGCAGCCTTGACATTCTGCGCGTACTTAGGGATTACCCAGCCGTCAAACCAAGTGTTGCTACCCTCATCCGGGACATAGTAGTCGAGAGTTACGCCAACGGCTGCTGCCTCCTCGATAGCCCAAACAGCATCACCGCTCCAAGTAAGGTTGATGTATGCCTTCTCTTTGGTCATCATCTCCTTACCGAAGTCAGCCTCCCAGCCCGCTACAAGGCGTTTTGCCTGCTTGAGAAATGCCTCTACAAGGGCTATAGACTCGTCTGAAGAGTCGTACATAACCTCATCTATAGTAACCTCTCCGCGGTCAATAGCGTCGCGCTTGAGATAGACGAGTATAGGTCCGTATACATCGCGGAAGGCATCCTTGATAAATATCTTCTTGCTGAACTGCTCGTTATGGAGTACAGACCACGAAGATGCCTGCTCTTTGGTGACATACTTAGTGTTGTAGAGCAGACCTGTAGTACCCCACATATATCCCACAGCATAGTCATTGGCATTTTTGCCCGAGCCGTCAATCTTGTTGAAGACATCGATGATGTATGGAGAGACATTGCTGTCGATATAGTTCGGAGTATCTCCAAAATCTTTGTCGATAGGCAGCAGCAGGTCGTTGCGGAGCATTCGCTCGATGATATACTCAGACGGGCAGACAATATCAAAATCCTCCTTGCCTCGCTCAATCTTGGCAAGCATAATCTCGTTGATGTCGAAGAGTTGGTAGATAATCTCCACCTCCTCGCCGGTCTGCTCCTTATACCACTGCTGGAACTCGACAAGTACATTCTCGTCGATATAGTCTGCCCAGTTGTAGATTTTGAGTGTGTGCTCTCTGTCGGCAGCAGTTGTAGTGCCGATGATGGTAAAGAGAGCTGCTATAAGTGTAAAAAACCTTCTCATTTAGATATTCTGCTTGCGTTCAGCACGACGTGCGCGAACATTGATAATAATGAGCAGTATAAGTACTGTTACAAAGATAATTGTCGAAAGCGGACGAAGCTCCGGAGTAAGACCTCCCTTGCGTGCATCGGCATAGATAAAGGTTGAGAGGGTCTCCAATCCCTCGTTACCCTTTGTGAAGATTGTCACTGCAAAGTCGTCAATCGAGAGGGTAAAGGCGAGTATAAATCCCGAGATCATACCGGGACGAATCTCCGGAATGATAACTTTGCGCAGCGCTTGAAATGGTGTTGCACCCAAGTCGAGAGCCGCCTCATAGATATTCGGATTCATCTGCTGCAGTCGCGGCATAACGCTCAGTACCACATACGGAGTGCAGAAGGCGATATGCGCCAAAACAACCGTCATATAACCCTGACTGATGCCCATCGTGATAAAGAGCAGGAAGAGCGAGATACCTGTGATAATATCCGGATTGAGCATCGGGATATTATTGAAGAGGGTGATTATCTGACGCTTCTTGCCGCGCATATTGTGAATACCGATAGCGGCAATAGAGCCCAGAACGGTCGAAACAGCCGCAGCAATAATGGCAATGGTAAATGTATTCTCGATGGCAGATAACAATCCACCGCCCACTCTGCCTGAGAAGAGCGAGGTGTAGAGCTTTGTCGAGAAACCTGTCCAGTTTCCGAGCACCTTCGCCTCTGTAAAGGAGAAGATACCGATAATGATAATCGGTGCATAGAGCAGCGCAAGGAGAATCCAGAGATATGTCTGTGCAAAAAACTTCTTCATTAGATAATTCCTCCCTCGTTTTGGCTCTGCTCCTCGCTGTCAGAGAAGAGCGAAGTGATACCGATAATCACAAGCATAATGAGTGACAGCGCAGCGCCATAGTTCCACATTCCGTTATTGATATTCTCCTGAATAGTAGTTCCGAAGAGCTTGATGTTGTTCATTGTGAGCAACTCTGCAATAGCAAAGGTCGAGATTGTCGGCATAAATACCATCATAATACCACTCGTTACGCCCGGCATAGAGAGTGGCACGACAACCTTCCAAAATACGATGCTCGGTTTTGCACCCAAGTCCTCGGCAGCCTCGATAAGCGAGTGGTCCATCTTCTGCAGAGTGTTGTAGATCGGATAGATCATAAACGGCAGGAAGTTGTAGACCATACCAAAGATCAGCGCACCCTCGCCGAGTGGAAGGTGGACAAAGTCAAAGAGTGCAACTGTTGCCAGTGTACGCACAAGGATATTGATCCACATCGGCAGAATAAAGAGCATAACGGTAGTCTGTGAGCGATTGAGGTTTTTGTTGCTCAATATATACGCTGCAGGATATCCGAGCAGTATGCATAGAAATGTTGTCACAAGGGCGATACCTATAGAGTAGACAAAGGTATTTACCGCCTCGGGCTGTGTGACGAACTTCTCGAAGTTTATAAGCGAGAACTCTCCCTGATTGGTTGTAAAGGAGAAGATTACAATCAACACGAGTGGCAACGCGACAAACATACCCAGAAATAGGGTATACGGTATAGCCCAGGAGGAGCGACGCGAGAGAAAGGTAAATATGTTACGTATAAATTTCATCGACTAAACGCGCTTAGAGATGTGTAAATCGGAGATGTTTACAGAGATGCCGACAATATCGCCCTTGTCCCAGATGTCGTTTGTATCGACATAGACCTTCTCGCCGCTGTCGGTAAGTACTGTAAGGTGGTAGTGATTGCCCTTGTAGAGGATAAACTCGACCTCGCCAATAACTGTTCCGTCCTCTTTGTTATCCATAAGCTCCACGCACTCGAAATTGACAGTTGCATAGATGTTGTCGCCCTCCTGCAGACCGCAATCAGCGCACTGGAACTGACCGCCCAAAATCTCAACATCGGTAGAGGATATCATCTTACCCTCAAAGATGTTACAGGTGCGCTCCTTCTGCATAACGTGGATATCCGACGGCTTGATAAACATACCGACGGTGCTGCCTACCTCAAAGGCGTTGTAGTCCTGAAGCATCAACTCGTAGCCATTGTCGGTCTCGACAAACATCTCGTAGTGTACGCCCTTGAAGATGCAAGACTTGACAACTCCCGTGAACTTCGCATTCTCTGTATTGGCAATGATATAGATATCCTCCGGACGAACAACCACATCTACAGGTGTGTTGTGACCAAAACCCTCGTCTACACACTCGAATGTGTGACCGATAAACTCGACCTCGCGATCCTTGATCATAGTACCATTGAGAATGTTACTCTCGCCGATAAAGTCTGCCACAAATGAGTTTACAGGCTCGTTGTAAATATCAATAGGGGTGCCAATCTGCTGAATCTTACCGTCGCTCATAACCACAACAGTATCGGAGAGGGTCAGAGCCTCCTCCTGATCGTGGGTGACATAGATAAAGGTGATACCCAACTCTTGGTGCATCTGCTTGAGCTCCATCTGCATATCCTTACGCATCTTAAGGTCAAGTGCAGCCAAAGGCTCGTCGAGAAGCAGCACCTTCGGACGGTTTACAATAGCGCGCGCAATGGCAACACGCTGCTGCTGACCTCCGGAGAGCGAATTGACGTCACGATCCTCATAGTCGGTCATACTCACCATTTTGAGAGCCTTGCGTATGCGGGTCTCAATCTCTGATGACTGCACCTTGTTCAGCTTAAGACCGAAGGCGATGTTGTCATATACATTCAGATGTGGAAAGAGTGCATAACGCTGGAAAACGGTATTGAGCGGACGACGGTGTGGCGGCACATTCGAAATATCGCTGCCCTCCATAAGGATCACTCCCGAGTCCGGCTTGAGAAAACCTGCAATCATTCGGAGCAGGGTAGTCTTACCGCAGCCCGAAGGACCGAGGAGCGTGATAAACTCGCCACGGCGGATAGAGAGGTTTATGTCATCAAGAACAACCTTATCTCCGAAAGCCTTGGAGAGGTGCTCAATTTTAATGATAGAGTCGTTGCCTGTCATCTTATTATCTGTGTTTGCGAATGGTGTTTGTTAAATCGAAGTGGTATGTTGCTCCAAAGCTCATAGCCAGCGAGTTGGAGTAGTTATTTGAACTGATGACTGCGTGTAGTCGCAGCGCATCGCTATTTCGGAGAGGGTAGTAGTTTACACCTGCGCCATAGAAGGCGTAGTTACCTCCGCAGAGTGAAACATCTGTAGGGATAAAACCAAAATCATCCTCCCAACCGAAGATGTCGATGCCTGAGAAATATTCGTAGCCGCCCTTTGCGAAGAGCTCGACTTTATCCTTAAAGGTATAACCTACTTTGCAGACTGCAAGAGCCTCGTGATTATCGCCGTCATACTTGAGATGGCGGTACATAGCATCAAACTCAACGGAGAGGTTGTCAAAGAAGAAACCGTTGCCAAGACCTAATGTCTTAACAAATACTCCGCGCTCATATTCGATAAGGTTTGCTGACCATATTGGGGCAAAGCATCCATATTCGCCGCTCCACTTAAGCGAGTAACAGAATAGTTTGCTGGCAAATGGTCGCTCTCCGAATGGAGAAGAGGCAAAATGAAAGGCAAGAGTAGAGCTCTCGTCAGAGAAGCAGTACTCGACCTTGCCACCCCATTGATAGGTCATAGATTTGTTCCAAAACGATGAACAGACCTCGGCGTGCTGGTCGATATCTGCATAGTCGATTTCGTAGTTTCCATAGAGGATTGACTCCTTGCCGAGCGTGAAGGTAAAGCCACCTATATTATAGCTAATGGTGAGCCAATCGATAAAGTCGGCCTCGTCGCTACGGAATGGATCTCGGTAGAGCGCACCGGGAGTGGTAGAGAGCCAGTGGTTGCTCATAGAGTAGGAGAAATGCTCTCCGATAGTTCCGTCTAAGAATGTGTAAAGGGAAGTGGCGCCGAAGTCAGAGCCATAGTAACCACCCTCACTCAAGCCGATGTGAGGATTAACTTCGATACGAGGCGAGATGATCAGCGTCGGAATATTGTCTGATGTCTTAGCCTCTTGAGAGTAAGTACAAAAGTAGCATAGCAGAGCTACTGTCAGAACAAGTATTTTTTTCATTTCCCATAAAATATAAAGAATGGTTCGAGGTGCAAATATAACAAAAAATCTGACATACTTGCATAAATGGGGTCAAATACGCACATTTTTATCACTATAAGTCGCAATTGTTGGGATAAAATATATTTTTAATTATCTTTGTGAGTCAAAATTTTTGAAAAATGAAACAAAATCTCTATTTGAATACCCTTCTTAACGGAGGTGCAATTCTCGGTCTTGTGATGCTCTGTTCGCATATTTTTGAGCAGTGTGCTGTTGTCTATGGCGGCAGTATGGTATGGTTCTCGATTATGGGTTTTGAGATGGTCGCAGCAGCGGCTCTCTATATCTGGATGCTCTACCGCTTTACAAAGAACTACTCACTCTCTGTTATGGAGGCTCAGAGTGGTATCAAGATGTTTAGCTACGGTCGAGGATTGTCGTGCGTAGTGTCATTATCGACTCTCGCGGGAGTTATCGTGGGTCTGGGTCGCTACATTATGCACCACTTTGTTATCGGTCATCAGACATACCTCAAGGCTATGGTAACATCTATGCAGACTGCACTCAGTTCAAGCCCTGATAGCTCAAGCATTATGAGTGCCTATGAGCCTATGCTCAAGCAGATGATGACACAGCCTGAGCTGGGAGTGCTTGCTACAATCTTCTCGTCTGTATGGAGTTATATGTTGTGGGGTACTCTTGTAGGACTTATCATTGCGGCAAAGGTTAAGCATGAGCCAAATTTGTTTGACAATAAAACGGAGGAGTAATGGCTACAAAGTTGGATATATCGGTTGTCGTTCCGCTTTACAACGAGCGTGAGTCTCTACCTGAACTTATGGCGTGGATTGACCGCGTCTGTACTGCCGAAAAGCTGTCGTATGAGGTAATAATGGTCGATGACGGCTCGAATGACGGCTCTTGGAAGGTAGTAGAACAGCTTAAAGGTGAGTATGGCGATAAGTTGCACGCAATACACTTTATGCGCAACTATGGCAAGAGTGCGGCACTTTATTGCGGTTTTGAGGCTGCAGAGGGCGAGGTTGTCTTTACAATGGATGCCGACCTTCAGGATTCGCCTGACGAGATACCTGCTATGCGTCGTATGGTTGTAGAGGAGGGGTATGACCTTGTATCAGGTTGGAAGCGTAAGCGTTATGATCCGCTGGGTAAGCGCCTTCCGAGTAAGTTCTTCAACTGGACTGCTCGCACAGTTTCGGGCATTAAGCTGCACGACTTCAACTGCGGACTCAAGTGCTACCGTAAGAGTGTCGTAAAGTCTATAGAGGTCTATGGCGAGATGCACCGTTATATCCCAATTCTTGCGAAATATGCAGGCTTTAAGCGCATAGGGGAGAAGGAGGTACACCATCAGGCGCGTAAATATGGTGTGTCAAAGTTCGGTATGGAGCGAATGATTAAGGGTTATCTTGACCTTATCTCTGTGACCTTTATGTCGCACTTTGGTCGCTCTCCGATGTACTTCTTTGGCGGACTTGGTACGCTGATGTTTATCCTCGGTGGCTTTACGACTTGCTGGATTATCGGTAGCAAAATCTATAAACAGGTTATGGATTTACCACTGCGTGCAGTAGCCGATCAGCCGCTCTTCTATCTCGCTATTCTTGCGATTATTTTGGGCGTACAGCTCTTCCTCGCAGGATTTTTGGGCGAGCTTATCAATCGTAATTCAAGTGACAGAAACAGATATTTAACAGATAAAAGATTGTAAATTATGTTACAGAGAATACAGACACTCTATTTGATGGCAGTTACACTTCTGATGGTTGTAACGCTTATCTTTCCGCTTGTTTTTATTGCTGTAGACGGACAGCAGGTAAACCTCTCGGCTTTTGCTATCTCTGACGCCGAGGGTGTTCTGTCACACGCCTCTGCTTGGCTGGGTGGTGTGCTTGCACTTGCAACACTGCTGCCGTTTGTGACAATTTTCCTCTACAAGAACCGCCCATTGCAGATTCGTCTCTGTGGTGTGGAGTGCGTGCTGCTTATCGGTGCTGTGGCACTTGTAGGTGCATTTACCTATGTAGTTTGCAACAATATCTTTACGGAGTTCGATATTACTTGGTCGAATATCGTCTTTAGATTTGGCGTGCTGATGCCGATAGTGTCGGTGGTGCTGACAGTGTTGGCTATGCGAGCAATACTCAGGGATGAGCTACTCGTTCGCTCGCTCGATAGAATAAGATAAAAAACTGCCTAACAAGGCTACTGCTTCCAAAAAAAGAGAGTGTGTTCTAAAGGCTTGTTGGACACACTCTTTTTGTATAAGTCAAGGGCTGAATATCAAATAAAAAAGGGTAAGCTCCTTATATCGCACCGCTACAACCGCATACCCTTGCTCAATTCCTTGCCTGGGGGAGTTCTGCAGGAGCTGGTCGTATAAGACTTACCCGGGCACAAAAGTAGAACATTTTTTGTATCTTTGCAAAAAATTTGGGCTATGAATAGTAAATTTATTAAAAAAATATTGGTTTGGAGCATCTTTTTCGGTGCTTTTATCGCTGCTGCTCTGATAGTTGGCTATAATTCCTTCTTTGGCAGCGCAATTCGTCAAAGCAAGCAGATTTTTGTCACAACAGAGACTACATACGAACAACTTGCTGCAGAGGTTAAGGCTGAACTCTCAAATCCGCTCAAGGTGCGTGCCTTTGATTTTTATGCGTCGCACCTCAATCTGCAAAATCGTCTAAAGGCGGGTCACTATACATTGGGCGAGGGGATGAGTGTTATCTCTATTGTCCGTATGTTCGCTCTCGGCGAGCAGACTCCGGTAACGCTTGTTGTTGGCGAGGCTCGCACCCTGCCACAGCTTGCAGGTAAACTATCAAAGCAGATTATGGCGGACTCTGTGTCATTGCTCTCTGCTATGCAGAACAAGCAGGTACGCGCAGAGCTCGGGTATAAACGCGACTCGCTTATTGCGATGTTTGTGCCAAATAGTTATCAGGTCTATTGGACCGTTACGCCCGAGAAACTGCTGGAGCGAATGAAGCGCGAATCGGACGCCTTCTGGAATGAGAACCGTATGGCTAAATTGGCGCGCACAAAGCTGACAAAGTATCAGGTGATGACCCTCGCGTCAATTGTCTATGAGGAGACTAAAAATAGGGGAGAGATGCCTAAAATTGCGGGCGTATATATCAACCGCTTGCGTAAAGGTATGCCGCTGCAGGCGTGCCCGACCGTAAAGTATGCCATCGGCGACTTCTCGCTGACCCGCATACTCTTTAAGCACCTGCGCTATGACTCTCCGTTCAACACCTACCGCAATGCGGGTCTGCCACCTGCTCCGATATGTATCCCGAGCATTGCAGCAATTGATGCGGTGCTGAACTACGAGAAGAGTGACTACCTCTACTTCTGCGCAAAACCTGAGTTCGACGGCACTCATAACTTCGCCCGCACCCTTAGCGAACACAACGCCAACTCCCGCAAGTATAATGAGGCTCTGAAACGACTGAAGAAGTAAAGACTGATAAAATAATGCTCCCCGAAAGTTCCCTCTTTTGGGGACTTTTTTATTTACTATTGTCCGTTTCGTAAATTTATTTTAACTTTGTGTAATTCAATATTTTTAACAATATTACTACTATGGGATTATTTGATTATTTGGCATCGGAAGAATATGCTGTGCAACAGGCGGAAGGTTATGTAAGACAAGCTGAAGAAATGCTTGCAAATCGAAAAGCGACTCGTGAACAAGCAAAACGAAATGGCAATTACAAAAATAGTGCAAAAAGTTACAGTTCTAATGGTAAAACTGGAAATGGCTATGATTGCAACGTTTGGGCTGCTGAGGATCTTTTAAGACAGAGAAAAAAGGAGTTAGCAGACGCGAAACTGAGATTGAAAGAGGCAAAAAAGAGAAGACAAGCTGAAGCAAAGGAGGCAAAGGCGTCGTCTAAGTCGTCTACTTCTTCTGCTAAATCTTCGTCTTCTGCTAAATCGACGTCAAAATCATCAACGTCGTCAAGTTCGTCATCATATTCTTCTTCGAGTTACTCATCATCTTCTTCTAGCTATAATGATAGCAGCAGTAGCAGTAAAGGAGCATTATTCTCAAGTATAATCAATAATGGTTTAGATGCGGTTCAGGCTCTTCTTGAAGAGGAGAAAAAGGAGATGATGATAAAAAAAGAGGTGCAGGACTATACAGATGCCCTCTCTAGAAAATATCCAATCCAAGATGTAACAGATACCAACTCTATAATATTAGTTAAGTGGGTGCAAGAATTAGGTGAAGAGTCTTCACGCTTAGCAAAAGAGTGCGAAAAGTATGATGTTGATGAAACAAAATATGAGATTGCAGAAGAATGCAAGGAGTTTGTAGATAATCTAATCGATAAAGGATGTAACAAATTCTCAGATTTGCAATCTGAACAATATATTAAATCTATCAAAAGGAGATATCCTATTGATAATGCATCAGATTCAGACTTGGTTAAATGGTTGCCTGGTTTGTTGGCAGAGATAAGAGAACAGGATAAAGAGTGTAAGGATAATAAGGGAGACAGCATTATGTACTCATTCTACTCTAAAAGTAAGCAAGGGGTACAAACTATTGCCACTAATGCGTGCGTGCGCCTCAAGGAATTGAATAGCTCGTTATATTACCAGTCAGAGACTCAAGAGTTGGTACGACAAATCAATCCTCGTCTTGAAAATGGAATTAAACGAGTGATTAGGTCTTTCCAAAAGTTAGCCAAGAATATTGTTGAAAAGTTGCAAGGATTTACATCATCATTCAATAAGCGATAGGTTGAAAATAACCTATTAACTATAACAAATCCCCCAAAAGTCTTAAACTTTGGGGGATTTGTTATTACTATAAAGCCTTAGTTTACTCCATATCGTCGTCCTTCAGAGTCTGAGGGAGGTCGATAGAGTCTTGTGGAGTATTTGCATCGATCCAAGACTCCCAATCAGCCAACTTATCACCATTAAGGGTGCTATAGTACTCTGGCAGGAAGTCGTCAAAACGGCAAGCGCTAATCTGGAAGGCTGCGCTCTGGTCGCCAGTTTTAGAGAAGTTGTAGCTGTGAGAGTAGATTGCGTAGATAGCAAGCACGCTACCAGTTGCGCCATTCTCTGGCACAGGCTTGCCTGCAAAGCGAGAGTAGCCGCTTGTGCGGGCTGTATAGAAGCCTGGGGTAGAGGCGTGAGTTGTGTTCAAAACCTCAGGATAGCAGAGTGCGATACTACCATAGAGGCAGATGTTGTTGATAGCATAAGCGAGCTTATACCAAGGCTTGCTAACAACATACTGAACAGCGCCATCCACAACAATACCGCTTGTGCAGAGCCAGCTAGGGTAGATATTGGTATTGCTACCGCTGGTAAGGGCTGCGTAGTCATCAGCAGTATTGTTGTTGCCGTCAGCTACACCACGATATGTAACCTGCAGGTTCTTAAAGCGGATAAGACGACCGAGGAAATCCTTATTATAGATACTCTTTGACTCGTTGTAGTTCTCTACTACGTAGATATCGTCAGTTGCGTTCTTACCCTCTGTAAGGGTGCAATCCTCGCCCTTGAAGACGAACTGTGCAACGCGGTTTGGAGAGACGATATTTGAGTTTGCATAGTACTTCTGGATGCCGTAAGCATTAAGGCTCTCGGTAGGGATGTCACCGAGTGAGAGCATCATACGGAAACTACCCAAATAGAGACCTGTAAGGCGAACATATACCCAGCAGCTCTCCTTAGTATCGAGATTGCAAGGGAACTCGGCAAAAAGACCGTTAGTGAGCTTGAGCTCGATAGCTGCAGTGCCATCGAAGATGTGGAGCGACTTGTAGATATTTCCCTGCTCGTCGTTGCTCACAACCTTACCCTTAATATAATAGTTACCTACGATATAGCGGTCGTTTGCAAGCTCGTAATCTGTACACTCTGCCTCGTCGAGCACAAAGCGCTTGTACTTGGTCTCGGCAAGAGAGTTGGTAGAGCCGGAGTTGTTCAGATCGAAGAACATAGCCTTCATCTGTGCAATAGTCAGATGCTCCATACCCTGTGCCTGCATAATCTCGTCTGTCATCACAGCAGGAGTGGTCGGAGTATCGAACTTCTCATAGCAGCCCACAAAGAGCAGGCTTATGAGTGCAATAGCGTATATTTTGATAAATTTCATAGTGTCAAAAGTTTAGAAACGGAAGTAAAGGTTAAGGAAGTAGTTTGTTCCCAACATATAGAAGTACTTTGAGTCAAAACGAGAGTAGTAAGACTCTGCAGGGTTTGAACCGGCTGCAGTACCATTCCAACCACGGGTGCGACGCATACGCATCTGCTCATAACCGCCTGTTCTGATGGTCTGGTTGTTGAGAATATTCTTCGCCTCCAAGCTAAATCCGAGCATATAGATACGCTTGATGTAGAAGTTCTTACCGATAC
This sequence comes from uncultured Alistipes sp., assembly GCA_947367255.1. Taxonomy (GTDB): domain Bacteria; phylum Bacteroidota; class Bacteroidia; order Bacteroidales; family Rikenellaceae; genus Alistipes. Next base: position 62,380 of record CANBCZ010000006.1, read on the forward strand.
TTGCACTCAGGGTGTAAGCGTTGCCGAGATACTCCTGCTCACGCATCTTGCCGATGTTTTGAAGAGCCCACACCTTAGCCTCATCTGTTGCATTCTCGTTTGAGAGTACATTTACATAAGACTTAACGGCATTGTTTGTACGATATGCAGGGTTCATAGAGAGGTAGAGCTTGTCGTAGTAGTTGAAGTTTACAGATGCAAACCAGTTGTTTGAGCTACGATAGTCAAGACCTACATTTACAGCCACCTGAGGTGTGCTCTCAACGAAGAAGTTCTTCCAGTTTACCTTGTCTACAAGTACCACCTCTGCGCTATTGTCGATAATCTGCACGAAGTTAGGATTTGAGGTGTAACGATAGTCGCCATAGTTTACAGCGCCCTGGAATGAGATACCGCCCCAAATAGGTACATTAACAGCAAACTCGACACCGGTATATCGCTTGTCGATGTTAGACATTGCGAAGTTGGTGAATGAAGACTGAGTATCGTCGTAGTATGAGATAACCTTTGCAAGGTCATTCATCTTGGTAAAGTAACCCGACACACGAGCCTTGATGTATGGCAAATTGAGGTTGTAAGTGAGCTCGGCACTATAAATCTTCTCGGTAGTAAGTCCCGGATTGTAGTGGTTACGGGTACGAGGAGAGACAAATGCCGATGCAAACTTCGGAGCGTCTGCAATAGCCGCCACATTGAGCGAGAGGTTATGAGCACCTGAGAAACGGTACATAAATGCAGCCTTAGCCTTATATGTAAGGAAGTTAAGGTGCTCAGAGTCGCCAAATGAGTCGTTGCCGTTAGGGAACAGACCCTTGCGCCACAGACCCTGACGCCACATAGAGCTAAAACCAATCTCGCCACCCAAGTTCATATTGAAACCGCCGATGGTAAGACCATACTGAGCCCAAGCCTGAGCCTGACGAAGATGTGCGTAGTAGTCGTAGTTATACTTATCACCCTCCTTTACTACGCGAGCGTGTCCGTGCTCGTTGTAGTAGTCTACATCGTTCTGATAAGCGAGTGCGTCGCTACCTTTGTCGCGCTCTGCAAACTTGTCGATATCGAGCCAGTATGTACCACCGAGAAGATCCTTGACGGTGCTGTAGTACTCTGTGCGGTTTACACGAGCATTAAGACCTGCCACAAGTCGGTGATTTGCATTAAACTGGAACGATGCGTTAGCTGCAAAGTTATAGTCCAACTGGTCGGTGTGACGCTCCTCGATCATATAGTTCGAACGGAAGCCCTGTGCATACTCGGCAGTAGTAGGGTCCTCGCGGCGATTGAGGTTGTACATACGGTCAAAATCGATATAGCCGTTCCAAACCTGAATAGCATTGAGCGCACCGCTGACATAGTTCTCAATCTGAGTATCCGATGTTGCATCAAAGATACCCGGAATCTCCGGAGTAATCTGGCTCAGGTAGTTTGACGGCAGATAGCGGTAGTAGTCCGGACGCGGATCGGCACCATCCTTCCAAGTGAGGGCAGAGTAACCGTTAAATCCGAAGCGGAGTGATGTAGCAACATTCAGACGAATCTTATCGTTAATGTCGTAGGTATAGTTGAGCATAGCGATAGGCTCATGAGTACGACGAACACGAGTGTTGCGCATCTTACCATCCTGAAAACCTACATTAGGATTGTAGTAATTGCTACCAAACAGGTCGTATGCCTCCTGTGTAGATGCCTGCTGTGCACCTCGCTGCTGCGGAGTGCCCAAAACAGAGAGTGAGAGGCGGTGCTGTGTGCCAAAGAGTTTCTCTACAGAGGCAAAGTAGCCGTAGGAGTTGTAGAATACTCCGTCTACATAGCCGTTGCCACCCTGACGAGTCGATACAGAGAAACCATAAGACCAACCGTTGTCAAGAGCGCCCGATGCATACGATACCATAGCTCTCCAGCGGTACATCTGGTTAGCATTCGATACACTTGTACGGAAACCCTTACGCATCTGCGATGCACGCGCATTGACATTGGTAACACCACCGATGCCACCTACACCGAAGTCGGTAGGGGTGAGACCTGAATAGCTCTCCTGATTACGAGTAGCGTCATTAAGACCACTCCAGAGTGACCACGGACCGTAGCCTGTCATTGCATCGTTGAAACGGATGCCGTTCAGATATACATCCTGATACATAGAGTCGTAACCTCGAACATTAAAGCGCATCTCGCCAAAGCGGTAAGAGGCGATGCTGTTATAGAGGTCTTTTGACGAGTTGAGAGCCGATGGCAGAGCCTGAGTGTCTGATGCAGACGAGTCGTTGTCAAACTCCGCGAAAATCGAGTCATCGATAATCTCATTTCGGAATGTAGGAACAAGGATAACGGTGTGCAAATCGCGCATATTTGCATCTACATGAACCATAACCTCGAGTGTCTCGAAGTCCGGTGCTGTAAATACAAGACGGTAGTCACCCTTCTCCAGTTCCGGGAAGATGAAGTTACCATTGTCATCGGTGGTAACGCTCTGACCGGTTGTGTCAAGAGTTACCTTGACCTGTCCTACGGCTGTTCTGCCGTTGCGGGACACAACCTGACCCTTAATGCCACTTTGTGCATAGACACCAAAGGCGCAGAGGGCAAATAGTGTTAAAAGTAGAAGCTTTTTCATATATTAGAGTGATTATTTTCCAATGTAGATAAAGACCGGAAGGTGGTCAGAGAATCCGTTCTGGAAGTTGTTGCTGACAAATGTTCGCAGCGGATAGTTGCGATACTGACCCTCGCGCTGCATCATATATGGGCGAGAGAAGATATTACCGTAGTACTTGCTCTTTGGCGCACGAACAAGCTTCAGAGAGCCTGTAGAGCCTGTGGCAAGGTTTTCTGATACAATAATATTGTCAAACAGATTCCATGAGTCACGATAACCGAGTGTTCCATAACCAGCCTTGAGCAGCTCGATATACGGGCTGTAGAGGTCACCCTCAGAGAGCTTGTTAATCTTAGCCTTTGCACCGAGGACATCGGTAATGCTCTTATCTGTAGCATCGTCGTTAAGGTCACCCATAATTACGACCTTGGTATTCGGATTGGCCATACGAACAGAGTCTGCAATACGACGGCACTGCGAAGCCGCAGCCTCACGCTTAGCATCAGAAGCCTCCTTACCACCAAGACGAGATGGCCAGTGAGAGACGAGGAAGAAGAATGGCTCGCCTTCGATAGTACCCCACATAGTTACGAGGTCACGAGTGCGGAAGTTCGGCATACCCGGCATCTCGAACTTGTGAGCCTTGCTGCCCTCGAGCTTGAATACATCGGGGCGATAGAGGAAGGCGCAGTCTACACCACGACGATCAGGAGAGTCGTAGTGAACGATACGATAGTTGCCCAGACTCATCTTTGGCTGAGAGACAAGATCCTCGAGTACCAGACGGTTCTCAATCTCGGATACGCCGATAACAGCAGGAAACTCGCGGTTGATAGCTGCCATATCGAAGAAAACCTTGTCAATGTTGCTCTGCTTGCGGTAGTACTTGGAGCTGTTCCACTTCTTGACACCATCAGGCAGAAACTCATCATCTAACTTGTCGGGGTCGTTGATTGTGTCAAACAGATTCTCGAGGTTGTAGAAGACAACCATGTGAGGTTTCTGTGCAAAACAGCTAAACAGTACGCCTGCGACAAGCAGTGTTGTTAAAAATAGCTTTTTCATATCTGAAAACTGATTAAAATTTTATCTTTAGCGTTTTTAGAAGTTGCTCCAATCCTTCAGATTGTTCTGACTCTTTACCTTCTCTGCAATAGCAGGATTAAGGTTGCGGAAGAAGGTTACACCTGCACGCTTCTCAATATCTGCAATAGATACGGCTGCCGACTCATAGCTACCGGCGCTCGACTCGTTGGCAAAGAGGAAACCGATAGCCTTAATCTCTGAGGCGTCGGTAATCTGAGAGATACTCTTCTTTGTATTGCCATCCTTTGTGCGAAGCAGGATCTTGTAGCAGTGGCTCGGACGGGCGATGGTTCTGCCACGCGAGGTGAAAGTTCGTCCATCCTCAAACAGAGTACCCACAACTACATAGAGGGTATCTGCACATATAGCCTTGCGTACTTGACCCTCGAGCTGACCCCAAACTCCCTGATTGAAGGTGCTGTTCTGCGGCATCATATTGGTTGCATAGAAGGTCTGTGCATTGGTCTCGTATGTGCTGTAACGGGATGCTGACGGAAGCATATGACCGCGGTCGAGCTGTCTGTTGCCGCCATCGTTATAACCTCCTGAAACGATATTCTGCTGGATATTCTCCGGTAGGGCAGGGTCGAACGACCACGCATTTGTACGGTTTAGCGATGGGCTTGTATAGCAACTATGGAGCGGATATGCCACCCAACGAGAGACTAACCTCTCGGTGTCGTAGCAGATAGAGTAGTTGCGTACATACTTGCCATTTGCAAGGGTGGTATAATATGTTTTGTGAATTAAATCATCATTGTCTATCATCTCAGGCTGCTCTGCCCAGTTGCGGTCATAGAACGAGTTTTCGGTAATACCGTACTGCTCTATAGTGAAGACTTTGCTATAACCGTCGGTGAACTTTATATGGAGCGAAGCTGTGCGCGATTCGGTTGTTGTATTTGTCGAAAAGTAGATTGTAGCAGTGGTGCCAACCTTACCCTTCTTTGTAATTTGTTCGTTGCTATTGCTGAATGATGCCCATTCATATCCCTCAACAATAGCAGCGCTCCAGTCGTAACGAGTGTCGCCGGAGGTGGTAAGTGTAAGACTCTGCTCGTCCCAACCAAGTGTAGTACGAGAGAGTGTAGCTTTGGACTCAAATGGTGACCATGGGTCTTCGGTGTCACAAGCCAAAAAAGTTAAAGATACTGTCAGTACGACAGAAAGCGTGATAAAAAATCTCTTCATTGTTATAATAAAACTCCCTCGGTAGGACAATGCCTACCGAGAGATGTTTGTTGTAAATTACTTGAGGTGAACACCTGCAACAACAGCACGGCAGTTACCGGTACTGTCAGCTGCACCACCTGCAAATGAGCTGCCTGTAGAGAAAGTAATTGTAGAGTTCTCTGTAAGTCCGGTCAAAGTAACAGTGTACTTGTCGCTATCTGCAGCAGTGATAGTGAATGGAGGATTGCTTGTAGCACCAACATTTGCAGTAAGTGCAATTTCAGATACTGATACAGTACCACCATTATCAACCTTGATGTAAAGCTTTGCACTCTTACCCTTCCAAGCAAATGCGTAGAACTCGAGAGTCTTATCTCCTGCAACACCTACAGCCTTTGAGGTAAAAGTGCCAAATTTGCTACTTGTACCAAGCTTGAAACCAGAACAATCTGCATTATTAATCTTAGATGCACCAAGAGTGTATACTGCGTTTGCTGAATCGTCTGCACTCTGAACAAATGCTGCATCAGAGGTAAAGCCCTCACCTGGAGTTGGCTCTGGATCCGGAGTAGGGTCTGGGGTAACAGTACCACCATCGAAACGAGCACCAGTAAGACCAGCGTAGTCGCTATCCTGAGCAAAGATAATCTGCATTGTGCCCTTGTTGATAGATGCAATACCCTTGATAGTACCTGAACCCTGTGCAACGGTCTGAGCGCCGTAAGAAGCGTACTTTGAAGAGAATACAACAAACTTGTTGCCTGCTGCATCCTCCATATTGATAGATGTGTGAGCATCACCTGTAATCCAAGTCTTTGTAAGGTCTGCAGATGCAACCTGAACACCCTCGATAGCAATATACTGACCCTCATACTTGTTTGCAAGGAAGTCAGCGATAGTTACAACCTTAGGCTCTACTGTGTTGCCGGTAGATACGGTTGTAATCTTCTCGAGAGCAAGACCGCTGATCTGTACTGCACCATTATACTCGCCAAGGGTAGCACCTGAAAGGTCAATCTTAACCTTTGTACCGAATGCGAACTCGTGGTTTGCAGCGAGGTAGAACTGGAGAGCACCAGTCTCGTCCTGAACATACATACCCTTCTTTGAAGTGAGGTTGTTCAGAGCCATATTTGAGATTACGATACCCTCGATTGTAGCAGAAGGGATAGATGCACCAGAACCAAGAGCAAGTACCTGAGCGATAGTTGTGATATCACCCGGAGTTGGGTCCGGATCCGGTGTAGGATCTGGCTGCTCGCCACCACCAGGATTGTCGGTGCCGAGAGGCTCGTCAGTAAGTTTTACACCGCAAACGATTACGCGTGGAGCGATATCAGGAGTCTGACCGCCGTGAGTTGTAAGTGCAAAATCTGCATTTGTGCCAAACTCGATGGTTGAAGCCTCGGTAAGACCCTCAAGCTTTACTGAGTAGTGGTCAGTTGCTGCAAATGTGATAGGGTATGGAGGATTACCAGTTGCACCTGTGTTGCCTGCCAGCTCGATAGACTGAACAGCGCCACCATCTACACGGAAGTAGAGAGTTGCGGTAGTGCTCTTCCAAGCAGCAGCATAGAGGTTGATGTACTTTGTACCAGCTACGCCAACAGCCTTAGAGGTGAACTTACCCTGCTGCTTGCTCTTGCCGAGTTTGAAACCGGTTGCAGCTGAACCATCGATAGTGGTGTCGCCAAGGCTGTATGCAGCGTTTGTTGAGTCATCAGCAGCGCAAACAAATGCTACATCTGACGCATAGATACCCTCTGCAGGCTCCGGAGTAGGCTCGTCGCCACCCTCGCCCGGAACGAGCGATACGAAGATTGCATTCTTACCCTGAGCAGTGCCGTTGTATGAAGAACGAACGGTGCGAACAGTAATGGTGTCACCAGCCTTTGCGCCTGATGCTGCCCAATACTTCTGCTCGCCGTTAGGACCGCACAGACCGTAGATAAGAACGGTGCCGGTAGCGTCAGTAAGGTCGAAGTTACCGTATGTAGTGTTAGTAACATTTGAGATTACACCGGTAAGCTCATAGAGAGTATCATCCTCAGCTGCAGCCAAGAACTGCTCTACTGTCGCTACAACAGCCTCAGAAGGCTCGGTGTTGCCACCGCCGTTGTTGGTAATATCGACAACCGGACCATCGCCACCCTCTACGAGGCTGAAGTCGTCGAAACGGAGAGCTGCCTGGTACTGGTAAGTTGCGTCTGGAAGTGGGGTAGTTGTATCTGACTTATAACCAGAGAACTTAACATAGAGTTTATCAGCCTCTGCTGGAAGGGTAAATGGAGCAATTGCATACTCCCAGTTGCCGTCTGGCATAGTCTCGAATGCGATGTTGCCCCAGTTTGTACCGTCAACTGATACAGAAACGGTGAGGTTTTCGCCCGACTTGAGTGGAGATACGCTTGCAGGGCTGTAAGGCTCTGCAATAAGGTTTGCATACTGATTGTGACCAGTGAATGAGAAGATATAGTTCTTAACCTTATTGTTGATTGTAATGTTGTTGATAGTAAACTCCGAACCGTCCTTCATATACGCGTAAGGAGCGTCAGATGCGTAAGTTGCGCCAACCGGAGCCCACTCCTTCTTTGAGTCGCGAACAGATGAGCTCTTACCAGTGTAAGTAACGCCGCTCTGATCGTAACCCTCGCCACCGGTCTTTGACCAACCGCTGTAAGAGTTTACCTCTGGCCAGTAACCGTCTATCTTTGATACAGCAGAACCACAATTCTCGCTGTAGATAGTAGTACCAGCAATGACGTTGCTCTGTGCGATGATAACAGTAGCCTTCTTTGAGATAGGGAAGCCGCTAACATAGCCGGTTGCAGTAAATACTGCGTTGATGCTACGCATTGCAGATGCCTCTGAAACCTCGAAAGTTACGGTTGCATCACCAAAACCTGCATAAGCAGATGCAGTTACACCCTCGGTGTCGATGTCGAGGGTCCACTCTGCCGGAGTGGTAACTGTTACAGCCTCGGTAGTACCACCCTCAAGACCGATAGAGACCTTGCTTGGGGTAACAGTAATGGTTGGAGAGCCCTCGTAGTGCTGCTCATCATTACCATTCGGTGTACACGAAACTGCAAATCCCGCAGTCAGTGCTACGACCGACAGGAGAAGTGAACGAAAAACGTTTTTCATAGTGTTTTTGTTTTTTAAGTATTTGTTGGTATAAATGCAGTTGCAATATTCATACACTTTCTGTACGCATAATGCGCGCGCAAAAATAGCAAACAAAGTTACAGACTATTTTTGTATATTCCAAATGTGTTAATAATGTTTTTTTATTTCGGTAAATTTTTATAATTTTGTAGTATGAAAAATCAAACTACATATAACTATCAGGTTGCAACACAAAATGTCGATTTTACGCTGCGTGCAACGATCGACTCTTTGGGTAACTATATCCTCAATACCGCCGGTATAGATGCTCAGGGTAAGGGGTTTGGTGTCGATGCGCTTGCTCTGCAAAACCTTACATGGGTGTTGTCAAGGCTTGTGTTGGAGATTGACTCCCGTCCGGAGCAGTTTGCAGAGTTTAATCTCACCACTTGGGTAAATCAGAATACTCGACTTGTATCTACTCGTAATTTTACCCTTGCATATCCGGATGGAACTCTCTTCTGTAGATCTCTCTCGCAGTGGTGTATGCTCGATCTTGTACGCCGTGTGCCTGTAAGTCTTGAGAGTATAGAGGAGTTGTATAACCCGTATATATGCCCCGAGCCATCGCCTTGCGAGCCTCCGTTAAGACTGCGAGCAATAGAGACGGATGTGGTTAGTGAGCACAGGGTGGTCTATAGCGATATCGATTTCAACAGCCATATGAACACCATGCGCTATATTGCACTTATGGTCGATATGCTTGATATAGAACTTATTAAGAGTAATCGTCCATTGCGTATAGATGTGCACTTTATGAATGAGTGTGTCTATGGTCAGCTACTCAAAGTGGGTATGCAGAGTGCTGAAAATCAGACATTTTTTGAGGTTGTGCGCGAGGATGGCGTTGTAGCTTGTCGTGCATCGTTTGTTTGGAAATAGTAGCTTATGAAGATTGTAATTCTTGGTCCGGCGCACCCATATCGTGGAGGTTTGGCGTCGATAATGGAGACAATGGCGCGTGAGTATATCTCGCGTGGCGATGAGGTGAAGATATATACATTTTCGCTGCAATATCCGTCGCTGTTATTTCCCGGGAAGAGTCAGACTGTAGAGACCCCTCCGCCTGCGGACCTGCATATCGAGAGAGTGATGAATACCTGCAATCCGATAAATTGGATTATTCTCGGTAATCGTCTGCGCAAAGAGGCTCCGGATATGGTGCTAATGAAGTATTGGACTCCATTTATGGCGCCTTGTTTTGGTACTATTGCCCGCATAGCTCGTCGAAACGGAGTGACTAAATTTGTCTGCCAGATAGACAATGTCGAACCGCACGAGCATCATATTATCGACCGACCATTTAACCGCTACTACTTGGGAGCTGTAGATGGTTTTGTCTATATGTCGGAGCAGGTGCATCGTGAGCTTAAGGAGTATACATCAGACCCTGCGCTCTTCTCTCCACACCCTATGTTTTCCAATTTCGGAGAGCGTGTAAAGCGCGATGAAGCGTGCCTGAAATTAGGTTTAGATAATAACTGTAACTATTTGCTATTCTTTGGATTAATCAGAGAGTATAAGGGGCTTGATACACTTCTTGAAGCGTGGAAGCGTGTGCGTCGTGAGAACTTGAAACTTATAGTTGCAGGCGAGTTCTACGAGAGCAAGGCGAAGTATGAGCCGATGTTGGAGAGTTTGGGCGACAGCGTTATTCTGCACGACAGATTTATTGCAGATGATGATGTGAAGTACTACTTTTCGGCAGTAGATGCACTTGTACTGCCTTATAAAACTGCTACGCAGAGCGGAGTGACACAGATAGCCTACAACTTCTCGCTACCGATGATAGTTACAGAGGTTGGTGGTCTGCCGGAGATTGTACCGAACGATGTGGTAGGTTATGTCTGCCCACCAACGGTCGAAGGGGTGGCTGAGGCTATCGAAAACCTCTATAAGGATGAAAATCTTGAACGATTTAGAGAGAATATTGTAGAGGAACGCAAACGATTCTCATGGTCGGCAATGTGCGATAAGATTATAGAGGTATTTAAGCTGTCGAAAAATGGATAATAGACCCGTTGCGATATATGTTCACGGATTGGCTTCGGGTGCAGCCGGAGGGAGTTGCGGGGCGCTATCCGAACTCTTTCCGCAGTTTGCATGGATAGCCACCGACTTTGGTGAGGATTTGAGGGCAAATGTCGAGAAACTCAATCAGATGGTCGTGGAGTACAATCCGCAGCTGCTTGTGGGTACATCTATGGGTGGACTTACAGTTATCTATGCCGATGCGCCAGATGCTGTTAAGGTCGTTTGTAATCCCGCTCTATCTGTAGCCGACTGCGTGCGCAATACAATCGGTTTGGGAGTGCACAACTATTTCTGTACTCGAATAGACGGGGTAAAGAGCTTTGTACTGACCGAAGATATGTGCCGTGATTGGGAGCGTTATATCGCTACGCATATTCCATCGACGGGAAGATCTGGTTATGCAATATTCTCGGCGCACGACGAGCTATTGGGCGAGGAGGCGACGCTCGCCGCGCAATACTATCTCGACGAGCGCGATTTTAAGATTGTAATTGACCCTATAGGTGTCCATCGTATGCAAACTTCTACTTACGACATTATCGCCAGAGAGATAATAGGGGTGGAGTGGCAGTAGTTATCAACCTTTTTTATAATAAGGTATGTCGAAAGTTGGAATTTTTGTAAAAAAATTCTACTTTTGCTATTTGTAAGAGAAATAACCTAAAAATAATCTAAACAAACCTTACTGAAATGAAAGTTGTATGTATTGGTGATGCTTTTATCACCACAGAGATGATGGAGAATGGTGTGCGTCCATATCTGGGCGAGAATGACACCTTGAATGTATTCTTCTTCGGTGATCCCGACAAGTCAAAGATGCGTGATATTATCAAGAATATCGAGGCACGCAATTTTGAGGGTATCGAGATGCCTGAGGGTCTGTATGAGGCGATGGCAGATGCAGATCTGCTTGTTGTTCACCTCTGTCCTATCAAGCGCGATCTGTTTGAGATTGCAAAGAATCTGAAGGCTGTAATGACTTGCCGTGGTGGTCTCGAGAATATCGAGGTTGATGCTGCAACAGAGCACAAGGTTATCGTATCAAACAACCCTGCACACAACGCAAATGCTGTTGCCGAGTTTACTGTAGCGATGATTCTCTCTGAGACTCGTAATGTGGCTCGTTCACACATGGCTCTTAAGAATGGAGTGTGGAGAATTGAGTATCCAAACACCCGCACAACTGTTAAGGAGATGCACGACCTTACCGTAGGTCTTGTTGGTTTTGGCTCTATCGGTCGCCTTGTAGCTTACAAGCTCTCTACATTCGGTTGTAAGATTTTGGTTTCTGACCCATTCCTCAAGGAGTGCGATGTCGATTATGTAACTCTCGTGCCGTTTGACGAGCTTCTGCAGCAGTCAGATATCGTATCGCTCCACGCTCGTTCAAATGGTGCGATTATGACAGATCGTGAGTTTGGTCTTATGAAGCAGAACTCTTACTTTATCAACTCTGCTCGTTCATATCTCGTAGAGACTGAGGCATTTAAGCGCGCTATGGATAGTGGCAAGCTCCTTGGTGCTGCAATCGATATTTTTGAGACTGAGCCGGATATCCCTGAGTTCTACCGTCAGTATGACAATATCACCCTTACAAACCACCTCGGCGGTATTACAATCAACTCTTTCCGTGACGCTCCGGGTTACGCAATGAAGAACTACTTGGGCTACCTGCGTGGCGAGAGCGAGCTGAGATTCTGGGCAAACAAGAATCAGTTGGCATAACAAATTTACAAACCTAAACTTAAAACTAAATATGGGATCTATCTTAAACAATCGCCCTGAGCTCAAGAAGGCACTTGACTCTGTTGCTGAGGTAGCAGGTTATCTGTGGCAGAAGGGCTGGGCAGAGCGCAATGGTGGTAACCTTACGCTCAATATTACAGAGTATGTAGACGATGAAATGCGCGCAATGCCTGCAATCAGCAAGGTGCTGCAGATCGGTGTTACTCTTCCACAGCTTAAGGGTTGCTACTTCTACTGCAAGGGCACAGGTAAGCGTATGCGCGACTTGGCTCGTGACCCTATGGCAGGCGGTAGTATCGTTCGTATCCTTGACGACTGCGCAAGCTATGAGATTATTGCAGATGAGGCTATTGTTCCTACTTCGGAGATTTCGTCACACCTCGCAATTCAGAACTATATGCTCGAGTGCGGCTCGGGTTATAAGGCTACGCTGCATACACATCCGATTGAGCTCGTTGCAATGTCACACTCGCAGGAGTTCCTCGACTCTGAGCACCTTACACAGGTACTCTGGTCTATGATTCCTGAGACACTTGCATTTGCTCCGCTTGGCATAGGTGTTGTGCCTTACGCACTTCCATCTTCAACCGAGCTTGTAGCGCCTACTCTCGAGCAGATTAAGCGTTACGATGTTGTCCTTTGGGAGAAGCATGGTACTGTTGCCGTAGGTCCTGATATGATGGAGGCTTTCGATCAGACCGATGTACTCAACAAGGCTGCAAATATCTATATGACAGCCAAGAACTTCGGTTTTACTGCCGAGGGTATGACTCCGGAGGCTGTTCAGAAGATTAGAACTGTGTTTAACCTGCCTGATCACCGATAGAGCTATGAAGAAGATTTTTGCACTCCTCTCTGTTGCAGTTCTTGCACTTACAGCCTGCACAGAGCAACCGGCAAACGAACCGAAGATTTTGGCTCACCGCGGAAATGCAAGTACCGGCAGCGAGTTTACAACCGATGAGAATACTCTCGATGCTCTTCGTCGTGCACAGGAGCTCGGTTTTTCGGGTATTGAGTTTGATGTACACCTTACAGCAGATGGCGAGCTTGTTATCCGTCACGACAATAAGATTGTTCCGGGTTTGAGCTGTCAGGGCAGCACATTTGAGGAGATTCGTGCACACGTTCTGCCATTTGGTCACCAGATTCCGACTCTGCGCGAGTGGCTCGAGCAGGCAAAGCAGACCCCGCACATCGTGCAGCTTCTCGAGATTAAGACTCATAAGGGCGATAAGGAGAAGGAACTGATTGCAAAGTGCCTTGAGGTTATCCGCGAGCTCGATATGCTTGATCAGATGTATATGCTCTCATTCGACCCTAAGGTGGTTGATGAGGTGCTTCGTCAGGAGCCAAATATGAAGGTTGTACTCAACTCAAGCAGTCTCCACCACTCACTTACCCCTGCAGAGGTTAAGGAGAAGGGCTATACCGCCGTATCGTACAATATCAATGTAATTCTTAACCACATCGAGTGGATCGAGCAGTTCCGCGAGTACGGCATCGAGACCTTCCTGTGGATGGTAAATACCCCATACACCTACAATATCGCGAAGGAGTTGGGCTTTACTTGGGTTACAACTGATTTCTATGATGCAATCGCAAAGTAGGTTCAGAAAAGAATAAAAAGCGAATTTCTGCGTTACTCTCGTGCTCGAAAGTCTTGAACTTCATCTTTTTATTCATCCCTGATAATTAGTCCGTCCAACAATTCCGTTGGACGGATTTTTTGTCTATTAGCCATTGGCTGTTAAATGTGGAGGTTTGCAGACCTCCACATTTTTTGTTGTATAACGAAGATAAAAATGGGTCGCCGAAATTCGACGACCCGAAGCCAATAGCTGACGGCTAACTGCCAATAGCTAAATTACTTGATATTTGGCAACTCGAGACCGTAGCCGCTCTTGCGGTCGTCTGCCTTGAGGTAGAGAGCGAAGAGGAGTGCCAGAACGCCCAAGCCTGCGAAGAGGAGCATTGGAACGGTATAGTTATAGCTTACGCCCTCAACGCCTGCTGCAATCTGCTCTGCAACGCCGGGGTTAGTCTTCTCGAGTGCCCAACCGATAAGCATTGGGGTAAAGCTCAGACCGAAGTTCTGCACCCAGAAGATAAGAGAGTATGCGCTACCAAGGAATCGCTTGTCCATAATCTTTGGAACAGATGGCCAGAGAGCTGCAGGAACGAGTGAGAACGATACACCGAGCAGAACGATAGCCGAATATGCGATAACCTTGCTTGGTACAGCCGGCAGTACGAGTGCGAAGATAAGGTGGCAGACAATCATCAGCAGTGCACCGAGGATAAGCATTGTCGCACCCTTACCTCTGCGGTCGAGGTACCAACCGAGGAATGGAGTGACACAAGCAGCACCGATAGGGAACCAACGGAAGATATCTGAAGCCATAGTAGCGGTAAGACCGAGGTTGCTCTGGAGCATATTTGCAGCGAACTTCTGGAATGGGAAGATAGCTGAATAGTAGAGCACGCAGAGCATAGCAACGATCCAGAAGAGCTTGCTGCTGAAGATCTTACCGATGTCAGAGAACTTGAACTCCTCCTCAGGATCTGCAGTTGTGCCCTTGCCGGTCTGATTGTCGAGTTTCTTATCCATCACGCAGAAGATAGAGTAGCAGAGCAGACCGATAACGAGCAGTGCTGCACAGAATGCTACAGGACGAACAACAGACGGATTTGCGCCACCGATACCTGCAAGACGTGGAGAGATAGTAAAGATTACAAAGACACTAACACGAGTCAGTGCCATCTCAAGACCCATTGCAAGTGCCATCTCCTTACCCTCAAACCACTTAGCCATAGCCTTTGAAGCGGTAATACCTGCCATCTCAGCACCACAACCGAAGATCATAAAGCCAAATGAAGCAAGCTTTGCTGATGCAGGCATAGCGGTCCACCAAGAGTTGAGCCAAGTCTCAAGACCGGAACCGATAAAGGCATTGCTGACTGCGTAGAACTTGATAGCTGCACCGACAATCATAATAGATGCCGAGAGCTCACCGGTAAAGCGAAGACCCATCTTGTCGAGAATAATACCTGCAACAATCAGAAATCCCCATACGTTGAGAAGATACTCAGAACCTGCATAAGTTCCGAAAATATCCGATGTCCAGCCGCGCTGAACCTGAATCAGCTCCTTGATAGGAGAGATTACATCAACGAACATATGTGCAAAGAGCATCATCAGTGCAATGAGAACCATTGCTGTCCAGCGAGCCCAAGCGTAGTCGTTGAGATTCTTTTTAATTGTTTGAGTCATAATGTTTTATATTTAGTTAAGTTTCTATTCAGAGTACATCTTCAGCACCTTATATGCCTCTTTAATACCCAGCTCGCCCGCCTTCGAGATATCGAGGCAACCCTTGCGCGTATCCTTCATATATATCTGCAGCAGTCCACGATTGTAGTACGCCTCGGCAAAGGATGGGTTGAGCTCGATAGCCTTTGTATAGTCATCCGCAGCCTCCGGTAACATTCCCGACAGGGCATAGAGGTTTGCACGGTTGTAGTAGGCGTATGCGAAGCCCGGATGGAGCTTTATAGCCTTGTTAAGGTCTGAAATAGCCTCGCTATAGTCGTAAGTCCTTGTGCCGGCATTCTGCAGACGACGGGCAGGATCGCTCTCGATAGAGAGTCGCTGATATCCGTTATCAATCGACGAGATAAAGTCAATCATCTCAGCGGCAGTTGCAGCACGGTTCAGGTATATGAACGGATTTGACGGATTGAGCGCAATAGCCTGCGAATAGGTATTCACTGCATTTGTATACTGCTTTATGAGTGACTCGCTGATTGCAAGCTCAAAGAGTCGCTGCCAAGCATTATCGCCAACGGCAACCTTCGCAGCCTCACGAGCGTTATGGTTGATAATAACCAACGAATCCGGTGAGATGTTGGTCTCCAGACTTGAAATACCTATCAACTTATTCTCCAAGGTTGCAATAAAGTCCTCAGCACGCTGTGAGTGGAAGCGTTTTGTTGATTGCTCGAGGTCAATAGAGTCGCGCTTGCGCATAGTAAAGCGGAAGAGCGGCAATAGTGTCATATTGTCGTTCTGATTGTTGTTTCGGCTCTTTATACGCTCAAATGATGCTCCGGCAATCTTGCTTTCAAAGGCGAGCAGACGGTTGAATTTCTGCGTTGTATCACCATAAATAGAGTATGTGCTGTCGCTCAGACGGGAACGATATTCGGCAATTTTGCGCTCGGCTGTCTGACGGTCACGTTTTGCACCTGCAGGATCTCTTAAAAGTTGTCGCAAGTGGCTGCGACCCAAGTAGGCATTTGCAAAGTCAGGGTAGAGCTCAATTGCACGAGTGTAATCTTCGACAGCTCTCTTAATCTCTCCAAGTTGTGTGCGCAGAATGGCTCGGTTGTAGTAGAGCAACACGTTGTTAGGGGAGTACTGCGCCACCTTATTATAATCTTCAAGTGCGCGGTTATAATCGCCTATGCTACTGCGAATTATCGCTCTGTTAAAGTATGTGATAGAACTTGTAGAGTCGAGCTGAATAACCTTATCCAAATCGGCAAGTGACTGCATAGGTCGTGAGGTCTCGTTATAGACCAAGGCTCTGTTGAAATATGAGAGCGGAATGGTCGAATCGCACGCAATAGCACGATTAAAGTCCGCCTCAGCCTCCTCGTATCTCTTCTGGTCGAAGAAGAGCGCTCCACGACGATTGTAAGAGATTGGATTTTCACGATTTGTGCGCACTGCGAGGTTGAAATTGTCGTAAGCACGCACCGTATCTTTGAGGTAGAGGTAGCAGACACCGCGATTTATGTAGGCATCGGCAACCTTCTTCTCATAACGAATAAAGTTATCAAAGTCCTCAATCGCCTCTTTGAACTGCTGGTTGAGCAGACGGGTAACTCCACGACTAAAGTATGGATTTGGTAGGTCAGGTCGCAACTCTATTGCCTCGCGGAAATCTTTAAGTGCATCGTCGTAATTACCTAATCTTGAGCGAGTAATGGCACGATATGTAAAGGCGGTTGTAAATACAGGATTCTTATCAATAGCTATCGAGAAGTCTGCCTCTGCGCCGATCAGATCATCAAGGTTATACTTGGCAATACCACGAAGGAAGTAACCCTCGTAGGCATCGTCATCAAAGCGCAAAAGCACATTGAGTGTACGGATAGCCTCAGTAAACTCGTTCTCCATCATCTGCTGTCTGCCGACCCAGAAGAAGTACTCACGATTGTACTGTGCCGATACACTGCCTGTGCCGACAAAGATAGCAATTAAAGTAATGAATATCTGTAACTTACACCTCATCTACTCAAGTTCATAGCCAAAACGACGCAGCTGGCGGTCAGAGTTACGCCAATCGTCATTGACCTTCACAAATAGCTGTAAAAATACCTTTTTGTCGAGGAACTTCTCCAAATCCTCGCGAGCCTGCTGTCCGACCTTCTTGAGTTTCTCGCCCTTATGACCGATAACAATACCCTTCTGAGAGTCGCGTGCAACATAGATAGTTGCGCTGATACGATCAATGGCAGCCTCCTCCTTGTAGGAGTCAATCTCTATCTCGCAGCAATAAGGAATCTCCTTATCGTAGTTCTTGAGAATCTTCTCGCGAACAATCTCTGAAGCAAAGAATCTCAGGGTCTTGTCTGTCAGAGTATCCTTTGGATAGAATGGCTCTCCCTCCGGTAGTAACGAGAGAATATGGTCAAATATTGCGCCGATATTAAAGCTCTCCTTTGCAGATGCCGGAATAATAGTCGCCATAGGTAGACGCTGCTGCCAGAATGCTACAAGCTCCTCAAGTTTCTCTTGAGTTGTAAGATCTATTTTGTTGATAATAAGCAGTACAGGAATACCGCTGATGGCAATCTTCTCAAGAATATCCGTATTGCGGTCACTCGGTTGCTCGACAGTATCGGTCACATAGAGGATAACATCGGCATCCGATACGGCACCACGCACAAACTTCATCATTGACTCCTGAAGCTTGTAGTTTGGCTTGAGAATACCCGGAGTATCCGAATATACAATCTGGAAATCGTCGCCATTGACAATACCCATAATACGGTGACGGGTAGTCTGTGCCTTAGAGGTAATAATTGACAGACGCTCACCGACAAGGGCGTTCATCAGGGTAGATTTACCCACATTAGGGTTGCCAATAATATTTACAAAACCACTCTTGTGTGCCATAATTTTTGTTTTTAGCGTCTAAAACCGCGAGGCATCTGTGGCATACGCATCTTGCCGCCGGCTGCCATCTTCATCATCTTACGCATATCCTCAAACTGCTTGAGAAGGCGGTTTACATCTGCCATAGTAGTTCCCGAACCCTTTGCAATACGCTCACGACGGCGTGCATTGATAATCTCCGGACGCTCGCGCTCCTCAGGGGTCATAGAACCAATAATAGCCTCGGTCTGCTTGAATACATCGTCACCAAACTCCACTCCGTTGAGCAGCTTGCTCATACCCGGAATCATAGAGGCGAGATCCTTCAGGTTACCCATCTTCTTGATCTGGTTAATCTGATTGAGGAAGTCGTTAAAGTTAAACTGGTTCTTAACCAACTTCTTCTTCAGCTCACGAGCCTCTTTCTCATCATACTGTTCCTGTGCGCGCTCTACGAGAGATACGACATCACCCATACCGAGAATACGGTCTGCCATACGCTCAGGGTGGAATACCTGCAGAGTATCCATCTTCTCACCGCTTGAGATAAACTTGAGCGGCTTATTTACAACCGAGCGGATAGAGATTGCGGCACCACCACGGGTGTCACCATCGAGCTTTGTCAGTACTACACCGTCAAAGTCGAGGCGATTATTGAACTCTCGAGCGGTATTGACAGCATCCTGACCGGTCATAGAGTCCACTACGAAGAGGGTCTCTGACGGATTTACGGCAGCCTTGATAGCTGTAATCTCCTCCATCATCGCCTCATCGACAGCCAGACGACCAGCAGTATCGACAATTACTGTATTGTAGCCCTTCTGACGTGCATAAGTGATAGCGTTCTGTGCAATCTGAACGGGATTTTGGTTGCCCTCCTCGGTATAGACCTCTACGCCAATCTGCTGACCCAAAATTTTGAGCTGATCGATCGCTGCAGGACGATATACGTCACCTGCCACGAGCAGCACCTGACGACCCTTCTTACTCTTGATAAACGATGCAAGCTTACATGAGAAGGTGGTCTTACCGGAACCCTGAAGACCGGCAATAAGTACTACGGCAGGGGTCCCCTCCAGCTTGATGTCGGTAGCAGTACCACCCATCAGAGCAGCCAGCTCATCGCGTACAATCTTGGTCATCATCTGACCAGGCTTTACTGCGGTAAGTACATTCTGACCCAAAGCCTTAGCCTTTACATCGTCGGTAAAGCTCTTTGCTACTTTGTAGTTTACATCGGCGTCAATCAGCGCACGACGAATCTCTTTGAGAGTCTCGGCAACATTAATCTCGGTGATGCGACCCTCACCTTTGAGGATTTTGAACGAGCGTTCAAGTTTCTCGGTTAAATTTTCAAACATATTTTATCTGTTATTTACTTATTGTCAATATACCGGCGCGAAGATAGTAATTTTTTTCTATATTTGTAGTATGAAACAGATATTACTGATACTTACCGCATTTTTTATCTCCTGCTCGACCACTCAGCAGGCGACAGTTACCTCCCGCAAAACTATTGCCAACGGGGTAGATATTATCGAGGCAAACTATACCGTAACCAAGGATGGAGAGAGCCTTCCGACCCGACTTTTTATTATGGATGTCACTCTCTCGGATAAGGTAACCATACTTGCTACAGCTGCAATGGATAGTAATAGCTCAATTAAAGCAACCGTTGAAGAGAAAACAGCTATTGCACCTATCTCGAAACAACTTGAGGCTATGCAGTCCAATAGACAGAATATTAGTGTTTTGGGAGGTGTTAATTCAGACTTCTATCACATTAAGAAAAGTAATATGGTTCGCGGTGCAATGTATCGTGGCGGAGAGTGTCTGAAAGGGGAGCTTGACGGTGGAGAAAACCTCTTTCTCGTATTCAAAGACGGCTCGGCACATTGTATGACAGCAGAGGAGTATTCTGCTGTAGATAAGAGCTTGATTGCTGAGGCTGTGAGTGGTCGTCAGATGTTGCTCAATGATGGTGTGGCACAGAGCGAGGATCGACATCTCGAACCTCGTACCGCTATTGGCGTGACCAAAAACGGAAAACGTGTCTTTCTTCTTGTTGGCGATGGTCGTCGCAAAGAGTATTCAAATGGCTTGTCGTATGCAGATATGATACATATCTTCAAGACGTTAGGTGCTTATGATGCGATAAATCTTGATGGCGGTGGCAGTTCGTCATTCTGTCTGTCATCAGGCAATGGCAAGTTCGCACCGATTAATCGTCCGTCGGATAGGGCGGGCGAGCGATTTGTCCCAAATGGTCTTGCTGTGGTGGTGCTACAGTAGCCCCTTCTCGTAGAGGAGAACTATCTGCTCGAGCAGAATATCATCTTTATCGGGGTCGTAGTCGGTTTTGAGGTTGTTTCCGAACATCTTGGCAAGTGCCTGCCACAGACCAGCCTCAAAGCCGCCACGAAACTCTTTGATAATATCAAATGCGGTGTCATCTGTCTGGCGGTCAATGAGTTTGAGCAGTACACGACCGTCGTATATAGTCATCTTTTTAAGTACAGGTGTGTACTCGCGAATCAGACGCTTCTCGATACCTTTAATGTAGAGTTTCTGCTGCTTTTTGTTCGGCAGAGCAAGCAACTCATCCTCCATCGTCGCCATCAATACTTTAGCCTCCTCTGCAATGGGGTAGACCCTCTTTACAGCCCTTACAAGACGGGCATAGCGACGCATATCCGGCTTGCGAGCATATTTCCTTACGGGAGAGATGTGAATTACGGCGATAGAGTCTCCATCTTCAACTGCCCACTCTTGACGCCAAAACGGACGCTCCCGCCTGTGCTGACAGAGTGCAGTGGCAGAAATTGTCGCTAAAAGCAGCAGTATGTAGAGTTTTTTTGCCATAATTCTTCTGCAAATATAACGAATTACTGAACAAAGTATTATTTTTGCAGAAAATAAAACACAATAACTATGAATATCGGACTATCTTACACAGCAACAACAACTGTAAATCAGAATAATACGGCACTGGCTCTCGGCTCGGGCGATATGGAGGTTTTCGCAACACCTGCAATGGTTGCCCTGATGGAAAATGCAGCAATGAATGCCGTTGCACCGCACCTTGAAGCGGGTCAGACAACTGTCGGTACACAGATTTCGACATCGCACATCAAAGCATCAGCCCTCGGCGCAACAATCACTGCCACAGCAGTTCTGACAGCTGTAGACGGTCGCAGTCTCACCTTTGCCATTACCGCTCACGAAGGCGACAAAACCATCGGCGAAGGTACTCACACCCGCTTTATTGTCGATAGAGAGCGCTTCTTGGCAAAGCTGAAATAAAACCACAACCGAGGTAACCCGCAAAAAAAACGGCAGATTATTTGGTAAAGGTGGCGATAATATGCAAAGCATATTAAAAATAGAAACAAAGAGGATGTTGAGCTTGCTCTGAACATTACTCTTTGTTTTTATTTATGACGCAGTCATCGCCACCTACAAACAAAAAAACAACAAAGGCACCCGAAAAGGTGCCTTTGTGTGTTGAGCTGCCGGGACTCGAACGTCGCGCAGCGCGCGTCGTCACCGACGAGGTAGCGCAGTCAAGCTCTGCTTGGTGCGTGAATAACCGAGGAGGTAACCCGCAAAAAAAACGGCAGATTATTTGGTAAAGGTGGCGATAATATGCAAGGCATATTAAAAATAGAAACAAAGAGGATGTTGAGCTTGCTCTGAACATTACTCTTTGTTTTTATTTACGACGCAGTCATCGCCACCTACAAACAAAAAAAACAACAAAGGCACCCGAAAAAGGTGCCTTTGTGTGTTGAGCTGCCGGGACTCGAACCCAGAACGACAGAACCAAAATCTGCTGTGTTACCATTACACCACAGCTCAGACAAGTGCTCGTAAGCGGGTGCAAAGATAATCAAACTTTTTCACCCTGCAAAATTTTATACAATCAATTATTTTGCTAACTTTGTGAAAAATACCTAAATCTATGAAACGAGTTTTATTTTTGGCCGCAGTGTTGATGACTCTGTCAGTGAGTGCGAACGAACTTGTACAACCGTATGAGTCTCCAAGAATTTTTGAGCAAAATCGCGAGCCGATGCGTTCAAGTTTTATTGTCTATCCATCTATAGAACAAGCTATTGCGGGCAGTAATTATAGAAGTTCTTCAAATTATAAGAGTATCGAGGGGGAGTGGAATTTTGCTTGGTTCAACCACGCGACAGATCCTCGTCCTGCGGAGTTCTTCTCGACAAAATATGACGATTCAAAGTGGGGAAAGATGCCCGTTCCGGGGCTATGGGAGTTGAATGGATATGGCGATCCCGTATATCTGAACATTGGTTATGCGTGGGACAATCAGTTTGAGGATTGTCCTCCGTTTGTACCTGCATTCAAGAACCACATCGGACTCTATCGTAACTATATAGATGTACCGTCAGAGTGGCGTGGCAAGCAGATTTTTATCCATATTGGCTCTGCAACATCCAACCTTACGCTGTGGGTAAACGGCAAAAGGGTCGGTTACAGCGAGGATAGCAAGCTCGAGGCGGAGTTTGATATCACCAAGTATGTCAAGGCGGGCGATAAAAACCTCTTTGCAATGGAGATTCATCGTTGGTGCGACGGCACATACCTTGAGGATCAGGACTTTTGGCGTCTGTCGGGTATTGCACGCGACTGCTACATCTACTCTCGCGACAAGGCACATATCAAAGATGTAAAGTTTACAGCATCCCTCGAGAATGACTATATAGATGGTGTGCTTGACCTTAAAGTAGATGTTACACCGAACGTAAAGAGTGTTACTGCACGACTAACCGATGCGGCTGGGAAAGTACTCTTTGAGCAGCCACTAATGCCGAAAAATGGAGTTGCGACACTTATAAAGAGGGTCGATAATGTTCACTCGTGGAGTGCCGAGATACCTTATCTCTATACACTTACACTCTCTACGCCAACTGAAGCGGCGGCATTTAATGTCGGTTTCCGCAGTGTAGAGATCAATAATGCACAGCTTTTAGTGAATGGCAAGGCGATACTCGTTAAGGGTGCTAATCGCCACGAGATGAACCCCGAGCGCGGATATGACGCAAAATATGAGGATATGGTGCGCGATATTCAGATAATGAAGCAGCACAACCTTAACGCGGTGCGCACCTGCCACTATCCGAACAATCCGCTCTGGTATGACCTGTGCGATAAGTATGGTATCTATGTTGTTGATGAGGCAAATATAGAGTCGCACGGTATGGGTTATGGGGATAAGAGCCTTGCACACCGCGAGGACTACAAAGATGCACATCTTATTCGCAATCAGAGACTGGTTTTGCGTGATTACAACCACCCTTCAGTAATTGTCTGGAGTCTTGGTAATGAGGCAGGTAACGGTGCTAACTTCCACAATTGCTATAACTGGATTAAGGGGTATGACAAGAGCCGCCCTGTGCAGTACGAGCAGGCGAGCAATATGAAATATGGAGTGAAGGACAAGAACTACAACTCCGATATAGAGTGTCCGATGTATGCATCATACGACTCTTGCGAAAAGTATGTTACAAACGATCCTAAACGACCTCTTATCCAGTGTGAATATGCACACGCAATGGGTAACTCGGTAGGTAGCTTGAAGGAGTATTGGGACCTTATTCGCAAGTATCCGAACTATCAGGGCGGATTTATCTGGGACTTTGTAGATCAGGCACTTGCGTGGAGAGATCCGAATACCGGCGTCACATTCTATCGTTACGGAGGTTGTTATAATGATGTAGATCCGAGTGACGAGACATTCTGTAACAATGGTTTTATATCTGCATCGCGTAAGCCTCATCCAAGCGCACGCGAGGTGTGGCACCAGTATCAGAATATCTGGACCACAGATATTGATGCGTCAATGGGTTTTGTGGAGGTCTACAACGAGTATATGTTCCGCAATCTGAGCAACTACCAATTGGAGTGGACTATTACTGCCGATGGCGTGGAGAAGCTGTCGGGAGTGGTAGGGGAGCTGAACATCCCTGCACAGATGCGCCAAAATATCCAATTAGGCTACAATGATAGAGATATTGCGAAGTTGAAGGGCGAGATTATCCTTACTGTTCGCTACACACTCAAACAGGATGAGCCTCTGCTTGAGAAGGGTCACTGCGTGGCATTCAATCAGATAGTTATTCGCCCATATCAGGCTGAGAATGAGTTTGATAAGGCGCTGATGCCGACTGCCGGATATCTGACCATTGACAACGACACAAGAACCGTAAAGGGTGCAGATTTTGAGATTCGATTTGCCGGAAATGGAGCTCTGAAGAGTTATATTTTGGCAGGTAAAGAACTTATAACCAAACCGATTGAGCCACTCTTTTATCGCGCAATGACCGAGAATGATTATGGTGTGAGTAAGCGTGCCTCAAATAGTGCTTACTACCACTCTTGGAAGAGTCTCCGCAATCCTCAGAGGTACATGGAGTTGTTCTTAATGGAGCAGCAGGGAGACGTTGTCAAGGCGAAGGTTGTCTATAGCTACGGCGAGTTTGGTATGATGGTAACAATGCACTATACTATCGATGCAGCCGGTCGTGTAGTGGTCAAGCAGAGTATGATACCGGGAAAGCATAAGATAGATATAAAGGGAATGCTACGCTATGGTGTTGCATTTGCGATGCCGGAGAGTTTTGATCGTATCGAGTTCTATGGCGCAGGCAGCCACGAGAGTTATGTAGACCGTAAGAGTAGTGCAGCTATCGGCATTTACTCGCAGATGGTGGCAGAGCAGTTCTGTATGACCTATTCGCGTCCACAGGAGAGTGGTGCACACTGCGATTTGAGATATTGGACAATTACAGATGCAAACGGAACAGGATTTAAGGTGCAGTCCGATATTTTCTTCTCGGCGACTGCTATTCCATATCCGATGGAGCAGATAGATGTCCTTTCGGATAACTATCGCAAATATCCGCAACTACTTGAGAGTGACGGCAATACATATGTAAATATAGATATGGCTCAGTCTGGACTTATCTGCGAGAACAGCTGGGGTGCAATCGCACTGGAGAAGTATCGTATCCCATACTCTAAACACACATTCAAGTTTGTGCTTATACCTGTCAGATAATGAAAGGAATATTTGTAATACTTAGTTGCTGGCTTGTCGGAAATGGTCTCTCGATGCTTATCGGTGGCTATGTCTCGGGCAATATTATCGGTATGCTGCTACTCTTTGCACTTCTTTGTGCAGGTGTAGTAAAGGGTGAGACGGTACGACCTGCCGCGAAATTTCTGCTTGGAACAATGGCGCTATTCTTTATTCCGTTCGGTGTCGGTCTTATCGACTCATACGAGGTGATAATGGATAATATTGTAGCAATTAGTGTTGCCACTCTCGTAAGTACCTTTGCAGTTATTGCTGTTGTAGGTTGGGTATTTCAACTTGTAAATAGGAGGGCACAGAGATGATGGCAATTATTCAATCCGACATATTTCTGTTGGCACTCACTATAGGTCTGTTCCTGCTCAGTGGCGCAATATTCCGCCGTTTGAGACTTATGCTGTTTCATCCCGTACTGCTGACGGCTGTAGTGATTATTATCTTCCTCAAATTGACCGGCATCGAATATTCGCACTACAAGCAGGCTGTAGAGGTGCTCGACTTTGCACTCGGTATGTCTGTCGTGGCACTCGGATATCTGATGTATGAGCAGGTGGCGCATCTGCGTAGTGCTGCAATGCCTATCCTTTTGGCAACGATCGCCGGATGTATTGTCGGCATTGCAACTGTAGTAGGTATTGCGGTAGCTTTTGGTTTAGAGCGCGATATAATCACCTCTATAGCTCCAAAATCTGTAACAGTTCCTATTGCTATAGCAATCAGTGAGCCTTGTGGAGGTGTTGTAGCCGTAACATCGGTGGTAGTATTCTGTACGGGTGTTCTCGGCAGCCTTTGTGGCGTGAAGTTGTTGTCACTCTGTAGAGTTACCGATCCTATGGCTCGCGGATTTGCCCTCGGAGCAGCCTCGCACGGCATAGGTACAGCGCGCGCCATAGAACTTGGTGCAGTCGAAGGGGCAATGTCCGGTCTTGCCATGGCACTCACAGGCTTCGGAACAGCACTGCTGCTGCCGCTCGTTGAGAGGTATTTCTACTAAACAAAAAAGGATTGCGATTGCAATCCTTTTATTTAATCTACATAATACTCAAGTAGGGTAGCGCTACCTATCAAGGTTATCTCGTTTGCCTCGGCGGGGATAAGCAGTACCTCGCCCTTACTGAGAGTTTCAGCGCCGTCGTCTGTTGTAATCTCTACCGAGCCGTCGGTGCAGTAGTAGAGTACAAAGGAGTCAAGAGAGGAGAGATTGCGCTCTGTGGAGCCCTCTACCTTGAGAATATTGCAGGTGAAGTAGTCGCAACTTGCAACCTCTATTGCGCTATTAACTACGGCTTTATAGTCTCTGCGACAAGCATTTACATTTGACGAGAAGTCGATGGCATCGACAGCAAAGGCGGTATGCAGTTCGCGCGATTTACCATTGCTATCCACTCTGTTCCAGTCAAAGATGCGATATGTAAGATCTACCGGCTGCTGAATCTCTACAAGCGTTACACCACCCGAGATAGAGTGTACAGTACCTGACGGGATAAGGAATGCATCGCCGGCATTTACCTTTACCGGCTCAATAATATCCGCAACTGTACCTTTTGCTACAGCGTCGATATACTCCTCGCGTGTTATATTCGGATTCTTAAAGCCGATATAGAGCAGCGCATCCGGCTCTGCATCAATAATATACCACATCTCGGTCTTGCCACAACTCTGATGGCGCTCTGCTGCAAGTTCATCGTCAGGATGCACCTGCACAGATGTCTTATCCTTGCAATAGAGAGTCTTGAGCAGCAGTGGGAACTCCAATCCGTAACGCTCAAAAACACTCTCGCCGACAAGTTCGCCCATATAGACCTCTGTAGCCTCCTGAAGGTTATTACCCTTCAAAAAACCGTTTGAGATAACCGAAATATTACCCTCAATACCCGATACATCCCAACTCTCACCATAGGTTTTACTCTTATCTACACGCAGACACTGTCCCTTCTTGATATCAAGAAGAGCATCGCCGCCCCATATATGTTGCTTTAGTATCGGTTTGAGTTTTATTGGATACATTGTATACTTTCTAAATTATTGAAATAGTTTCTCTACTTTATTAATAACCTCAGCCTCGTCTACATTAAGGTCAAATACAAGACTTGGCTTGAGGTACCACAACTGCTTACCATCTGTTGCACGCTTCTCACCACCACCTGTAATGTTGAGCATAATTGTCGCCTTCGGATCGATATTACCACTCTTAACCTCTGCAATAAGCGATGCAAGTGCCACTGATGCAGCAGGGTGAATATCAACACCTTCGGTTGCAAGGAAGAGCTCTGCAGCCTCTGCCGCAGCGGCATTGTCCACCTTCAGAACATCACCATTTGTAGCCTTCAGTGCGTCGTACAATCCACCGGCAAGCGAATATGGAGGTTTGCGGTTTGACAGAACTTTGGCATCGATAATCTCGGCATCTTTACGAGCCTGATCGTTATCATAAGGGAGCAGTGCGCGCGAGTCTGCCTTCCAAGCCTCATACATCGGTAAGAAAGGTACATTCTGCGACACCATCAACCTCATAACATTGTTACCAAATCTGCCATCCTCAATCAGACGCATATTTGCCTCCCAAGCAGCAATAGCACCCGTACCACTGCCTACAGCCTGAAAATAGTAGTCAGGTATGCGACCTATGGTTGTTACTGCCGAGAGTACGGTTGTACCCATACCATCGCGACGAGCAATATTCTTTGCACCACCCTCGGCATAGAACATCGGCGACTTGAGCGCCAAATTGCTGAGGTGTATAGCGTCAAAATAGTCACCACCTTTACGGCAGCTGATAAGTTTTACACAATCGTTGAGCGGTTCGGTAAACCAAAGCGCATTCAGATTATCCTCCGGAACAGCGAGCAGCAACGGAATATTGTTATCCGAGCAGACCTTTGCAAATGCACGCGCTGTATTTCCCGCCGAAGCTACAACGAGTATCTTATCGCACTTCTCATCCATGCGTGCGCAGACACTATATGCCTCGGTCTCCTTAAACGAGCAGGTCTGCATATTGGCACCACGCTCGGGGAAGTAACCGTTGAATGTTATATAGAGGTTCTCCAGACCCAACTCCTTGGCAAGAGCCTCACTGCGATATGTTACCGGTGCAGCGTCACACTTGAGCAGTCGCTTTACAGGCAACCAATCGCGGAATTTATATAGACCCTGTTGGGTATTATCTAATTCAAGTTGCTTTTTTGCATATATGGCACGAATTAACGAGGGTGTAGAACATCCTGCATAATCGAGTAACCACCCACTCTCCTCAAA
Organism: uncultured Alistipes sp.; assembly: GCA_947367255.1. Taxonomy (GTDB): domain Bacteria; phylum Bacteroidota; class Bacteroidia; order Bacteroidales; family Rikenellaceae; genus Alistipes. The sequence goes on from CANBCZ010000006.1 coordinate 90,730, forward strand.
TCGCTCTGCCGATGCTACGCACAGCAGATCATACTCTGTAGCTACAAATTGTGACATAAACCAAAAATGTTAAACACTAATTAGACAAAAATAGTAGATTATTTGCAATTTTGCAAGTCTGCATCTACAAAAGCCCCCAATTCAACATAGAGTCGCTGTACCGGAAGACCCATAACATTGAAGAACGAACCCTCAATGCCCTCAATTGCAACATAACCTATCCACTCCTGAATACCGTAGGCGCCTGCCTTGTCAAAAGGTTTGTAAGTGTCTACATAGTAGGCAATCTCCTCGTCTGTAATATGGCGGAATATCACATCGCTTGCCACCGAAAAGCTGTGAACTCTCTCTGCCGTGCGAAGTGTAACTCCAGTAATTACAGTATGTTTGCGAGCAGATAACATTCTGAGCATAGACAGAGCCTCATCTCTATCTGCGGGTTTGCCCAAAATCTTATCGTCGGCTATAACTACAGTATCGGCAGTAAGCAGAATATCATTCGACTGCAGAGGGTTTGGATAGGCGTTACTCTTTAGCTGTGACAGATACTCGGCCACCTCGCCACAAGGCATAGTGGCAGGGTAGTGCTCGTCGCACTCAAACTTCTTTGCAAGGGTAAACTGCAGACCACAATCGGCAAGCAGCTGACGGCGTCGCGGAGAAGCTGAAGCAAGAATTAAGTTAAAGTCCTCTAACTTTTTATGTAACAACATATTAAAATGCGCGAATTGCTCTAACGTTATAAGTATATTGTTTGTAATTTCCGCTCTCAATACAGGTGTTGTAATCTACAAGATAGATCCAATACTGATCCATCTCTGTAGATGAGAGGTACTTTCCCGATGTAAAAAATGCCGCTTTATTTGCAGCTATCGCCTGCTTAAAGGTATTGCTACTACCGATAAACAGCAACTCTTTTAACTCATTGACAGACGGGATATACCAACCATCGCCCAACGATTTACACCAGACAAATGCAGGATATTTGCTCTGCCAATCGGCAATAGACTCTATTACTGCCATATTCTCTGCGCCATTAGTGCGTGATGTTGCACCGGTAACCACCAAATCGCTACTCCAAGACAGTTGAGTCTGTGGCTGCTCGAGCGAAACAATCAGTCCCGACACTTTGTCCTCATTAAGCTTGAAAATCAAACCTTTAATGCCGTTGCTTTCGTATAAATCGCCAACTTTATATGCAGGCTGACTTGGTGCGGGCTTAATCTCCTCTGGATCAGGATTCTTACCCGGCTTACAGCTTATTGTACAGAGTATTATGCTAAGCAGTAGGAGAATTTTTCTCATTTTATCTGGAAATTAAGCGGTTGAACATCATTAAGCGACACAATCACACTATCGCCCTGTTTTGTCTCAACATCAATATCATTGGCAATAAATACAAGATCGCCCGTTTTGAGTGTCAGTTTCTGCGAGGCGAAGGCGACATATTTGTCAATCGTAGAGTGCAAATCGCTGTCGTTGTAGTTCTGCACATTATCGTCTACGGACATTGTGAGCGTACCCTTACACGCAATCTGCTCAGGAGTGAGCCACTCTGTGCCGATAGCTGTAGAGCGGTCAAAGCTATAAGCCTCGTCAGTAGGGTAGCCGGCAGATAATGCACTCTGCATTACATCGCGAGCAATGAATGTAACACCCGCAGTGACAGAGTCGTAGCAGCGCGATGCAAACTTTGGTGCAATACACTTTGCAAGGCGCGAAATTCGGACAACAATACCACTGCCACAGACCATATCGTTAGTAAAGTGTGGCATATAGAAGTCGTCGTTGTTACGCAAAACTGTATTGTCGGGGCGGAGCGAGATATATGGCTCTTTATTGTCCGCTATGTTGTTGATTACTACTATTTTCATTATCTTAAACTATTTACTATCTCTGTTGCAAATCGTTGTGAGGCGCCTTCGCTGCCAATAAGAGCGCTAAGCTCTGCAAAGTCCGCAAGCATCTTCTCTCGCTTGCTGCCACCCTTGAGTATAGAGCGAAGCTCTGCAGCTGCCTCATCTATATCGACCTTATCGCATACAATCTCACGGACAGCCTCACGCCCGAGATTGATATTTACGAGCGACACGAACGGAATTTTGAGCACATAAGGTCGCAAAACCTCATAAAGTTTCGGGATATGGTACAAAACCATCTCCGGAATACCCATCAGCGCCGTTTCGAGTGTTGCTGTACCGGAGGTTACTATAGCCGCCTCAGCAAGAGCAAGAGTCTGCTGTGTCTGGTTGCAGAGGTACTTGACATTTGTCCCTGCAATATAACTATCATACAGAGTCTTATCAATCCACGGCACTGCTGTTACGACAAATTGATAGTCGGCAAAACGCTCGGCTATAGCCACCATATTGGGCAAATTCTCACGGATTTCCGACACTCGGCTACCGGCAAGCAGTGCAACAATAGGGCGGTTATCGAGATTGTTTGCTGCAATAAACTCCTCTCTTGAAGCGAGTTTTGAGCGCATCTGTGCTATATCATCCACAAGCGGATTGCCGCAGAATGTAGGCTCGATACCCTTACTGCGGAAATAGTCGGTCTCAAATGGGAAGATGGTGTATAGGCTATCTACATACTTGACAATACTCTTTACTCGCCACTCCTTCCACGCCCAAACCTTTGGTGCGATGTAGTAGTAGACCTTAATACCCTTGCTCTTTGCCCACTTGGCAATGCGCATATTGAACGACGGATAGTCGATAAGTATAATTACATCGGGTGCAAACTCCTCGATAGAGCGCTTACACTCGTCAATCTGCGAAAATATGGTCTTCAGATTGCGCAGCACCTGCATAAATCCGAAGAAAGACATCTGCTTGTAGTGCTTTACAAGCCCCTCTTTACCGCCAACCTCGACCATTCGGTCACCGCCACAAAAACGGAACGAAGCATTGCTGTCCTCAGCAGCAATGCCTTGCATAAGTTTACTTCCGTGCAGATCTCCCGACGGCTCTCCCGCAATGATGTAATACTTCATAATTTTGCTGTTGGCAATTTTCTACTCCAAAAGGTCCGGTCGGAGGGCTTTTGTGCGCTCGTATGCCTGCTCCTCTTGCCACTTGGCTATCTCGGCAAAGTTACCCGATGTAAGTACTTCAGGGACTTTCCAGCCGTTGAAATCTGCCGGACGGGTATATACAGGCGGTGCGAGGAGGTCATCCTGAAAGCAGTCTGTAAGTGCCGAAGCCTCGTCGCCGATAGCACCCGGAAGAAGGCGCACAACAGAGTCTGTGATAATTGCCGCAGCAAGCTCGCCACCGGTAAGGACATAGTCACCAATCGAAATCTCGCGAGTGATAAGGTGCTCACGTATGCGATAGTCGATGCCCTTATAGTGTCCGCAGAGAATAATGATATTCTCGAGGGTCGAAAGACGGTTTGCCTCGTGCTGGTTGTACTGAATACCATCCGGCGAGGTGAAGATAATCTCGTCGTAGTGGCGCTCGGACTTGAGTTTCTCGATACAACGATAGACCGGCTCAATCTTCATAACCATACCTGCCTCGCCACCGAAAGGGTAGTCATCGACAGTACGACGCTTGTCATCTGTATAGTCACGCAGGTTGTGGATATGAATCTCTACAAAACCACCCTCCTGCGCACGCTTAAGGATAGACTCGTTCAGTGGAGACTCGATCAACTCGGGTACAACAGTAATAATATCTATACGCATAACAAATCGTTTTTAGTAGTTTACTTCGCCATTCAGAGCCTCTACGACAAACGGATTGTAGAGTGACTCGTGACCGATGGTTGTCTTCTCTCCATGACCCGGATATACGGTAACCTCGTCGCCCAAATTGATGATATTGTTCAGAATAGAGCGGATAATTGTACCATACTCTCCTCCCGGAAGGTCTGTTCTGCCGATACTCTCGCGGAAGAGTGTATCGCCTGTAAAGAGCTGCTTGCTCTGCGGCTCAAAGAGTGCAATACCGCCCGGAGTATGCCCCGGAGTCTTGATAACCTGCAGCTCGGTCTTACCAAACTTGATACTCTCTACGCTATCGAGGTCTATATCTATCTCGGGCACCTCTACAACTGCCGCAATACCGAACATTGCACAACTCTGCTGCGCAGTTGCACGCAGATACTCATCCTTCGAGGAGAGCGCAAACTGCACACCGAAGGTCTGCTTGAGGTAGTTTACACCCATAATATGGTCGAAATGACCGTGGGTATTGACTGCCATAACCGGTTTGAGATTATACTCGGCAATAAACTCTGCAAGGCGAGCATCCTCCTTGGCAGAGGCGTTGCCTGCATCTATAATAATACACTCCAGACTCTCATCCCAGAGAAGATATGTATTCTCCTGAATAGGGTTAAAGACAAATTTTACAATATTCATACTATATACATTTGAGTACAAAGATAGCAAAAAATGCGCGAGATAAAAAACGAGAATAAAAAAAGATGGTGTTATAACCATCTTTTAACTCAATAAAAAGTTCTCTGCTACTCGTTAATGCGGAATTTCGCGCTTACAGAGTAGTTAAGTTTAATCTTTTTGAACTCGATAGGCTCCTCTTCGACAACACTCTCCTCGTTAGAGACCTTTGCCATCGAACGCATCATAACCCTGTCGTTGTAGTAGGTCGGAGTAACTCCGCGATTGGAGTCGTAAATATAGATGCAGGCACCTATTGTCTGTCCTACAGCCTCGGCAAGCTCGGAGGCAACGGTCTTGGCGTTAATCATAGCCTCTTTGCGGCACTTGCTCTTAAACTGCTCGATGTCGGTATGTGATACACGGGTGATATTGATATCCGAAATACCGAGTGCCGCCAGTGCATCATAGACCTTTACAACCTGCTCGGATGAGGTGAGAAGCAGCTGATATCTTGCCCTTGAGAGCGAATTGCCGCGCTTGTAGTAGCTGCTCGACATATCCTCCATTGTCAGTGCCTTCTCGGTATTGATACCTATCTTTTTCAATGTGCTGACCATCTCTCGACGCTGCAGATCAATTGCCTGACGACCTTTGCTGTCACTCTCGTCGAGGGTAATGGTAAGGTATATCTGATTAGGCACAACCTCAATCTCCGATACTCCGTTTACCTGAATGTAGTTCTCACTCTCTTGTGCAAAAACGGGCAGTACAAATGCCACTGCCAGCAGTGTAACCAATAACTTTTTCATATCTGTTTGCTTTTGTTACAATAATAACGCCGAAAATCTCTCTTTTATTATACCAAACAGACCCATCCGACAAATTTGTCGCGACAGGTCTGTATCTTGGCGTATAGGCACTACACTCTATCGATAACGCTGAATGGTGCTATACATAAACTCTTTATCCTCATCGGTCATCGGGCTCTCGCGGTAGAAGACTAAATTGCCATCCTTGTCGATAAACATAAGCACAAACTTATTGTTTACATCAGGCAGCTTCCACGCATTGCGAAGACTGTGATCATTATCGGCATAGTTAAGCGACGGCACATTCTTACCCAAAACCATCTTCACTACACCACGAATAAGACCTGACGGCAACTTTGTATCTGCAAGGTTAAGAACGGCATATCCCTGAATATTAGGACTATAGGTCTTACCCTCCCAGCCGAGCTTGCCATCTGCTTTGAGCTCCTTCTCCAGATCGCGATTGGCACTCTCCATAACATATGACTCCGGATCTACATAGAAGAGGAACATATGGCGAGAACCATAGTCCGGCAGGTCCGAAAGGTCATTGCTCAGCGTAACGATAGTAGGGTTGATAACCTTGTAAGGGTTCTCGGGAGATACGCTGTACAAGAACTCGCGTGTCACTGCATCGGGTGCAAGTGGACGAGCCTTTTTACTTGCAAGCTTGGTGCTCATCTCGGCAGAGCCTAACTTCTCACGCTTGGCTCTATCCTTCTCTTTATCGATGTTGCTGTCTGCCCAAACCGGAGTTGCAATGAGCAGCGCAACTACCGGAAGTAGGTGCTTAATCTTCATCTCTTTAGTTCTATTTTTATAGTTGTGTGTTTATCTCTTCTCTAATTTAACGACATTTTCTACGTGATGAGTATGTGGGAACATATCTACCGGCTGAACACTTACGATGCGATACATGCCGCTCATAAGGGCAAGATCGCGAGCCTGAGTTGCCGGATTGCAGCTCACATAGACAATTCGCTGTGGTGCAGCATTGAGGATAACATCGATAACCGGCTCATCTACACCTGCGCGTGGTGGGTCAAGGATAATTACATCCGGACGACCATTGCGCGCGATAAAGTCGTTATCGAGCACCTTTTTCATATCGCCCGCGTAGAATACAGTGTTATCAATGCCGTTGATAGCGGAATTTACCTTTGCATCCTCAATAGCCTCTGGGACATACTCGATACCAACAACCTTCTTGCACTGACGCGCGCAGAAGTTGGCAATGGTACCTGTACCTGTGTAGAGGTCGTAGAGTGTATCACCCTCCTTGAGTTCTGCCGCCTCGCGGGTAATCTTGTAGAGTTCGTATGCCTGCTCCGAGTTGGTCTGGTAGAACGACTTAGGTCCCACCTTGAACTTCAGACCTTCCATACTCTCGAAGATATGGTCTTTGCCGGCATAGCAGATAGGGGTCTGGTCGGTAAGAGAGTCATTCCACTTCTCGTTTACAAAGTAGATAAGTGAGGTAATCTCAGGGAAACGCTCCTTAACGGCATCAAGTAGGGTAGTGATGCGAGGCTGATCGTTCTCGTTAAAGATGACCGAGAGCATAATCTCGCCGGTAGAGGCTGTGCGAATAATAATACCACGCATAAGTCCCTGATGCTCACGCGCATTGTGGAACGAGTAGCCATTCTCAATGCAGTATGCTTTGATAAAGTCACGAATGGCATTTGACGGTTCAGGCTGCAGGTGACACTTGTTTATATCAAGCACCTTGTCGAACATATTAGGCACGTGAAAACCGAGCGCAGGAGCAGCTGCAATATCGCCACCCTGAGCAATCTCCTCGTATGTCAGCCAACGACGATCTGCAAAGGTAAACTCGAGCTTATTGCGGTAGTAGAGCTGCTTTGCCGAGCCGAGACAAGGCTTAACCTCGGGAATCTCGAGCTTGCCGATGCGCACAAGCTGATCGCGCACCTGTGAGGTCTTCTGACGGAGCTGCTCTGAATAGGGCAGATTCTGCCACTTGCAACCACCACATACGCCAAAGTGCTCGCATACAGGCTCACAGCGGAGCTCTGAACGCTTTACGAAGTTTACTACTGTACCCTCCATAAAACGACGCTTCTTCGCCTTAATCTGTACATCTACAACATCACCAGGAACGGTCATCGGAACAAATACAACCATACCGTCATAGTGACCCATCGCCTTGCCCTCAGCTGCGAGGGTAGTTATCTCTAATCCCTCAATAAAGGGCATCGGACCTCTTTTTCTTGCCATAATTTTATTGTTTATCGTGCAAAGATAATAAAATTTTCTCTTTTAGCCTTCGGCTACCCGCTTTTGGTCACTTTTTTAACACTTAACGCGAAATATATGTCTATTATTCAGCTTTTTCATAACCCGCTGGGGCTCAATGACGCGCAACGAGTTGCGCCACAAAACAAAAAAAGACGACAATCCGAAGATTGCCGTCTGGTGAACTCGCTGGGGCTCGAACCCAGGACCCCAACATTAAAAGTGTTGTGCTCTACCTGCTGAGCTACGAATTCATCGCACCAAATCGTTTTTGGTGGTGCAAAGATAGAACTTTTTTCTCAAATGCCAAAATAAAATGCATTTTTTTTATCCATAATAGTCAGATTATGTTATTTATAGATAAATACGTATTATAATTATCACATTTCGTTGCAATACCTCCTTTACAGACTTGTTCGTTTGAAAAACTTTACCTAATTTTGTTGTGCTATTGTGCAAATAGCAGACATACGAAAGTGTTTTTCGCAGTCCTAAATAGAAAATCTGACAGTTTTCCAAGCAAGAGGGCAAACGAACAAGCACTCATCTCTTGTATAGCTATGTGGCTATGCACGCTTTGTGCATACACCTCATACTATCCAAGTGTGGGGTATTGCATCGTTTATTCTTGCTAGGTTTTGTCAGAGCCTCTATTTAGTAAACGGAAATCAGCTCCACACTTTCTTTTTTTATACTAACCGCACTATTGGGGCTGTGGTGTGCACAAACAAACATTATGGGATTTTTTAGTTTTCACAATCAATTCGAGATTGAAGTAAACCGCTCGAAGAGAGTTGCTTTTGACAAATTCGTCTCTTATATCAAAAAGAAGAGTGGATTTCAATTAACAAGCACACAGAATGGCGAGAGTTTAACTTTTACCAAAGGTATAACTTTACTCTCCTGGCCTATCAATTTTGAGGTTGTATTTAAGGAGGTTGATAAGGAGAACACAATGTTGTGTGTTAGATCTGAATCCGGCAATATAGACCTCGGAAGATCCAAGGGTATTATTAACGATATTGTTGAAGAGATCTATTAAAAGAGAGAATTATGGGTAGTTATAAATTTTGGGAGAGACTTATCCTTGTAGCCTTAGTAATTGGAGGATTTTTCTATTTCAAATCATTATTAGGCGATGACTCTTCAATATCAGAAGATAACTCCTCTTCATATAGTAGCAGCACTTCGTCTTATAGCACTAAACAGCTTTTGGATAGAGGACAAAAGTTTATTTTACGCCAAGTAAAAAGTCCTTCTACAACAGTTTTTCTATCATACAATGATAATGTAGAGTCCATGCTGAAAGAGTGGGGTATCAACTTCGAGAAAAAGCATGATGCGCTTTTGATTGAGTTCGAGACTACTAATGGCTTTGGTGGAAGAGTTCGTAAGAGCCTATGTGTATTCTATGTAAATGGTAATCCTGTTGATTATGCAGATGGTGATCATATCAATAAGGTAAATGCACGTGAGTATATCTCAATAATGAAGGCAAAAGGTGTGTGGTAATAAATACTGTATAAAATATGGTAGTTTTTTTTGCAGCATTATGTGTCATATTGACTTTGATCTCAGATTTATTTGTTGAAGATGAACGTATCGCAGCAGGCATATACAAAGCCACGGGAATCTTAATACTCGTAGCTTTAGTGTTGTGGCTTTTTATATAGAAGATATATAATAAACAATACAGGAGGTTCAAAATTTCGAACCTCCTGTATTGTTCTATAACCTGCAACTTTACTCCTTAACAAGTACCACGTAGTCGCCTGCAGCGAGGGTAGTGGTGTAGGTTGCAGAGCTGAGGGTTACAGCCTCGTTTGTAATGAGGTTCTTCCACTCGCCCTGAACTGGAACATTGCAAGTAGCGTTGCTTGATGCGTTAGTGAAGTTAGCCATAACGATTACGCTACCGCCTGCGTTGCTATAAACGAGAGTCTTTGCAGCCATATTAGCATCGCCAACAGCCCAAGTGTTGATAGTTGTTGTACCCTCAAAACCGTACATCTCTGGGTGGGTAGTACGGAAGGTAATGCACTTACTAACAGCATCATAGAGAGCCTTGCGGTCTGCATTCTCCAGATACTCCCAACGAACTGGCTTAGGCTCAACCTTCTGACCATCATCAGAGCCGATTGTAACATCGTAACCAAGCTCGCCGAACTGCCACATCATCTTTGGATATGGAGAGAGGAAGTGGAGTGCATAAGCAGCCTGAAGGTGCTTTGAAATACGGCCCCAGTCGCTCTTTACGAATGACTGACCGTAAGCGATAGCCTTATATGCTACACGCTCCTCGTCGTGGTCCTCAATATTACCAACGCGGCCAAATGCTGCAGCGCTGCTAAAGTTGCTCTTGCCAGTCCAACCCATAACGGTCTCTGAATATGGCTCTACAGCCTTACGCCAAAGCATAATGCCCTTGTATGCTGCAAGCTCGTTCTCCTCCTGAGTATCAGAGAGGTGCTCGAGGATGATATATGCATCAGACTCAACCTCGCGAATAGCGTCTGCGTAGTCCTTGATAATCGCAATACGAGAAGCATCGTAGCCATTCCAAGTACCTACATTGCTACCAGAGTTCTTCTGTGTAAGACCCTTTGAGAGGTCGAAACGGTAACCGTCGATATTGTACTCTGTGAGCCAGTACTGGAGCATCTCCTTGAAGTACTGACGGGTCTTTGCGTACTCGTGGTTAAAGTCGTGGAATACATTGAATGGATGGCGTGCAACCTTGTTGAAGAATGGGTTGCTCATTGATGCCTGACCGTCAGAGTCGCTCCACATCTTCATCCAAGGGTGAAGACCTGTTGCGTGGTTGATAACGATATCGAGGATAACAGCAATACCGCGCTTGTGACACTCGTCGATAAAGGTCTTATAGTCCTCTACAGTACCGTAAGCCTTATCTGCAGCGAAATAGAAGCAAGGGTTATAACCCCAGCTGTTATTGCCGTCAAACTCCTGAATAGGCATCAGCTCGATAGCGTTGATACCCAGAGCCTTGATGTGGTCGAGCTTTGCCATAGCCGCCTTTACAGAGCGCTCTGTGGTAAAGTCACGGAACAGCAGCTCGTAGATAGCAAGGCTATTCTGCTTAGGACGCTGGAAGTCGGTAACTGTCCAGTTGAAGGTAGATGGGGTAGTGGAGAATACAGAGAGAACATCTGTAGCCTTGTCAGATGGATACTGACGCAGGTTAGGGTAGATCATTGCATCCTGATTGATCCACTTATCATTCCACGGATCGAGAATCTTTGTACCATAAGGGTCTGCACAACGGATAGTCTTATCTACAAGGAACTGGTAAGCAATCTCTGTGTTTGGAGTAAGACCATCAACACTAATCCAGAAGTAGTTGCCATCCCTCTTCATCATATACTTGTTGCTTGGCGCAAAATCGCTAAAGTCACTCAAGAGAACAACCTGCTGCTTGCCCGGAGCATAGAGAACGAAGGTTGCAGTGTTGCCGCTTACGGTCACACCATCCTTAACACCTGCAGGACGGGCCTCAGATACGGTAGCACCGAGAACGGTTACAGATACCTCGTCGGTAACACTCTTCTTGCCATTTGACACCTCAGCCTTAAATACAGCATCCTCGCTTACGGCTACATTGTATGTGTAGTTGATATCCTCACCGGTCGAAGTGGCAACAACCTGATCGTTCTTGTAGAGGATAACAGAGTTTGCCTCCTTTGCAGTTACAGATACGGTATAGCTGTTGTTTACATCGAGAATTGCGCGATCGGCAGGCGATATGATTCTTACATCGAGGTCCGCCTTGGCAAGTGCAACGAAGATATCGTTACCATTATCCTTCAACTCTACAGAACCATCTGCAGAGCGGAAAACAAATGCAAGATGTGTAATTGTCTCAGATGCAGGAACACCGTAGTAAGCACGCGGACCGCCCTTGATAACAAGCTTAAAGACATTCTGCTTAACCTTTGACAGCTTGCAGTCTGCAATATTATCTGTCCACTCCGCCTTAACATACTTCCAGTCAGCTGTAGTAGCACTTGTAGAGGTCAGAACGCCTGTGTGAGCATAAATATCGCCTGTAAAGCCATCCATAGATGTACCCGCAGTGTTGATATACACCAACACATCCTGAGTCATATCTGCAGTTACGAACTTCGGATCGGTGCAGATAAATGGGAAGTCGTAGGTCTCCGGATCGATAGCAGGCTCATCGTTATCACCCGGCTGCTCCGGCTCCGGTTCAGGCTCCGGCTGCGGAGTCTGCTGTCCCTGAGATGGTTTGTTATTAACCATATCGTCATCACCCAAACATGCTGTAGTAAAGAGCATTGCCGAGCAAAGCGTCAGGATTAAAAGATAGATTTTTCTCATAGTTTTATTTGATTAGTGAATATTCCAATATCTAACCGCAAATTTTAATAAAAAAGACGGACAACAAAAATCTTCGCGCGCGAGCGGTTGTATAAAGTGTATGAAATGCCCGAAAACGCCCTTGAATAGAAACAAAAAAAGCGGCAAATGCCGCCTTTACTTACAAACCCTGCTGCTCGCCGTTTTCTAACCAAGCTAAAAAATCGGCAGTTTTACTTCTACTGACAAAGGTGTCGATGTCACTCGCCGGTTTGAGTGTTAGTTTAATTCTGTTACCTAAACGTTTTGCGACATTTCCGACAGCCTTATCCGCTACAATGCAGCTGCGTGATATACGGAAAAACTTTGCCGGATTAAGCTCCTTGCCGATAGTGTCAAGCGATATATCCATCAGATACTTTTCGCCAGCGAGGGTCATCAGATATGTACAACCCTCCTCGGAGTAGAAGTAGGCTATATTCGAGGTCTCGATCATCACAATCTTATCGTTGTAACGCAGCAGATAACGCTGTTTGTAACGACGCGCCTCGGTAGATATTGCATTTCGCAGAGCCACAGTATCAATAGCGCCGATACTCTTTGTCATACGAGTTCGACAACGCTCAATAGCTCGTGTCAGATCTGCTATACTTACAGGTTTAAGTAAATAGTCTATCGAATTGATTTCAAATGCTTTAATAGCATAATTATTGTAAGCGGTCACGATAATTACCGGGCAGTTTATCTTTACTCGATCGAATATATCGAAGCATTTGCCGTCCGATAACTCCACATCCATAAATATCGCATCAGGAAGATTCTCCGCGCTCTCTAACCAATTCACACTCTTGTCCACGCTGTCCAAAACACCGCAGATATTAATGTCATCGAAGTTGTTGGTAAGCGCCCTTACAAGTGCTTGCTGCGCTACGAGTTCGTCCTCTATAATTAAAACATTCATAGGTTGTTAAGTTATATTAGTGGAAGTTTTACTTCAAATAGGTTGTCACTCTTTATAATCTCAATATCTTTGCCAATAGCGGCAAGGTACTGCTTGGATATATTCTTCAATCCAACCTTTGTACTGTCGTCGCTTGAACTCTTCAGCTGCAGGTTATTACGAACCACTATATATTCGCCCTCAGTCGCTATAGTAATCTGCAAAGGCTGCTCGGTACGCACGATATTGTGCTTGAAGGCGTTCTCGATAAGCACCTGCAGACTACACTGCACGACAAATCGCCCCAGACAACTCTCATCAATACTCTGCGTAACCACAAAACCCTGAGGAAAACGCACCTTCAACAGGTCTAAATACTGATTGATAAATGCCAACTCTTCCTGCAGTCGCACCAGATGCTCATTCTCGTTCTGCAACATATAGCGGTAGAGGGATGCGAGTTTTCGAACATATTCGCTTGCCTCCTCACTCTTCTGCTCCTCGATCAGTCCGTTCAGGATATTGAGCGAGTTAAAGAGGAAGTGCGGGTTTACCTGCTGCTTGAGGATATTGTACTGATACTGTGCAAAACGGCGCTTCTCCTGCTCCTTTTCAATTCGACTGCGCGTCTGATATACATACGATACAAGAGACATAACAACGTAGATAAGCAGGTTCGCAATTATCGTAATCGAAAAGAGTTGTATAAAACTCGCATTTTTGAATGCAATATCGGTACCAAAAGGGAGATTATAGCCAATAATAACTGCCGTAACAGAGGCAATGACAACTGTCTGCGAGAAGATTCCGACAATATAACCGACAGGAGTAGAAAGCCAATCAAATCGTTGATTGATAATCAGATATATAACATTGCAACAGATGAGGGTAATAATCGCCAACGAGTTGCTCAACAACAATCGGAGCGAGAGATTGACCACCTCGTCCGAAAGCATATTGCCAAAAATCTTAGAGTAGATGACTCTGACAGCAAGTAGAATGGCAAGCATCAGAATCATTGGTAATAAGTTCGGCATCCACTGATTGGACTGACTACTTCTCCCCCCCCCGATTGAGTCAAAAATAAGCAGGTTACTAAAGCCGATTATTTCTGTAGTAAAGAATGAAGTAACTGTGTGTAATAGCCAATAGGGTAGTAAGTTAGATAAGAGCACTGCACCATAAGTTCCGATGACAAAACCGAGGATATTTCCCGCAATAACACATGCAGCAATAACACCTAATCCCTGACCTTTGCGCACGCCGATAATGGCAATCATCGAGACTGTTGCAATGGTCAGTATAAACTCATCCGATACATTGAGCACGCCGCATATCATAACAATTGCGGCATGGATAAGTGCAAATATGTGAATTATATGCGAACAACGCAGTGTTTTCATAAGTTTTATATCAAAAACATTTCAAATTTAATACGAAAATATGAAATAAACAAACAATTTGTAAATATTTCATTAATTTCTATTCTCAAAAATAATATCAAATGCCATTCCGTTCACCCCGATTTTTATACATCTCACATAATAAATATGAC